>DASUGU010000082.1:0-2579 GCA_036273855.1 Pseudonocardiaceae bacterium
CACCCACCAGCCATAGCTCAGGCCCACCAGCCCGCCGTGCACCAGGCCGACCACATCATTGGCCCGGCGACCACGGAAGATCTGCTTGTGCCCCGCGTCGTGGCCGATGAACGACAGGTGCGTGCAGACCAGAGCCAGGAAGCCGGCGACGAAGAGTTGCCACCACGAGTTGCCGAGGAAGCCGAACACCACCCATGCCGCGGCGAACGCGGTGACCGTCAGGCCGATGGTGAGCAGGTAGTAACCGTAACGCCGCCGGAGGAGTCCCGCGTCGCGGATGGTCCGGGAGAGCTCCGCGTAGTCACTGCCGACTTGGGCAGGGGCGGGCGCGGGTTGGGCCGTGGTCATCCGATCCTCCGATGTAGCGTGGGCGGCACATCGAGGTCCGGGATCTGCCACGTCACGGCGGTACCCGTGAGCTGGCGTCAGCGTACAGCCTCGACACCCGCCGATACGACGAGCACCCCGACTTCATCCTCCGACCATCGGATCGTCACTCCGTACCGGGGATTTACGGCCACCGAGGCACAATGCCGCGCTCGATCAGCGGGGGTCAGCGGGGGTCAGCGCACCGCGCCCAGCTGGTAGCCGTAGCCGCGGACGGTGTCGATGACGTCGCGACCGAGTTTGCGACGTAGGTAGTGCACATAGGTGTCGACGATCTCGACGCCCGCGTCGTCGAAGGCGAGCATCCGCAGTTCGTCGCGGGAGAAGACCTTGCGCGGCCGGCCGGCCAGGGTGGCCAGGAGCGCGCACTCGCGGATCGACAGCCGCTGCCCCGGCCGGTCCTGCCGGACCACCAGGCGGGTGTCCAGGTCGAGCACCCCGCCGGGCACGGGCAGGCGTCGGGCCTGGTCCAGGTGCCTGCGGCGCAGCGCGCGCAGCCGGGCGAGCAGCTCGTCGACGTCGAACGGCTTGGCCAGGTAGTCCTCGGCGCCCGCGTCGAGCCCGGCCACCCGGTCGGCCGGGTTGCCCAGCGCGGACAGGAACAGCGTCGGTGTGACGATTCCCTTGGCGCGCAACAGAACCAGCAGGTCCAGGCCGTCGCCTGCCGGGAGTCGGCGGTCCATGACGACCACGTCGTAGGTGCGGGTGAGGCCCAGGTGCAGCCCTCGCTGGGCGTCGGCCGCCACGTCGACCTCGTAGGACTCGTGGGACAGCAGCCGCACGAGCAACTCGGTCAGCTCCGGGTCGTCCTCCACCAGGAGCAGCCGAGGTCGGGTGTCAGTCCACTGCGGAATTTGTCTGGTCAGGGCTCCGCTCCCTCGATGACGTCCGCTGTCGATGGTACCGGCCGAGCGGCTACCGGACCGGTGAGAGTGATCCGGTAGCCGCTCGTACCGCCCTCAGTTGGCCACGTGGCCGACCAGGGGTGACGCCGGGCACGCCGCCGTGCCCGTGTTCTCATAGGTGAGCGTCGCGGTGGTCGCGGCGAACGAGTTGGAGCCGTTGAAGAACTGGGCCGTGTAGGTCCCAGCGGGCTCCGTCGCGGGCGCGGTGCTCACGTCGAACGTGGTGGTGTTCGAGGTGACCTGCTTGGCCACCGCTCCGTTCACCGGGCCCTTCGACACCGGGTCGGCCAGGCCGACGAACGGATTGCCCGGGTAGATCTGCAGCTGTGCCGACTGAGGCACCGGAATGCCCCACGTCGAGCTGATCGGTCCCGGATCGTGGCTGGTGAACTGGACCCAGTACGTCATGCCACTGGCCAGAGCCGGCACCGGCACCGTGACCGCACAGGTGTGGGCGGTCGGGTCCGTCCCGGGATCGGGCAGCGGCACCGGCGTCACCCCGGAGGGATACGGGATGAACGGCGCGTCCCACAGGTGCCCACGCCCGCCGCGGGCGCCTGCCAGGGCGTCCTCGGCCAGGTACACGGTGCCACCAGCGTCGACGAACAGGCCCTGGGCGAACCGGAACGTGGCCTGCCCGCCCGGCGGGTCAGCCGGGTCGACCGGCCTGGTGCAGGTGAGCGTGCAGTACACGGTCGCCTCCGCGGTGCCGGCGGCCGGCATCACGCCACGGGTGGCGAAGATCCGCGAGGTGTTGGTCGCCACGTCGTACTGGTAGATCGTGGCGGGCCCGTTGCCCTGCGAGTCCGACCCGTACACCAGGCCCGCCGTACTGTGCGTCAGGTCCGGGTCGACACCGATCGCCGCACCGAAGCTGGTGCCGAAGGTGCCGATGTTGATCGGGACCGTCGGGCAGACCACGTTGGCCTGCGGGCACTGGGAGACGTTCTTCACCACGGTGAAGCCCTGGTTCTCCGGCAGGTACAGGTCGTCGCCGATCATGCCCATCGAACCGTTGATGCCCCGGCCCGCGACGCCGGCCCGCTGCTCGGTGGTCATCGCGACCACGTCGACGGTCTGGTTGCGCGGGTCGTCCTCCGGGTTGTTGATCCTGCGGATGAAGCCGTCCAGCAGGCCACCGACGTACAGCGAGTGCTTGCACGTCGCCGGTGCGCCTGCCTTGCACGGACCGAGCGCGAGGCCGTTGGCCTTGTCACCGCCGAGCCCGGCGGTGGGTGCCATGACCACACCGGAACCGGCCACCAGACCACCGGCACCGTTGTCCGC
>DASUGU010000083.1:0-19326 GCA_036273855.1 Pseudonocardiaceae bacterium
AACCACCGGGACAGTCGCTGGAGCCTCCGCTGGAGTAACAGGGAATCGGCCGCGAGTATGTGACGGGTGCCTGCGGCAAATGGGTCGGGCGGAACAGCGGGCCCGACGTCACCGCGAATCCCCAGAACACCAGGGAAACCACGAAGACGACCGCAAAACCCACACAGACCCGGTGGTGCCTGGTGTACAGCGCCAGTATCGCGCCGACCACCGGAACGGCCAACGACGTGACCAGGCCCCAGTCGAACAACGCAGTCTGCTGGGCCTGCCGCGCAGCGGTGAGCGGCTGTGGTTCGAGCAAGGAGTAGGGCCCGGTCAGCGCTCGGTACACCAGCAGCACCGGCGTACCGATCAACCAGACGAGAGCCATCAGCACGAACAGACCGATGACCGGTCCACCCATGGTCTCGGCCCGGCGCGATGGCGACACATCCACCGGTTCAGTGGTGTTCCTGCGCGGCCGTTCCGGCGAGGACCCGCTGACCTGTCTGTGGGCCCTGGATCTGGACAGCGGCACCGAACGCGTGCTCGCCGATCCCGCCCGGCTGCTGGACACCGAACCGGCCGCCGGAATCGGTGCTTACAGCACGGACGCGGCCGGCCGACGTGTCGCGTTCGTGTTGGCCGACGGGCTGTGGACGGTCGACGTCCACGACGCGGACGCCCGCAGGCTGCCGACACCGGACCAGCCCGTCGATCCCCGGCTCGACCCCGCGGGCACCCGGATCGCCTACCGGCACGGCGACGAACTGCGGCGCATCGACGTGGCAGGCACCGACGATCGGGCACTGGCCACGCCCGACGGGCCGGACGTCATGTTCGGCTACGGGAGCCTGACCGGTGAAACAGCACCGGACTACACGGCGCCACGCGGGTTTTGGTGGGCCCCGGGCAGCAAGCGGTTGCTGGTGGCCAGAAGCGACGTCACACAGGTGCAGTTGTGGCACCTGTCCGACCCGACGCGACCGACCCGGCCCGGCCCGGCCCGGCCCGGCCCGCACGTTCCTACCGCCGTCCTGCCGTGGCACGTCACCTTGTGGATCGTCGACCTGGACGGCACCCGAACAGAGGTCGCCTGGGACCGGACGGCGTTCGAGTACGTGGTCGGCGCGGGCTGGGACGCACACGGCCCTTACACCGTTGTGCAGTCACGCGACCAGCGCGTCCTGCGGTTGCTGGGAATCGATCCGGCGACCGGCCGGACCTCGACGCTGCACGAGCAACGCGACGACCGCTGGGTGCGGTTGCTGCCCGGCCTGCCCACCCGCACCGGGTCCGGCGCCGTTGTCGCGACCGTCGACGACGGTGACACCCGGGCCGCCAGCATGAACTGGTGCTGCTGCCCGGGATCGGCTACGCCATGCCGGGCCCGACAGCCATAGGTGCTGCGCCACCAACTCGCGTTCTGCCAACGGCATCTCTGATACTCAGGTGGCCGCGCCGCGGCAGCGGCCAGCTGATCCAGGGTCCATCGGCGGGCCTGCCGTTTCCTGCCGCACCCGGTCTCCGATGGCCGCGGCGACCGGGCCGCGGGTGAGGTCGTCGACCGGGGCTACGATCGCTTCGGCGCCGGGAGGGTGCCGCCGGGTCCGCGGGAAGGACTGAGTCCACCTCCGAGTGCCGATCGTGCCCCGGTTGTGGCCTCTTCCTCGGCCTGAGCAGCGGACCGCAGGCGGAGAGGGAGACGCCATGTCCATGTCACTTCCCGATCGTCCTGACCTGCGCCAGCTACGCCGTCAGGCCAAGGAACTGCGCGACGCCGCCCGTCGTGGGGAACCAGGCGCGCTGGATCGGCTGGCCCGAGGCCACCACGTGCCAGCCGGCGATGCGGTGAGTCTGGCGGCCGCACAGTTCGTCATCGCCCGGGAACTGGGCTTCGCCAGTTGGCCGGCGCTGAAGGCCGCCATCGAGTCGCGCGCCCACACGCCCGAGGGGCTGGCCGCCGCGTTCCTGGCGGCCTCGATCGGACGCCGGCCGCGCGATGCGGCCGCGATCCTGCAGGCCCATCCGGGGGTGGCCGCCCACAACTGCCACACCGCCGCGGTCATGGGTGACGCGGGGACGCTGCGTGAGTTGCTGGCCGCCGACCCGTCGGCCACGCTGGCCCTCGACGTGGCCCTGGGCTGGCCGCCGCTGCTGTACGCCTGCTACTCCTGCTGGCATCAGCTCGACCCGACCCGCGCGGCGGGGTTGGCCGAGGTGGTCGGCAGCCTGCTGGACGCCGGCGCCAGTCCGCACACCAACAACGGGGCGCGCACCGACTACCGCTCGGCGTTGTGTGGCGCGGTGGAGACCGACAATCCCGCTGTGGTGCGGGTGTTGCTGGCGGCGGGGGCCAACCCGGACGACGGCCGGTGCGTGGAGCGGGCCGCCGGGCAGCGCGACGATCACCGCTGTCTGGAACTGCTGCTGTCCCGTGGCGCCCGGGTCGTGGGTACGTGGGCGATCGGTGCCGCCGTGTACGCCGACAACCCCCGCGCGGTCTCGCTGCTGCTCGACGCCGTCCGTGCCGCCACCCGTGACACTGCGATCGCGGCGACCGCGGGGCTGGCCGACGCGGCGGCCGCGGAGTCGTCCCCAGAGGTGGTCGCGGCGCTCCTGGCGGCCGGCGCCGACCCCACGGCAACGGATTCGGACCTGGGTTTCTCGGCGCTGCGTGCGGCCGTGCGGGCCGGCGGCGCGCGGACCGCGGCACTGCTGGCCGGCCACGGTGCCCCGGACGACAGTACCGACGTCGATCGGTTGATCGGCGCCTGCCGGCGAGCCGACCGCGCAGCCGTCGAGCAGTTGCTCGCCGAGCACCCCGACCTACCCGAGCGGCTGACCGCCGACGACCGCGCCACGTTCGTCGGCGCCGCCGGGACCGCCCCGCCGGCCGTGGTCACGCTCCTGCTGGAGTCCGGCTTCGCACCCGCCGACCGCAACGGGTCCGGTGAGCAGGCCCTGCACAACGCCGCCTACCACGGCAACACCGAGGTCGTGCGGCTGCTGCTGGACGCAGGAGCCGACGTCGACGCCCGTGACGCCCGTTTCGAGGCCACCCCGCTGGCTTTCGCCACCGTCGGCAGCGGCGATCGCGACGGTCAACCCGGCACCTGGGTCGACACGGTGCGCCTGCTGCTGGACGCCGGAGCTACGCGACACGACGTGTGGGTCTCGGACAAGCCTCCGAGCGACGAGGTCGGCGCCCTGCTGCGCGCCTACGGCATCGCCCCGGACGACGAAGCCGAGTCCGCAGAGGAATTCGCCGACGACGACGGATCGGACTCGATCGGTACCGATGCGCTGGCCGAGGTCGCGCACCAGCTGGCGACCGCCTACCGCAACCTCGACCTGGAGCTGCTCGCGACGCTGCTGCACCCCCAGGTCCGGTGGACCGGGCTGTGCAACTCCAGCGCCGAGGTCCTGGACTGGTACCGCGGCCTGCTCGCCGACGGCACCCGACCCACCGTCGACAGCGTGGCCGTCGACCGGGACGCCGTCGTGCTCGGCCTGAGCCTGTCCCGGACGGCCGAAGGCGCCCGACCGGCCCCACCCGAACGGCTCTACCAGGTGTTCACGGTCGACGACGGTGCGATCGTCCGGATCCAGGGCTACCCGGACCGCGCCGCCGCGTTCGCCCGAGCGTGACGGAGGACTGCCCCGGACGATCAGGACGTGGCGCTGGCGAGTTCCGGAACGTGCCGGTGGAGGTGCGCTGGGCTGCGGTGGATCCAGATGCCGTAGACGACCCAGCCGAGTATCGACAGTCCGAGCCAGCTGATGGCCCGGTAGATCAGCACGGTCGCGGCGGCAGGGCCGGCCGCGGCACCCGTGGCCACGATGACGCCCAGCAGACCGGTTTCGGCCAGCCCCGCGCCACCGGGGAAGATCTGCAGCGCGATGCTGCCCTGCACCACGAGGAAACCGACCGCCAGCACCGGCCACGGCACGGGGAACCCGAGCGCGGCGACGACGAAGGTCAGCGTGAAGTAGTCCAGCGCCCAGCTCACCACGGCCAGGCCGGTGAGCACGAGCCAGCGCGACGCACCGGGGCGCAGCAGCGCGAGCCGGTCGGCCAACCGCCGGGCGCTGGCCTCGGCCCGCGCGTTGCGCGCCTGACGGCAGTCCGTGCAGCCGACCGGGATCAGGTTGCCCAGCCGCAGCAGGCCGTGGACGCCCGTGCGCAGCACGACCGGGTGGGTCAGCACGGCCCAGCCGCCGACGGCGGCCGCCACCACGGCCAGCGCGAGGATCAGGCCGAGATCGAACGGAATCCGGTGCGCCCAGGCCAGTGCGACGCCGCCCATCGCCACCAGGACGAGCGTGTCCAGCAGGCCCGCGACGAGCACCGACCACGACGCCAGCGCCGCGTCGACACCACGCCTGCGCAGCTGGTCGATCGCGTACGCCAGTGCTCCCGCGCCGCCGACCACGGGAATCGTGGTGGCGACGGCGTTCTGGACCATGTTGATGCCCTGCACGGTGGTCACGGAGAGCCGGGCGTCCCCGACGAGGAGTAGCCGGCGGTGCAGCTCGCCGTAGACGACCAGTGCGCCGACCCCGCACCCGATGGCCAGCCCGAGCCACCTCCAGTCCAGGTGCGCCAGGATCGAGCCCGAATGGGCCACCTCACCCACGAACCCGGGTATGCGCCAGGCCAGGTAACCGATCGCGGCGCCGACAATTGCCCAGTGCGCAGCCTTGCGCCAGTGGTCACGAATGAATGTGCGCCAGGTCGCCACGGAATCACCTCACTGCAGTGGTCCTCACGAGTGTCCACGCTGACCGCCTGATCGCACGAGACGCGCACGGGATGTGAGGCAACGCTCACCGTTCGTGGACGAGGACGGACCCGGGCGAGACCGAGATCCCCAGCGGGCGCGGACGTGACGATCACGTATTTCGGTCTCGGCCCACGCCGGGTTCGGCAGGCAGCTGACCTGGGGCAGGCGCGCGGAAGCTCTGCGTGACGTGGCCGATGCGGGCCGAGGTCAACGAGCCAGGTGATGCGAACGGGCGCACGCTGAGACCAGATATGCGCATCGCAAAACCACATCCCGCATCGCCTGAATGGAGAGGAACGCACGTATGCCCACGGTCACCACGCTCGAGGGCCTCGACATCTTCTTCAAGGACTACGGCTCGGGCCGGCCGATCGTCTTCTGCCACGGTTGGCCGTTGTCGTCGGACGACTGGGACTCCCAGATGATGTTCTTCCTCAACGAGGGCTTCCGTGTGGTCGCCCACGACCGCCGCGGCCACGGCCGGTCGACGCAGACCGCCGACGGCCACGACATGGACCACTACGCCGACGACCTTGCGGCCGTGGTCGACCACCTCGACCTGCATGACGCCATCTTCGTCGGTCATTCCACCGGCGGCGGCGAGCTCACGCACTATCTGGCCCGCCATGGCCAGGGCCGGGCGGCCAAGGCCGTGCTGATGAGTTCGGTCCCGCCGCTGATGGTCAAGACGGACGCCAATCCGCTCGGGCTGCCCAAGTCGGTGTTCGATGACCTGCAGGCGCAGCTGGCGGCCAACCGCGCGGTGTTCTACCGCGATTTCGCGTCGGGCCCGTTCTACGGGTACAACCGACCGGGCGCCACGGTCAAGGCAGCGATCGTCGACAACTGGTGGCGGCAGGGCATGATGGGCGGGACCAAGGCCCACTACGACGGAATCGCGGCGTTCTCCCAGACCGATTTCACCGAGGATCTGCAGAAGATCACAGTGCCTGCCCTGGTCCTGCACGGCGACGACGACCAGATCGTGCCCATCGACGCCTCGGCAAGGCTCTCGTCGAAACTCCTGGCCAACGCGACGTTGAAGGTCTACCCGGGCTTCCCGCACGGGATGCCCACCACGGAGGCCCCGACGATCAACGCCGAGCTGCTCGAGTTCTTCCGCTCCTGATCGTCGCCGCTCGCCACGGAAATCCGCGAGCGCGATCCGCAACTCAACCCTCCCCCGGCCAAGTAGTGCCGGCGAGCACGGGAACGACGATGAACGACGACGAACACCAGATCGCGACTTCGGTCCTCGTCATCGGCACCGGCGGGGCGGGCCTGCGGGCCGCCATCGAACTGGCCGAGCGTGGTGTCGACGTCCTGGCGGTCGGCAAACGACGGAAGTCGGACGCCCACACCACGCTCGCCGCGGGCGGCATCAACGCGGCGCTGGCGACGATGGACCCGGACGACACGTGGCAGCAGCACGCGGCGGACACGATCGAGGAAAGCTATCTGCTGGCCGACCCGGAGTCCGTGCGGATCGTCTGCGAGAACGCGGCCCGGGGCATCGACGACCTGGAACGCTACGGCATGCCGTTCGCCCGCGAGGCCGACGGCCGGATCTCGCAACGGTTCTTCGGCGCCCACACCTACCGCCGGACGGCGTTCGCCGGTGACTACACCGGGTTGGAGATCCAGCGTGCCCTGGTCAACCAGGCGGCCCAGCTCGGCGTGCCGATCCTGGACACGATGTATGTCACGCGCATTCTCGTCCGGGACAACGTCGTGTTCGGCGCGTACGGTTTCGACCTGGACACCGGACGGCGCTACGTGATCCACGCCGACGTGGTCATCCTCGCCGCAGGCGGGCACACCCGAATCTGGCGTCGCACGTCGTCCCGGCGGGACGAGAACAACGGCGACTCGTTCCGGCTCGCCCTGCTCGCCGGCGCCCGGATCCGGGATGCCGAGCTGGTCCAGTTCCATCCGTCCGGACTGATCGCGCCCGAGAACGCGGCGGGCACGCTGGTGTCGGAGGCGGCCCGCGGTGAAGGCGGGATGCTGCGCAACGCCCTCGGCGAGCGATTCATGGCCCGGTACGACCCTGACCGAATGGAACTGTCCACTCGGGACCGAGTGGCGCTGGCCGAGTACACAGAGATCAAGGAAGGACGCGGAACGCCGGCCGGCGGGGTGTGGCTCGATGTGTCCCACCTGCCCCGGGAAACGATCATGCGCCGGCTCCCCCGCGTCTACCAGACGCTGCTGGAACTGCAGATGCTCGACATCACCCGTGAGCCGGTCGAGATCGCGCCGACCGCACACTACTCGATGGGCGGCGTGTGGGTGCGCGCGCAGGACCACGGCACTGGCGTCGACGGTCTGTACGCCACCGGTGAGGCGGCCAGCGGCCTGCACGGCGCGAACCGGCTCGGTGGCAATTCGCTGATCGAGTTGCTGGTGTACGGACGCATCGTGGGCGAGGCCGCGGCGCGGTACTCACGGGAACTGGGTGCCCAGCAACGGTCTCCTGCGGCGCTGGCCGAGGCACGCGCCGAGGTCGACGAACTACTGGCCGCCGACGGCTCGGAAAACGTGCGGGCGCTGCAACGCGCGTTGCGCGACACCGTGACCGAGCACGCGGGCGTGGTCCGGGACGAGATCGAGTTGCGGCGGGGGCTGACGGCACTGGACGACCTCGAGGCCGCGATGACCGACGTCGGTGTGCATCCCGACCTGGCCGGGTTCCAGGATCTCGCGCACGCGTTCGACCTCACAGCCGCCGCCCTGGCGGCGAGGGCCACTCTGGAGGCGGCAGTCGAGCGCCGGGAAACCCGCGGCTGCCACAACCGCGCCGACTACCCGGAACTGGACGACTCGCTGCGCGTGAACCTGGTGTGGTCAGGCCCGGGAAGGATCGAGCGGGAGCCGATCGGGCCGATCCCCGGCGACATCGCACCGCTGATGCACCAGGTGTCCTCGGTCGGCAAGTTGGTGGAGTAACCCCACAGTACGGAGGGCTTACCACGAAAGGAGCTCTGACCGAGATGACAGTTCTCATGCGACGCGCGCGAACCGTCCTCGGACCGCTCATTGATCGCGTCGAGGGGGCCTCCGGCCTCGACCCGGCCGCTCGGGCGCTCGGCAAGTTGGCGCGCCGCGCGGTGGGGCCCGGAGCCGTCAAGGACGCGCTGAGCGGCACGTGGCAGGGACATGCCTTGCATCCGGCTCTGACCGACGTGGTCATCGGCTCGCTGTTCAGCGCGACGATCCTCGACGTCACCGGCCGCGATCCAGGCCGCTCGGCCGCTCGTCTCATCCGTGTCGGCCTTGTCGCAGCCGTGCCGACGGCCCTGACCGGAGTAACCGACTACGGCGACAGCGAGGAGGGCAGCGACGCTGTCCGGCGGGCCGGTCTCGTGCACGCGGCGGTCAACGTCACGGGACTGTCGTTGTACGCCGCGTCGCTGGTGGCTCGGCGCCGTGGAGCTCGGTTCGTCGGTGTCCTGCTCGGTCTCGGTGGCGCGGGAACGCTGTCGGCCGCGGCCTTCCTCGGTGGGCATCTCGCGTTGACTCGCGGCATCGGCCCCGATCAGACGGTGTTCGATCCCGGGCCCGAGGAGTGGACGCCTGCCGTCGAAGCCTCGCAACTGCGACCCGGTCAGGTCATCCGGGTGGTGATCGCGGACACCCCCGTGGCCCTGCTCCGTGACGGCAACCGGACCTTCGCGATCCACGACCGTTGCTCGCACCGCGGCTGCTCGCTCAGCGCCACCGGTGCGGTCGACGGTGCGCGCATCGTCTGCGGATGCCACGGATCGACGTTCGACCTGTACGACGGATCGATCCGACGAGGTCCGGCAACGGCGCCGCAACCGACGTTCGACGTTCGCGAACGGGACGGCATGATCGAACTCCGCCGGCACGCGCGTGCGCCCGCGCCACGCTGATCGCACCTGCTCCGCATGGGAGACAAGCAGTTTGCCGGGAGTGGAGCCTGCCCCGCGATGGCGGCCTGCTGACGACGACGACCGGGAGCGCCGGGCACACGGCAGCGCCACTCCACGTCGGCCCGACCCTGCGTGTCGACACCAACGGACCGGTCGACGGCCACTCCGTTGCCGCCTGGATCCAGAACGTATCCGGGCAGGACCGATGGCGCTGGCCACACGCGGACCAGCGCGCCTTGAGGCCCCACCGACAGCCATAGCGGGCACGAACTCGGACGAGCCACTGAGCGGACCAAACATCGGATGGACTGCCCTGCGCTCGCAGCGACCGCGGGGCGACATCACCCCGCTCAGGTGAAGGCGACCGTTCGCCGCCAGCCGAATACTGATTGCCGCAACCGTGCGGCTATCTGTCGCCATGGAGCAAGGAGAGCGCCATGAACTCGTATCCGTTTCTCGACCTGGTGTGGACCATGCTGGTGTTCTTCGGTTGGGTCATCTGGTTCTGGCTGCTCATCGTGATCTTCGGCGACCTGTTCCACCGGTCGGACACCTCGGGTTGGATGAAAGCACTGTGGACCGTGGCGCTGATTCTGCTGCCGTTCATCGGCGTGCTGATCTACCTCATCTTCGAGGGCAAGCACATGGCGACGCGCAAGCAGGCGCAGGCACAGGCCGCGCAGTCACAGTTCGACGACTACGTGCGATCCGTCGCGCCACCGGCCGAAAACGGCACCACCGACCAGATCGCGAAGGCCAAGAAACTGCTCGACGACGGCGCGATCAACCAGACCGAGTACGAGACGATCAAGCACAAGGCCCTCACCAGCTGATCAGGCGCGCCGCCGCCGCTGCCGAGCGGATTCGATCAGCGGATGCGGCGGCGGGTGACCCGCCGTGCGGTACGGCGAGCCGTGCGCCGTGCCATGCGTCGTGAAGCGAACATCGTTACCTCCGTGAACGTTGGTCAGTGACTGACCGCCTCGGCGGTCTCCAGAGCGTGCAGTTCCGCGGCCTCGGCAGCCGAGACCAGACCGATCTCGACGAGGTCGAGCGGGCTGACGAAGCCGTCGCTGATCCGGAAGCCGCCCGCCGACGCGATGGCGTCGCGCAGGGGTACCGCCCACTGGTGCTCGATGAGCAGCAACGCAGCCGCCGTGCCGTTGGGGATCTCCTCGATCACATCCCATGCGTCGCTGTCGGAGAACGCCTGCACGCCTTCGGCCGCGGCGGTCTCCGCTCCCAGCTGGGCACCCACCTCCATGCCTTCCTCGCCCTCGACACCCAGCCCGATGAGCGCACCGATCTTGGTGCCCAGCTCGATGGCCTCGTCATCGGTCAGGTTGCTCAGATGGGCGACCTCCATCCCACCGTCCATGTCCTTGTGCACGGCTAGTGCGTCGATCACTCGGATCGTGTCGGTCTGCCGGAGCCGTTCCAGCTCCTCGATGATCTGGCCGTGGAAGTTGGGTGCCGGGAACCCCAGCACGATCAGCTGTACCGGACCGATCGCCATTTCGGCCCCTCCTCAATGCTCCGACGGGACCCAGCTACCGTCGGCCCGCCGGCCTCCGGTCGCATCGCCTTCACCGGGTGATGTGCGCACGCCTACTGGAAGGCGGCCACGGCGGCCCCAGCTCGGGTAGAAGTGGCGAGGATCAAGGGTGTGCGTCAACGCGTGGCGCTCGATCTTGCGTCGCACCGGGTCCGTCGCTTCCGCGAACACCGGTGACGTGCCGGCGCGTCGATACGGCTCGCCCGCGGACTGACCGCCTCCCGGCCGCCACGGTGGTTGCCGCGGTGGCCGGGAGGCGCGGTTCAGGATCGGCGGAGCAGCGTGACGGTGGCCGCGTGCTCGCGTTGGCGTGCTTCGTCCCAGTCTCCGGTGCAGTAGACGGCGATGGCGCCGACGACTCCGTCGACCACATCGGCGCGGACCAGCTCCCGGCAGTACCAGGACTGGCCCTCGGACTCCCAGTGTTCCTGGAACTCCAGCACGAACCCGGTGTCGGTCGGGTCGAGCCGGGAGACGACAACCGTGCCATGTGCCGGGTGCGAGGTGATGCGCACGTCGACGAGTTCGGCCACCCCGCGACTCTGCAGGCGCCAGGTGGGCAACGTGAGGTCGAGAAAGACGTCGGCCGCGAACAACCCGTCGGGCAGTTCACCGGTCTGCAGGAACTCGACCAGTCCGGCGGCCAGCGCCTGCACTCGGGTCCGGTCCACCAGCGTGGTCATCGCGCTGCCTCCGAGGTGGCCGCGGACATGTTGCGGGCGACGACCGCCATCGTCTCGGTCAACTTCGCCGTCGGGCTGAACTCGACGACTTCGGTGCCGGCGAACAGCAGCGGCAGGTGACCGGGAGCACCGTAGTAGGCGTCCCCGGCGACGTACTCCTCGTCGTGGTCGGCGTAGCGGAACACCATCCGGCCGGTCAGCACCACACCCCAGTGCGGGCACTGGCAGCGGTCGCCGGGCAGGCCGGCGAACAGTGGTCCCGGGTCGAAGTCGGACCGGTGGGTTTCGAATCCGACGGTGTAGTCGCCCAGTTCGGCGGTGCGAATCTCGATCACGGGTTCGTCCACGGTCGCCGGGGCGTCGGTCCTGTTGGTCCTGGGCATATCGGGCTCCTTCCCTCGCGGGTGTCACCCGGTAGGCGTCAGATCCAGTCGCACGGTGTGCGATCAGACCTGCCAGGTCACGGGTTGCTCCGGGCGGTACTCGCAGAACGTGCCCGTATGCACCGACCGCGTCAGGTGTGCACCGAGCATCGGATCGGCCAGGGCGATCCGGCGGATGGCATCGCGGATACGCGCGGTGACCGCCGTACGGGCCCGCTCGGCGGACGATCCGGTCCGGCGGACCCGGCCGCCCAGGCCGTACGCGCTGGTCAGCGTGGCGACCACGGTGTCCCGCTCGCCGGCGATCCGGCGGGCGCGTTCGACGTCGCCGGCCGCGTCCGCGTCATCGGCCTCGGCCGCCAACTCGTGCAGCCGGCGCCGGTACGCGGCCCGCGCCGGGCCGTCGACGACCTCGCCGGTGTCCCGCATGACCACACCACCGGTCAGATCCAGGGCCGCGATGGACCTGCCGGGCCGGGCCAGCAGCGCCGCGAGATCGCGCAGGCCCTTGCTGTCCCGCAGGCGCGACTCCACGCCGTCGTGGCGGATCGTCCAGTACTCGCCGTGGCAGCGGAACTCGTTCCCGGGCGGTGGCGCGGTGGGTTCACGCAGCAGTGCGATGAAGCTGCCGACCGGGCCCCGCAGCGCGGCGCCGATGCCTTCCACGGCCCACAGGTGCGCGTACGGGGTCAATGCCTCCCGGACCCACACGGCGACCGGATGCGGTCCCACTATGGCGACGGCTTCGGCGACCTGTGCGACGGCGGGCAGCCATTCCGAGTCCCGACTCATCCCGGGCAGCAGCGGCTGGACGGCGTCCAGTTGGATACGGGCTGGTGCCACCTTCCCCACCTGCGCCAGCAGCAGCGCACGAGTGATCTTCGGCCACACGCCGACCTGGTCGATCTCGTCGAACCGCTCGCAGATCTCCGCCAGCCCGGCCGCATCCCCCGACTGCGAGGCCAGGACCCATCGCTGGGTGGCCACCAGGATCTCCGCGTTGGCGCTGCCGGCGCGCTCGCCCAGTTCGGCTGCTTCGCGCAGCGCCTCCCGGCACTCGTCGAACCGGCCGTCGGCCAAGGCGCGCATGCCACGCCACAACGGCACGTACCACAGGTAGAGCGGGTGCCCCACGGCCTCGGCGACCGCCCGGTACGCGGTGATCTCGACGTCGGCCTCGCCGATCGCGCCGGTCTCCAGCAGCGCGACCAGCCGCAGCCGCCTGCCCAGCAGCACCAGCACCGGGTCGCCGCGCCGCTCGCCGATCGCGACGATCGCGGTTGCCGAATCCAGTCGCCGTGCACAGTGATCGGGCCCGGCCAGCGCGTCGCAGGAAGCGGCCAGCGCGGTGGCCAGGGCCACGTCGTCACCGCTGCGACGGGCCAGTGCGACGGCCTCGTCGGCCAGAGCCACGCGGTGCGGCAGGGAGTCGACGAACGTCAGCGCGATCGACAGGCGAGCGGTCACCATCGCCCGCAACGCCATGGGCACGTCCTCGCTGCGGGCATGTTCCAGCAGATCGATCTGCCGCTGGTCGAGCATGCCGACCTCGAACCCGGCCGGGCCCGCGCCGATGCCCAGAGCGGCCTCGGCCACCAGATCCGGCCGCCCGGCCCGGTCGGCCCGATCGGCCGCGTCCAGCAGGCAGATCCGCGCCGCACCTCGCTCGCCGGCGGCGGTCAGCGCCTCCCCCAACGCGACGCCACAGACGGCCCGCCGGTCATCGGGCGCGCCGGTGACCGACAGGCACCCCTCGGCGCGCCGGTACCAGCGCACCGCGTCCTCGAACGCCAGCCGACGCCAGGCCTGCGCACCCGCCGCGAGAGCGAACTCCGCGGCCTCCGCCACGGCATCGGGTCCGGCGAGCAGGAGATGCCCGGCGATCTCGGCAGCGTCGACGTCGCGGCCACGCCGGTGCAACGTGGTCAGGACCGTCGCGGCCCGGCGATGTAGCCAGGCTCGTTCGTGCGGCTCGATCGCCTCGTGGACGGCGTCACGGATCAGATCGTGACGGAACCGGGCGACGCCCGGCTCATCGCGCCGCACCAGTTCCGTCGTCGTCTCCACCAGCCTGCCGACCTCGGTCAGGGGGTCATCGACCAGCCGGGCGAGCACGTCCAACCGGAACCGGCTGCCCAGCACCCCGGCCGCCGCCAGCGTGCTCCGAGCCCGCTCGGGCAACCCGGCCAGACGGGCCGCCACCATCGCGCGTACCGAGGTGGGCACCGCCGTGGCCAGGTCGGTCGCGCCGGACGTGATCAGCTCACAGATCAGCAGCGGGTTGCCCCGGGTGCGGGCGGTGACGGCCTGAGCGGCGGACGAGGCCAGACCGGCCGCGCTGAGCAGTTCGGCGACGTCGGCCTCACGCAACGGCTGCGGCCGTACGTGCTCACTCAGGCGATTGAGCGATCCCCAGACCTCGGGGCGGCCCTGCCAGTCGTGCTCGCCGTCGCGGGCGGTCGCCAGTACCAGCACGGCCACCGAGCGCAGCGCGGGCACCAGATCGGCCAACAGCAACAACGAGGACGTATCGGCGTCCTGCAGATCGTCGACGACGAGCAACAGCGGTGCGGCGGCGGTGACGAGATCGGTCAGTTCCACCGACAGCGACCACCGGGCCAACGCCGGGTCGCGCGGCCCGGTCGCCGGTGGCGCGCCGGCGAGCGCGGCCAGTTGCGCCGACCCATGCACGATCGCCGCCAGGTCATGGTCCGCGGCGGCCAGGGCCCGCACCACACGTGTCCACGGCCGAAGCGCCCCGCCAGGCGAACACCAGGTGTGCACGACCCGCAACCCGTCGGCGGCAGCGGCGGCCTCGTCGGCCAGCCGGGTCTTGCCGATCCCGGCCGCACCCGCCACCAGAACCATCCCACCGCGGCCGGCGCGGGTGCGCGACAAGTGGCCGGCGATCTGGGCGAGTGGCCCCGACCTCGCCACCAACGGCAGAGCCATGTGGACACTGTCGCACGGCCGACACGGTCCCGCCGGGCCCCGCGAACGGGTCCATCGCCCACGGCATCCGACGCGGACAAACCCACATCGAAATGCTCCGCGACAATCACGCCGTGACCGTCGATCAACTCGAACGCGGCTTCGAACTGCCTTGCGCCTGACGAACTCCGATCCTGAAATCGTGTCGTCGACAAGCGCCGCCGGGCGGTGTGCGAAGGTCTGCGGTAGCCAGTCCAGCGCAGCGAAGGAGCCAGCCGTGGCCCTACCGGAGACCGAACCGCTCGGAGTGCTCGAAGCCCTGCACTCGACGCCGTCGCGCCGGTTCCTGTCCACCCAGCCGATCCCGGACGAGGTCGTCTGGGCGATCCTGGACGCCGCGGTTCGTGGTCCCTCCGGTGGCAACCAGCAGGGCTGGGGCTGGGTCGTGGTCACCGATCCGCAGATCAAGCAGCAGATCGCCGAGTGGTACCGGGAAGGCTGGTCCCGCGCCTACGGCAACCGGCGCGCCGAGATCCTCGACGGGCCCGACCAGCGCGACGGCGGCATGAGCCACCGCACCTTCCTGGCCGCCGAACACCTGGCCCAGCACCTGGAAGAGGCGCCGGTGTGGATCTTCCCGGTGCTCCGGCGCGCCGCCACCAGCACCAACCCCCGGCTCGGCTCGTCGATCTACGGCGCCGTGCAGCAACTCATCCTCGCCGCCCGCGCGTACGGCATCGGCGCCACCCTCACCACGCTGTACGCAGGCCACGAGGACGACGTGCGCCACCTGCTCGGCCTGCCCGACGACGCCCTCACCATGGCCCTGCTCCCCCTGGGCTACCCCGCCCGCGGCCGCTGGTCGCAACCCCACCGACTACCAATCGAACAGGTCGTGCACTGGGACACCTGGGGCACCACCCGCGCACGCGACTGAGGTCGACTCTGGGGGCGTGGGCCCGGGGCCGGCGCTGCGGCCGCCGTCGTTCGGAACTCCTTACGTTGCCGGAAGGTACCTGGCGGCCCTGGTCAGCCGCCCGTCACGCAACGACCGTGACAGTCGCCGTGTGGCGGCCGCCGCCGTGACCACGAGCTTGCTGCCGTCCGGCGAGAACGAGACCTCGGCGGGCGCGTTGGTGGAACTGTGGGGCCGCTGGACAGGACACCGCTGTGACCGGCCGCCATCCCGGCGGGCCGCGACTCGGCTCAGAATGCGCTGGAGCTGCGGACGTCGAGATTGGTGAACTGTGCGTTCCCGTCGCACAACTTGTGGAGACGCTCGGCGAACCTCGCCGTCACCGGGTGCTCCGAGTTGGCCATCGCGGCCGCGTAGCCCGGGAACTGCACGATCTGTACGTACCGGTGCGACTGGTCACGGTCCACCCCGAGGACCTCCCAGCGGGCCGTCCTGGCGGATCCGATCGCGTCCACCCACTCCTGTGTGAGGGCCTCGACCTCGTCGATCCGGTCGGTGTGGAACTCGATGAGCTGGAGGAAGGACCCCGGCTTCGTGTCCATCGCCGGCGCGTCCAGCAGGTCGCCGCGGATGGCGTCCCTCAACTCGGCCGTGTCCGGGTGTTCGTGGACGTCCGCCATGTGCAGCGCCGCCGCGCGCACCAGTTCGTCCTCCTCGCCGCTGATGGCCAGCGTGCAGCCGCTCACACTAGGGTGGTCGCGGCAATCGACGTGCTTCCGTGTCATGACAACTCTCCCAACCAGCCATATCAAGCGTTCCCGGCGACTTCGCCCAGTCCCTTGCGCAGGTCGTCGCCGTTCATCACCGGGGTGTAGTCGACCTCGGCGCCCAGCCGGCTGAACAGCGGCTCCGAAATCGCCGGGATCTGGGAGGAGTCCTCCAGGTCGAAGACGACGAAGGCGGCTCGCTGGCCGTTGTCGGCGAAGAAGTAGCTGGCCTCCGGGTGCACGCGGTCGAGCAGTTCCTCCAGTGTCTTGGGCAGCGTCCCGTCCTGGATCGCCCGGTTGGCGACGTCGCCTCGCATGTGGATTCGCAGCAATGTACGCATGGTGTTTCCTCCCCGTCGCGGACCGTGCCTACGCCCCTCGCCGACGGCCCGCGCACACCTATCGACGCACGTCAGCGGCATCCTGTCAATTCGAAACGGGAGTCGCGACGACGTATCGATCAACCGTCGATCCGCACGTCGCCCCCGCTCTCACGAGAACGCCGTCGCCCTATGGCGCGAAGTGAATCTCGCTTTCAACGGTTTCTCGCCACCGACCTGCGTGCGGCCGGCCCGCTGGCGGCAATTTTGCCGTTCCCGGCCAGCCCGGGCGGTCCTACCGTCGTGCTGAGCTGGCCGGTCCGGGGTTACGAGGGTGGCTACCGATGGGTGATGGCTTCGAGTTGTCCGTGTCCGCGGTCAGTGGTCTGGCCGACGCCTTCGCCGACCAACAACAGAGGTTCCATCAGCTCGGCGGTCCGCTGCGGGATGCCGCTGCCACGATCGACACCGGCGACGCCGGCCTCGACGCGGAGACCCGCGCGGTGATCGGCAGGGTGAACACCATGCTCGGGCTCATCGGCGACACGTGGGACCGCCTCGCCGGCGCCGTGGACACCGTGGTCGACAACGTCCAGCAGACCGACCAGCAGGTCGCCGGCAGCTACCGGGAGCTGTTGGACGGCGTCGCGGGCACCGGGACCGCGCAGAACGTGCCGATGGCCTGACCGAGCCGGGAGTTGTTGTCGTGGCTGATCAGACGCCGAACGTGTGCGGCAATCCCTCCAGCGTGGAGAACCTCGGCGGCGCCTCTGGGCAGACCGCGAGCGAACTGGACAAGCTCAGGGCCGAGGTGAACAGCGATGTGAAGGCCACCGTCCCGGACCGGTTCAAGGGGGACACGGCCAACGCGCTGCAGCGGTTCGCGAACTGGCTGGCCGATCTGATCCCCGAGGGCGAGGGCAGCCCGATGGAGATCTACCACAAGTCGCTCGGCCAGGCGGCCCAGACGATGCAGAAGGCGAAGCAACTGCTGGAGCAGGCGCAGCAGTTCTGCGCTCAGAACGGTCTCTACCTGCGGCCCGACCTTGTGGTGCAGGCGTGCGACCCGAACCGTCCGGACGCCCAGGCGTTGGTCACCGTCGGGCAGAACCAGGTGGACACCGCCAGGCAGATCGCCGACCTGGCCCGGCAGCAGATCAGGGCGGCGAACCAGGTGCTCGACCAGATGGCCACCAAGACGGCCGACGACATCTCGGCGATCGTCAACGCTCTTGGTGGGCAGGGTGGCCGCGGCCGCACGGGTGGGTCGCGGACGCGGCGGGGTGCGGCCACCCCCAGGCCGAGGGCGACCGAGGAGTCCGAACTGCTGTACGGCCCGGAAGGCAGGATCCGGCTGCCGGCACCTGGTACCGGTACGTGGTCGGGCACACCGGGGGATTCGGTCTGGACACCGCACAACCCGCAGAACTACGGCTTGGAGCCCGGCCAGTCGATCCGTTGGCGGGAAGGCGTTCCCGACCTCAGTGAACACGAGGTGCCGCCGCAGTTCATGCGCGACGGCGGATCGGCGACCCTGGACGGCCTGCCGTTGACCGGCGACTACAAGATCGACAACGCGCTGGGTGACCAGGCGCTCGCCAACCGGTTCGGCATGACCCCCGACCAGGTCACCCAGTGGCGCCAGGACAACGACTACATCTACCACCACTACTCGGACAACGAACTGCAACTGGTGCCGGGCCGGGTCCACCGTGCGCTGCCTCACCAGGGCAGCGCATCCGAGCTGCGCTGACAATCCTGACCCTCCGGTGCTCGCTACCCGGGTCCCGTGCCAGTGCCTGGCTGGCCGGCGGGGCGAGCAGGTGTTCGTCGCAGGCGTGCCGGGCCGGCGGCCTGATCCATGTGGGGCGGGAGGTTCTACGGTCGGTGGTGCAGGCGCCAACCGTGTCCGCAACCCGGATGATCGGAATGTCAATGGACCAGCACCAGCGGGCGAACGTGACCTCCGGCGTCGGCCTCACCGCGATCACCGCGGCGGCCGCCCGGGCGGTCGAGTCCAGCCGGCCCGACCGGCTCCTCGACGACCCTCTGGCCACGGCGTTCGTTGCCGCCGCCAACACGGCGACGCCGCTGCCCGTGCGGTGGCCCGACCGCGACGCCGCCCTGTCGGACCGGGAAATCCTGCTCCTGCACGGTTCCGGCTATGTGGGGTTGCGCACCCGCTTCGGCGACGACGAACTGCGCCACGCCTGCCTGACCGGGGCCGGTCAGGTCGTCGTGCTCGCCGCCGGACTGGACACGCGGGCCTTTCGGATCGACTGGCCCGAGGGCGTCCGGCTGTTCGAGATCGACCTGCCCTCGATGCTGGAGTTCAAGGACGAGGTGCTGCGCGAGCAGGGTGCGGTCGCGCGGTGCGCCCGGACCGCGGTCGCTGTCGACCTGCGGGAGGACTGGACGTCTGCGTTGGCCGATGCCGGGTTCGATGCCGGCAGTCCGTCGGTCTGGTTGGCCGAGGGACTGCTGCAATACCTCTCGGCCGGCGCGGAACGGGCATTGTTCGAGCGAATCCATGACCTCTCCGCGCCCGGCAGTCACCTGGTGGTGGAACGCACCGTCAACATCGCGGCCCTGGTCGAGGGCGACAACGGCCAACGACTGCGGGAGATCAGCGAACGCACCGGCATCGCCATGGACCAACTCCTGGACACGGAAGCCCGGCCGGATCCGGCCGCCTGGCTGGCGGAGCGCGGCTGGACCGTCACCGAGCACCCGGTGGCGACCATCGCCCAGCGCTACGGCCGCGACCTGCGCAACCCCGGGCTTCCCCGCCCGAGCCGGTCCCCTACCGCCGCACCGGGTTCCCGGCCCGCCGCCGCGCGGGGCGGCCTCTCATTCCTGTGCGCACGACGCTGACCTGTGAAAGTACGTGGACACCGCCGATCATCCTCACGACAGATGTCGGGATTGCTGACTGGGCAACGGCTTTCGGTGACTCCCCTGTCGCTGCCGTTATCTAACCACTTTGGGTGAGTGTCCACGATGTACACGATCGTGGTGGTGAGCCTCCCGTGTGGCTGTTGTGGACGGATTATCTTCCAGCGTCTATGACGAGTTCAGAATTGAAGGTGCAGCGGGTCGTCATGCCCTC
>DASUGU010000084.1:0-10858 GCA_036273855.1 Pseudonocardiaceae bacterium
GCGGTGCACGATGCGTGGGCGCCCTACGACACCTACCTCGCCGCCGACCATCAGCTGTGCTGTGCCCATGCACTGCGGGAACTGGCCGGCGTGGCCGACGCCGCACCATCGGATGCCGACTGGTGCTGGGCTGCCCAGGCCTGTGCGTGCCGAAAACTCCATCCGTGCAGGTCAAGCGGCAGATCGGTACTCGTGGATGAGTCCACCGAGACGATCTTGTCGACGTACGGCGAGGCGATCGATCTGTTCAGCCTTGAGGGCCTCGGGCAGGGCCCGCAACGGTACTGCCGCAGCCAGTGATCGATGGGTCCGATGCAGGTTGTAGTGGCGTTCATACTCGCGCAGCGCGTGCCGAAGGTGGGCCTGGTTCCAGATCAACATGCGGTCCAGCAGTTCGGTACGCAGCGTCTTCACCCAGCGCTCCATGATTGAGTTCATTCGAGGTGCCTGGACACCGGTCAACACCGTGGTGATCCCCGCGCCAGCTAGGATCTCGTTGATCAACGCGGGGTACTTGCCGTCACGGTCACGGACGAGGAACCTGACCCGCGCGAGACTGCCAGCGTCGTCCAGATCCATGAGTAGGTTGCGGATGGCTTGTGTCACCCACGCGTGGGTGGGGTGCGCGGTGGTGCCGAGGACCCGTACGCGCCTGCTGGCGTGGTGGATGGCGGCGAGGATGTACTGGCGTTGGCCGGTCAGGGTGATGGTCTCGATGAAGTCCATCGCCAGGAGTGCCTCGGCCTGGGAACGCAGGAACACAGCCCAGGTCACGGTCGCGCGCTGCGGGGACGGCTGGATGCCAGCTGTCTTGAGGATCTCCCACACCGTTGACGCGGCGACAGTGATGCCCAGAAGGGCCAGTTCACCATGGATGCGGCGGTAACCCCAGGTGGGGTTCTCGGCAGCCAGGCGCAAGACGAGCCGGCGGATCGAGGCGATCGTGCGGGGTCGCCCGGCCCTGCGGTGCCGGCTCGCGCGGGTGTGGCGGCGTGTCATCAGGTCGCGATGCCACCGCAGGACGGTGTCCGGGCTGACCAGCAGACGCAGACGGCGCAGTGTCGCGCAGGACAGTGGCACGAGAAGTGCGGCGAGGAATGCCCGGTCCTCGGGTCGTAGCCGTGGGCGTTGATCACCGAGTTGCCGTTGCAGGACGGTGATTTGATGGCGCAGGGCCAGGATCTCAACGTCCTTGGCGCGGTCGGTCATCGGCAACAACCGCAGTACGGCGAAGGCGTGAGTGACAGCGAGGTAGGCGAAACGGACCATGTGGGTGCCGGAAACTGTGTCACATCATGCGACCTGCTGGTATTCGTGGATCAGCCCGCCGAGACGATCACGCCGACGCACCCGCGCGGCAGCCGGCCGCAGCAGTCGAACCACGGGCCGATCGGGTGCTCGTTGATCCAGAGATCGGTGCGGTCGGTGCCCGTTGAAGTTGTGCGTGCCGAAAACTACGTCCGCGCAGGTCAAGCAGCGTGTTGGTACTCGTGAAGGATTCCGCCGAGCCGGTCCCTGCGACGTATCCTCAGGCGCTCGACTCGGGCCGGTTCGTAGACTTGAGGCAGCGCCCGTAAAGGTGCGGCCCCGGCGAGCGATCGGTGGGTTCGGTGGTGGTTGTAGTGCCGCTCGTACTCACCCAGCGCGTGCCGAAGATAAGACTCGTTCCAGATCAGGGTGCGATCCAGCAGTTCGGTGCGCAGTGTCTTGACCCAGCGTTCGATGATCGCGTTCATGCGGGCATCCGGACACCGGTCAGCACCACGGCGATCCCCGTGGTGCTGAGGATCTCATCGATCAGCGCGGGGTATCTGGCGTCGCGGTCGCGAATGAGGAACCTGACCGGCGCGAGGCTTCCAGCATCCTCGAGATCCATGAGCAGGTTGCGGATCGCCTGCGTCACCCAGGTGTGGGTGGGTTGTGCGGTGGTGCCGAGAACGCGAACGCGCCGGCCGCCGTGGTGGATGGCGGCGAGGATGTACTGTCGCTGCCCGGTCAGGGTGAGGGTCTCGATGAGTCCATCGCCAGGATCGCGTCGACCTGGGACCGGATGAAGGCCACCCACGTGGTGGTTGCCCGGTGCGGGGCCGGGTAGATGCCCTCGGGCTTGAGGATCTCCCACACGGTGGAGGGAGCGATCGTGATGCCCAGGAGGGCGAGTTCGCCGTGGATGCGCCGGTAGCCCCAGGAGAGGCTCTCGGTTGCCAGACGCAGGACGAGGCGACGGATCGAGACGACCGTGCGGGGACGCCCAGGCACTCGGCGCATACTCGTGCGGGCGTGGCGGCGTTTCGCCAGGTCTCGATGCCACCGCAGCACCGTGTCCGGGCTGACCAGTTGTCCGAGCCGGCGCAGCGTCGCGCGGGGCAGGGGCGCGAGCAAGGCCGCGAGCAGTGCCCTGTCCTCGGGTCGCAGTTGTGGGCGCTGATCGCCGAGTTGCCTGTGCAGGACCGTGAGTTGATGGCGTAACGCGAGGATCTCGACGTCCTTCTCGCGGTCGGTCATACGCACCAGCCGTAGCGCGGCCAAGGCGTGGGAGACGGCGAGGTAGGTGAAGCGGAGCACGAGCCGCCATCATGCCGGATGGTCACCCAGTCACATGCCGATGCCTGCTGACCTGCATGGACGTAGTTCTCGGCACGTACAGGTGCTGAACTTCCTGTTCGGCGCGTTCGCCCAGACCGTCGACATCACCGTCACGACGGTGACGCCTCGCTGTCACGCCTGCCCAGTTGCAGGGCCGGATCGCCGCAACCGTCGACTTTGTCGGACTGGGGCTGACCCCGGTCGGCTCGGTGCTCGGTGGTGTGCTCGGCGTCGCCATCGGGGTGCGCGCGGGCCTGCTGCTGACGGCGGCCCTGCTGTTGCTGTCCCCGGTGTGTATGCTGCTGTCGCCGCTGGCCAGGATGGGCAGAGCGCTGCCGGCAGCGGACTACTCGCCACCGGCCGCGAAGTAGGCCCACGCGTCGGCCCTGATGCAAGCCGCACCCGTCCCCCGGTGTCAGCTCGCGCGGGTGTAGCGACGTTTGACCAGGTCACGGTGCCACCGCAGGACGGTGTCCAGCTGACCAGCAAATGCAGCCGGCGCAGCGTCCCGCGGGACAGCGGCACCAAAAGCGGCGAGGAACCACCGGTCCGCAGGTCGTAGTCGCGGGCATTGATCACCGAGCTGTCGCTGCAGGATCGCGACTTGACGACGCAGGGCCAGGATCTCGACGTCCCTCTCGCGATCGGCCATCGGCAACAGCCGCAGCGCGGCGAAAGCCTGGACGACAGCGAGATAGGCGAAGCGGACCAGCACGAGTCGTGATCATGCCCGACGGCCACGGACCACCCACCGATGACTCTTGACCTGCGCGGACGCAATTCTCGGCACACACAGGACCGGGCGGGTCAGGTACCCAGCGATCGCATGGCACCCCTTCGACTAATGATATACGCTGTTGATAGCTACCAGTTGGGGAGGGTTCATGAGTGACACAGCGATCGCACGACTGTTCACCCATGGCCGCAGCCAGGCGGTCCGACTGCCCAAAGAGTTCCGACTGCCTGGCGACCGGGTCCGGGTCCGGCACGTAGGCGAGGGTGTGCTGCTGGAGCCCATCGCCTCCGACCTCGACGCGTGGTTCGCCGAGCTGGACCGCTTCGCCGACGTGCCACTGTTCGCCGATGGCCGCAACCAGCCACTGACGCCGGTCGATGAGGACATCTTCGAGTGAACTACCTTCTCGACACCAATGCGGTAGTCGCGTTGCTGCGGAACAAGCCTGCCCGACTACGGGAACGGTTCCGGGAGGCGGAGCAGGCCGGCGATTATCTGGCGATCTCCTCGGTCGTCCTGTTCGAACTGTGGTACGGCGTGGCCAAGAGCGGGCGTATCGAGGAGAACACCGAGCGCCTGCGCATCCTGCTGTCCGGCGACTTGGACGTGCTGGACTTCGACGACGAAGACGCCAAGACCGCCGGCCGGACACGTGCCGACCTAGAGAAAAACGGCACGCCGATCGGTGCCTACGACGTGCTCATCGCTTCCCAAGCCCTCCGCCGCGACCTGACGGTCGTCACCGCGAACACCGGCGAATTCAGCCGGGTTACCGGGTTGGACTGGCAGGACTGGTCAAGCTAACTCCGTGCGGATGGCCCCAGACGGACGGAAAGACGCACCGCCGCTGATGCCGGGGAGCAGTGCGGGGAGCAAATGGGGAGCAGATATGTTCGCTGAACGGCCCTCAATTGCATCCAATGGCTCTGAACGGACGCGCGCCGACCTGCAGAAGTCGCATTTCCGCAGGTCGGCGCACTGTATCGTCCTTGGTTCACACCGAAGAGGTCGCAGGTTCGATCCCTGCATCGCCCACAGTATGTTTTCACAGCTCAGACGGCCTGTCGATGATCTCCATCGGCGGGCCGTCGATCATTTTAGGGAGCAGTTGGGGAGCACGACGTGCTGACCACAACCCCTGATCCGAAGAGTTCAGGCCGTTTTCCCAGCTCCGGCCCCGTTCTGGCGGCTGGTCCGGCCGACGTTCTGCTCCCCGGTAATCGCTGTGGGGAGATCATGTGGCCGCCGACGCGGGAGCCATACGTCGTTCCGCTAATGTCGACACTACGACCATTCGGCGTGTTTGAGCTGGTCAGACCGCCAGTACGGTGGGATCCAGTGAAGGATCGCCCAGCATGAACACATTAGGCCCGTAAGAAGAGGTCAGGTCATTTCTGACCCCCATGGTGGATGTGGTGCCAGGCCCATCCACCGTCCTGCGCCCAGCGCTGCTGTAGGGCGGTGAGCGTGTCGTGGATCATGGAGGGCGTGATGTGGGAGTAGACGTCATCGATGTCCCTGCGTTTATGCCCGAGCCGGACCAGCCGCAGGATGCGAGGCACGCGATGTTCGATCAACCAGGTTTCATGCGCGTGACGTAGATCATGAAAGTGCAAGTCTTCGTTGAGGGGCGACCATCCCCTCTTCTCGTCCCCGACCAGGGCAGGAAGCCAGGCCCGGCGACGGAAGTTGGATCGGCGATGCAGCCCACCGTCGGGGCCGGTGAACACGAATTGGCTGCGCGGGTTGCGTCGGCGGTGTGCACGTAGTTCCTCGGCGAGGAAGGGCGGCAGGTGGACGACGCGGACGCTGGCGGGCGATTTCGGCGGTCCAAGCTCAAGCCGTCCCCGGATCTCGTGGAGGGCCCCAACTCCACGGTCCACGTGAATACGGGGGTCCTCACCGAGGTAGACGCGGCTCCACTGCAAGCCGGCCAGTTCGCCCCAGCGCAGCCCGGTGTAGGCGGCGGTGATGGTCAGCAGCCCGTTGTCCGGTGTCATGCGTCCGGCGAGAGCATCGACTTCGTCGGTCGCGGCGTAGGGCCGTTCCGGCCGTTCGCCGAAGCTGATGCGAAGTCGGCGACAGGGGTTGGAACCGATGAGTCCTGTCAGCGCTCACGGAATGTTCCCGTTGGGGCGTGATCCGCTCACGCAATTGACCCGCTCGCCGCTCGTCGTGCCCCCTTGAGCGCTCGTGATGTTGGTCGAGGATACGGCGAGCGTTCGGCTGTCGTTATCAAGATCCTTCTGTCTTCTCGTCCATGATCTTCGCTCGTCGGCCCTGGTGGCTGGGGAGCGGATGGCGAGGAGGACGTTCTACGTGATCGATATAACCGAGATCCTGGTGCATTGGTATGCCGGGCGGTCTCAGCACGATGTCGCCGGGTCGCTGGGCGTGGCGCGCGGAACGATCCGTCGCTATGTGGAGCCGGCGATCGCGGCGGGGTTCGTGCCCGGTGGGCCGCCGATGACCGAGGCGGACTGGGCGCCGCTGGTCAAGGAGTGGTTCCCGCACCTGACCGACACGCGGTTGCGGCAGGTGACCTGGCCGGACTTCGACAAGCATCGGGAGTACATCGCCGAGATGCTGCGGGCCGGGGTGAGCAAGGCGACGATCCATCAGCGGCTGCGCGACGAGCACGGGGTGTCCGGTTCGGTGGCCTCGTTCAAGCGGTATGTCGCGGCGAACCTGGCCGAGGACGCGGTGCGCAGCAAGGTCACGGTACTGCGGGACGATCCGGATCCGGGGCTGGAGGCGCAGATCGACTACGGGATGCTGGGATCGTGGACCGACCCGCGCACCGGTCGGTCGCAGCGGATCTGGGCGTTCGTCATGGTGCTGTCGCACTCCCGGCACATGTTCGTCCGGCCGGTCATTTCGATGGACCAGGCCTCGTGGACGGCCAGCCATGTGGAGGCGTTCGCGTTCTTCGGCGGCGCTCCGGCCCGGCTGGTGCCGGAAAATGTTCCGTGGAACATTTTCGTAACGGATCCGCGCTGGGATGCCACCGAAGTAGGTGAACGCGGCCACGTGCCCTTCCAGGAACGCCTCCTGGGCCTGGGTGGCGAACGCGACGTGGAAAGCCTTGCCAGAGTGGGAAAGCCGCATCACGAACAGCCACAGCGTGGTCAGCATCCCGGCGATGGTGGCACGGAACTCCCCGAAATCGACCTCGGCCTCAGCGCCGGGCAGGTGGGCTTGGGGCACCGCCACCTCGATGCGGTCCAGACCCAGTTCGATCCGACGGGCGGTGACGTAGCGCGACACGGTCACTTCCGCCAGTGTCGCGCCGTGCTCGGCGACGCCGGTGACGATGTACTTGTTGAACCAGTCCTCGATCGGCGCGGTCAGGCCCAGTGGCGTCCAGAAGCTGGGATAGCACAGGGATGTGTTGTTCGACGGGTCGGCCGGTGTGGCCGCGCCGCAGGCCGGGGAGGAGTAGCTGACGGTGATGATCTCGCCGGTTTCGGTCGTGATCTGGTGCATCCGCTGCCGGGTCAGGGGCGGGTAGCCCTCGCCCAGGTTCACCCGGTTGGCCAGCGGCACACTGGTGAAGGTGATCGCGGGCAAGGTGATCGGCGAGCTGCTGCCGCCGGCCGTGGTGTCCTGACCCATGTGGGTGATCGACGAGAGCCACAGCGACGGGGTGGTGCCGGTGTTGGTCGGCGTCGTGTCACCGGGATCGGGGAAGGTGTGTGCAAGCGACCACTGGTCCACGTTGGTCTCGGTCGTGCCGACCAGGGCCTGAGTCTGGATGGACTGCAGCATCGACTCCGACCAGAACGCTGGCGACTGGTTGGTACACGCGGCGTTCTGGGCGCAGGTCAGGTCGAAGGGCACGTCCGGCCAGTGGCTGGCCGTGTCCTTCGACAAGGTGGCCGGGTCGCAGCTGGCCAGATCGCAGCGGCCGGTCGTGGTGAACAGCACCTGCGCGGCGGGTGAGGTGGTGTAGACCTGGCCGGCGCGCTGGCCGTAGAGGATCTTGGTCAGGTAGCCGCCCCGCACGTAGCTGGTGTCAGCGGTCGAGCCGTCGTCGCGGCCGTTGTCGCGGGCGTAGAAGTTGGTTTCGGTGTTGTAGAAGTAGGACACCACGTCGGAGTGGGTGTCCACGACGTAGTCCAGGTTCCATCGGTACGCCTGCTGGCACCACGAGTCGGCGAACGTCGCGTTGAAGCAGGGCTGGCCGGTCTGAGTGGCGAACACCGGCTCGGTCCACACCGAGTTCGTCGTATCGTCACCGACCCCGGGCATCCAGCCGGGCAGCTGGTTCATTCCGAAGAAGTACTGGGTGCCATCCGTCGTGGTGACCTCGAAGTACTCGCCGTTCTGCGCGTCGTTGCCGGCGCCGGTCAGCAACTGCACCCTTTCGTGGTCGTCGTTCTGCGGACGGTAGGTGCCGGTGGCATCGTCCTTCACCAACCGTGTGGTGCGACCGCCCAGCGACAGCGTCAGCACGTCAGAGTCCGACCAGCAGTTGTCGTTGGTCTTGGTCGCACCGGCGGGATTGTTGTTGCACGGCTGGTAGGAGCGTTCGATGAAACCGGGACTATAGGACCAGCCATCGCCAATCCAGGACGCCTGGTTGTTCGTCGACGACGTCAGACCGTCCACGGACTGCGAGTCATAGCTGAGCGTCACGTCCGGCTGCAGACCGCCGGGCACCGGAGGCACGGTGATCGGGTAGGAGTAGGTGAACGAGTCCGCCGACCCACCGGCCTGCCAGGCACCGGAGGGCTTCAGCGATGTCGCCGTGAAGTCGCCGCCGCTGCTGTCGTTTCCCGCAGTCGCCGCGATGACCGCGGTCGAGGGCAGGGCGAGGTCGGACGAGATCGTCGCGGTCGCGGCGTCGTTAGTGGAGGGCAGCGGTGTCTGCGTTCGACATTGTGATTCGGTCGGTGTGGTCAGCGCACACGCGGGCAACTCGACCAACCGCAGCCGCGCGGACCAGTCACCAAGCTGGCCTGGGTCGCTGGCAACGGGCCCGCCCGGCTCCGCATCGCCGTGTCGTCCGCGGCCGCCTCATCGAAGGCCTCGTAGAGCGAGGCGGCGTGCACGCGGCGCCATCCGCGCAGGGGCTCGACCCACACGAAGATCGAGCAGGTGCCGCAGCGGACGTACTCGCTGTCCTCACGAGCGTCGTGTCCGGGCCGGACTCGGGTCGCGGACCTGGCCCAGAAGTTGGTAGGGCTTCTCGTCCATGCACACCACCGGCCTGGCGGGATCGCAGGGCCGGGCGTAGACCGCGAGGACGTCTTCCATCGCCGCGGCGAAGGCCGCGTTCGCCTTCGGTGGGATGGTCCAGCATTTCTTCAGATGAGGACGCAGTTCCGTTTTTTTAGGACCCGGCCGATGGTGGAGTGGTCCAGGTCGGGGATGTCGGCGATGAGCGCGACGTGCTTCTCCAGCAGCCGCAGCGACCATCGGGCATGCCCGGCCGGGGGCTGCGAGCATGCCAGGGCGATCAGCCGCGCCTCGACCTCACCGGTCACCGGCGAGGGCACCGGCGGATGCTCGCGCTGCTTGCGCTCGATCGTGGCCCAGATGTCGCCGCCGGTCTCGGTGAAGCGCTTGGCGACCAGACGCAGCGTCTCACCCGAGACCCCCACCCGGGCCGCGATCACCTCTGTCGCGTCCACCTCACCGAGCGAGGTGTCCAACGCGAGCAGCACCCGCGCCCGCATGATCATCGACGCCGGATGAACACCGGTTGTGGTCACCCGGACCAACTCGTCACGATCCCGCGCAGCCAACCTGACCGGCCACTTTTTCCGCGATGGCACAACAACCGTCCTTGTCCGGCAGGGAACAACCTGCCGCACAACAGCATCCCAGCCACAAAGGCCACAACTAAGCAGCGACACTCTACTAGTCGCAGCCCAAGGTCGGTCCTCGTACTCGATCACCAACGGCCACCATGGATCGTCTGATGCTGCGCGTCCCGAGAACCCGCCACGCAAGGGGCTGGGCCGGGGCACCCTCGCCCCGACCGACGAACGCCCCCTTGCCGGCCCCGCTGGACCAACCCTGCGGCTGATCACGTCAGGTAGCCGGTGACATGAATGTGCTCAACTGGCGTCATGACCGGAAAGATGACCACCGCACCGACCAACATCATCACCACCACGGCCGACGCGGCCCCTACCCGGCCGCTGCCGCAGACACCGTTTAGTCAAATCCCGACGTCCGTACAGTCAAGGTGTCCGAGCTCAGTTAAGCGCTGTGCGACAGGCTTCTTTACCCAACGGGGGTCTACGAGAGCCACAAGAAAGGGTCTTCGCCGCGCTTGACCTGCGAAGACCCTTCGACCGTCGGGACGACAGGATTTGAACCTGCGACCCCTTGACCCCCAGCGGGGTGAAAGGGATCCGGTCCAGTCCGGCTCGATCCGTTTCGGCTGGTCACAGTCCAGAGAAAGTCCGGGCCCGGGGCCTCCCATCCGGCCCTGTCCCACCAGTCCGTGAGACGCGCGTGAGACAGGACCCGCCCCCTGGAGGTCCACCGTGACGACCAACAACACCGGCCAACCCGGCCCACACTCCCCCCATCTCGCGCCGCTGCACCACCCGCCGCACCGCATCCGACCACCCTTCGACATCACCCACGACGATACGGCGACCGACGACCTGCACACAGCCGCGACAACCGACCACCAGCGGGCCCGACGTCACGCCGACCGAGTCACCGCTTTGCTGGAACCGCTCGACGGCGTCGAACTGGGCGCCCACGACCGCCGCATCCTCGATTGGCTCGCCGAACGGGACACCCCAACCGTCGGCACCATCGCCAGCCTGCTCTACCGCGCCCGCGGGACCGGCGCCGGTCAGAGCCCTCATGGTGACACCCGCGACGGTGCACCGTGAGCATCGAGGCGATCGCCTGGGCACTGAACACCGCACCCATCCCCACCGATCGCCGTGACGCCTCCACCCTCGCCACCGTCCTGATCGGCCTGGCTGGGTCAGCGGGGTGACTCGCCCCAGTTTCAGCTGGTGTTGGGACGTGTCCGGGTCGCTCGGATCGGGTGTGGCCGGCCGCGTACCACGCCGGATCGGGTGTTGGCGGACAAGGCGTACGGGTCTCGGGCCAACCGTGCGTATCTGCGGCGTCGTGGCATTCGGTGCACGATCCCGGAAAAGGTCGACCAGATCCGCAACCGCCAGAACAAGGGACAGGCTGGGGGTCGCCCACCGGCCTTCGATCCTGAGGCGTACAAGCAGCGGCACGCGGTCGAGTGCGGGATCAACAGGCTCAAGCGCAATCGTGCCGTGGCAACCCGCTACGACAAGCTCGCGGTCCGCTACGAAGCAACCGTCCAGATCGCCGCGATCAACGAGTGGTTATGCCTGTGAACACGTCCACCTCGCGTTTTCACAGGTCCAGCCTATGAAACACGGCCTAGGTGGCTGGTGTCGAATGGGGTCTATCAGGTCCCGACCTGCGGGAATTGTCGCGCGGTCGTCTACGGTGCGGTGGATCGCGCAGCCGCTAGAACGGCGGTCGAGCGCCCCGCGGTCGATGGCAGACCGTTGCTGGGGC
>DASUGU010000085.1:0-122256 GCA_036273855.1 Pseudonocardiaceae bacterium
GCGAGTCGGCGAAGTTTTCGCCGACTCGCGCGACGAGAGTCTTCAAGCATCCTTTGCACCTGTGGGACGCGGAAAGCCGCACCCGCCGCTACGGCGAATGCGAATCCCTCCCAGGGAGTCAAGGTGAACGAGGTCGCCGCACCAACTCCGACGACAGCCACCAACTCCAGCGCCTGAGAAACAACATTGCCATACGCGGGGACACCAATCTTGCGTGCCGCCTCCACAGCGGCTCGCTCGGCCGAGTCCAAGGTGGGCTGCTGTGACAGATCCAACAGACCTTGCACCGCCAGCGATCGGGTCACACCAACGCTGCCAGACCAGGCAGCCACCCTGGCATCTGTCCCCTTCTCGCGAAGCGCCGCGTTCAGTAGGATTGCTGAGAGAAATTGCTGGGTATCGGTCGCCTGGTAGACCATTTCAGAACCGCCGGCCAGCTTTTTCAACACTGGCGAACGGACGGGATGATGGACAACTTGCACCCCGGAGAGCTCGGCAATTCCGTCGTGGAACCGCCCCCTCAACATGGCTGCCGTCGCGCAGGCATCCCACATGATCTGGAGAGGTTCACCAGAAGCTCGATCCAAGAATCTGCTGCGGGACAGGAACTCCGAGTCGCAACTCAGGTGCCAGGCCTTGACCAGATCGTCCTTCGGCACCTGAAGTATCAAGGACAGCTCCGGTATGAGTGTCTTGTTGAACACCCCGCCCAGTCGTGACGAGTGCTCGGCTGTGTTGTACCGAAAGAAGTTGGCCAGCCATTCTACGAAAGGCCCATAGTCCTCCCGCCCGTCCGCATACGTGCCATCATATAGCTTGCCGAGCATGTCACGTACCTTATCTGGATTTCGTCGTGCCCACCGCCTCATACGACTGAGCGCCCGTACTTTGATCTCGGCGGGTACGTCAAATATCCTTACCGTATCAGTCAGGCTGGCGACCATCTTGCCGTAGACATCCGAAGGAAATCCGTCCCGCTCGAAACCTGGCATGATATGAATTCTTGGCGCTCCTATGAACAGCGCTCCCAGGTCGTGGCTCACCCGCACGGCCCATCTATTTGCACTGCGCCCGAGCCTGAGATAATTCACGACTTCATAAAGTGAGGCGGAATCGACAAAACCGTCCATTTACGATCTCATCCCGGTGCTCGGATAACACTCGGCAACCAAGGATACTTCGCATAGTTCGCAAAGTCAACACCGAGCGATGCCGCCGATTTCCTGGCGGGCACGCATCATTTGACCGCCCCAAGGCAGATTTGCGATCCGCCGCAGTTTCGGTGGTCCATCGTAGCCGGCGGCCGATCGGAGTGCGTCCGGCCACTTTCTCCACAGTGGATTAGTCACGCTCTCAGCGAACACGCGCACAGCGAACAAGCCTGTACACCGGGTTGATCGTCGCTACCGTCGGACGTGGACATTCCAGTCGCACGCCCAGGGAGGTAGTCATGAGTCAACCCGGCCTCACGTTGAACGACGCCGTCTTCGAACAACTGCTGCGGTCCAGAATCGTGTTCCTGGGCAGCGAGGTGGAGGACGACGTCGCCAACCGCATCACCGGCCAGTTGCTGCTGCTCGCCGCCGAGGACCCGGCGGCCGACATCACGTTCTACATCAACTCGCCGGGCGGCTCGGTCACCGCGGGCATGGCGATCTACGACACCATGCAGTTGATCGAGCCGGACGTGGCCACGTGGGGCCTCGGATTCGTCGCGTCGATGGGGCAGTTCCTGCTGTCGTCCGGCACACCCGGCAAGCGGTACGCGTTACCCAACACCCGTGTCGTCATGCACCAACCGTCCGGCGGCGTCGGCGGCACGGCCACCGACATCGCCATCCGGGCGGCCGTGCTGGGCCAGATGAAGCGCCGCATGGCGGAGCTGACGGCTGCCCAGACCGGCCAGACGGTCGAGCGGATCACCCAGGACGCCGACCGCGACCGGTGGTTCACCGCCCAGGAGGCGTTGGACTACGGCTTCATCGACCAGATCGTCCGCCGCCCACCCGTGGGAGTACAGCATGTCTGAACGCAGAGTCCTGCCGTCGATGGTCGAACGCACCAGCTACGGCATGCGCGAGTCCGACCCGTACAGCAAGCTCTACTCGGAACGCGTGATCTTCCTGGGTACGCAGGTGGATGACGCGGCGGCCAACGACATCATGGCGCAACTGCTGTGGTTGGAAGGCGACGACCCGGACCGGGACATCCATCTGTACATCAACTCGCCGGGCGGAGCGGACACGTCGCTGATGGCCATCTACGACACGATGAACTACGTGCGACCGGACATCTCGACGGTGTGCCTGGGGCAGGCCGCGTCCGCGGCGGCGGTGTTGCTGGCGGCGGGGGCGCCAGGGAAACGGTTCGCGTTACCCAACGCCCGGGTGCTGATCCATCAGCCGGCGATGGAGGTGGTGCGCGGGCAGACGTCCGATCTGGAGATCCAGTCGGCCGAGATCCAGCGGGTGCGGCGCCAGTTGGAGGCGACGCTGGCCCGGCACACCGGGAAGGAGGTGGAGGAGGTTCGGCGGGACATTGAGCGGGACAAGGTGCTCACGGCGGAGGAGGCGATGGCGTACGGCTTGGTGGACGCCGTGATGCCCTACCGCAAGCTGTCCGCGAGCCACTGACCCGAGCGAGCCCGCTTGGCCGAGCCCGAGCGTGGGTAGAACGAGCCCGATAGCGAGCACAGCGGCGCGAGCGTTCTGGCAATGACACGGCTGCGCGGACACGGCTGCGCGGACACAGTGGCGCGGACACCGCTGCGCGGACACCGCTGCGCGGACACAGTGGCGCGCACGGCAGGGCAAACACAGCGGCGCGCGCACGGCAGGGCAAGCACCTGGCGAGTGCAGGGTGGCGCGAGCATTGCGAGCAAGCTCCCGTCGATCACATTGCCGCGAGCACGACGGGCCGCACGCACCCCGGCGCAGGCACGATGGCCTGGCTGGGTGAGTACGGCGGCGCGGCGGGCGAACACGGCTGGGCGGCATGGCAGGACGGACGGTCTTGCGGCACAGCGTCGCAAACACGTCGGGCGCGGGCGGTCTGACGCGGGGGTCCCGGCGCGAACACTTGCGGTGTAAGGGATGTGGCGGGCCGCTTGGCGACGGCCTTGCCGCACATCTCACGTTCGCGCCTCGCCGTGCACTGGCGCCTGCCCTCAAAGCCCGCTACCGATGGCCGCCCGACGGCACTCGCTTGCCGCCGAACAGGTATCTCGCCCACCGACGGCTGCCGGTGTCCGCTCAGACCGTTGTCGGCTGGCGTGCATGCGGCATCTTCCAGCCTTCGGCGAGGCGCGACGGGTGGATGTTCTGGCCACCGCCGAAGAACTCGCAGAACTTCATGATCAGCGGATCCCAGCCGTTCGGGTCCACGTAATGCGTCCCCGGAATGACCAAGCCCTCCTCGACATGGGTGCGCAGGACCTCGACCTGGAACGCGGTGGCGTTCGTGTCGGGGCCGCCGATGGGATGCGCCGCGATGACCCTGCACTCCATCTGGATCGGACATTCCGCGACCCGGGGAGCCCGCACCAGCTCTGACGGCTGCTCAGTCAACCGCGCGACCGAGAACTTGTTCGGCTCGTAGCGATAACCCTGCTCCACCTTGTAGTCCGGCACCACCGCCTTGCCCGTGGTGAGCGCGATCCGGTCGACGGCGTCGACCATCGCGGACGACGGCAGGTTGAGCACACACTCGCCCTCCCGCAGCAGGTTCGCGGCGGTCTGCCCACTGTTTCCCAGCCCCAGCATGCAGGTCTGGTCCAGCCACCACGCGGACGACATCGGCGCGAGATTGGCCGATCCGTCGTCATTCCGGGAGCTGATCAGCACCACCGGCGTTCCGAAGTACAGGACCTTGAGCCCGGGGGCGACGTGCATGTGCCTACCTTTCCCAGAAAGTCAGACCGGAGGCCCGCGATCGGCGAGCCACCATCGACTCTCCCGTCGGCACGACCCCGATGCTGGCAGAAATGCGACATGGCATTTTCGCCGAACGCGACCGGCCGAGGCGGCGCCGAGCCGCACGTCGCGCGGAGGCCCCGGCCAGCCCGGTCGACTCCCCGAAGAACACCGAGAAGTCCCCGCCGAATCGCCACCCGTCCGACCCGCGAAATGCGATAAATCAGGTCAAGAACCACTAACCGCCCCGACACCTTTACTCACCGTCACCTTCGATGGCCCACGGGTGGTGTCAGTGCCGACAGATGCGTGTAACGTGCCGTGGCGCGCGAGGCGTGACGGTGGGAGGTTGGCGTGGCCACGGAGGGGTCGGCTGCTGGTCCGACGGCCCGACGCATGGTTCTGGGGTCGCAGCTCCGACGGTTGCGTGAGCAGGGGAACATCTCCCGTGAGCAGGCCGGGGATGCCATTCGCGGTTCCGAATCCAAGATCAGCCGGCTGGAGCTCGGGCGGGTCAGCCTGAAGGAACGCGACGTCGCCGATCTGCTCGCCCTCTACGGCGTCACCGACGAACACGAGCGCGACACGTTCCTCGACCTCGTCCGCGCCTCCAACCAACCCGGCTGGTGGCACAGCTACCAGGACCTGCTCCCCCGCTGGTTCCAGGACTACGTCGGCCTCGAGGAATCCGCGGCGCGCATCCAGACCTACGAGATCGCGTTCGTCCCTGGCCTCGTGCAGACCGAGAACTACGCCCGCGCGGTCGTTCGGCGGGGGCTGCCGGACGCGCCGGGCACCGAGATCGACCGTCGGGTCGGGTTGCGGATGGCGCGGCAGCGGATGCTGACCGATCCGCACGGGTGCCGGCTGTGGGCGGTGGTCGACGAGTCCGTCCTGCACCGCGCGGTCGGCGGGACCGACGTGTTGCGCGAACAGCTCGGCTACCTGCTCGAGGTCACGACCCGGTCGAACGTGTCGTTGCAGGTCGTGCCGTTCCACGCGGGCGGCTCGGCCGCCGAGGGGTCGTTCACGGTGCTCCGCTTCGCCGAGCCGGAACTGCCCGACGTGGTCTACCTGGAGCACCTGTGTGGCGCCCTCTACCTGGACAAACCCGATGAGGTCGAGGCGTACGCGAAGGTCGTGCAACGGCTGGCGGTGGAGGCCGAGACGCCGGACGAGAGCCGGAACCGGCTGACCAAGATCTACAACTCACTCGATTGAGATCAAATGCACGTGCATCTGCACGCGCATACCTGTGTTACCGTCGCTGCACGCTGTCACCCACACGTGCTCGACGCGCACAGGAGGTGGACTCCCGCGATGGCCGACATCGACCGCGCCACGATCGCCGCTCCGACGTCCAACCTGCCCTGGCGCAAGAGCAGACACAGTGGCGCCACGGGCAACTGTGTCGAGCTGGCGCCGCTGGCCGGATCGCGGATCACCGTCCGGGACTCGCGGCAACCCACCGGGCCGTTCCTCGTCTACCCGAGAACCGGATTGGCCGCCTTCGTGACCTGGGCGCGTTCCGACCGGTCCGGCTGACCGGCGGCCGCCCGCCGCCTCCTCCGCACGTCAGGGGCTGCTATGCGCGACGTCACCGCGAAGCTGCGGAAGCTCATGGCGACCGGCTTCCGCTTCGTTCACCCGCGTGACCACTGTGGTCATGTGGTCGCCGTCACCGGTGTGCGCACCCACAACGGTGTGGTCGACGTGATCCAGATCTACGGCGAACAGGCCGCCGATGCCGCCCGGATGTCCGCCACCGAGCCGGACATCCTCTCGCCACGCTCCGTGGTGTGGCGAACCAGCGGCACCGCGCTGGACGTCCTGGACGCGATGCTCGCACTGCCCGATCCGGACGGTCGGACCGCACCGGCCGCCGACTCCCGGGGCTGCTGGGTGTCCACCCGGCCCGGCCGCGCCACCTGGCTGACTGCGTCTGCCTGAGGACGCGGCTACGATCAAGCCTTGACCCTCGGGAGGGCGGATCGTGGCTGACATGGCAACGCGGGTACCGGCCGGCGTCGACACGAGCCGGCCCAGCATCGCCCGCGTCTACGACTACTTCCTCGGTGGCAAGGACAATTTCGCCTGTGACCGGGAGGTCGGCGAGCAGGTGCGGGCCGCCGTGCCGGAAGTCGCGACGATGGCGGCGCAGAACAGAGCGTTCCTCGGCCGGGTGGTCCGCTACCTCGCCGAGCAGGGCATTCGCCAGTTCGTCGACATCGGTACCGGCCTGCCCACGCAGAACAACGTGCACCAGGTCGCCCAGGCGGTCGCACCGGACGCCCGCGTGGTCTATGTGGACAACGACCCCGTCGTCCTGGCGCACGCCCGCGCGCTGCTCGCCGAGAACCCGAACACGATCGCGGTGGACGGTGACCTGTGCCGCCCGGCCGACGTCCTCGCCGACTCCCGGCTGCGCCGGCTGATCGACCTGGACCAGCCGGTGGCGATCCTGATGGTCGGCATCCTCTACTTCCTGACCGATTCCGACCGGCCGTTCGACGTGGTCGCGACCCTGCGGGACGCGATGGCACCGGGCAGCTACCTGGCCATCTCGCACGTCGTGTCCGACGACGAGCCGGACGCGCTGACCGCCGCACAGGAGGTCTACCGCAGCTTCCTGCGCCGCGACGGTGACTCGCGGCGGTCGAAGGCCGAGGTCAGCCGCTTCCTCGACGGCCTGGAGATGGTCGAACCGGGCCTGGTCTACGTGCGGGACTGGCACGGTGACGACACTCCCGACCTGTCCCCGGTGACCTGGATGGTCGGCGGCGTGGGGCGCAAAGCGTGACCGACGAGCGGCCGGAAGAACTACACGTGACCGAGGGCGGCGATCCAGCCTGCTGGGTGGGTCAGGTGTGCCCGGAGTGCGGCCGGTTCAGTGAGCAGGCCAGGCCGGTGACCTGCCCAAACTGTGGAGCGGCGTTTCCCACCGACTGACGGTCTACACTCGGCTGACGAAGCAGCACGATTCTGTCGGATGACCGGGTGGAGGCGCGCGTGGAGCCGGCTACCGGACCGACGCTGTCCCGCCGCCGCGAACTGTCCGGCGGCAGCGCCCGCTCGCTGCTGATGACCGTGCTGGGCGAGTTCGTGCTGCCCGCCGACGAACCCGTGTGGACGGCCACCCTGGTCGACGTACTCGCCCTGCTGGACATCGAGGAGAAGTCGGCCCGGCAGGCGTTGGCCAGGACCGCGGCCGAGGGCTGGCTGGAGTCCGAACGGCTGGGCAGGCGGGTGCGCTGGGCTCTGACCGCGCAGGGCAGGCGGCTGCTGGAGACCGGCGCGGCGCGGATCTACTCGTTCGGCACGGACGGTCCCGACTGGGACGGTCAGTGGCTGATGATCCTGGTGTCGGTACCCGAGTCGCTGCGCGACCTGCGGCACCGGCTGCGCACCCGGCTGACCTGGGCCGGTTTCGGCACCCCGACTGCCGGCGTCTGGATCTCCCCGCGCACCGGGGCCGAGACGGACGCCCGCCGCATCCTCACCGACCTGGCGCTGCCCACCACGGCGATGTCGTTCGTCGGCCGCTACGGCGCCCTGGGCGAGCAGGCCGACATGGTCGCCGCAGCCTGGGACCTGGCGGACGTGGCCGACTGCTACGAGCGATTCATCGGCGAAATCACCGGTCTCGCACCGGATTCACCGAACCGTGTCCTGCGTGCACAGACCCGGCTGGTGCACGAGTGGCGCCGGTTCCCGTTCCTCGATCCGCAGCTACCGAAGCAGCTGCTGCCGGCCGAATGGATCGGTGCCAGGGCGGCGGAGCTGTTCACCGACCGTCACGCCCGCTGGCAGCCCGAGGCCACCCGCCGCTGGCGCGAACTGGCGGCCCGGGTCTAGGAACTGTGTGCGGTACCCCAGGACCACAGGGTCTCCAGCACCGGGACGAGGTCCGGCCGCGCTCGGTCAGGCTGTACCGCACGCGAGGCGGCCACGACGGTGTCCGGCGGCGTTCGACGATGCCCGCGTCGGTCAGGTGGTTCAGTCGCTGCGACAGCACCTTGTCCGACAGCCCGGGCAGGGCGGCGGCGAGTTCGGAGAAACTCAGCTCGCCGTGCCGGAAGAACTCCCCCAGCACCAGCGGCGTCCAACGGCCGCGCAAGGCGGCCAGGGTGATCTCCACCGGGCACTGGGGATCGGGCGCGACGACCGGACCCGAGCAGACATCCAGGGCATGACCAACCATTTGGTGAGTCACCGGCGATCCTCCCAACGTTGGCGCCCGGCAGCGGGCAACCGGAGCGGCGCGTGACCTGGCATTGCCTGCTGATCGAGACCGACCGTGACGGGCTCGTTCTCGTCGACACCGGACTCGGCGTGGCGGATGTGGACAGTCCGCGTCAACGACTCGGTGCGGACTGGGGGTGGCTTTCGCCGATCCGGTGCTCGACCCGGACCAGACCGCGGTGGGCCGCCGTACGGCAGCCGGACGGTTGGCTGCTGCATGCCGGGGACGCGTACTTCTACCACGGCGAACTCGACGCGGACCCGCCTCAGCCCCATCCCGAACTGCAACACATCCAGGACGGAGCACAGGTCGACCCGCGGTAACGGCTCGACAGCCTGCACCGGCTTCGCGAACTGTTCCGTCGGTACCAGGGCGAGGTCGACATCTTCTGTGCCCACGACCCGTAGGAGTTCGCGGCCGGCGATGCCAGGACCTAGATGTCCAGGCCGGGGAACAGTTTCGCCGCGTTGCCGGCCAGGACCCCGCGCAGCACGTCCTCGGGCAGGCCGATGCCGGCCAGTTCCCTGGCGTTGCGGGACGCGCCGGGCACACCGGGCCAGTCGGTGCCGAAGATCCATTTGCCGGCGAGCCGGACCAGGTCGAACCGGGCGTAGTAGTGGGGCAGCCGGGCCGGGGGCAGGCCGGACAGGTCCAGCCACACGTTCGGCTTGCCCATCGCCAGGAACGCCGCCGTGTCGTACCACCAGGCCCGGCCGCCGTGCGCGAACACGAACTGCACCCGCGGGAAGTCCTCGACGACGTCCAGCAGCAGCTCCGGATCGCCGAACCTGGCCCGTGCGCCGGGGAACGACGACGTGCCGGAGTGCAGGATCACCGGCACGCCACGCTCCGCGCACACCCGGTACGCCGCGTACAACTCCTTGTCCGCGGGCGAGAACCCGCCGTGCACCGGATGGATCTTCAACGCCACCGCGCCCAGGTCGAGCTGGCGCTCCACTTCGGACTCCAGTGGGTGGTGCAGGTGCGGATTGACGTTGGCCACCAGGCGGTAGCGGGTCGGATTGTGCTCCAGGAACGGCAGGTTGTCCTCGATCGGCTGGATGCCGGTGGCCCGTGGGCTGTACTCGCAGAACAGCAGCGCCCGGTCGACGCCCTCCGCGTCCAGCAGCGCGTCCAGCCGGGCCGGCACCGGATTGCCGTCCACGTCGAACGCCGAGCGCCACGGGTGCGGGCCGGAGAACCGGTCGGCCCACTCCAGCCAGGCCGGTTTCAGGGTCGACAGCTTGGGTACGTGCAGGTGCGAGTCGACCAGTGGGCGGCCGTCCAGCATCGCTCTCCCCTCAGCCGGCGGCCGGTTCCGGCGCCAGCAGCACGTCCTTCACCTGGTCCCGCAGCACGTTGCGGCGGATCTTGCCGGTGGCCGTCTTGGGCAGTTCCGCCACGGTTACCACGAGCCGGGGCCGTTTGAACGCGGCCAGGCCCTCCCGGCACCAGGCGACCAGCGCGTCGGCGTCCACGGTCCGCCCGGCCACCGGCACCACACACGCCACCGGCTTGTCCAGCCCCATGTCGTCCTGCGCGGCAACCACGGCGACCTCGGCGACGTCCGGGTGTTCCAGCAGCCGCTGCTCGACCTCGGCCGGCGACACCCAGATGCCGCCCGCCTTCAGCATGTCGTCCGAGCGGCCCAGGCAGCTGTAGGAGCCGTCGTCGTTGCGCACGTACGTGTCGCCGGTGCGCAGCCACTCCCCCTGGAACACCAGCCGGGTGGCGTCGGTCCGGCACCAGTAGCCGGTGGCCGTGGACGGGCCGTTCAGGTACAGGTGGCCTGGCTTGCCGGTCTCCGCGATGACCACGCCGTCGTCGTCGCGGATCTCCACCTCGTAGCCGGGCACGGGCGTGCCGGACGAACCGGGCCGCACCTTGCCTGGCCGGTTGGACAGGAAGATGTGCAGCGCCTCGGTGGACCCGATGCCGTCCAGGATCTCCATGCCGAACCGCTGCAGGAACCGGGACGCGATCACCGGCGGCAACGGCTCGCCAGCCGACACGCCCTGGCGGACCGACGCGAACGTGTCGTCCGGGATGTCGCTGCCCAGCAGCGCCGCGTAGAACGTGGGCACGGCATAGAACAGGGTCGGCGAGGTCGCCCGGACCGCGGCCGCGATCACCTGGGGCGTCGGCCTGGCCCGCTCCAGCACGGTGGTGGCGCCGACGGCCAGCGGGAAGAAGCAGGAATTGCCGATGCCGTAGGCGAAGAACAGCTTCGCCACGGACAGGCAGCGGTCGTCCGGCCGGATGCCCAGCACGCCCGTGCCGTAGGTCTCCACGACCTGCCGGATGCTCTCGTGCCGGTGCATCGCGCCCTTGGGCCTGCCGGTGGTGCCGGACGTGTAGAGCCACAGCGACGGCGAGTCCGGCCACGTCGGGTACAGCTCGGCGGTACCGGCCGAGCGCAGCTCGACCCACCCGTGCACGGCGATCGCCGGCCCGGCGGCGAGGTCGACGTCACCGTCGACCACCACGTGCACCACCTCGGGTGCCAGGGCCAGCGCGGCAGCGGCGGCCGGCGCGAACTCGACCGACACCAGGCACACCCTGGCCCGGCAGTCGACCAGCAGCGCACCCAGCTCGGCACCGGTGACCATCGTGGACACCGGCACCGGCACGGCGCCGATCCGCATCGCGCCGAGCACGGCGGACAGCATCTCCACGCCGTCGGCCATGCACAGCAGGACCCGCTCCTCCGGCCGAACGCCCAGCGAGCGCAGACCGGCCGCGACCCGGTGGATCTCGTCGGCGAGCTCGGCGTAGGTCAGGACGCGGTCGCCGGACAGCACCGCCGTCCGGCCGCCCCCGCCCTCCCGCACGTGCCGGTCCACGAGATAGTCGGACGCGTTGAACGGCTGGTGATCCACGGTGACCATGTGTGCCGCCTCGTCAGGCCAGATGAACGTAGTCGTAGTCGAACGGCTGGCCGTTGATGCCGTTGCGCGGCGGGGCCACCCAGCTCGCTATCTTGCCCCTCTCGTACACCGGACGCATCAGTGAGCGCACGAATGTCAGGTCCTCGTCCGTGGGCAGCCACGAGTTACGGCCGCGCTCCCACGTCGCCTCGTCGACGATCGTGCCCGCCGGCGTGACGTGGAACGGCGAGTGCAGGCCGACCGCCCGGTTGAAACCGGGATGCGGCAGGGCGAAACGGAATGCGATGCCGTGTTCGTCCAGGATCTTGTTCCACCGGTTCACGCCGCTCTGGCAGTCCGACATGTACTCGCCGCGCAGGTCCAGGTTGAGCGCCAGCAGCGCGGAGACCTCCTCCTGCCGCCACGTGCCGTCCTCGTTCGGCCGGTCCAGTACCGCGCTGTCCTCGGTGAGGGTGTGGTCGTCCTTGCGGCGACCCTCCTGCCAGCGGCCCTTGAGCCCTGCCGTGTAGTAGTTCGCCGCGTTCGTGGACGTCTCGCTGCCGAACAGGTCCAGCGACACGGTGTAGTGGAAGTTCAGGTACTTCTGGAGGATCGGCAGCGGGATGCCGCCGTGCGACGCGATGTCCTCGGTGTCGTGCTCGTTGATCAGCTGCGCGCTGCGCTCCACCACCCTGTCCACGCCGGTCGTGCCGACGAACATGTGGTGCGCCTCCTCCTTGAGCATGAACTCGCAGGTGCGCGACAGCGGGTCGAACGCCGACTCCTTCAGCGTCCCCAACTGGTACTTGCCGTCCCGGTCGGTGAAGTACGTGAACATGAAGAACGCCAACCAGTCGGCGGTCTGCTCGTTGAACGCGCCCAGGATGCGCGGGGTGTCCGGGCTGCCCGAGTTGCGGAACAGCAGCGCCTCGGCCTCCTCGCGGCCCTCCCGGCCGAAGTAGGCGTGCAGCAGGTAGACCATCGCCCAGAGGTGCCGGCCCTCCTCGACGTTGACCTGGAACAGGTTGCGCAGGTCGTACAGGCTGGGCGCGGTCAGGCCGAGCAGCTTCTGCTGCTCCACCGACGCCGGCTCGGTGTCGCCCTGGATCACGATCAGCCGCTGCAGGTCGGCCCGGTACTCGCCGGGGACCTGCTGCCAGGCTGGTTCGCCCTTGTGCTCGCCGAAGCCGATCCTGCGGTCCGGGTCGCGCTCGGCCAGGAAGATGCCCCACCGGTAGTCGGGCACGTTGACGTGGCCGAAATGCGCCCAGCCCTCGCGGCCGACGGCGACGGCGGTGCGCAGGTAGACGTCGTGCGTCTCCAGCGTCGGGCCCATCTCGGCCCACCAGTTCATGAACTTCGGCTGCCAGCCCTCCAGGGCCCGCTGCAGGCGGCGGTCACCGGACAGGTCGACGTTGTTCGGGATCTTGTCCTCGTAGTTGATCGAGGAGGTCATCTCACACCCGCTTCCGGTCGAAGACGGCCTTCTGCCCGGAGCCGTAGCGGCGCAGTGCGCCGTCCGGTCCGGATGCGTTGGGCCGGGTGAAGATCCAGTTCTGCCACGCGGACAGCCGGCCGAAGATCTTGGTCTCGCACGTCTCCGGGCCGACGAACCGGTGGTTGGCCTCCATACCGGTGCACGCGTCCGGACTCAGCGCCGCCCTGCCCTCGATCACGATCCGGATCTCGTCGGTCCAGTCGATGTCGTCCGGCGCGTCGGTGACCAGCCCGGCCGCCAGCGCCTCGGCCGCGTCGTAGGTGGTGGCCTTGACGCCGGCCAGGTCGTCCGGCGAACCGTAGAACCGGGATTCCAGACGGGACAGGCCGTTGCCCATCGGGAACGGGCCGAAGTTGGCCGGTGTCATGGTGAGCACGGCCCGCTCGTCGCTGTCCTCGTCGTCCACCGGCGGACCGTCCAACATGTACTGGCGGTCGCAGGCGAGGGCGAGTTCGGCGAGCATGCCGGCGAAGCAACTGCCCGGTTCGATCAGCGCGATGAGGCTGCGGCTGGTGACGTCCAGCCGCTTCAGGGTGCGCTTGTAGTAGTGCCGGATCTCGCGGGCCAGCCAGTCGTCGTCGGACAGCACGTACCGCTCGTGGGCCAGCACGGTCTCGTGGTCGCCGCGCGTGGTGATCAGCCAGGTGCCCAGCGTCGGTTCGTTGGTGCGCAGCCGCAGGATCAGGTCGTCCAGTTCCCTGGTCACGGCGAGCGGCCAGCAGTCGGCGGTGCGGTCGTCGGTGGGTGGTCCGGTCGGGCCGTGCACGGTGATGGTGACCGCGCCCTGGGACCGGTCGAACGTGGCGCTGACGTGGTCGTAGGTGATGCCGTCGTCGGTGACCTCGCGGTGCAGCGGGGTGAGTACGACACCGGTCGCATCGGTCGGGCGATCGGACGCTTCGGCCAGCGATCGTGCGCGCTGTGTCGTCGCGTCCTCGAACCGGCTGGGCGGGGCGGTCTCGTCGACCAGCTTCCAGTCCACCGCGGTGCGGCCCTTGAGGCCGTCGGAGCGGGTGGCGAACACGTCGGCCCGGTCCTTGCGCACGTGCCGCTTCTCCACCAGCCGGGTCAGGCCACCGGTGCCGGGCAGCACACCCAGCAGCGACACCTCGGGCAGCGACACGGCCGACGAGTTGTCGTCCACCAGCAGGATGTGCCGGCACGCCAGGGCCAGTTCGTAGCCGCCGCCGGCGCAGGAACCGTTCACCGCGGCCAGGTAGGACTGCCCGGAATGCTCCGCCGCGTCCTCCATGCCGTTGCGTGTCTCGTTGGTGAACTTGCAGAAGTTCACCTTCCACTCGTGCGGCGAGCCGGCCAGCATCCGGATGTTCGCGCCCGCGCTGAACACCTTGTCCTTGCCGCTGGTGAGGATCACCGTGCGCACTTCGGGGTGTTCGAACCGCAGGCGCTGGGTGGCGTCGTACAGCTCGATGTCCACGCCGAGGTCGTAGGAGTTGAGCTTCAGCTCGTAGCCCGGGACCAGGCCACCCTGCTCGTCGACGTCCAGCACCAGCCAGGCGAGTTCGCCCTCGCAGCGCAGCCGCCAGTGCCGGTACGTGTCGGGGTGCGCGTCGAAGGACACGCGCTCAACGGTCACCCGTCAATCTTCTACTTGTTAACTCGTTCTCGTCAAGGTTTTGTAGATAGTTCTCGGCTTGATAGAGTTGGAATTCAGGACTTACAGGAGGTGTGTGCCGTGCGGGGACGGGACTGCTCGATCGCCAACGCCCTGGCGGTGGTCGGCGAGCGCTGGAGCCTGCTCGCGCTGCGCGAGGTCATGCTGGGCGTGCGCCGGTTCGACCAGATCGCCCGCAACACCGGGGCCAGCCGGGACATCCTCACCACCCGGCTGCGCGGCCTGGAGGCGGCCGGCGTGCTGGAGCGGCGACAGTACGAGGCGCACCCGCCGCGCTACGAGTACGTGCTCACCGACGCCGGCCGGGCGCTCAACACCGTGTTGCTCACGCTCATGCAGTGGGGCGACCGGTATGTGACCGAAGGCGAGCCGCCCGCGGTGTGGCGGCATTCGTGCGGCGCCGAGCTACAGGTGAAGACGGTCTGCGCGGAGTGCGGCGAAGAACTCCGCCCGAGTTCGCTGACGCCGATCCGAGTGGGTGCCGTGCCTGCCTGACGGTGCCCGGCCTGATGGTGAATGGTCGGCCGTCGGGCGCACAATTGCTGGCATGTGCCGAAGCATCAAGACACTTCGCCCGCCGTTCACCGAGGCTGTGACCGAGGAGGACATGCACGCGGCCGCGCAGCAGTACGTCCGCAAGATCTCCGGGTTCCACCGGCCCGCGGCGCACAACGTCGAGGCGTTCGAGCGGGCCGTGGCGGCCGTGCAGGCGGCGACCGCCGATCTACTGTCCGAGATCCACGTTCGCGGCAGCCACGCTCACTGACCGGTCACCAGGTCGACCAGCGCGTCGATCCGCTCGGTGGCGTACTCCGGCGGGAGCCTGCCGCCCCGGCCGAGCGTGGCGATGCCGTGCAGGGCGCACCAGGTGAGCTCGGCCAGCACGGCTGAGTCGCGCCCGCCGGCCACCGGCACCAACACATCCTGGATCGCGGTGAACGCCGCCCGCAGCGGGGCCGGGGTGTTCGGGCGGCCGAACGGCAGGTCGGTGCGCAGGTTGAACATCGCGTCGTAGAGCGCCGGGTTGGCGTCGGCGAACGCCAGGTAGCGGCGCGCCACCGTGGCGACCGCCGCCCTCGGATCAACAACCGCCTTCGGGCCGGCGGCGGCCTTCTGGCCGGCCGCGGCCCTCGGATCTGCCACCGCCTTCGGATCTGCCACCGCCTTCGGATCTGCCACCGCCTTCGGATCTGCCACCGCCTTCGGATCTGCCACCGCCTTCGGATCTGCCACCGCCTTCGGATCTGCCACCGCCTTCGGATCTGCCACCGCCCGCAGATTGGCCGCGCCCCTCGAATCGGCCTCCGCCCGCGGATCGGCCGCACCCCTCGAATCGGCCTCCGCCCGCGGATCGGCCGCACCCCTCGAATCGGCCTCCGCCCGCGGATCGGCCGCACCCCTCGAATTGGCAGCCACGCCCGAGTCGGCAGCCGCGCTACGGCCGGTCGCGCCCCTCCGATCAGCAGCCGTGCTCAAGTCGGCAGTCCCGCTCCGGCCAACCGCGCCCCTGGGATCGGCAGCGCCGCTCCGGTCGGCAGCGGCCATCGGGTCGGGAACCGCGCTCGGATCGGCAGCGGCGGGCCCGGCCAGCGCCCTCGCCAACTCGGCGAATCCCTCCAGCGCCACCGCCGCCACGATCGCGTCCTTGCCCGCGAAGTGGCTGTACAGGACCGGTTGGCTGTACTCGATCCGCTCGGCCAGCCTCCGAGTCGTGACCGCGTCCCAGCCGTCCGACTCGGCCAGCTCCCGCGCTACCGCCACGATCTGCCGCTCCCGCTGGGCCCGCTCCCTGACCTTGCGCTGCTGTGCCGACATGACCGTGATGCTAGCACTGCTAGAAATCCGGTCGACGCTTGTGCTAGCGTCGACCGAGAAACTAGCAGTGCTAGAAAGGGGAGCTTGAGATGTCCATCGCCGCCACCGTTCTGACCGCCCTGCTCGGCGCCACCGTCGTCTGGATCGGCCTGCGTTTCCTGCTGGTGCCCGAACCGGCCGCCGCCGGGTACGGCGTGCCCGCGTCCGCCCGGGGCGACGCCAGCGCATACCTGACGATCAAGGGCGTGCGGGACGGCATGCTCGGCGTGATCACCCTGGTCCTGCTGATCACCGCCCCGCACCCGGTGGTCGGCTGGTTCCTGCTGGCGGTGTCGCTGATTCCGTTCGGCGACATGGTGATCGTGCTGCGCCACCACGGCAGCAAGGCGCTGGCCTACGCGATGCACGGCGGCACCGGCGTGCTGGCGATCGCCGTCGCCGTTCTCCAGTTCCTCAGCTGAGCGCGGCTAGTCTCGGAAGCGAACCTCGTGGAACGGAGCTCCCGTGACCCAGTTGGCCACTCGCCGGACGCCTCGCCCCGGCCGCTGGTACGGCCCCGCCAGGATGTTCTGGCTCAGCCGCCAGGTCCGCCGGTCCGGGGACTTCCCCTCGATGCTCCGCTCGGTCGTGCGCGGCGAACCCAACGCGGTGGGCGTGCGGTTGCGCGGCCGGCACCTGCTGCTGGTCGTCGACCCGGCCCTGGCCGGTGAACTGCTGATCGAACACGCGGGCGCCACCAACAAGGGCCCTGGCATGGAACGCACCCGGCACCTGCTCGGCGACGGCCTGCTGACCAGCGAGGGCGCCGACCACCGCAGGGCCCGCCGGCTGGTCGCGCCCGCGTTCTCGCCGCGCAGGCTCACCGGCTACGTCGACCAGTTCGCCGAGCGCACCGCCGCCCACGTCGACGGTTGGGCCGACGGTGCGACCGTCGACATGCACCAGGAGATGGCCACCCTGACCCTGGACATGGTCGGCCGCACGCTGCTGGGCATCGACCTGCGGGAGCGGGCGCCGGGCATCCGCTCCGCGCTGGAGGCCACGCTCGCCCACTTCGCCGCCACCCGCCCGGCCTTCAACCGGCGCCGCGCACGAAGCACTGCCGCCACACCGGAAGAGGTCGGCGTCGACACCGAGGCACTGGCCGCAGTGCACGAACTGGTCGACGACATCGTCGAGCAGCGGCGGGCCAACCCGTCCGAGGACCGGGGTGACGTGATCTCCGCGCTGCTGGCCGCGGCCCAGGAACCGGATGGCCTGCGCCCGGCCGAGGTGCACGACCACGTGCTCACCCTGCTGATGGCCGGCCACGAGACCACGGCCAACGCCCTGTCCTGGACGATGCACCTGCTCGGCGAGAACCCCGATGCCGCAGCGGCACTGCACGACGAGGTCGACGCGCTGGGCAGGCCGCCCACCAGCGACGACCTGCCGTCCCTGACCTACACGCGAGCCGTGGTCAGCGAGGCGATCCGGATGTACCCGCCGGCCTGGATGATCGGCCGCAGCACAGACGCGCCGATCGAACTGGGCGGCTGGCAGGTGCCGGCGGGCAGCCTGGTCGCGGTGTGCCCGCTGTTGATGCAGCACGACGCCCGCTGGTTCCCCGAGCCGGACACGTTCGATCCGAGCCGGTGGCTGGACGAGCGCCGGGAGCGGGTCCCCAAGTACGCGTACCTGCCCTTCGGCACCGGGCCCCGGTCGTGTGTCGGCGAGCAGTTCGCCTGGGCGGAGGCCATCACCGCGCTCGCCGTGATCGCCCGCCGGTTCACCGCCCGCACCCAACCGGGGCATGTGGTGAAGCCGCAGTACCGGATCACCATGCGGCCGGGCAACGGAATCCCCATGCGGCTGACCGAAAGGGGCTGACGTGCTCGCCGGTGTCGGCACGACCGCCTTGGGGGTGGCCGCGGTGCGGACGCACGAGAGCGGCCGGCCCGACCGCCTCTTCGACGACCCGTTCGTGGCCGCGGTCCCCGGTGGGCTCGGTGATGGGCTGGATCGGGTGCGGGTGTTCGAGGTGGACCTGGACTGGTTGCGGGAGCGCGGTTGGCGGCCCACCGCGCACGCACTCGGCGATCCGGCCACCAACTACAGCAACCCGCTGCGCCGGCCGGCGGCCAGCAGTCTGCTGGAGGCGGTCCGCGATGACTGACCTGCCGCTCCTGGTCGTCGACGCGGCCAACGTCGTCGGTTCCGTGCCGGACGGTTGGTGGCGCGACCGGGCCGGGGCCGCCACCCGCCTGCGCGACTCGCTGGCGCCGGTCGCGGCCGTCGGGCTGCCGGAGTGGACGGCCGGGCCGGTGGAGGTCGTGCTCGTCGTGGAGGGCAAGGCGAAGGGCATCGGCGGCTCGGAGACGGTGCGCGTGGTGGACGCGGACGGGTCGGGTGACGACGCGATCGTGCGCGTGGTGACCGGCGCCGCCGGTCGTCAGGTGGCCGTGGTGACCGCCGACCGGGAACTGCGCACCAGGGTCGCCGCCCTGGGCGCCACCGTGCTGGGCCCGCGGACCGTCAGGCCCGCCGTGCCTCGATCAGGAAACGCGTCGAGTGGGCGACGAACCGGCCCTCCTCGGTGATCAGCCGGTGCATCGCGACCAACTTGTCGTGGTAGCGGTCCACGGTGAAGTCCGGGACGATCCAGAACACCTTGCGCAGGAAGTGCACCACGGCGCCGACGTCGGAGAACGTCATCCGCAGCCGGGCCGTGCGCAAATCGATCACATCCAACCCGGCCTGCCGCGCATCCTTGATCGCCACGGACGGGGCCCGGTCCATGCTGACCTCCTGCGGCCCCATCATGAAGTCGGTCATCTCCCGCACCGACCCGGCACCGACCTGCTGCGAGAAGAACGCGCCTCCGGGCGCCAGCACCCTGGCGACCTCGTCCCACCGCAGGTCCGCCGGGTGCCGGCTCACCACCAGGTCGAACGTGCGGTCGGCGAAGGGCAGGTCGTCCAGGTCGCCCACCTCGATCACCGTGCCGCCCAGCGGGGCGAGAGTGCGCCGGGCGATCGCCGCGTTCGGCGGCCACGACTCGGTGGCCGCCAGCAGCGGCGGTGCCTTCGGGATCGACGCCAGCACCTCTCCCCCGCCGGTCTGGATGTCCAACCCGGCCGACGCCGTGGCCATCCGCTCGCCCATCAGCTTGGCGTAGCCCCATTCCGGCCGGTCCTCGGTGGCCCGACCGGCGAACCAACTGAAGTCCCACCCCTCGACCGGGACCGAAGCACCCTCATCGACGAGTTCCTCGAACGTCGGCATGTGATCAGTCTTGCCGGCCCATCGCACCGACGCATTCGGTTTAATGGGGCAATGGCGGACAAAGAGCAGGTTCAGCTCGGCGACGTGCAGCACACACTGCTGATCACGCTGAGCGCGCGGGCTGCCGAGACGGCCAAGCGGCGCCCGGTCCTGCGCGACCCGATGGCCGTGTCCATCGTCGACTCGATCGGCTTCGACACCGACAAGTACGGCTCGGGCTGGGGCGACTCGGTCGCGGTGATCCGCACGTCGATCTTCGACCACTGGGTCCGATCGTTTCTTGTCGATCATCCACAAGGGACTGTCGTGGAGCTGGGCTGCGGCCTGAACACCCGGTTCGAACGGGTGGACAACGGTTCGGTGCACTGGGTGGACGTCGACCTGCCGGACGTGATCGAGCTGCGCCGCCGGTTCTTCGCCGACACCGACCGCCGCACCGCCGTGGCCGCGTCGGTGCTGGACGGCAGCTGGCTGGACGTGGTGGTCGAGCGGCCGGGACCGTACTTCTTCGCCGCCGAGGGCGTTCTGGTCTACCTGCCCGAGGACGAGATGGTCGCGGCCATGGGCAGCCTGGCGCGGCGGTTCCCCGGTGCGTTCGCCGCGTTCGACAGCTACGCGCCGACCATGCTGCGCCAGCAGCACAGCCAGGCCGACCGCAAGCAGATGCCGGCCAAGTGGGCGTGGGCCACCAACGACCCGGCGGCACTGGTCGGGCGGATGGGCATGCGGGTGGTCGAGTCGGCATCGGTGGGCAAGCCGCCGAAGGCGGTGTTCGACGCGCTGCCGGCGCGCTACCGGCTGCTGCTGCCCGTGGTCAACCCGATCGTGCAGGGCTTCGGCGCGCTCACCCTGTGCCGGGCGTAGCGGCGGCGAGCGCGGCCAACTGGGTGCGCCACGCGGCCAGCACCTCGGCCGGGCTCGGGTCCACCACGTCGAACGTGATCGGCGTGGCCACCGGCATGCCGTCGTGGCCGTCCGACTCCACCGAGGACACGGTCAGTTCGAAGCACTCCAGCGCGACCTCGGGCGGAGCGACCAGCCGGGCGGCGTGCCCGCGCACGTAGCGGACCGAGCCGGGCACGACGACACACAACAACGCCTCGCGGCCGGACGCCAGGTTGACGCCGGTGCGGGTGTTGGGCCACATGGCGATCCGGATGGCCCGGTCGCCGGTGGCCAGCAGTTCGCCCGCGGACAGCATGCTGAACCGGGGCGTGCCGGCCTCGTCGACGGTGACCAGCGGATACGCCACGTGGAGGTCGGAACCGGTGCCGTCGAACAGGCTCACCAGGTCGGCCGGCAGGCGGTCACCGATCCGTTGTGCCATGTCCACTGCCCAGAGCTCGCGTCACGAACGCCATCGTCTCCTCGAACACGTCCGGTGGTATCTGCCGCGCGTTCGGCCACAGCACGAAGCGCATGCCGATCATCTCGCCCACCGCCATCAGCGCCCACGCCACCACCTCGGGATCGGCGTCGGCGATCTCGCCGGCCGCCATCGCCTGGCGCAGGCCGTCCACGTAGCCGGCGGCGATGGTGGCGTAGTGGCGTTCCAGCAGGGCGGGCGCCACGAACTCGGCCTGCCGGATCACCCGGTACAGCGCCGGATGCTCGGCGGTGAAGCGGAAGAACCCGGCGAAGCCGCCGCGTTCGGCGGCCTCCCGGCTGGTCGCGCCCCGGGCGCCCTCGGCCATCGCCTGGCGCACCCGGTGGTTCAGGTCGAGCAGGACCTCTTCGAAGATCGCCTGCTTGGAGTCGAAGTACAGGTAGAAGGTGCCCTGCGCGACACCGGCCGCCTCGGTGATCTTGACGATGGACGCCGCGTGGAATCCCAGGTCGGCGAAGACCTGCTCGGCGGCGGCCAGGATGCGCCGCCGGGACACCTCACCCCTGCCGGGCTTGGGTCCCGGGCGGCGCGCCGGGGCAGACGTCACGAGCCCCCTTGCTTGTCGACCGCCGCCAGGAAGTCCCTGACCAGACCGGTGAACTCGGCCGGGCGCTCCAGGTGTGGCGAGTGGCCGCAGCCGGGCAGCACGTGCTCGGTGTAGCGGCCGGGGTACCGGTCCAGCACGGCCCTGGTCTGGGCGACCATCGGCTGCGCCGGGAAGACCTCGGCGCCTGGCCAGCCGGGCACCAGGCCGAGTTGCCCCAGGTTGCCCAGGTCGACCAGGGACGTGTCGGACACGATCTGGTCGGCGTCACCCCGGATCCACAGCACGTCCGGGCGATCGGTGATGTCGGCGAACCCGGACACGTCGCAGTACTTGGGCGCGATGGCGTTGTTCACGCCCCGATCCCCCGGCGCGGTGCCCGGCCAGTTGGCCGACACCACGGCGTCGCCCGGGTAGTGGTCGTCGCCGATGGCCAGCTCCAGGATGCCCTCGACCAGGGCGTCCTCCACCGGTTTCGGCAGTTCGAACGGCGGGTTGCCGTACAGCGTGGTGAGCACGTTGCGCGGCGACGTGGGGTCGTCGGTGCTCGTGTCGCCCGCCGAGATGCGCCGCACCATCTCCGGGTTGGCCGTACCGCCGCCGGAACCGGCGTAGTCCGGCCAGCACGGCGTGCCGGCGGCGTCCTTCGTGCCACCGAACCCGTAGGGCGACATCGGACTCTCCAGCACGAGCGACGCCACCGTGCCCGGATGGTCCATTGTGTACTGCATGACGACACCGCCGCCCAGCGACCAGCCGAGCAGGTGCATCCGCTCACCGGAGGGCACCAGGCCGGCCTCGGTGATCGCGGCGTGCAGGTCGTCGGCGAAGTCCCGCACGCCCCGCCGGGCGTCCACCGGCTCGGGCGCGGAACCGCCGAACCCGCGCAGGTCGACGGCGACGCAGTGCCAGCTGTCGGCCAGGTCGGCCATCAGCTCGGCGAAGAACCGAGCACTGGACACGTTGCCGTGCACCAGAACCAGCGTCGGCTGATCGGCCGAACCGGACTCCAGGACGTGCGTGGCCAGCCGGGAGGTGGTCACGTCGCGAACCCGGACCGCGTCGGGCATCGAGGACATAGTGGAACTTCCTTTCAACTGCGCAGCCAACTGCCGACGGTCTGCATGGCCGTGGTCTCCCAGCCAAGCATGAGATGGTTGTCCCCGACCACCAGGGTGCTGCCGGCCACGTCGCCGATGCCCTTGGTCGCCTGGCAGGACGCGTCGAACACGACGCCGTCGCTGGGTCCCCTGTCCTCGTTGAAGAACCCGAGGATGGTCGGCGAACCGCCGCACAGCAGGTAGGTCGGCACGGACGCCGGGGTCGGCGTCGACTGGATCGTGGCCACCAGCGAACCGGCGTTGATCGCCTGCTGGATGCCCTTGCTGATGCTGATGAACCCGGTGCCGCCGTAGTAGGTGGTCTCCCAGTCGTCCTGCGTCTCGTCGACGCCGAACGTGGTGTCCCAGCGGGCCAGCATCTGCCGCTGGCCGGTGAAGAACTGGCTGGTGATGGCCAGGTTCGGCTCCGAGCGCAGCAGGCCGAAGCACACGTAGGACTGGCTGGGCGACGGGCCGTTGAGCGTGCCGCCGCACTCCGGGTAGATCAGCGGGTTGCCCTCGGTGCCGTGGGCGAACGTGTAGTCCAGGCCGCCGTTGGGGTTGCCGATCAGCACCAGTTTGGCCACGTCACCCTGGTAGGGCCGGCCCCAGGTGGGCGCCACGCTCGCCACGTACATGCGGGCGGCGAACGCGCCCTTGCTCCACGAGACCAGGTCGACCGACGTGGTGGCGGTCTCGGCCTTCACCCGGCTCAGCGCGTCGGAGATGGTCTGCGCCCACTCCAGGTTGTCGCCCTGGGTGTCGGCGAAGTCGACGGCGAACACCCGGAAGCCCTGGCCGGACAGGAACTGCATCAGGCCGGTCGTCGGGCACACCGTGACACCGCAGGTGCCGGCACCGCCCGCGGCCGGGTCGCTGTACTCGCGGTCCACGTCGTCGTTGGCGCCCATGACCAGCAGCACGGGCGCGCCGGTGTTGGTGTTCCAGCCGGGTGCGCGGTAGAGCAGGAACTGCGAGCCCTTCGGCTGGGCGCTGCCGAACAGCGTGGCGGGCTCGCCGGTCTGGTTCTGCCGGCCGTCGGACAGGTAGTGGGTGGCCGGCCAGTCCGTGTCGGTGTCGTTCCAGTGTTCGACGCTGTCCCAGCCGTGGCTGACCCCGGTGGTCGTGCCGAGCAGGCTGAGCGTGCCGACGGCGGCGGATGCCTGGTCGGCTGTGGTCACGGCCGCGGTGACCGCCAGCGCGCATGCCGCCGCGATGGTCAGTCCGCGTAACGCTGAGGGCATCTTCGGCCTCCAAGATGAGAGATGATTCAGGTATTACCCATCGCCGGGCATGATGTCAACATGGAGCTCGCCGACGGCCCCCACACGCTCGGCCGCTGGGTGGGCGACAGCGCGCTGCGCCAGCCCGACCGGCCGGCGATCGTGGCCGGCACCGACGTGGTCACCTACCGCGAGTTGGACGAGCGGGCCACCCGCCTGGCCGGCGTGCTGCGGCGGGCCGGCTGTGCGCCCGGTGACCGGATCGCCACGCTCACCGGCAACAGCGCCGACCAGGTCGTGCTGTTCTTCGCGTGCGCGCGGGCCCGGCTGGTGCTGGTGCCCCTGTCCTGGCGGCTGTCCGCGCGGGAACTGGCCTGGCAGCTGGCCGACGCGTATCCCAAGCTGTTCGTGGTCGACCCGGCGTTCGCCGTACTGGCCGCCGCTGCCCGGGAACGCAATGCGGCGGCGCCGAAGGTCACGCCGGGCCGCACCGGGATCGAGGCCCGGCTGACCGCTCCGCTCACCGATCCGGTGCGCGACGGCGATCCGCTGCTGATGCTCTACACGTCGGGCACCTCCGGGCGGCCCAAGGCCGTGGTGCTCAGCCACGCCAACTGCTTCTGGACGAATCTCAGCCTGGGCCGGGCGGTGCCGGTCGACCCGGACGACGTGGTGCTGGCGGTACTCCCCCAATTCCACGTGGGAGGCTGGAACGTGCAGCCGCTGCTGGCCTGGTGGTGCGGCGCGACGGTGGTGCTGGAGCGGACGTTCGACGCCGGCCGGGTGCTGCGGCTGATCGCCGAGCGGCGGGTCACCACGATGATGGGTGTGCCGGCGAACTATCTGTTCCTGGCCGAACACCCCGACTTCGCCGATGCCGACCTGAGCAGCCTGCGGGTGGCGCTGGTCGGCGGGGCCCCGATGCCCGAACCGCTGCTGCGCACCTGGCACGCCAGGGGTGTCGCGCTGGTGCAGGGCTACGGCCTGACCGAGGCGGCGCCCAACGTGCTCTGCCTGCCCGGCGACCTGGCCCGGCACAAGATCGGCTTCGCCGGCCGGCCGTACCCGCACGTCGAGGTGGCCGTCGCCGACCCGGTGACCGGCACGGTGCTGACCGGCCCGGGCGAGGGTGAGCTGCTGGTCCGGGGACCGGCCGTGTTCACCGGCTACTGGCAGGCACCGAAGGCGACGGCGGCGGTGCTGCGGGACGGCTGGCTGCACACCGGCGACCTGGTGTACCGGGACGCCGACGGTGATCACCGGATCCTGGACCGGGTGGACGACATGTTCGTGTCCGGCGGGGAGAACGTGTCACCGGGCGAGGTGGAGCACGTGCTGGCAGCACATCCAGCCGTGGCCCAGGTGGCGGTGGTCGGGCGGCCGGACGAGCGCTGGGGCGCGGTCGGCGTCGCGTTCGTGGTGCGCACGCCGGGCGGCACCGCCGGCGCGGCCGAGCTGATCGACTTCTGCCGGGCCGAGCTGGCAGGGTACAAGGTGCCCAGGGAGATCCGCTTCACCGCCGAGCTGCCCCGGTCGGCGATGGGCAAGCTCCTGCGCAGGCATCTCCGGAGCGAGGAGGCAGGGTGACTGAGTTGCTGGACGGGCGGCGGGCGCTGGTCACGGGCGCGGCGAGCGGTATCGGTGCCGCGTGCGCGCGGGCGCTGGCCAAGGCCGGTGCCGTGGTCGTGGTGGCGGACGTCGACGAGCGTGGCGCCGCCGCGATCGCGGACGAGGTGGGCGGCGAGGCGTGGCAGGTCGACCTGACCGACACCGCGGCCCTGGCCACGCTGCGGCTGGACGTCGACGTGCTGGTCAACAACGCCGGCATCCAGCACGTGTCGCCGATCGAGCAGTTCCCGCCGGAGACGTTCCACAAGATCATCACGTTGATGCTGGAGGCGCCGTTCCTGCTGACCAGGGCCGTGCTGCCGCACATGTACGAGCACGGGTTCGGCCGGGTGGTGAACATCAGTTCGGTGCACGGGCTGCGCGCGTCGCCGTTCAAGTCGGCCTATGTCGCGGCCAAGCACGGCCTGGAGGGCCTGTCCAAGGTGATCGCGCTGGAGGGCGCCGCGCACGGCGTGACCAGCAACTGTGTCAGTCCCGGCTACGTCCGCACGCCGCTGGTGGAGGGCCAGATCGCCGACCAGGCGAAGATCCACGGCATCCCGGAGTCGGAGGTGGTGGCGTCGGTGCTGCTCGCGGAGAGTTCGATCAAGGAGTTGGTCGAGCCGACGGACATCGCCGACCTGGTGGTCTGGCTGACCGGCCCGGGCGCCCGGATGGCCACCGGCACGACGTTCACCGTGGACGGCGGCTGGACCGCGAAATGACCCGCGGCGGTGTCCGTCCACTGCGGACGGACACCGCCCGCGTGGTCAGCCGACATCGGCGCCGTCGGTGCTCATCAGCGGCCGGACCTCCAGTGTGGAGAACCGCGCATCGGGGATCATTGCCGCGAGTTCGGCGGCGCGTTCCTTCGTCTCGCAGTCGACCATGTAGTAGCCGGCGAGGTATTCCTTCGACTCGACGTACGGCCCGTCGGTGATCGCGGGCACGGAGTTGCGGACCCTGACGGTCACGCTGTGCGACGGGTCGGCCAGGGCCACATTGTCGATCAACTCGCCCGACTCGTTAAGAGAATTCATAAAATCCATGTGCCCTTGGAACACGCCCTGGCGTTCCTCCTCGGACAGCGAGTCGAACGTCTCCTGGTTGAAGTAGATCATCAGCAGGTACTTCACTGCGTCGCTCCTCCTGGTCGGGCACCCTCAGGCAGGGTGCCACCGTAGAGGAGTCGACGCTGTGGCGTCGATCTCGACATGGTGTGCGTGTGGAGCTATCGGCTCCGCCGCAGTCGCAGGTAGATGACCAGGCCGAGGGCCGGTGGCAGGGGCAGGACCACGCTGGAGACGATGATCATCGTGCTGATGCCCAGCACCAGCGACGTGACGAACACGCCGACGCAGGCGATGGTGAGCAGGATGGTCAGGGCGAGCAGCGGCCGGGTGTCCGGGACGTGGTAGCCAGGGACGGGGCCCAGGTCCTCACGGGGGTGGCGCAGCCGGCAGGCCGCTGACTTCAGGATGCGGATCGGGCGGGAACGCTTGGAATCCAGGAGAGCCATCAACGAGGACAGCCGACGATCGCCGGACAGATCCTGCTCCATCCTGGCGAGCGCTCTCTGCTCGTGCAGGGAGAAATCCATGTGCTGTCCCTTCCCGTTCCTGCGGCGGCGTACCACTCCCCACGTGAGTCCAGCACACAGCACTGTGTTCGTGCCACCCCTGTGTGGGGTGATGGCTGACTCGCTAGGCAATCTCGTTACGGTTGCTGATCTTCCACGGTTTCGTCACGAACACGGCCGGTATCGGTCTCCCGGTACCGGCCGTGTTCGGCTGGGCTCACACGCGCCTTACGCGAACGTGGTGCTGAGCCAGGACTCCGCGGCGGTCTGGAGCTCCTGCTCGTTGATCGACTCGCCGAAGCCGTGGTACACGAACACGACCATGTCCTGGAAGCCGTGCTCCAGCAGGTAGATTCCGTCAGCCGTGCGAACCAGGACGTAGTGCGGCGAGTCGGCGACGGCGACCACACCCTCGTCGGCCGGGTGGCCGGGCAGCGCCACCGACACCTTCGCACCCTCGGTGACCTCGCCGGTCACGCCGAGCACCGAGGTGAACGCCGACCACACGGCCTGCTGGTCCGCCACCGGCGCGCCGGGCAGGAACAGGTTGTGGGTGGCGTGCCGGCCGGCGAAGTGCTCCACGTAGACGGCCAGCTTCCTGAGGTACATCGGGTCGCCCTCGCGCAGCGCGTCGTACTCGGCCTCCCAGTCGTCCCCGGCGAGCAGGCCGCTGTGGACGAACCGGACGAGCGTGCTGCCGTCGCCCCTGCCCTCGACCAGGTACTCGAAGGCCATGAAGGTGCCGTTCTCCGGGTCCTCGTCGCTGCGGAAGGCAAATCGCTTGCCCGGCTCCCACGTCGTGACGGTGGAGCTGGTGGTCGAGCCGAACAACGTCATGCTGTTGCGCCCGCCCTCGCGGGGCTCGACTTCCGAGTGACCCATGAACCAGGAGTCGATTCCCGGCCCGGTGGCGATGGCGTCCCACACCTGGTCCGGCGTGGCGTTGATGGTGATCTGGTCGTTGATCTCGAAGGGGTGCGTCATGTCAGGACTCCTTGGCTTCAATGGTGACGCTGGGGTGAATGGCGAGCACGAGTCGGTGCTCCCGGCCGGCCGCGGCGCCCTCGTCGTGGTAGCGGCCGACCAGCGCGGTGATCGTGGTGGTGAGTTCGTCGGCGAACGCGGCCCGGTCGGCCGGCGTCGCGAACCGCACGACGGCGTCCAGACCGAACGTGGCCAGCGGTTTCCTGGCCTTGCCCGCGCCCACGATCAGCGTGCCGACATCGCGGACGAGCTGCGCGGCGAGCGCCAGCAGCCAGCGGGCGGACAGCCGGTCCGGTGAGCGCGACGGGTCCGGTTGTACCGCGGCCAGGACAGCGGGCGAGATCACGAAGGAGGCGGCGGTCGCCTGGAGCACACGCTCCGTGACGTTGCCCTTCCTGCGTTCCTCGACCAGTTCGACCAGGCCGTGCCGTTCGAGCTCGCGGAGGTGGTAGTTGACCTTCTGCCGTGCGAGTCCGACCCGCGCGGCCAACATCGTCGCCGAACCGGGTTCGACCAGTTCGGCCAGCAGCCGGGCCCTGATCGGGTCCAGCGAGACCTCGGCGACCGCCGGGTCCTCGATGACTGCCACGTCCAACATGGGACAACCATGTCAGCCGAACATATCTGTTGTCAAGACAAAAATTTTTGTCGGTTCTGCTGCGCGTTTCCCCAGGTAGGATGGGTTCTGCTTGGGTCAGGCCTCGGCCACGCGGTCGACGAACACCCGTTGGCCCTTGACCAGCTTGGCCCTGGCGACGGTCAGGTCGCACCAGGCGGCGCGGTCCACCTCGGGGAACTCACGCAGGTTGCCCGAGCCCCTCGGCCACTCCAGCTCGAACGTGCCGGGCACCATGGCGGCCGGGTCCAGATCGCCCTCGACTGCCCAGATCGTGACGATCTTGCCGGTGGACTGCCGGGCCGAGCCGAGCGGCAGCAACTCGCCCGCCGGCACCGGCAGGCCCAGCTCCTCGGTGAACTCGCGGCGGGCGGCGGTCAGCTCGTCCTCGCCCGGTTCGCACTCGCCCTTCGGGATCGACCAGGCGCCGTCGTCCTTGCGCGCCCAGAACGGACCACCCATGTGGGCGATCAGGACCTCACGCTGCTCGCCCGCGCCCCGGAACACCAGGATTCCCGCGCTGTGCACGCCTGCCATGCGCGGGAGTGTCGCACGATCAGCGGAGCGGGAAGGTCACCCCACGCTCGGACTCCGGCCGGGTCCCGAAGATCCGCCGCTCGCTCTCGCTGATCCTGACGTCGTTGATGCTCGACTCGCGGCGGGCCATCAGGCCGTTGTCCGCGAACTCCCAGAGCTCGTTGCCGTAGCTGCGCCACCACTGGCCGTCCGGGTCGTGCGACTCGTACTGGTAGCGGACGGCGATGTGGTTGCCGTCGAAGGCCCAGAGTTCCTTGCGCAGCGCGTAGTCCAGCTCGCGGCGCCACTTGTCGGTGAGCAGCGCGACGATCTCCGCCCGCCCGGTGACGAAGCTGTCCCGGTTGCGCCAGACCGAATCCGGCGTGTAGGCCAGGGAGACACGTTCCGGGTCGCAGGTGTTCCACGCGTCCTCGGCGGCCTGGACCTTCTTCGCGGCGGTCTCCCGGGTGAACGGGGGCAGCGGCGGGCGGCTCTCGGTCATGCGGCTAAGGTAGAGAACGATGGTTCTCCGAGTCAAGGCGGGTGTGATGGACGCCGACGTTGCGGTGCTGAACACGGCAGAGCAGCTGTTCTACGCCCGGGGTGTGCACGCAGTGGGCATGGACGACATCCGGGACGGGTCCGGCGTCTCCCTCAAGCGGATGTACCGGTCGTTCGCCACGAAGGAGCGGCTGGTCACCGAGGTGCTGCGCCGCCGGGACGTCATCTGGCGGGGCCGGCTGACCACGTACGTCACGGAGGCGACCACCGATCCGGTGGGGCGGCTGCTCGCGGTGTTCGACTGGCTGCACCAGTGGTTCAGCGAGCCCGACTTCCGCGGTTGCGCGTGGATCAACGTGTTCGGCGAACTCGGCGGCGGATCGCCGGACGTGGTGGCCCAGGCCCGCGCGCACAAAACGGCCTTCCGCTCGTACCTGGGCGACCTGGTGGCGGCCGCCGGACTGCCGTCGTCGTTGGCGGATCATCTGTCACTGCTCGCTGAAGGTGCGATGACGACGGCCGCGATCTCCGGGTCGGCTTCGCCCGCGCAGCAGGCCCGTGCTGCCGCACGAGTCCTGATTGGCTCGGCTGGCGGGGTCGTGGTGCCGTAGGTACGGTTCGCGGATGTCGTTTGTCACAGTAGGAAAAGAGAACAACGCCGACATCGACCTGTACTACGAAGATCATGGCAGCGGCCGGCCCGTCGTGCTGATCCACGGCTACCCGCTCAACGGACACTCGTGGGAGAAACAGGAACGGGTCCTGCTGCGCTCCGGCCACCGCGTGATCACCTACGACCGCCGCGGCTTCGGCAGGTCCAGCCAGCCGACCGTCGGCTACGACTACGACACGTTCGCCGCCGATCTCAACACGCTGCTCACCCATCTCGACCTGTCCGATGTGGTGCTGGTCGGGTTCTCCATGGGGACCGGTGAGGTGACCCGCTACCTGGCCACGTACGGCTCGGGACGGATCAGCAAGGCGGTGCTGCTCGGCGCGATTCCGCCCTACCTGCTGCAGACCGACGACAATCCGGACGGCGTCGACCGGGCGGTCTTCGAAGGGATCAAGGCGGCGGTGATCGCCGACCGGCCGGGCTACTTCAAGGACTTTTTGGACAACTTCTACAACAAGGATGTGTATGCCGGGACGCGGATCAGCGACCAGGCATGGCAGAACAGCTTCATCGTGGCGTGCGGCGCGTCCGCGTTCGCGGCGCACGCATGTGTGGACACGTGGTTGACGGACTTCCGGGGTGACCTGCCGAAGATCGACGTTCCCGTGCTGCTGGTGCATGGCGACGCGGACCGGATCCTGCCGTACCAGGTGACGGCGGCCCGATTGCCCGGGCTGATCAAGGACCTGACGTTCGTGACGGTGCAGGGTGGGCCGCACAACATCGCCTGGACGCATTCGGAGCAGGTAAATCGCGCGCTGTTGGACTTCCTGGCTGCGTAGCCTGCGGGTCATGACTGTGACCGAGCTGCATGGGACGCGGGTGATGGTGCTGGCTGCTGACGGGCCGCTGGTGGCTTCGGAGCAGGATGCGGTGGATCTACTCGGTTCTGTGTTCTCGTCTCGTGCTTCTGTTGTCGCGGTGCCGGTTTCTCGGCTTCCTTCGACGTTTTTCTCGCTGCGTAGCGGGGTGGCTGGGGCTATCGTGCAGAAGCTGGTCAATTATCGGGTTCGGTTGGCTGTGGTTGGGGATATTTCTTCTTATCTTGGCTCTGCTTCGCTTCGGGCTTTTGTGGTTGAGGCTAATCGGGGGCGGGACGTTTGGTTTGTTTCTTCTGTTGGGGAGTTGGAGGGGCGGCTTGTGGAGTCCCCGTAGGGTTGGGGTTTCGCTCGCCCGCTCCCTTCTTTTGAGTGTTTGATGCCGGGCCGCCGCTGTCAAGAGCGCTCCTTCGTCGCGTCGCTTCGCGATTGCTGCGCGACTCTTGACAGCAACGTCCCGGCATCAAGAGAGGCTGGGTGTTGGGAGCGGGGGGAGAATGAAGCGCTGCTCACACCGGCGATTCCTGGGCTGATTCCGGCTGGCAGGGGCTGCCGCTCGGAGACCGAACCGACAGCGGCAACGAAACGGCACCGGACTCGAACCAGGCCGATCCATTCCTCCCCGCTGCTCCCTCGCCCAGGCCAATCTTTTGCGTCGGGCCGGCGCAAACACTCCACAAGGCGGGAGCGGCGGCGTACCAAGCCCGACCCTAGGGTCGAAGCCTCATGTCCCGTACCTCGAAGTAACGACCGACGGAGTCTCCAGCACCTGACCGGCGGACATGTCCTGAGCCAACCGAACGTACTGCCCCTCAGCCCACATCAACGGCGCAGCACTCCCGGTAGGCGTCCCCAACGGATAACAACCAATATCCGACCGGTCCCAAACCTGCTCCGGCACAAAGAACCCACCATTGGTCGCATCGGCCATGGACTTCAAATACAAGGCACCAGAACGCCCATTGGCCACCTCGTACTCCCCCCGCTCCCCCGACAGCACAGGCCACAACCGACCGAACCGGTTACCACCGTTGGCAGGGAAACCAGAACAGTTGGTATTGTCCTCGCCATAGTTGTCATGGACATACCGATGGAAGTACACATCACCATTCGGCATGGTGACCTGCAACGTAGAGTTGCCGTCCCGACCGGTCACAGTCGCCGCCAACGACGTGGAGACACCAGCGTCGGAAGGCGCCAGCACACCCAGCCGGACCAGGTCCAGGAAGCCCAGGTCGACCACGTCGTGCGCCCAGAAACAACCCTCCAGGAAACAGATCTGGTCGGTGTCGTTGGGGTTGTTGTCCTTCTCGATCCGCTCGTAGTAGGAGCCTCCACCCCAGAAACCACTCGTCGTAAAGGTCCACGAAGACAAACTGGACCGCCACGAGTCGGCCGTTGCGTCCCAGCTCGCGGCGCTCGTCGTGTCGCCGTTGAGCCTGGCGATCGCACCCGCAGTCACCAGGCCGGCGATCTCGGCCGCGATGGAGGACGGGGACTTGCCGAACTGCTCCTCCCAGCGTTCCGTCGTGTCGGGACCGGTCGACTGGATGTGGTTGGCGGTCATCTTGATCTTGGCGTAGGTACCGGCGTCGGTCACTCCGGTCATCCACGCCAGGATGATCGCGAACGAGTCCTGGTCCAGCTGTTCGCAGCAACCCAGCTCCTGTGGCGTCGCACCACTCACACCACTGACCGGGCTGTAGCGGGGGAACGAACCCGCGACATACGTCGTGCCGTCACCCGGCGTGGACGTCGAGATGAACTGGCTGTTCCACATGAACTGGGCCATGCGTTTCGCCTGGGCGGTGTCGCCATCGGCGATCAGGCCGGTCGCCTGTTGATAGAGGTCTCGACCCCACACGCGGTGGTAACCGTCGTTGAGCGCGCCACCATTGACGAAGTTGCCCCACGGCGTGGCCAGGCCGGCGACGCTGGCGCCGGGGAACGTCTTGTCCTCCGCCGCATGCAGCGCCATCACGGCCACGTAGTAGGTGTCCAGCTCCTTCGTACTGCCGGTCACCGAAGCCGGCGCCGGCTTCAGACCGCCGACATACGTGTGCCAGCCGGACTGGAACGAGGTCTGGAGAGCGGTGAACCCCGTGGTGAGGGAGCTGTTGGCGGCGGCAAGGGCGGCCGCCGACGTGCCGCCGTAGCCGAGCGCGACCGTGAACGTCGTGTCCGCGCCGACCGCGATCTGGCCGCACTGCACGGCATTGCCGACACCGCTCAGCGTGTCGTACTGGTTGGTCAGCACCTTGTCCGACGACAGATCCACGTTGCAGTCGCTGGCCGTGCCGGCGTAACCGTCGTCATGCGCGGTGAACCCGCTGGACACCTTCAGCGCCGAATCGACCGTGAGCGGCGACCCGAACAGCGTTTCGGTGTCCGACGCGTCCAATGACCCGCTCGTGCCGTCCCACCAGGCGTTGTCGTTGCCGCCGCCACCGGCCAGGGACGGGTTCGCCAACAGATAGAGCTGGTAGTGGCCGCCGTCCAGCGACTGGAACCGGGTGTTGATCACCAGGGTGTTCTGGTTCGGGTCGGTCAAGTAGGTATTGGTGATCCGGTACTTGCCGCTCTTCGCGGTGTTGGTGATCGTGTACTCCAGCGACTTCTGGTCCGGCATGGACACCACGTGGGTGGTGGCGTCCCGCTCCAGGTCCACGAACGTCGACCCGTCGGTCACGATGTACTGCATGTCCTGCATGTTGGGGACGTCGGCGCGCGGGTAGAAGACCTCGGACGTGATGCCGTTGGCGACCGTGTACCAGACCTTGCTGGTGGTCGTCGCGGACGTGCCGACCGCGTCCTTGTCCCCCGTCGTCCACGCTGATCCGTCACCGCAGCACCCGGGCGCGGTCCCGGCAGCGGACGCGGTGCCGGGGTTCACGAACGCCGCGGCCAACACAACAGCACAGAACAGGGCCTTACCCCTCGCACCCATCCGGTGACCTCCCGTCGCCGCCATCACGGTAGCGAGACTGGATCGATCCACCGTTTTGTTCACATATGATCGTGGCGTGGGCGTCCGGATCGACCCGCACGACAAGGTCGACGCACTGACCGGTGCCGTCGAGGACCTTGCCGGCCAGTTCACCCTTCAGCCGCTGCTACGGCGCATCCTCACGCGTGCCGTCAGCCTGCTGCGCGGCGGCGCAGGCTCGATCTGCATCGTCGACGAGCAGGCCGGGGTCTACCGCAAGGAGGCCGATCTCGGCGTCGCCTGCCAGGAGGGCAAGGCGTTCCCGCTGGACGAGGGCGTCACCGGCGCGGTGGTCGCGAACCGGGCGCCGATGGTCTTCGACAGCTACGCCGACGTGCACGGTGGGCACGTCGCGCCGGGCGAGCGGGAACGGCTGCACGCCACCGTGGGCGTGCCGATCGAGTGGGCCGGCACGATCATCGGCGTCTGCGTCGTGTTCAGCACCGACCCCGAACTGCGGTTCCGCGACGAGGACGTGCACCTGCTCGGCCTGTTCGCCAAACACGCAGCCATCGCGATCACCAACGCCCGGCTGCACGCCGACGCGGCCGACCGGGCGCAGCGGCTGGCGGTCAGCACGGAACGTGAACGCGTCGTGCGCGACGTGCACGACGCGGTGGCCAGAGCGCTGGGCTCGATCCTGATGCACATCGACGCCCTGCCCGGCGACCTCCCGAACGACGCTGCCGCGCACCTGGCCGCCGCCCGGAACACCGCGGGCGAGGCACTGGCCGAAACGCGCAAGACCGTGCTCGGCCTGGGTCCGGCGCTGCTCGAACCGCACTCGCTGGACGACGCGCTGGCCATGGAACTGGGCTGGGCGCGGTCCACCACCGGCATCCGCACCGACCTGGTGGTCACCGGCGACGGGCGACCACTCGCACCGGAGATCGGCCAGCAGGCGCTGCGCATCGTGCAGGAAGCGCTGACCAACGTGGTGATGCACGCCAAGGCGACCCTGGTCCGGGTCGGCGTGCTGTACGGGACCGACGACGTGACGCTGGTGGTGGAGGACGACGGCTGCGGGTTCGACCCGTCGACACTGGCCACCGGACCCCGCTCCGGACTGGGCCTGACCGGCATCGTGGCCCGCGCCCAGCACCTGGGCGCCGACCTCCAGGTGGAGTCGACGCCCGGCTGGGGCACCCGGGTCCGGGCGCACATCCCGTACGAGCGCACCGACACCGGCGAGGCGCGGCACTCGGACGCCTGGCGGGTGCTCGTGGTGCACCCGAAGGCGATCGTGCGGGCCGGACTGGTGCGGCTGCTGGCCAGGGCGGAGCCGGAGATCCAGGTGGTCGGCGAGATCGGCGACGCCAGGGCCGTGGTGGACGCGGTCCGGGTGCTCTCCCCCGACGTCGTGCTGCTGGAACTCCAGATGCCCGAACTGGACGGTGCCCGGCTGACCTCCTACATCCGCTCGGCTGCCCCGGACGTGTCGATCCTGCTGCTGGCCGACGACCACGCCGACGACCTGCTGCGGGACGCCGTGACGGCCGGGGCGCGCGGCTGCGTCGGGTCGGACGTCGACGGTGCCGCGCTGGCCAGGGCGGTGCTGGCGGCGGCCCGCGGTGACGTGTCGCTCACCGAGCAGGTGCTGCACCGGTTCGTCCGGCGGGCCGAACCCGCTGAGGAACCCCTCACCGAGCGGGAGCACGAGGTCCGCCAACTGGTCGAGAAAGGACTGCCGGACAAGCGGATCGCCACGCTGCTGGGCATATCGGTGAAGACGGTGGAAAAGCACGTGGGCGCCGTACTGCGCAAGACCAATTCGGCGAATCGGACCGCGCTGGCCCACCGGGCCGCCGTGCGCAGGTAGGGGGATTCCTACCACCCTATGGGTGGAACCCTGGCTGACCTGGCACGTTGTGCCGGTTAGCGTGACCGTGTGCCTGTTGTGCCGCTGAGGGAGATCCTGTCCGACGCGTTCGCGCAACGCTACGGCGTTCCCGCGATCAACGTGTTCAACGACCTGACGATGGAAGGCGTGCTCGCCGCCGCGGTGGAGAGCCGTTCGCCGCTGATCGTGCAGACCTCGGTCAAGACCGTGAAGTCGATCGGCGGCGACGTGCTGTTCGCGATGTGGACCGCGATGACGGCGGGCATCGAGGTGCCGGTGACGCTGCACCTGGACCACTGCCCGGAACGGGCGGTGATCACCGAGTGCCTGGACCGGGGGTGGAACTCGGTGCTGTTCGACGCCTCGAACCTGGACGTCGCCGAGAACACGCGCCAGACCGTCGAGGTCGTCGCCGAGGCCCGCAAGCACGGCGCAGACGTCGAGGGCGAGATCGAGGCGATCACCGGTGTCGAGGACGGCATCGGCTCGGACACCGAGGCCCGCCGGCTGGGGCTGCGGCAGTCGCTGGACTTCCTGGAAACCACGGGGGTCGACGTGTTCGCGCCGTCCATCGGCAACGCGCACGGCAGTTACAAGAGCGCACCGGTACTGGACTTCCAGCGCGTGTCGGACATCGTGGCCGCCCATCCGGTGCCGATCGCCCTGCACGGCGGCAGTGGCCTGTCCGACGAGCAGTTCCACGACCTGATCGCGCGTGGCTGCGCCAAGGTGAACATCTCCACCGCGCTGAAGGAGATGTTCATGAAGTCCGGCCTGGGCTTCCTGCGCGCCACCGAGGAGAAGGACAAGTGGGATCCGCCGTCGCTGTTCCGCGCGGTCCGGGCCGACGTGGTGGCGATGTCCAGTTCGCTGATGACGCTGTTCGGCTCGGCGGGAAAGGCGTGAGGCCGTGCCGGCGCTGATCTTCGACTGCGATGGGGTGTTGGCCGACACCGAGCGCTACGGCCACCTGCCCGCGTTCAACCAGACGTTCGCCGAGTTCGGGCTGCCGGTGCGGTGGAGCGAGGCGGAGTACGGCGAGAAGGTGTTGATCGGCGGCGGCAAGGAACGCATGCGGTCGCTGCTCACGCCCGAGTTCGTCGCCGAGGCCGGCCTGCCCACCGATCCGGCGGCGCTGGATGAGCAGGTCGCCCGGTGGCATCGCCGCAAGACCGAGCTCTACGTGTCGATCATCGCCAGTGGCGCCATCGAGCCGAGACCGGGCATCCGGCGGATCATCGAGGACGCGGCCGCGGCGGGGTGGTCGCTGGCCGTGGCGTCCACGTCGGCCGAGGAGTCGGTGCGCAGCGTGCTGGAACGGGCGGCCGGCCCGGACCTGTCGCCCCGGTTCGCCGTGTTCGCCGGGGACGTCGTGGCGCACAAGAAGCCCGCGCCGGACATCTACCAGTTGGCGGTGTCCGGTGTCGGTGTCGCACCGGCGGAGACGATCGTGATCGAGGACAGCAACAACGGTCTGCGCGCGGCCGCCGCCGCCGGCCTGACGTGCGTGGTCACGGTCAGCGGCTACACCCGGCACGAGGACTTCACCGGCGCCGCGCTCGTGGTGTCGTCGCTGGGCGATCCGGGTACGGACATCGACGTGCTCGCCGACCCGTTCGGGCTGGCACCGCGACCGTTCGTGCTGCTCGGCGATCTCGACGCCCTGCTCACCTCAGCCACCAGCCCGGCCTGACAGGAGATCACATGTCATCGCAAGACTTCGCCGATCTGGAGTTCGTCGTTCGCGCGATCGCCCAGACGTCCGTCGACAACGAGAAGGCGTTCGGCGACCTGGACGCCGTGGTGGGCGACGGCGACTTCGGCTACTCACTGGCCCGGGGCTTCGAGATCGTGCTCGCCGACTGGGACACGTTCGACCGGGCCGACGCCGGGACGTTCCTGCAGAAGATCGCGCTGGTGATCTCCAAGCGGGTGGGTGGCACGTCCGGTCCACTGTGGGGCACGGCGTTCCTGCGCGCCGCGAGCACGGTGAAGGGCAAGCAGGAGCTGACCGGCGCGGACGCGGTCGCGATGCTGCGGGCCGCGGCCGAGGGCATCAAGCTGCGCGGGAAGTCCGACGTCGGCGACAAGACACTGCTGGACGCGCTGGTCCCGATGACCGACGCGATCGAACAGCGCCTGGCGAGCGGCAGTGGCACCAGCGGCGCGGAGGTCGCCAAGGTCGCGGCGGCGACGGCCCGCACCGCCGCCGACGCCACCTCCACGATGCAGGCCATGCGTGGCCGGGCCAGTTACACCGGTGAGCGCAGCATCGGCTCGCCGGACGCGGGCGCCGTCGGCGTCGCGGTGATGGCCGAACGGGTCGCGGCCGAGTGGCCGTCCAACTGAGCACCTCTCCAGATCAGCCTCAATGCAGAGCAAGGAGCCCTCGTGAAGAAATTCGTCAACGACCCCAAGGACTTCGTCGCGGAGATGCTGGAGGGGCTCGCCCTCGCCAATCCGACGACCCTGAAGTACGTGCCGGACTACAACCTGATCATGCGTACGGACGCGCCGAACGAGAACAAGGTCTCGATCGTGCAGGGCTCCGGTTCCGGGCACGAGCCGGCGCACGTCATGACGGTCGGCAAGGGCATGCTGGACGCCGCCTGTCCCGGTGACGTGTTCGCCGCTCCGCCGACGGACTACGTGTACGAGACGGTGAAGCTGGTCGCGTCGCCCAAGGGCGTGCTGCTGCTGGTGAACAACTACACCGGTGACCGCATGGCGTTCGAGATGGCGCAGGAACTGGCCGAGGCCGAGGACATCAAGGTCAAGACGCTGTTCATCAACGACGACGTGGCCGTGCAGGACTCAACGTACACGGTCGGCCGTCGTGGTGTGGCGGGCAACTTCTTCGTGATGAAGGCCGTCGGCGCGGCCGCCGAGCGCGGTGCCGACCTGGACGAGGTGGCCAGGATCGGCGAGAAGGTGAACAGCGTGACCCGCACCATGGGCATGGCGCTCACCGCGTGCACGCCGCCGGCCAAGGGATCGCCGCTGTTCGACCTGCCCGACGACGAGATCGAGATGGGCGTGGGCATCCACGGCGAGCCGGGCCGCCGCCGGGAGAAGCTGGCCCCGGCGAACGCGATCGTCGACGAGCTGCTCACCGCGGTGGCCGACGACCTGCCCTTCGCCTCCGGTGACCGGGTCGCGCTGATGCTCAACGGCCTGGGCGGCACGCCGATCAGCGAGCTCTACCTGCTCTACGGGCGGGCGCACAAGCAGCTCGCCGAGCGCGGCATCACGGTGGGCCGCAGCTACGTCGGCGAGTACTGCACGTCGCTGGACATGGCGGGCGCGTCGCTCACCCTGGTCCGGCTGGACGACGAGATCGACAGCCTGCTGGGTGACCCGGCGGAGATCGCGATCCGCGTCTTCTGACCGTCTCGAACGTCCCCGGGGCTCGGCCTCGGGGACGTTCTTGACACCAATAGGTTTGCGATGCAAAGCTATTGGCATCCGAACCTGGTTGGGGGCTGCTGATGGACACCGACGCGTCGGCGTTACTCGACGACATGACCGCGCTGCGCCGCAGGGCACGGCGGGACAGCCACGGCTACTGGTTGCCGTTGCTGCTGTTCGGCGTGCTGGTGCTGGCCGGACCACTGGCCTACCGGGGCCGGTACGGCGACCAGCCCCGACCGCACCGTTCGAACCGCTGCAGTTGTTCAGCGGCTACCTCTACCCGGCCGGCAACCCGACGCTGGTCGGGGCGTACTGGCTGGCTGTGGCGGTCGTGGGAGCGCTGGCCACGCTGGCCTGGTACCGGTGGCGGGGCGTCCGGACCGGACTGCGCGTGCGGACCGGCGCCTATCTGGTGGGCATGGCGGCCGCGTTGGTGATCATGCTCGGCGTCGTGCCGCTGGCCGACTCGTGGTCACTGCGGCTGCTGAACAACGAGGCCGCGGCGCTGTGGGTGAGCGCGGGCGTGTTCGTGGTGGGTCTGGCGATCGCCGCGATCGGCCGGCGGTTCGTGTGGGTCGTGGCGGTGGGCGCGGTGATCGCGGTCCTGGCCGCGGGCAACGTCGCCGGGTTGGCGCCGCTGCACGGTTTCGGTGGGCTGCTGGTCATCGGCGTCGGCCTGCTCGGTCTGGCGTGGTCGGAACGCAGCGTGGGCGCCGCCGTGGTCGCGGCGCTGTTCACCGCGACCGCGATGCTGGCCAACCTCTACGACATGGAGAACATCTTCTCCCGCCTGTTCGGCGGCTTCACCGACAACGAGACGACGATCGCGTTCCAGAGTCTGGTGGTGCCGGCGTTGGTGCTGCTCATCGGTGGGGTGGTCGCGCTGGTCAGCGGCCGCAAGGGGACGGCGCGATGACCGACCACCCCACCGCCGAACTGGACGACGTCGTCCACCAGCGCCACCGCCTGGGCATCCTCACCATCGCCGCCGAGGCGAAGCAGGTCGAGTTCGGCTACCTGCGGGAGGCGCTCGGCCTCACCGCGGGCAACCTGTCCCGGCACATCACCGTGCTGGACGATGCCGGCCTGGTCGCCGTGCACAAGGGTTACGAGGGCAAACGGCCCAGGACGTGGGTGCGGATCACCGACACCGGCCGGACGGCGCTGGCCAAGGAGATGGCGGCGCTGTGGGCGCTGGTGCGCCGACAGCCCGCACCGGAACCGGCGGCACCGCGACCGGATCAGCACGCGGCGGACTGAACGTGCGGCACCGGCCGGTTCGCTGAGAACTCGCTGATAGGCCCCTGTGGACTTCCGGCACCGGGCGTAGTTCGGGCCACGGCACGCGTTGAACGGTGTGAAGGCCCATTCCCTGCCGGAAGGACGAAGGACATGACCACCGCATTCGCGTCGGCGCGAATCCGCGCGACATCGCTGCCCACCCCGCCCACGGGCTGGCCGATCGGTTCGTACGACACGTACGAGCAGGCACAGCGGGCGGTGGACTACTTGGCGGACAACAACTTTCCGGTACACGACGTCACCATCGTCGGTGTCTCGCCGATGCTGGTGGAGCGGGTGCAGGGCAGGCTCACCTGGGGCAGGGTGCTCGGCGCCGGTGCCGCCAGCGGTGCCTGGTTCGGCCTGTTCGTCGGCCTGCTGCTGACCATCTTCACGGCGGGCGCCGGTGTCGCGCCGCTGCTGCTCGGGCTGGTGATCGGTGTCGTGTTCGGACTCGCGTCCGCCGCGATCAGCTACCGGGCCACCGGCGGACGGCGTGACTTCACGTCGCACAGCCAACTCGTCGCGCAGCGCTACGACGTGCTGTGCCAGCCGAGGAACGCGGAACTGGCCAGGCAACTGCTCGCCGAACTGGCCGGCAAGACGGCGATCTGACGGCTCACCAGCTGCCCTTGTACTCCGGTACCAGGAACACCAGGGGAATGCAGAGGATGAGCAGGGCCGCGAACACGATGAACACGTACGCCTGGGCGGTGCCCGGATCCGCCGACCGTGCGATGACGGCCGTGGTGATGGACACCGCTGCGATCGAACCGGACTGCCGGAACATGCCACGCAGTCCGGCGATCGCGGCCACCTGGTCGGGCGCGAGTTGCAGGCTGGCGTTGTTGGACGCCGGCACGGACAGGCCCATGCCGCAGCCGGTGATGCCGGCGGCGATGGCCAGCCACAGGTAGGGCGACAGGTGCGGGCTGATGAACATCATCACCAGCCCCGCCGCGACGATGACGAACCCGAGGATCATCGGCAGCCGGTATCCGGTGCGGCGCAACGTCATCACCGCCAGCCCGGCGATGCTGATCATGCCGACCGCGCGTGCGGTGAGCAGGGTGCCCGCGCCCAGCGGGGCGATGTGGAAGCGGTCCTCGGCGTAGAGCGGGACGAGTGCCGCGAAACCGATCGCGCCGGCGCCGGACATCACGTTGATCAGGTTCGTCACGCCGAAACCCTTGCCGCGCAACAGCCGGTAGGGCACGAACGGCGCTGAGTCGTATTTCGAGTGCCGGACGAACAGCACCATCAGGGCCAGCGCGACGACCTCGGAGCCGATGAACACCGGGCTGTACACCGGGGTCTGGCCGCTGCCCAGGTAGGTGATGCCGAACATGGCGGTCAGGATCAGCCCGCCGAGCAGGGCGATGCCGCGCAGGTCGATCCGGCTGCGCACCCGGCGCGAGTTGCCCGGCACGAACTTCGCGGCCAGCAGGATCAGCACGATGCCGATCGGCACGTTGACCAGGAAGATGCCGCGCCACGACCAGGTGGCGACGAACACCCCGCCGATGATCGGGCCGACGATGCCGCCGATCGGGAAGATGCTGGTGAACATGCCCAGCGCGCGGTCGCGGTCCCGGCCGAAGTGGTCGGACACGATGCCGGTGGCCGAGGGCATGAAGGCGCCGCCGCCGATCGCCTGCACCGCGCGCAGCGCGACCAGCACGTAGATGTTGGTGGCCAGGCCGCAGGCCAGCGAGGCGACGGTGAACACGGCCGCGGAGATCAGGTACACGTTCTTGCGGCCGTACATGTCGCTGATCTTGCCGGCGAACGGCATGGCCAGGACCTGGCCGAGCGCGTAGATCGTGATCGTCCAGCCGCTCCAGTTGATCGCGGCGTGCAACTCGCTTTCGATGTCCGGCAGGGCTGTCGCCACAATGGTCTGGTCGACGGAACTCATGAACAGGCCCAGCGACACGATGGCGAAGATCAGCTTGCGGCGGGCCAACGGTTCGGCAGGCGCGCCCGGAGGGGTCTCCCCCGGTGCGGCCGGCCCGACTCGCAGCACGCCGGCTGCGTTCTGGGTTCTGTTCACGTTCTGCAATACTAGATGCTTGCCAGCAAGCAAGCAACTCGCCGGAGGTGTGATGGACGTCGAACTCGTGGCGCGCCTGCGGGGTGTGATCAGCAGGCTGGCCCGGCAACTCAATGCCACCGCCACCGGCGAGGGCCTGACGCCGACGCAGTACTCGGTGCTCGGCCTGATCCGCTGGCGCGGCCCGCTCGGGCTGGCCGAGCTGACCGAGTTGGAGGGCGTCAACCCGACGATGCTGTCGCGGATCGTGCGCAGGCTGGACGAACTGGGCCTGATCCAGCGCCTGCCGGACCCGAACGACCTGCGCGCGGTGCGGGTCCGGATCACGCCGGCCGGTGACGAGTTGCACGGCCGCATCCGCACCCTGCGCTCCACCGTGCTCGCCGACTGGATCCAGCGCCTCCCCCAGGAGACCCAGGACACCCTGCTGGCCGCCGTCCCCGCCATGGAGGAGTTGGCCGACGTGGTGGGCCCGGCCAGCCGCCCGACGAAATCGGCGGGCGCACGTTCCTAGGGGGACGTCTCGGCCATGGCGGCGGTGTAGGCCGCCCGGAGCTCGGCGAACACCGATCCGGTGCCCGGCGGGCGCTGGATGCCCAGATGCAGCTCGCGCAGCTCGGCCATGAAACGGTCCCACAGCGGCGGTCCGCCCTGTTCCAGCAACTCGGCACGGACGGACAGCTCACGGCTGACCGGGAGATGCCGCCGCCCCCACGAACCGAGCGCGGCCATCACGGGTACGAGCTGGATGCTGGCCTCGGTGAGGCTGTAGCGGATCTTCTGCCGGTGGCTCTCGTCACCGGCACGGGTCAGCAGGCCGTTCTCGGTCAGGCGATGCAGCCGCGCGGCGAGGATGTTGGAGGCGATGCCCTCCTGGGAGTTCGCGAGCAGCTCCCGGAAGTAGCGCACGTTGCCGAACATCACGTCCCGCAGCACCACCAGCGACCACTTGTCCCCCAACACCTCGGTGGCGAGGTTGATCGGGCAGCCGGACCGGTGCCCGTTCGACTGGACGGCCATCGTGCATCCCTCCCTCAGAACCGATTGTAGAGCGCAACCGGATGTGTTAGCGTATCCGCTTGCAGAGTGCAATCAGTCTTCGGGAGTGCAGATGACACACGCGACGAAGCTCGACCACCGTTACAGCGACCCGACGGCGACGGCGGTCTCCTGGCCGGACGCGCAGGCCCGGTTGGCAGCCGCCGAAATGGCCTGGCTGGTGACCGTGCGCGAGGACGGCCGCCCGCACACCTCCCCGCTCGTGCCGGTGTGGCACGAGGGCCGGGTCTACTTCCACACCGGTGAGCGCGAGCAGAAGTACCTCAACCTGGCGGCCAACCAGCACGTGCTCGTCCTGGTCGGCGACAGCCGGTGGGACGCCGGACTCGACGTCGCCGTGGAAGGGGTCGCCCGGCGGATCACCGACCACGAGGTGCTCCAGGCGCTCGCCGACCGGTATGCCCGCCGCTGGGACGGCCGCTGGCAGGTCGCCGTGCGGGACGGCGCCTTCGCCAACGCCGAGGCGGACGACATGCGCAGCATCGTCTTCGAGGTCACGCCCACGAAGGCGTTCGGCCACGCCAAGGGCGACCCGTTCGGGCAGACCACCTACCGGTTCTGAGGCGTGGTCCTGGCCAGCACCGATCGCAGGCGGTCGCAGACGACCTCGATGTCGGCCGGGTCGGGCCGCTCGTCCAGGCGGAACATCGTCACCTGCAGGTCCGGCCCCCAGGTGCCGAGCCGCTCGATGTCCGACCGGGTGACCGGCTGCACCACGAAGTGGATGTGGCCGGGGTGCCCACCGGCGTGCGACCACAGGCAGACGTAGACCTGCTCGGGCGCCATCACCTCGGTGACCGCCGCTGACACCCGGCGCAGCAACGGACCCAGCTCGGCGGTCTCCCGCTCGTCGAGGTCCGCGACGTGCACCACGTGGCGGAACGGCTTGGCGATGAGCGTCCCGGCGCCCAGGGGGCCGACCGTGTGCTCCACCACCCAGTGCTCCGTCCCGCCCAGCCGCCCACCGGGCAGCGGGCGGGCGCCGCTGGTCAGGTCGCACGCCATGCACTCGGTCATGCCAGCACCGCCGTTCCGGTAATGGACGGGCCAAGGCCGGGCACCGCGGCCGCCAGAGTCAGCTCGTTGCCCTCGGCGGTGCCGGTCACCTCGACCGTCTCGCCGGCGAACGTGGGCGCGAGCAACCGGTAGTCGAACGACCGCACCACCCGGTCCGGTCGGAACCGGCGCGGGATCTCCAGCAACAGCAACGCCAGCAGCGGCCCGTGCACCACCAGGCCCGGGTAGCCCTCGACCTGCGTGACGTACGCCTGGTCGTAGTGGATCCGGTGGGTGTTGTAGGTGAGCGCGCTGAACCGGAACAGGGTCATCTCGTCCGGGACCATCGTGAACCGCCAGTCCGCGCCCGCCGGCTCCCCGGTCGGTCGCGTGAGCGTCCTGGTCTCCCCCGGTGGCTGCGACCGGTAGACCACGTCCTGCTCCTCCACGGCGGCCAGTGACGAGCCGACGCGGAACTCGTGCCGTACCGTCACGAACGCCATCTCCCCGCTGCGTCCCCGCTTCACATCCACAGTGGACAAAACGGAGGTGCGGGTGACGGGTCGGTCGATCGGCAGGGATGCGTTGACGCGCAACCGGCCACCGGCGATCATCCTGCGGCGCTGCGGGATCGGCGGCAGGAACCGGCCCTCGGCCGGATGGCCGTCCGGCCCCAGCGCGGACCGGGCCGGATGCTCCAGATAACCGAGCCAGTGCCACAGCGGCGGCAACGAGGCGCCGGTCCACTCCGGCTGGTCCAGCAGCGCGGTCAACGCGGAGACGGGCCACCGGCCGATCCGGTCGGTCACCGTGACCGGCGCCGGGGACCAGCCGGCGACGGCGTCGGCGAGACCGGTCATGCGCGGCGGAACTCGGCGCGCCAGCCCCGGTCGCTCTCCCCGATCTCGACCGCGACCAGCCCGTCCTGCCCGAAGGCCTCGACCTGGGCCCTGGTCAGCGGCCACGGCGGACCCTGCGCCGGTGGGGCGTCGTCCGGCTGGATGTTCGAGATGAACAGCAGCGTGCCGCCCGGTGCCACCAGGTTCCGCACCGCGCGGGTAGCCCGCTCGCGCAGCGTCACCGGGAGGGCCTGCACCGTGTAGCTCTCCACCACCAGGTCGAACGCCCGCACCCACTCGGCAGGTGGGTCGAACAGGTCTGCGACCCGGTAGTGGACGGGCGAGTCCGGGTAGCGGGACAGCACGACCTGCACGGCCGACTCGGCGATGTCGAACGCCGTCGTGTCGAAGCCCAGTCCGCTCACGAACTCGGCGTCCCTGCCCAGGCCGCAGCCGACCACGACAGCACGCCGGCCATCGCCGCGGATCTGGCGCCGGGCAGCCCACTCGACGATCCGCTGGTTCGGGTCCTGGCGGTCCCACGGCATCGTCACGTCGCCCCGGCGCCCCGCCGAGTACAGCCGGTCGAACCAGGCCGTCGGCCTGCCCTCGGCGATCGCCTCGGCGGCGAGCACGTCGGCCCGTCGTTCCCAGTCGCGTGATGTGTCGGTCATGCGTACATCATGGCGGTTCACGCCCGACCCCGGGCCAGGCCCAGGATGCGGTCCAGCACCCGGCCGCCACTGGCCCGCAGGCCGTTGTGCTCGTACTCGTTGGTCACCCAGTACCGCATGGTCGGGATCATCCTGGCCGTCACCAGACCGAGCGCACAGTCCACATAGGCGTCCTCGGCGTACATCGCGGCCGCGCAGGGAACCTCGCAGTCACGGAGCGCGGTGTCGTCGTACAGGCGGGGCCACTCGTACCCGGCGAGCAGTTCCGTTGCCTCGCGCAGCGGAGCGAAACCGCCGCAGTCCTCCAGCATCCACGGGAAGGCGTGCTCACCGGTGAGCAGTGTCGGGTCGGCGGCGTACTCGTCCGGGCGGATGCGCTCGGCCGACCAGTTCGTGGCGATGCCGTCGGCGTAGCACGCCTCCTGCAGGACGAAGTAGATCGGATTGCGGGTGTGGAACGGCATGGCCGCCTCGACGTCGTGGGCGAAGGCGTAGCACAGCGGGTCGCGTTCCAGCACGTGGTGCAGGCGTTCCGCGCCGTCGCTCATGCCCAGCATGTTGCCGATCTGGCGGAACCGGCGGGACGTGAGGCGGTCGCCGCCGGGCAGCGTGATCCGGCCGTCGTCGGCCAGTTCCCCGATGCGCGCCACCCGGTCCCGGTCGCCGGGATAGCGCAGGTAGTAGCGGCGGTTGCGCTCCAGCATCGTCGGGTAGATGGCGCGGTAGACGTCGTCGATGTGCACGCCCACCGGCGGCACACCCCCGGTGAACAACGCCTCGCGCAGGCCCTCGGGCGCGATGGACAGGTAGGTCGCCGCGCAGAACCCGCCGAACGACTGGCCCAGCACCGACCACCGGTCCACGCCCAGCTCGCGGCGGATCCACTCGGCGTCGCGCACGATCGAGTCCGCGCGAAAGTGCTTCAGGTAGTCGGCCTGTTGCTGCGGCGACATACCGGGCAGCGTCTCGACCGGCGTGGACCGGCCGGTGCCGCGCTGGTCCAGCATCAGCACGCGGAAGTCGCGCAGCGCCCGGTTCAGCCAGCCGGGGCTGAGCGGGTCACCGGTCGGTCGGGGTGCCTCGGAACCCGGTCCACCCTGGAGGAACACCAGGTACGGCCGGTCGGTGCCCTCCGGATCGGCGACCTCCCTGGCGAACACCGTGATGCGCTCGCCGTCCGGCCGCGCGTGGTCCAGCGGCACGGCGAACTCGTGTTCGGTCAGGACAAGGCCAGGAATCCGCACCGTCAGCGACACGCCCGCGATCATGCCACGGCCCGGCGACGGCACGCCCTCAAGTTTCGCGCCGTCCCGGACCCGTGACCGGTCAGGCCAGTGGGGCCAGTGCTTCGGCCACCGGTGTCAGGACTGCCGGATCCAGGGGCACCGGCAGGATGATGATCGCCAGGTCGAGGCCCTTGTCGCCGAGTGCTGCCGCCGTGTCGGCCGCCTTGCTCGGGCCGTCGTCGTCCAGGCGGACGTGGCTGGACAGGGTGATCTCCGCCGGGTCGCGGCCGACGTCGGCGCAGTGGGCGTGCAGCACGTCGCGCTTGTGGGCGAACTCGTCCGGTGTGCCGCCGGCGAAGTTCCAGTGCTGCGCATACTTCGCCGTGGTGCGCAGGGTGCGCTTCTCACCACCGCCGCCGATGCAGATCGGCGGGTGCGGCGCCTGCACCGGCTTCGGCTCGCAGCGGGCGTCCTTGAGCTGGTAGTACTTGCCGTCGAACGTGGTGGACTCCTGGGTGAGCAGGCCCACCAGCACCTCGCACGCCTCCTCGAACCGGTCGCTGCGCTCGGCGGGCGTGCCCAGTTCCATGCCGTAGGCGCCGGACTCCTGTTCGTTCCAGCCGGCGCCGATGCCGATCTCCAGGCGGCCGCCGGAGATGATGTCCAGCGTGGCCGCCATGTTGGCCAGCAGCGCGGGATGCCGGTAGTGGATACCGGACACCAGATTGCCCAGCCGCACCCGCTGGGTGGCCTGGGCGAGCGCGGTCAGCGTGACCCACCCCTCCAGGCACGGGCCGTTGGAGTCGCCGCGGATCGGGTAGAAGTGGTCGAAGGTCCAGCCGGATTCGAAGAGCTCGATCTGGTCGGCCTCCCGCCAGACCGCGAGCATGTCCGACCAGGTCACGTGTTGGGGTGAAGTCTTGAAGGCGAAGCGCATGCGTTGATCGTAGAACCGTCGCTCGGTGTAATCGTCCATACAGGACGGCGATTGACGCGCGGTTGCCCACTGGTGCTACCGGAGTAACCTGGGTTGGGCGGTTGAGCGCACAGCCGCGGAAGGACGTGCGCCACTGGAGGCACGCCCACTGCCGACAAAACCCCGGCCTGCACAGCCGATCGGCGTGACACGGCGGGTGATTGGATGGCCGTGACCCAACGCGCCCACGAGTACCAGGAGCTGGCGCCGCTGTTCCGCCAGCTGGTCGACGCCACCGCGTCGGAGACGCAGCGCAGGACGATCCGTGACCGGTTGGTCACCGAACACCTTCCGGTGGCGGAGCACATCGCCCGCCGGTTCCGCAACCGCGGCCAGCCCACCGAGGACCTCACGCAGGTCGCGACGGTGGGCCTGATCAACGCCGTCGACCGGTTCGACCCGGACCGGGGCACCGACTTCCTGTCGTTCGCCGTGCCCACCATCACCGGCGAGGTGCGCCGCTACTTCCGGGACGCGACGTGGGCGATCCGGGTGCCCAGGAGGCTCAAGGAACTGCACGCGTCGGTCACCGCGGCGTCGGCGTCACTGGGTCAGTCACTGGGCCGCTCGCCACGCCCCAGTGAACTGGCCGACGAGCTGGACATCCCGGTCAACGAGGTGCACGAGGCGTTGCAGGTCGGTTACGCCTATCGCGGCGAGTCGCTGGACGACAGCTCCGGCGACTACGGCACCGGCTCGTCGACCGATGCCAGGATCGGTGTCACCGACCGTGACCTGACCGCCGTGGAGGACCGCGAGACGCTCGATCCCGCGCTGGCCCAGCTGCCCGAGCGGGAGGCGTCGATCGTGCGGATGCGGTTCTTCGGGAACCTGACACAGACCCAGATCGCCGACCGGATCGGCGTGTCGCAGATGCACGTGTCGCGATTGCTGGCCGCGAGCCTCGCCCGGTTGCGGGTGTCCATTGTGGATGGCGAAATCTGACAGGTGGCAGGACGGCCGGCAGCGGTCACAATGGGCAGGTGAAGGACAGTCCGCTGGTCAGCCGGGTCCGTGCCGCCGTCATCGGTGACGATCAGGTGATGTGGGGGCCCTACGGTCCGCGACGAGTCACCTACGCCGACTACACCGCCTCCGGTCGAGCGGTGTCGTTCATCGAGGATTTCATCCGATCAGAGGTACTCCCCCGGTATGCCAACACCCACAGTGAGTCCTCCGGCACGGGATTGCAGACCACCGTACTGCGCGAGGACGCCCGCAGGCTGATCCGGGACGCCGTCGGCGGTGACGACGACACCGTGGTGATCTTCTGCGGCTCCGGGTCGACCGGCGCGATCGACAAGCTGGTCGGCATCCTGGGCCTGCGGGTGCCGGCCGAGTTGGAAGATCGGTACCGGCTCACCGACGCGATCCCGCCCGACCAGCGGCCGGTGGTGTTCATCGGGCCGTTCGAGCACCATTCGAACGAACTGCTGTGGCGCGAGTCGATCGCCGAGGTCGTCACCATCCCGGAAGGCAAGGACGGCCACCTGTCGGTCGAGGCGCTGGCCGAGGAACTGGACCGGTATGCCGACCGGCCGCTGCGGATCGGCTCGTTCTCGGCCGCGTCCAACGTCACCGGGATCGTCACCGACACGCACGCGATCGCCGATCTGCTGCACAGCAAGGGTGCGCTGTCCTGCTGGGACTTCGCCGCCGCCGCACCGCACGCGGACATCACCATGCACGACGGCTGCGCGGTGCATCCGGGTGCCTACAAGGACGCCGTGTTCATCTCGCCGCACAAGTTCGTCGGCGGTCCAGGCACGCCCGGTGTTCTGGTGGTGCGCAAGGAACTGTTGGCCAACCGGGTGCCCACGGTGCCCGGCGGCGGCACGGTCGACTACGTGAACACGGCCGAACACCACTACATCAGCGATCCGGCCCACCGCGAGGAGGGCGGCACGCCTGCCATCGTGGAGTCGATCCGGGCCGGGCTGGTGTTCGGGCTGAAGTCGGCGGTCGGCACGGAAGTGATCCAGGCCAGGGAGAAGGCGTTCCTGCGCCGGGCGATGGACGCGTGGCGGGTGCGGCCGACCATCAGCATCCTGGGCGACCTGGACGCCGAGCGGCTGTCCATCGTGTCGTTCGTGGTCCGTGACGGGGAGTGCTACCTGCACCACAACTTCGTGGTGGCGTTGCTCAACGACCTGTTCGGCATCCAGAGCCGGGGCGGGTGTTCGTGCGCGGGGCCGTACGGGCACCGGCTGCTGGGCATCGACATCGCGCGGTCGCAGCGGTTCGAGCGGGAGATCCTGGCCGGCTGGGAGGGCATCAAACCCGGCTGGGTGCGGGTGAGTTTCAACTACTCGCTGTCCGACGCGGTGGTCGACTACATCATCGACGCCGTCGACCACATCGCCACGCACGGCTGGGCGCTGCTGCCACAGTACCGGTTCGACCCGAGGACCGGGCTGTGGCGGCACCGGGACGGCGTGGTGGACCCGCCGCTGCGGCTGGACCAGGTCGGGTACGACCCGGATGGCCGGATGACCTATCCGAAGCGGCACGAGCAGGCGCCCGAGTCGGCGCTGACCGGCTACCTGGCCGCGGCCCGCGCGCTGACCGACGGCCTGGCACCCTGCCCGCCGGACGGGATCGGCGGCGCGGAGATCTCGCCGGAATTCGAGCGGTTGCGCTGGTTCGCGCTGCCCGACGTGTGCCTGCCGGCGGAGTACCGGGCCTGAACACGGCGCGAGGCGGGCACGTCCCCGGACGTTGCCCGCCTCGCGCTTGTTTCCGTCAGGCGGCCGACGAGACCACCGGCGTGTGGTGCACCTCCAGTTGGTGCACGACCCGCTCGGTGCTCAACTCGTGAGCCGTGAGGTCCACCAGGCTGACCAGAGCCACGGCCAGCGCGTCGATGAAGACCACTGTGGTCAACGCCGATCCGGTGAACACCAGTGCCGCGATCAGCGCCCAGACGCTGACCACCGCGAGTACGCCGTGACCGAACCTGGCACCGGTCCGCTTGGTCAGCACCGCTGCCAGTGCGGCGAGCAGGGCCAGCCCGGTGAACACACCGAATCCGACCCAACCGGCCGCCGTCGCCGAAAAGGCGACCGCCGCCACGGCGAGAAAACCGCCGGCGACAACACCGAGAACATCAACGCCGAAGCGAGTGCTCAGCGACATCGACAAACACCTCCGCACCACCGCGAGCGGTGGTATCGCTCACCCTGAGCGAGTCGGGCAGGGCCGTTGCGGACCCTGGGCGGCTCCCTGGTTTCCGATCTTCGGATCCCACCGGGGTCAACCGCGACATCGCGGTCACACTTCCCCTTCCGGATGTCTCGTACGCCACACAGCTCACCGGGAGACCGCTCAGCAGACCGACGGCTCCCCGAACCCGGTTTCGAGGGGCATAGTGACGGGTATCACATTCGACGTCGCTCGCTCCGGAGCGGCACGACACGGAGCAGGATCCATGAGCGGACCCCCCACGATCGGCCCCCTGACGGAGGTCGAGAAGCAGTCGCTGCGCTTCGTCCTGGACGGGCTCACTTTCCCCGCCGAACGGTGGGAGATCGTCGCCGCCGCCGACTTCTACGGCGCCGACGTGCACACCAGCCGCCGCCTGCGCGGCCTGCCGCTGCGCAACCGGCCCTACCGCGACCTGCAGGACGTGCTGCGGGCCCTGGAAACCGCGTAACCGCTGGTCAGTGGCCGGCCGCCAACACCGGCCGCAGCCAGCGGGGCACCGGGCGGCCCGCCGTGTCGCAGGTGTCCACCATCTCCAGCGTCCAGCTCACGGTGTGGGCGAGCACCTCGCCGGGCACGTCCGGGTCGGGCGCCGACGCGGCGATCTCCAACTGGGTGTTGGCGTCGTCGGGCCGGCCGGCGGCCACCGCCAGCAGTACGCGGGTGGCGGTGCGCTGGGCGGGCTCCAGGTCGTCGACCGACCGCACGTCGCCGTCCTCGTCGGCGAGCGCGATGACCACGTCGTCCTCCTTGTGGGCGCCGGTCATCTCCAGCAGCATCTCGAAGTTCGCCTCGGCCAGTTCCAGGACCGTGTCCCGGAGCGTGCGCCAGGACGACCCGGCGAGCTTGTCGAACATCATGACGGCGTCGTCCTCGTCGCCGCGCCGGACCGCGGTGAGCGCTGTCGCGATGGCGGCGCGCAGCCGTTCCCGATCCCTCATGGCAAATGAGTGCCCCAGACACCGGCCGCGAAACGCCCCGGCGCCGATGTCGGCCGCGTTTGTGCTCGTTCCGGACGGGTATGCAGGTCACATGGGTGCGTGGGAGGCCGGAACGAGGGACCACGACAAGTCCGTCAACGAACTGCTCGTCGATCTGACCGGGCAGCTACGCCGGCTCGCGCGCGCCGAGGCGCAGTTGGCTGTCGTGGAGCTGCGGCGCAAGGGGAAACGAGCCGGGCTGGGGGTCGGCTCGGTGGGAATCGCCGCCATCGCCGGTCTGATCGGCGTCCTCGTACTGGCCGCTGCCGCGGTGCTGGCGCTGGCCATCGTGCTGCCGGCCTGGCTGGCAGCACTGATTGTGGGGGTGGCCGCGCTGGTGTTGGCCGGGATGGCGGCCCTGTTCGGCCGGGTCGCGCTGAAGCGGGCCATGCCGCTGCTGCCCGGCTGGGCCATCACCAGCGTCCAGGACGACGTGCGGACGATCGCGAAGGGGGCACGGCGATGAGCCGGCGGGAACGCAAGGAACTGGAACCGTCCTACCTGCCGCCGAACCCCAGCGTCGGCGAGCTGGTCACCGAGATCGACCGGGTCCGGCACGACGCGGCCCACACGGTCGCCGCCCTGGCCGACCGCCTCGACCCCAGGCCCGCGGTGCTCGCCCGGTCCCGGCGGATCACCAGCGTGGCCCCGGCGCCGGTGGCCACGGCACTGACCGGAATCAGCCGCACGACCCAGCGGATACCACCCCGCGCCCGCCTGGTCATGGTCGTCGCTCCGCTGCTGTTCCTGCTGCTCTGGCTGCGTCGCCGCGGCCACTGACCACACACGGTCAACCGCGCGGGACGTCGTGTCCGTCCCGCGCGGTTGCTTCGACCCACGGCTCGTTGTCAACCCACCGTGAGCCGGCGCTCGGCGAGGATCTCCCCCGCCGCCCTGGCGATGGCGTCCGCGTCGATCCCAGCCGCCGCCCGTAGTTGTTCCGGCGTGCCGGACGCCGGCATCTCCCGGACGGCCAGCGTGCGCACCACGACCGGGTCGTCGAAACCGGCCAGCGCGGCCAGCACGGCCTCGCCCATGCCGCCTTCCGGCCAGTGGTCCTCGACGGTGACGATCGCGTGCGTGTCCTGGGCCGCGGCCCGCAGCGCTTCGGCGTCGATCGGCTTGACCGAGTAGCAGTCGACGACCCTGGCCTCGATGCCCTGCCGGCCCAGCACGTCGGCCGCCGCCACGGCTTCGTCGACGGTGACCCCGCAGGCCACGACGGTCACCTGGTCCTCGGCCGAGGACCGCACCACCCGGCTGCCGCCGATCCGCACGTCCTCGTCCGGCGGGGTGCGCACCACCGTCGGGCCGCGCAGCGTGCGCAGGTAGGAGATGCCCGGCTGGTCGGCCATGTCGGCGACCAGGCGGGCGGTCTGGTTGGCGTCGGACGGGTGCAGCACCGTGCTGCCGTGCACCGCGCGCATCGCGGCCATGTCCTCCAGCGCCATCTGCGACGGGCCGTCCGCGCCGATCGACACACCGGCGTGCGACCCGCACAGCCGCAGGTTCGCCCGGGAGATCGCGGCCATCCGGACGAAGTCGTAGGCACGGGAGTAAAACGCCGCGAACGTGGACGCGAACGGCGTCCAGCCACGGACCTGCACACCCACCGCGGCGGCCACCATCTGCTGTTCGGCGATGTACATCTCGAAGTAGCGGTCGGGGTGCGCCGTGGCGAACAGGTCGCTGTGTGTCGAGTTGGACACCTCGCCGTCCATCGCCACCACGTCCTGACGCAGCGTGCCCAGTGCGGCCAGCGCCTCGCCGTACGCCTGGCGGGTGGCCACCTCGTCGCCGACCTGCCACCGGGGCAGCGAACCGCCCGACGCGGTGAACAGGTTCGGCTCGGGCGCCACGTCGGGCGTGGCGACCCGGACGGTCAGGTCGGCCTGCCGGCCGCCCAGTTCGGCGATCGCGGCTTCCGGGTCGTCCAGCGGCTTGCCGTGCTTGCCCTCCTGGTCGGCCACGGCCGCCACGCCCTGGCCCTTCACCGTCCTGGCCAGCAGCACCGTGGGCCGGTCGGTGGTGTGCTCCGCCTCGGTCAGCGCGGCCTCGATGGCGTCCGGGTCGTGGCCGTCCAGGGTGATCGCGTGCCAGCCGAACGCGCGGGCGCGGGCCGCGTGGGTGTCCAGGTCCCAGCCGACCATCGTCTCGCGGGTCTGGCCCAGCCGGTTCACGTCGACGATCGCGGTGAGGTTGGCCAAGCCGTAGTGGGCGGCATGCTCGAACGCCTCCCAGATCGAGCCCTCGGCCAGTTCGGAGTCACCGCACAGCACCCACACCCGGTAGTGCAGGCGGTCCAGATACCTGCCGGCCAGCGCGATGCCGACCCCGATCGGCAGACCCTGGCCCAGTGATCCGGTGGCCACGTCGGTCGGCGGGATGCGCGGTGTCGGGTGGCCCTCCAGGCGACTGCCCAGCGTGCGGTAGGTGCGGAACTCGTCCTCGGTGATCGCGCCGACGGCCCGCAGCATCGAGTAGTACAGCGGGGACGCGTGACCCTTGGAGAAGATCAGGTGATCGTTGTGTGGTTCGCCCGGTCGCTGGTAGTCCAGTCGAAGGTGCCCGTCCAGCAAGGCGGCCATCAGGTCGGCCGAGGACATCGACGATGTCGGATGGCCGGACCCGGCCAGGGAACTGACGCGCACCGAGTCGATTCGCAACTGCCGGGCCAGCGCGCGGCGGAAGTCCTGTCGAGTCGTGTCGTCTGCCTTCACATGTGGAGACGTACCCGTCAGGTCGGCTGCGAAACACCGTCCTCGGTCAGGGCGAACACGCCACTGTGGACATCAGAGCGGACATCAGAGCGGTGGACATCCGCGCGGCGGCGCCGGGACGCCCGGTGCCGCAGGTGTCCGCAGTGGGTGCAGCTCTGGCCTCTGCTCAGCACCAGTCCGTGCCCGTTGACCAGTACGGCCTCGCGCACCGAGTCGGTGGAACATTCCGGACACGTCAGGTCGGCGACATCGGATGCGAACTCGACATGATTGGCGGCGGCCATGACGTTCCTCCTCGCCGGTCGTGACTGCCGGTGATGCCCGATGACTACCCGGTTCGCCGAGCGGCGAAACCGGACCGGCAATCGGACACTTCGAGGTGCCGGACCACCCCACCGAGTGGCAGTCTGATCGGGACACCATGAGTGACAGGCCGGTGGTGCGCCGGCCGATCCGATCGGAGGTCGTCGTTGCCGTTCGACCTGCACGACCTGCTGTCCGCCGACGACCCGCCCAACAGCGGCGGCTACGCCGAGGACACGCCCAGGTTCGGGTTCTTCACCGACACGAGCGTGTGCATCGGCTGTAAAGCCTGTGAGGTCGCCTGCAAGGAGTGGAACCACATCCCCGAGGACGGCCTCGACTTCACCGGCATGTCCTACGACAACACCCAGGGCCTGTCCGCGAACACGTGGCGGCACGTGGCGTTCATCGAGCAGCGCAGGCCGGCCGCCGATCCGAACGCGCGCAGCGACGCCGACGCCGTCGACCTGGGCATGCCGGCGTTCACCAAGCCCGGGGAGAGCGGGGACGGCGAGCGCAGCGAGTTCCGCTGGCTGATGGCCAGCGACGTGTGCAAGCACTGCACCCACTCGGCCTGCCTGGACGTGTGTCCGACGGGTGCGCTGTTCCGTACCGAGTTCGGCACCGTTGTGGTGCAGGAGGACATCTGCAACGGCTGCGGCTACTGCATTCCGGCCTGCCCGTACGGGGTGATCGACCAGCGCAAGGACGACGGCCGGGCCTGGAAGTGCACGATGTGCTACGACCGGATCGGCTCCGGCATGGAACCGGCGTGCGCGCAGGCGTGCCCCACCGACTCCATCCAGTTCGGTGAGCTGGACGAGCTGCGCAGGCGGGCCGACGACCGGCTGGCCACCCTGCACGCGCGTGGCGTCAGCGACGCCCAGCTGTATGGGCGGGACGATGGCGACGGCGTCGGCGGCACCGGGGCGTTCTTCCTGCTGCTGGACGAACCCGAGGTCTACGGGCTGCCACCGGACCCCGAGGTCACCACCAAGGACCTGACCGTGATGTGGAAGCACGCCGGCGCGGCCGCGCTGACCCTGCTGGCCGGGCTCGCCGTCACGTTCCTGGGGAAGCGCCGATGACCGAGACACCTACCCCGCAACGTCCTCGCCAGCGCCGTCGCAGGCGCGGCGAGGAGACGATGGTCCCGGACGCCGAGTTCCGGTCCTACTACGGCCGGCCGGTACTGCGCGAGCCGAGCTGGGCCGCGCTGGACATCGCGGGCTACCTCTTCCTGGGCGGGGTGGCGGGCGCGTCGTCGGTGCTGGCCGCCGGTGCCGAGCTGACCAACCGGCCGGCGCTGGCCATGACCGGGAAGGTCGGCGCGCTGGTGGCGATCTCCGGGTCGACCGTGGCGCTGGTGCACGACCTGGGCCGGCCGTCCCGGTTCGTGAACATGCTCCGGGTGTTCAAGCCGTCGTCGCCGATGAGCGTCGGGTCGTGGATCCTGGCCACCTACGGGCCGCTGGCCGGGCTGGCCGCGGCCACCGCGGTGACCGGCAGGTTCCGCGGCCTGGGCAAGCTCGCCACGATGGGTGCGGGCGTGGCCGGACCGGCCGTCGCCGCCTACACCGGTGTGCTGATCGCGGACACCGCCGTGCCGACCTGGCACGCCGGCTTCCGGGAGCTGCCGTTCGTGTTCGTCGGCTCCGCCGCCGCGGCCGGCGGTGGGCTGGGCCTGATCGGCAGTCCGGTCGCCCAGGCCGGACCGGCCCGCCGGGCGGTGCTGTTCGGTGCGGCGCTGGACGTGGTGGCCAGCAAGCGGATGGAACGCGGCATGGGGATCGAGGCCGAGCCGTTGCGCACCGGCAAGGCCGGGAAGCTGCTGCGGGCGGCGGAGCTGCTCACCGTGGGCGGCGCGCTGGTCGGTGGGGTGCTGGGTCGCCGGTCCAGGGTGGCCGCGGTGCTCGGCGGTGCGGCGACGCTGGCCGGTTCGGCGTGCACCCGGTTCGGGATCTTCCACGCCGGTGTCGAGTCCGCGCGGGATCCCAAGTACACCGTGGTGCCACAGCGGGAACGGCTGCGGGAACGGCAGCAGCGGGAACCCTCGACCGAATGACCGAGCGGCGCAACGGCCCCGACGAGCCGGAACAGGTACGGCTCGCCAGGAACATGGCAGAGTTGCTGCAGGAGTTGCGCGTCGTGCAGGCGGGCGTGCAGATCCTGTTCGCGTTCCTGTTGGCCGTGGCGTTCGCCGCCAGATTCGGTCAGGCGACGCAGTTCGAGCGGGTCACCATGGTCGTCACCGTGGGGCTGACCACGGTGTCGGCCGTGCTGCTGATGGCGCCCGCCGCGTGGCACCGGGTGTACTTCCGGGAGGGCAGGCGCGAGGACATCCTGCGGTGGGGCAACCGGTTCGCGTTGGCCGGTCTGGCGTTCCTGGCCGCGGCGATGAGCGGGGCCGTACTGCTGGTGGTGGACGTGGTCTTCGGCACCACGACCGCCATCGCGTTCGCGGCCTGCGCGGCCGCGCTGTTCTACACCGTCTGGTTCCTGCTGCCGGTGGCCAGGCGCAGCAGGGCACCCAGGGATGACGACGACGAGGGCCGGACGCCCTAACTCCTGGTCTTGGTCATCCTGATGTAGACGCGGTCGTCGCCGGGCGCGGTCCAACTGGCCAGCTCGTCGGTGAGGGCGACCAGCACCCGCCAGCCGAAGGTGTCGCGCGCGATCGGCCGATCGGTGTCCGAACGGACCGAGGCTTCCACGCCCACCGAATGCGGTGCCACGTCGAACCGGCAGGTCAGCTGCTCGCCGTCGCTGGCCCGCTGCACCAGTGCGGAGCACAGCTCGTCGACCGCGAGCTTGACGTCCTCGACCTCGTCCAGGTCGAAGTCCTGACGCAGGGCCAGTGCCGCGGCGAGTGATCTGAGCACGAACATCTGGGACAGCTCCGCGCCGACCCGGACCTCGACACTGCCTGCGGTGGCCAGGTCACCGTCCTGCGTGTGTCCTCCGGGAACCACCCCCGTGTCACCCCATCCGCATCGCTGACGTGCCTGTCGTGGGCTGAATACCCAGCGTCGGCTGCCCGAAACTAAGCTGTCCGGCGTCGCGACACGACGGGGAGGTGGCCAACGGTGCAGCCAGGAGACACCACGGAGCCGACGGCGGACGGGCTGCGCGTCGCGCGCACCGACCATGGCACCGTCGCCGTGTTCGGCGTCACCGGCGAGGTGGACATCCTCACCGCGCCACATCTGGACCGGGCGGTCGGCGAGGTCTACGGAACCGGCGTGACGCACGTCGTGCTCGACCTGACCGGGGTGCCGTTCCTGAGTTCGGCCGGGCTGTCCGTGCTGGTCGACCACCATGCCAGGGGCAAGCGTGACGGTGTCGGGCTGAGTGTCGTCGCCACCCAGCGCGCCACGCTGCGCGCCATCCAGATGACCGCGCTGGACCGGATCTTCCCGCTGTACACGTCGGCGGACGAGGCCGTGGCCGCCGCCGTAGCTCCATAGTGGACTTACGCGCAGTTCGCGGTCACCGGGCCCGGCGGTCGGTGGCGTGGCGCACACTGTGGGGAACGCACGCGGGTCGAGTGGAGGACGGATGACCGGGGTCGGCGATCTGATCGCTGAGCGCTATCGGGTGGTCGCCCAGGTCGGCAGCGGCTCGATGGGTGTGGTGTGGCGGGCCACCGACGAGCTGCTGCACCGCGACGTCGCCGTCAAGGAGCTGCTGTTACAGCCGGGGATCACCGAGGAACAGGCCGACGAGGCGAAGCGCCGCGCCATGCGCGAGGGCCGGATCACCGCGCGGCTGCAGCACCAGAACGCGATCACCGTCTACGACGTCGCCGAGCACGACGGCCGGCCCTGCCTGGTCATGCAGTACGTCCCGTCGCAGAGCCTGGCCGACCGGCTGATCGAGCGGCGCGCGCTGCCGCCGGCCGACGTGGCGACCATCGGCCGTGAGGTGGCCGGCGCGCTGGCGGCCGCGCACGCGGCCGGCATCGTGCACCGGGACGTCAAGCCGGGCAACGTGTTGCTCGCCGAGGACGGCACGGCGATGCTGACCGACTTCGGCATCTCGCGGGCCGTCGGCGACGGCACGGTGACCGCGACCGGCGTGCTCGCCGGCACCCCGGCGTACCTGGCGCCCGAGGTGGTGCAGGGCCAGGACGCCGACTTCCGCAGCGACGTGTTCTCCCTCGGCGCCACCCTGTACGCGGCTGTGGAGGGCACGCCGCCGTTCGGCCTGTCCGACAACCCGATCGCGCTGCTGCACAAGATCGCCACCGAGAACATCGCGCCGCCGAAGCAGTCCGGTGACCTGACCAAGGCGCTCACCTGGATGCTCAGGCGCGACCCGGCGGACCGGCCCACGATGGGCCAGACGGTGGCGGCGCTGTCCATCGCGGGCGGCGAGTTCGTACTCCCGCCGCGCCCCTCACCCAAGTCCGGGCGGACCGGGGACAAGCGGTCACGGGCGCTGCGGTCGGGCATCATCGCGCTGATCGTGATCGCGGCGGCGATCCTGCTCACCACGCTGCCGCACCGCGGTGGTCCGCGCACCGGTGCCGGCACGGGGGCGACGACGTCCACCCGGTCCGTTCCGTCGACGACCGCTTCGCGGCCCACGACGACCACTCCCGCCGCAACCACCACCGCCACGGCCGCCGCTTCGAGGTCGAGTCAGCTCGCGGCGACGATCGAGGACTACTACCGGTTGGTGCCCGGCCACCTGGACACGGCGTGGACCTGGCTGACGGCCGACTACCAGCGCAATCACGCCGGCGGCCGGTCCGGCTACCAGTCGTTCTGGTCGGCGGTGAACAGCGTCTCGGTCACCGATGTGACGGCCCAGCCGCCGGACAAGGTGACCGCGACCATCAGCTATCACTACGCGGACCACACCGACGTCGAGCGGACCAGTTTCGGGCTGGTCCGGCAGGCAGGGCAATGGAAGATCGCCAGTTCCGACGTCTTGAGTCATCATCAAGAGTGACATCGGCAGCAGGAACAGGAGCGCCATGACCGCCACCCACGTTGACGTGCTCGTCGTCGGTGCCGGCCTGTCCGGCATCGGCGCCGGTTACCGCCTGCAGACCCAGACACCCGGCAAGACGTACGCCATCCTCGAGGCACGGCACGCCATCGGCGGCACGTGGGACCTGTTCCGCTACCCAGGGGTGCGGTCGGACTCGGACATGTTCACGCTCAGCTACCCGTTCCGCCCCTGGACCAACCCGAAGTCGATCGCGGACGGCCCGGCCATCGTGAGTTACATCCGGTCCACGGCGGCGAAGTACGACATCGAGCGGCACATCCGATTCGGTCACCGAGTGGTGCGGGCGTCATGGTCGACGCAGGACGCGCGCTGGACGGTGGAAGCGTCGCATGACGGCTCGACGGTGACGTTCACCTGCTCGTTCCTCTACCTGTGCAGTGGTTACTACAGCTACACCGGCGGGCACGTGGTCGAGTTCCCCGGTCAGTCGGAATTCACCGGTCCGGTGGTGCATCCGCAGCACTGGCCGGCGGATCTGGACTACGCCGGTAAGCGCGTGGTGATCATCGGCAGCGGCGCGACAGCGGTCACGCTGGTCCCGGCGATGGCCGACGCGGGTGCCGCGCACGTGACGATGTTGCAGCGTTCGCCCAGCTACGTGGTGGCGCGGCCGACCGCCGACCCGATGGCCGACCGGTTGCGTTCCCTGCTGCCCGGTCATCTGGCGCACCGGGCCATCCGGGGTCGCAATGTGGTGATGTCGACGTTGTTCTACCAGATGTTCCGGCGGTTGCCGGAGCGGTCGGCGACCATGTTGATGGCCGGTGTGGAGAAGGCGGTCGAGGGTGCGATCGCTGTCGATCCGCATTTCAAGCCCAAGTACAACCCGTGGGACCAGCGGATGTGCCTGGTGCCGGATGGGGATCTGTTCCGGGTGATCCGGGAGCGCAAGGCCGATGTGGTGACGGATCGGATCTCGCGGTTCACTGCTTCAGGTGTCGAGTTGGCTTCTGGTAGGACGTTGCCGGCCGACGTCATCGTGACGGCTACCGGGTTGCGGATGGTGGCGTTCGGGGACATCGAGATGACTGTGGACGGTGAGGTGGTCAAGCCTCATGACACTACTGTCTACAAGGGAATGATGTTCTCCGGTATTCCTAATTTGGCTTGGTGTGTCGGGTATGTGAACAACTCTTGGACGTTGCGGGCCGATCTGACCACTCAGTATGTCTGCCGGTTGATCAATCATATGGCGCGGCATGGTTATGACTTCTGTGTGCCTGCCGTGTCGGAGTCCGATGCGGACGATGGTCGGCCGTTGTTGGATCTTACTTCCGGGTATATTCAGCGGGCTGCTGCTTTGTTGCCGCATCAGGGGACTCGGCAGCCTTGGCGGCATCGGCAGAACTATCTTGTTGATCTCGCTACCATGCGGTTGCGGCGGGTCAATGATGGGGCTATGCGGTTTGGTCGGTCCGGTGTTCGGGCCGGGGATCGGACGGCTGCTTGATGTTTCGACCCTAGGGTCCGGGTTTCGCACGCCGCCGCTCCCTCGCCTTCGAGTGTTCGCGCAAGTGCGGCTGAGGACGAGGGAGCAGCGGGGAGGAATGGATCGGCCCGGTTCGGGTCCCGGTGCCAGTTGCGTTGCCGGCTGTCGGTTCAGTCTCCGAGCGCCCACCGCCCTGCCCGGGAGCAGCCAAGGATCTCAGGTGTGAGCAGCGCTTCATTCTCCCCCCGCTCCCAACACCCGGCATCAAACCCTCCAAAAGAGGGAGCGGGCGAGCGAAACCCAACCCCGCCGGGAACAACGCAACACAACCCACCGAGTGACCACCCGAACACGACCCGCCATCATCACGGAACGAAATCACCACTGGTCACCACCGGTGCAGCGATCTACGCTCAGCAACCATGACGGATTCCGACCGGGTCGAGATGGTCGGTGTCGACGACCTGCTGGAGTCCGGTGAGGACATCGGCACGGTACGAAGACGCCGGCGCTGGGGGCGCACCGCCGTACAGGTGAGCATCGCCGTGCTGGCACTGGTCGTCCTGGGCACCGCCGGTCTCGTCTGGCACGTGACCAACTCGGTCACCGGATCGGTACACACCGAACCCGTCGCCGGACTGGCACCGGGTGGCGACACGGTCGGTAAGCCGATGACCGTTCTGCTCCTCGGCTCTGACCTGCGCCTGGGTCCGGACAAGACGGACGGCGTCTCCGGCCAACGCGCCGACTCGATCATGTTGATCCGGATGAACGCCGATCGCAGCCGGATCGACGTCCTCTCCATCCCGCGCGACTCGTGGGTGCCGATCCCGGGCATGGGCACCGCGAAGATCAACGCCTCGCTGAACGGCGGGCCGTCACTCGTCGTCAGGACCGTCCAGAAGCTGACCGGCATCCCCATCGACCACGTGATGGTGATGGACTTCGACGGCGTTCGTGATCTGACCGACGCGCTGGGTGGGGTGACCGTGCTGAACGAGCACGCCATCACCGATCCACGCAACGGCAACCACTTCCCGGCCGGCACACTGCACCTGTCGGGCAATCAGGCGTTGCTCTACGTGCGGATCCGCTACGGACTGCCGGGCGGTGACTTCGACCGGATCGACCATCAGCAGCAGGTGGTGGCCGGGATCAGCGAGAAGCTGCGCTCCGAGGACGTGCTGGGCAAGCCGCTGCTGGCCACGCAGATCGTGCGGATCGTGGCCGGCAACCTGACCGTCGACTCGGGGCTGACGCCGAACCTGATGACCCAACTCCTGGTCGACACGCTGTCCACGCCACAGTCGAACACCCACTTCTACACCGCGCCCTCGGCCGGGTTCGGGCGCAGCTCGGACGGTCAGTCCTACGTCAAACTGGACAGCGCGAAGCTGGCCGCCGCGTGTGCCGCGCTGCTGGCGGGCAAGCCGGTGCCGCTGCCCGGTACTCCTATCAGCCTGCCGTGACGGGCGCTCGTGGCATGATCGAGTGATGGCGCGGTCCCGCGAGTCGGTGCTGACCAGGGCCGTTCGGATCTTCGACGCGTTCACGCCGGACGAGCCGGTGCTCCAGGTCTCCGAGATCGCCCGGCGCTCGGGACTGCACCTGGCCACCGCGTCCCGGCTGGTGGCCGAACTGGTGGAACACGGCCTGCTGGCCAGGGACGCCGACCGCCGGGTGCGGGTGGGCGTGCGGATGTGGGAGCTGGCGCTGCGCGCGTCGCCCGCGCTGACGCTGCGGGACATGGCGATGCCGTTCATGGCCGACGTGCACGCCGTGCTCGGCCAGCACGTCCAGCTCGGCCTGCGGGACGGCACCGAGGTGATCTTCGTGGAGCGGCTGTCCGCGCCCGGCGCGGTGATCAACTACACCAGGATCGCCGGTCGGCTGCCGCTGCACGCGTCCTCGTCCGGGCAGGTGCTGCTCGCGTTCGGCCCGGCTGACCTGCAGGAGACCGTGCTGCGCGGCCGGCTGGCCCGCTACACCCCGCACACCATCACCTCCCCCGCCGTCCTGCGCACCACGCTGGCCGACATCCGCCGGCAGGGTTACGCCTGGTGCCCCGGCCACATCCACGTCGACGCGCTGGGCGTCGCCGTGCCGATCCGGGACAGCCGGGGCACGGTGGTGGCCGCGCTGGCCGCGATCGTGCCGAACAACGACGACGGCCGCACCGTGCCGGGCGTCCTGCTGACCGCGGCCCGGGGCATCAGCCGGAGTATCTCCGGTTCGCCTCTCACCCAGTGAGAGGGCTCTCGCGCCGGCCATGCGATGCCCGCGATGCTGGGCGGATGACGAGCAGTGCCGCTCTCGTGGTCACCGCGAAGGACGAGATGTCCGACGGGGTGGTCGCGGTGACCCTGGCGCACCCGGACGGCGACCGGCTGCCGGACTGGACGCCCGGCGCCCACATCGACCTCGTGCTGCCCAACGGGATGGCCAGGCAGTTCTCCCTGTGCGGCGATCGCTGGGACGCCCACACCTACCGGATCGGCGTGCTGCGCGAACCGGACGGGCGCGGCGGGTCGGCGTACGTGCACGACACGCTGCGGGTCGGCGACCTCGTCGGGCTCGGCGGGCCGCGCAACAACTTCCCGCTCGTGCCGGCGACCCGCTACCTGTTCGTGGCGGGCGGGATCGGCATCACGCCGCTGCTGCCGATGATCGCGCAGGCCGAGGCGACGGACGCCGAGTGGCTGCTGCTCTACGGCGGCCGGCGGCGCTCGTCCATGGCGTTCCTGCCGGAACTGGCCCACTACGGCCAGCGGGTCGTGGTGGCGCCGGAGGACGAGTTCGGCCTGCTGGACCTGCCCGGCTGGCTCGGCGTGCCGCAGCCGGGCACGCGGGTCTACTGCTGTGGTCCCGCTCCGCTGCTGGCCGCCGCCGAGCGGCTGTGCCAGGACTGGCCGCCGTACTCGCTGCACCTGGAACGGTTCACGCCCAAGGAGTTCGGTGCTCCGGTGCGGCCCGGGCCGTTCGAGGTGGAGCTGCGCCGGTCGCGCCGCACGGTCACCGTGCCCGACGGCTCGTCGGTGCTGACGGCGCTGCGGCTGGCCGGGGTCGGCGTGCTGTCCTCGTGCCAGCAGGGCGTGTGCGGCACCTGCGAGACGACCGTGCTGGGCGGCCGGCCCGACCACCGCGACTCGATCCTCGCCGACCACGAACGCGACGCGGGCGACCGCATGTACGTCTGCGTGTCCCGCTCCCGCACCGACCGCATCGTTCTCGATCTGTGAGGCCAGCCATGCTGCCTGCCAACGACACCGACCCGTTCGGCCACGACGTGCTGGAGAACCCGGACCCGTTCCACGCCGAGTTGCGCGACGCCGGTCCGGTGGTGCACCTGACCCGGCACGACGTCTACGCCATGGCCCGCTACGCCGAGGTGCGGGCCGCGCTGGTGAACTGGCAGGACTACCAGTCCGGTGCCGGCGTCGGACTGTCCGACTTCCGCCGGGAGACGCCGTGGCGGCCGCCGAGCCTGGTGCTGGAGGCCGATCCGCCGCACCACGACGCACCGCGCCGGGTGCTGGCCGAGGTGCTCAGCCCGCGCGCGCTGCGTGACCTGCGGCAGCACTGGTTCGACGAAGCCGAGCGCCTGGTGGACAAGGTGCTGGTGCGCGACGAGCTGGACGCCGTGCCCGAACTGGCCGAGGCGTTCCCGCTCGCCGTGTTCCCGGACGCGGTGGGCCTCGGCCCGGCCGGGCGGGAGAACCTGCTGCCGTACGGGAACTTCGCGTTCAACGCGTTCGGGCCGCGCAACGACCTGGTGACCGCCGGTGCGCCGGACATGCCGGGGTGGTCGGCCTGGGTGAACGCCCATTGCGGCCGGGAAGCATTGTCCGGCAACGGTTTCGGTGCGGCCATCTGGGCCGCGGCCGATCGGGGTGAGCTGACCGGGCAGCAGGCGCCGCTGCTGGTGCGCTCGCTGCTGACCGCGGGCGTGGACACCACCGTGCACGGGATCGCCGCCGTGCTGTTCGCGTTCGCCACCCACCCGGACCAGTGGGCGCGGCTGCGGGCCGAACCGTCGCTGGCCAGGATCGCGTTCGACGAGGCGGTGCGCTGGCAGTCGCCGGTGCAGACGTTCTTCCGCACCACGACACGGGAAACCGAGATCTCCGGTTCGATCGTGCCGGAGGGCAAGAAGATCCTGATGTTCCTGGGCGCGGCGAACCGCGATCCGCGCCGCTGGACCGACCCCGACCGGTTCGACCTGGGCCGCGACCCGTCCGGTCAGGTCGGCTTCGGCATGGGCATCCACCAGTGCATCGGCCAGCACGTCGCCCGGCTGGAGGCCGAGGCCGTGCTCACCGCGCTGGCCGCCAGGGTCACCACGATCGAACTGGCCGCGGCCCCGATTCGGCAGCACAACAACACGTTGCGGGCGTGGCAGTCGCTGCCGCTGCGGTTCACCTGACCCGCACCCTGCGGCCACCCGCCGTTCACGCCACGGGGAAACACCGCTGGCCGTGGATCGCTGCCGAATGTCCCGCCGTGACGCCCTGGGCAGGGCCGGTCTGGCCGCGGCGACGCCGCTGGTCGCCGGTGCCGTCGACCGGCAGGTGGAGTTCCTGGAGGTGGCGGCGACGAAGGAGTACCCCGGCGGTACTCGCTGCTGAAGGTGTTCACCGGCGGGTATCAGGTCAATTTCTGCAAGACCCGGGACGACAGTGGTCGCAACGCACGCGGGGCGAGTACTTCGGCATCTACCCGCACTACACTCCGGGCACCCATCGCCGACCGCAACCACACCGTGGTGCGTGATCTGTCCGGACTGCACCCGGTCCGTCCACTGATTCCGTTGGGGGGCAAGGTGACCAAGGGCATCTCCAGGCGCACCGCGTTACGCGGCACGGCCACGGCGATCGGTGCGGCGGTGGCGCTGCCGTCGGTCGCGGCTGCGGCGAGCCAGACCGACCTGCCGTCGTTCGTCGACCTGGAGACGGCGACGGTGGCGCAGTTGCGCGGCCTGCTGAACACCCGGCGGATCAGCTGCGAGGACCTGGTCCGGGCGTACATCGCGCGGATCGACGCGCTGAGCGTGGGCGGTCCGTCGCTCAACGCCGTGCGGGCGGTCAACCCGGACGCGATCGCCGAGGCGAAGGCCGCCGACGCGGCGCTGCGGCGGCCGGGTCCGCGTGGCGCGCTGCTGGGGATTCCGGTGCTGCTCAAGGACAACATCGATGTGCGGGGCATGACGACCACGGCCGGTTCGGTCGCGCTGGTCGACTCGTTCCCGTCGGCGGACGCGCCGCTGGTGACCGCGTTGCGGCGGGCAGGCGCGGTGATCCTGGGCAAGGCGAAGCTGACCGAGTTCGCCAACTTCCTGACCGGGAACATGCCGCCCGGCTACAGCTCGGCGGGCGGTCAGGTGCTCAATCCCTATGACGTGTCGCTGACGCCCAGCGGCTCCAGCTCCGGACCGGCCGTCGCCGCGGCCGCCGGGCTCGCGCCGCTGACCATCGGCACCGAGACGTCCGGTTCGATCCTCAGCCCGTCGGCCGCGAACTCCGACGTGGGCGTCAAGCCGACGGTCGGGCTGATCAGCCGCACCGGCATCGTGCCGATCTCGGCCAGCCAGGACACGGCGGGCCCGATCGTGAAGACCGTCGCCGACGCCGCCGTGCTGCTCACCGCCCTGTCCGGCGTCGACCCGCTCGACCCGGCGACGGCCGCGAATCCGTTGGTGGGCCACGACTTCACCCAGGATCTGACGCCGGACGCGTTGAGCGGCGCGCGGATCGGCGTGGTGGCCAACCAGGTGCCGCAGGCCGGTAGCGACAACCGGGCGCTGTGGGACGCGGCCACCGGCGTGCTGACCGACCTGGGCGCGGTGCTGGTGCCGGTGGCGCTGAGCTCGGCCAGCAGCATCCCCGGCGGTTCCACGGTGCTGACCTACGAGTTCAAGCGGGACCTGAACACCTACCTCGGCCGGCTGCCCGCGTCGGCGCCGATCCACACGCTGGCCGACGTGATCGCGTTCAACGACGCCCACGCGGCCGTCGCCCTGAAGTTCGGGCAGACGCAGGCGATCTCGTCCCAGGCGATCGACCTGGACCCGGCCGGCGCGGACACCGCGAAGTACCTGGCCGACCGGGCGCAGGACCTGGTGGACAGCAAGGACCGGATCGACGCCCTGATGGCCGCGAACGACCTGACCGCGCTGTTGTGGGCGAACAGCGGCAGCGCCGGCATCGGCGCCAAGGCAGGCTACCCGTCGATCACGCTGCCGGCCGGCTACCAGGCCAACACCCGCCGGCCGTTCAACATCGCGTTCCTCGGCCAGGCGTTCAGCGAGCCGACCCTGGTCGGGTACGCGTTCGCCTACGAGCAGGCGTCGTTGCTGCGCCGGCCGCCCTCGGCGGTCAACCCGACCGTGTTCTAGCGCTCCCGGTAGAGGTCGCGCAGCAGGGCGATCTCGGCGCCGTGGTGCAGGAGTTCCTGGTTCACCCACCAGGCCGTGACGATGAACGGGTCCTCCGGGTCGGAACCGTACGGGTAGGTGGACACGCCGACGGCGTCCAACTCGTCGTCGGCCATCCCGACCAGCACCTGCCGCCACTCGACGGCGGCGTCCTGGAACGCGGTGATGCCGCCCTTGGCGTCGCCGTGGTGGTGGTAGGCGTCGGTGGTCCGCGAATGGGTGCCGGTGCGGTGGTCGGCGCGCATGGCCAGCATCTCGGCCAGGTGCGCCAGCCGCCAGGCGATCGTGGTGACCGGCGGGCGGTCGGGCGGTGGGCCGCCGTCGCGCCGCCACTCCCCCGCGCCCACCAGCATCGTGGCGTCCGGGCCTGGTTGCTCGGTGCGGCGCCGCAGCGTCCAGCAGCGGGCCACCGGCTCCCACAGGTACTCGTCGTCGGTCATCGGCGACACCGGGATGCGCACGCCGTTGCCGCTGTCCAGGTCGGGTCCGGACATGCGGTCGACGAGCCGCCCCACGGTGAAGTCGAACTGCTCGACCAGGGGCACCAGCCGCTGTGCCGTCATCAGCGGCCCGCCGCCGGGGTGTCCACCAGTGCCTGGTAGGCGAGCTGGCGCAGCTGGGAACGCAGCGGGTGGGTGCTGGAGGGCAGGAGCTGGGTGAAGAACTGCACGGTCATGTCCTCCAGCGGGTCGACCCAGAACGCCGTGCTCGCCGCGCCACCCCAGGCGAACTCGCCGCGCGAGGACAGCGACTCGGCCTTGGCGGGGTTCTGCAACACGGAGAACCCGAGCCCGAACCCGACGCCGTCGAACGGGGCCTCGGCGAACAGCGGGCGCCCGAACTCCTCCAGGTCGACGCCGCCGGGCAGGTGGTTGCGGGTCATGTGGGCGACCGTGCGGGAACCGAGCAGGCGGACGCCGTCGAGCTCCCCGCCGCGCAGCAGCAACTGGGTGAAGCGGTGGTAGTCACCCGCGGTGGAGATCAGGCCGCCGCCACCGGACAGGAACGCCGGCCTGGTGGTGGCCGCGCGGCCCAGCGCGTCCTGCCGGACGGCCTTGCGGGTGCCGCGCTGCGGCGTGTAGAGGGCGGCGAGCTGGTCGGCCACGGACTCGTCGACCCAGAACCCGGTGTCCGCCATGCCCAGCGGGCCCAGGATGTGCTCGGCGAAGAACTCGTCCAGCGGCTGCCCGGACACCACCTCGACCAGGCGGCCCAGCACGTCGGTGGCCATCGAGTAGTTCCACTCGGTGCCCGGCTGGAACACCAGCGGCAGCCCGGCGATGATCTCGCAGCCACGGGCCAGGTCGACGCCCGCGGGCTGGCCCCACTCGAAGCCGGCCGCCCGGTACATCTCGTCGACCGCGTGCGCGTGGTGGAAGCCGTAGGTCAGACCGGAGGTGTGGGTCATCAGGTGCCACACCCGGATCGGCAGGGCGGGTTCGGTGGCCGGCGCCTGGGAGGTGCCCCGCCGGTAGACGCGCATGTCGGCGAACTCGGGCAGCCAGCGGCCGATCGGGTCGGTGAGTTCGAACTCGCCCGCCTCGAACAACATCATCGCGGCGACCGTGGTGATCGGCTTGGTCATGGAGAAGATCCGCCACCGGGTGTCCAGTTCGACGGGCCGGTCGGCCTCCATGTCCCGCCGGCCGTAGGTGGACAGGTGGGCGATCCGGCCGTGCCGGGTGACCATGACCAGCCAGCCGGGCAGCAGTCCCTCGTCCACGTACCGGCTCATCCTCCGGTCGATGCGGGCCAGCCGGTCCGCGTCGAATCCGAGTTCCGCTGGGTCGGTGTCCACCACGAGTTTCACCGCGCGTGCCTCCTTCGGCTCTTTGCTGGAGACGATAGGCGAACGGCGGGTCCTGTGGCGGTGCGGTCAGGCGGCTTCGCCGATTGCGGATTCGAGGTGTGCCTTCACCTTGGTGAGGGTGTGTTCGATGGACGTGACGTTGAAGCCGGGGCGGTCGGCGCGGCCGGTGACGCGCGGGCCCAGGAAGCGGCGCACGATCACGTTGCCCACCCGGAACCAGTGCTCGGTGAGGCGGGTGCCGGTCGCGGTGGGCCTGATCTCGTAGGACCAGCGCGACACCCGCACGCCGAACGGGGTGCGCACGTCGAACGTGAACCGGCGGCCCGGCTCGCACGCGACCACCCGGACCCTGGTCCACCACTGCTTGGCGCCGTTGCGGTTGGTCCCCCGGAACCGCGCGCCCGGGGCCGGCCCGGTGGCGGGCGCCAGCCAGTGCCCGCCGATGTTCTCCGGGCTGAACCGGTCCATCCTCGGCAGGTCGGTCACGATCGACCACACGGCACGCGGGTCGGCGGCGATCTGCACGCTGCGGGAGATTGTGGGCTGCACGATGGTCACGGTGGCAGCTTCGCCCAGGTCCGGACAACGGTGTCGGCCCGGTACGGCATGGTCCGAGTCGGATGCCGCACGGATGAGGAGGTCGGGTGCTCACCACGCTGGCGGTGGCGAACTACCGGTCGCTGCGCGACCTGGTGCTGCCGCTGCGCCGGTTGACCCTGGTGACCGGGGCCAACGGCAGCGGCAAGTCCAGCCTGTACCGGTCGCTGCGGCTGCTGGCCGACGCGTCGCGCAACGGCGCGGTGGCGGCCCTGGCCAGGGAGGGTGGCCTGCCCTCGACGCTGTGGGCCGGTCCGGAACGGCCGGTGCGGGACGGGCGGGCGGCGCAGGGCACGGTGCGGAAGGGGCGGGTGGCGCTGCGGCTGGGGTTCGCCGGGGACGAGTTCGGCTACGCGGTGGACTTCGGCCTGCCGGTGCCGAGCGGGTCGCTGTTCAACCTCGATCCGGAGATCAAGCGCGAGTGCCTGTGGGCCGGCCCGGTGCTGCGCCCGGCCGCGCTGCTGGTGGACCGGGCGGCCGGGATCGTGCGGCTGCGGGGATCGGAGTCACATCACTCGATCGGGTTGACCGACAGCGTGTTGAGCGAGCTGGCCGATCCGGGTGCGGCGCCGGAACTGCTGCTGGTACGGGAGCGGATCCGGTCGTGGCGCTTCTATGACCAGTTCCGGACCGATGCCGGGGCGCCTGCCCGGCGGCGCCAGGTGGGGACGCGGACGCCGGTCTTGGACCACGACGGCAGTGACCTGGCGGCGGCGATCCAGACCATTGTCGAGATCGGTGACTCGGAGGCGTTGGACGAAGCGGTGGACAACGCCTTCCCCGGGTGCCGGGTGCGGGTGGTGTCGCAGGACGGGTGGTTGGAGCTGCTGTTCCACCAGCACGGGTTGCTGCGGCCGCTCGGGGTGGCCGAGTTGTCCGACGGGACATTGCGGTATCTGTTGCTGGTGGCCGCGTTGCTGACGCCACGGCCACCGGAGTTGTTGGTGTTGAACGAACCGGAGACCAGTCTGCATCCGGATCTGTTGGCGCCGTTGGCATCGTTGGTCGCGACGGCGTCGACGCGAGCGCAGTTGGTGGTGGTGTCGCACGCGGTGCCGTTGGTCAGGGCGATGGCCGCGGTGGCCGAGCAGTTGGGGGTGGAGGTGAGCACCGTGGAGCTGGTCAAGGAAGGCGGAGCCACCTACATCGCCGGCCAGAAACTCCTCGACACCCCGTCCTGGCACTGGCCGAAACGCTGATCTCGAAAGGCTTGTGGAACACGCCGGACGGCGCGACCGCAGCGACCGCGCCGTCCGCCTTCCCCGGTCAGAACCACGCCCCGGCCGGCTGCCGGATCGCGGTGTTCACCCTGTTGAACAGGTTCGTGGTGGCGATCCAGAGGATCAGTGTCGCGACCGCCTTCTCGTCGAAGTGCTTGTTGACCTCCGCCCACAGCTCGTCCGGGACGGCGTCCTCGCGCTGGCGGTCGGGCAGCCGGGTCATCACCTCGGCCAGGGCCAGCGCGGCGCGCTCGGCGTCGGTGAAGTAGGGCGCCTCGCGCCACGCCGCCACCGACCACAGCCGCTCGTCGGTCTCCCCCTGCTTCTTGGCGCCGCGCACGCCCATGTCCACGCAGAAGCTGCAGCCGTTGATCTGGCTGGCGCGCAGGTGAACCAGGCCCAGCGTCGTCTCCGGCACCGAGTCGTTCTGGGCGGCCTTCGCCAGTTGCTGAATGGCGGCCGTCGCCTCGGGCACGAGCTTGCCGGGGTTCGTCATCCGTGCTTCCATGATCGCCTCCTGTGTCGTTCCGTCACCTCCCTGACGGAACAGGCGGCGCCGATGTGACAGGCCCGGTCACACGATCCGGTGAGCGATCTCGCCACCGTTGAGTGCGCTCACCACGTTCGCCCAGGCCAGCGTCACGATCCTGGGCCACGCGTCCGGGCTCAACCCGGCCTGATGAGGCGTCACCAGCGCGTTCGGCATGGACAGCAACGGGTTGTCCGGCGACGGCGGCTCCACGGCGAGCACGTCCAGGCCGGCACCGGCGATCACCCCCGAGGCCAGCGCCGACGCCAGCGCCCGCTCGTCCACCACGGCACCCCGGCTCACGTTCACCAGCACGGCCGACGACCGCATCACCGCCAACTCCGCCGCACCGATCAATCCGGTCGTCTCCGGTGTGACCGGCACGGCAAGGCACACCACGTCACTGCACGCCAGCAACTCCGCGAGCGACACCCGGGACACGCCGTCGACCTCGGGCACCGCACGCCGGGACGTGTAGACGACCGTGGTGTCGAAGGCCAACGCGCGCCGGGCGATCTCCCGGCCGATGCCGCCGAGCCCGACGATGCCGACCGTCCTGCCGCGTAACTCCCGCGCCGGTGGCGCCGGCCGCCAGCCGCCGCCACGCACCAGGTCGACCTGGGCCGGCAACTGCCGCAACAGCGCCAGGATCAACGCCATCGCGTGCTCGGCGACCGTACTGGCGTTGGCGGTGCCGATGTTCGCCACCGGTATCCCCGCCGCCGCCAACGCCAGCACGTCCACCGATTCGTAGCCGGCACTGAGCAACTGCACGAGTTTCAGCCCGGCGCGGAAGTCACCGCCGGCGAACGGCCAGCCGGTCACCCACGCGCCCAGCAGCACGTCGACGTCGGCCAAGGCCGATCGCGCCACCGCCGGGGTCGCGTCGTTGGCCAGCCACCGCAACGTGATCCCGTCCGGGCAACCCGTGGCCACCAGTTCGTTGACGTCCGGGAACGGGAACCGCCGGCACAGCACGACATCAGGCATCCGGCGACTCCGCGCGGCGCAGGGCGTCCGCCGCCCAGCCGATCCGGCGGGGATGCAGGTTGGCCTCCTTGGCCAGCCGCACCGCGTCGCGCAGCAACCGAACCGCCTCGTCACGGTGGCCGAACTCCAGGTGGGCCTCGCCGAGGGCGACGATCCCGGACGGGATCCAGCGCGGATCGCCGTGGCGCTCGCGCAGGTCCTGGGAGATCGTCAGGTGCTCGATCGCCCGCTCCGGCCGGACGTCGCGGACGAGGTAGTAGAAGCCGACGTGCCGGTGGACCTCGGACCGGGTCAGGTCGTCGGCGTGCGGATCGGCGAGCTCCAGCGCCTCCCACAGGAACGGCATCGCCGTATCCCAGTCGCCACGCAACACGTGGTGCGCCACCGCGATCCCGAACAGCGCGCCGGCCACACCGCCCGGGTCGCCGATCTCCCGCCGGATCGTCAGCGCCCGCTGGAACGACGCCAGCTCATCGTCGACGTGCGTGGCGTCGATTCCCCTGTCCAGCGCCTGGAAATGGGACAGCCAGCCGAGCCGGTCCAGTACGTCGGCCTCGGCGGCGCTGCCGTCGCCTGCCTGCTCGAAGGCTTGCCGCAGCAGGGTTTGCGCCTCGGTGTAGTCGCCGGTGCGGAACGCTGCCTCCAGCAACGCCTCGTTGCCGGCCGCGAGCAGGTCGCGGGTTGCCTGATCCGTCATGGGATCACCGTAGGTCAGCGTGCCGGGTCAACAGAGTCCGGCGTCGTGCACCAGGAGCGCGATCTGGGTGCGGTTGTCCAGGCCGAGTTTGGCCAGGATGCGGGTGATGTGCGCCTTCACGGTGGCCACGGCGAGGAACAGCTCACCGGCGATCTCGGCGTTCGAGCGGCCTCGGCCCACCGCGACGGCCACGTCGTGCTCGCGCGGGTTGAGCGCGGCCAGCGCGGTACGCGCCCGATCATGGGCACCGGCCTCGGTGGCGGCGCGGTCCATCAGGCGCCGGGTGATCGTCGGCGACAGGATCGGGTCGCCCACCGCGACCCTGCGGATGGCGTCGGCGATCTGCGCGGGCGGGCAGTCCTTGAGCAGGAACCCGCTGGCCCCGGCACGCAGGGCGCGCAGCACGTTCTCGTCGGTGTCGAACGTGGTCAGCACGATCACCTCGGGCGGCTGCGAGCGGGCCCGCACCCGCTGGGTGGCCACGATGCCGTTGACCTTCGGCATCCGGATGTCCATGAGCACGACGTCGGCGCTGTGCGCGTCCAGCGCGGCCGCCACGTACTGGCCGTCGCTGGCCTCGCCGACCACGGCGATGCCCGGGGCGCCGTCCAGCATCATGGTCAGCCCGGCGCGCACCAGCGCGTCGTCGTCCACGACGAGCACCCGGATCGTGTCGGTCACGACGGCCACGGTAGCCAGGCGCGCAGGTGGAACTCGTCGGAGGTGGCGCGGTGGTCCAGTTGCCCGCCGGCCAGCCGGACCCGCTCGGTCAGCCCGACCAGGCCGGAGCCGGAACCGGGGATCGCCGAGTCGGTGCCCAGCGCGTTGCGCACGTCGATCACCAGCCGGGCGCCGGGCTCACCGTCCAGGGCGATGCAGACCGGCTGGCCGGGTGCGTGCTTGCGGGCGTTGGTGAGCGCCTCCTGCACCACGCGGTAGGCGGTCCGGCCGGTGACGCCGGGCAGCGCGGTCGGGTCGGCCAGCCCGTCGCGCACCTCGACCGGGGTGCCGACGGCTCGCGACTCCGCGACCAGCACCGGCAGGTCGGCCAGCGCGGGCACCGGCGGGGCGGTGCCGTCGGCGTTCTCGGAGTCGTCGCGCAGCACGGAGATCACGTCCCGCAGCTCCTCCAGCGCCTGGTGGACGGTCGCCCGGATCACCCCGGCCGCCATGGACAGCCGCTCGGGCGCCATGTCCGGCCGGTACTCCAGGGCGCCCGCGTAGGTGGCGAGCAGGGACAGCCGGTGGGCCAGTACGTCGTGCATCTCGCGGGCGATCCGGGCGCGTTCGGCGGCACGGGCCTCGGCGACCCGCCTGCCCTGCTCGGCCTCGGCGCGCTCGGCCCGGTCGCGCAGCGACTCGATCAGCGCCGCCCGCGCCTGGGCCAGGGCGCCCCACCCGATCAGCGCGGCGTGCGCGAACGCCACCAGCACCAGCCACCATCCGAAGGACAGCCCGCCCAGCGGCCACCACAGCCCGCGGATGGCGTGCGCCGCGATCCCGGCCACGCCGACCGACACGGCCACCCGGAACGGCCGCTGCGTGGCCACCGCCAACAGCCCGATGCTGACCGCGGGCGACGCCGTACCGGCCGCCGCGGCCAGCACGATCACCGCCAGCGTGACCGGCACCGGCCGGCGCAGGACCAGCGGCATCAGGCAGCAGGCGACCACCCCGACCACCAGGTCGAGCACCAGCAGACCGCGGGCCGTGCCGGAGAGGTAGTCCCCGGCCAGCGTGCCCGCGGCACCGACCACGGCCGCCGCGGTCACGGCCACGGTCCACCGACCACCACACCATGTAGATCGCACGAAACCGAGCGTACGGGCCGGTCAGCGGCCCGCACAGCGACCAAAGTCGACATCGCGGGCACCCGGAGTCGGCCCGGTCGCCGACCCGCGACCGATGTGTCGCCGAACCCCGGCGGCCACGCTGACCGGCATGAGCGAAACAGTGATGACGACCGGCGCGGTGACCGTTCCCCAGGCCGGCGACTACACCATCGACCAGCGACACTCCAGCGTCACGTTCACCACCCGGCACCTGTTCGGGCTGGGCGCGGTACGCGGCGGCTTCGCCATCCGGGAGGGCTACATCCACGTCGCCGCCGACGTGAGCCGGTCCACCGTGCACGCGGTGATCTCGGCGGCCAGCGTGGACAGCGGCAACCCGGGCCGGGACACCATCGTGCGCTCGGCGGGCTTCCTGGACACCGTGCGGCACCCGGACATCGCGTTCGTGTGCGACCACGTCGAGCGGGTCGAGGGCACGTGGGTGCTGCGCGGGTCGCTGAAGGTGTGCGGCCACGCCGAGCCGCTGGCCGTGCGCGTCGAGTCGGCGCGGACCGAAGGCGGCCGGCTGGTGCTGAACGCGACCAGCCGGGTGGACCGGTACGCGTTCGGCGTGACCGCCGCCAAGCTGCTGGCCGCCCGCCACCTCACGATCAAGCTGGCGATCATCGCCGAACCGGCACGAACCGAGCGCTGAGTGGCACACGTGCCACTCGCCGGGCGGCTGGGCGTGTTCGGGCCGGGCAGCCGGCCACGCTGCGCCGCCAGTTCACCCGAACGGTGGGCGTCGCGCCGAGCGACTACCGGCGGACCTTCCGGTCGCCCGCCTGACCCGTCACGGGTGCAGCACGGCGGCGCCGGACACCCGCCCGGCGGCCAGGTCGGCCAGGGCGCGGTCGGCCTGGTCGAGCGGGTACGGCGTGGTGGTCACGGCGAGGTGGTGGTGGCCGGCGAACTCCAGGAACGCGGTGGCGTCGGCCCTGGTGTTGGCCGTGACGCTGCGCAGGGTCCGCTCCTGGAACAGGTGGCGCTGGTAGTTCAGCGTCGGGATGTCGGACAGGTGGATGCCGGCCACGGCCAGCGTGCCGCCCCGGTCCAGGGCGGCCAGCGCCGGCAGCACCAGGTCGCCGACCGGTGCGAACAGGATGGCCGCGTCCAGCGGTTCCGGTGGCGGATCGTCGGCGCCGCCGGCCGAGGCGGCGCCCAGTTCGAGCGCCAGCTTCCTGGCCGATTCGTTGCGGGTCAGCACGTGCACCGTGGCGCCCTGGGCCAGCGCCACCTGGGCGGCCAGGTGCGCGCTGGCGCCGAACCCGTAGACGCCCAACCGCCCGCCGGCCGGCAGTTCGGCCAGCACCAGCGCCCGGTAGCCGATGATCCCGGCGCACAGCAGCGGCGCCAGTTCGGCCGGCCGGTAGCCGGCGGGCAGCCGGTGCGCGTAGTCGCGGGGAACGACGGTGTACTCGGCGTACCCGCCGTCCTCGTCCCACCCGGTGTAGCGGGACTCCGGGCACAGGTTCTCGCTGCCCCGCAGGCAGTAGCGGCACCGGCCGCAGGTGTGCCGCAGCCACGCGACACCCACCAGGTCACCGGCCCGGAACTCGCTGCACCCCCCGTCGACCACCTCGCCGACCACCTCGTGGCCGGGCACCACGCCCGCCCGGTGGGTGGGCAGGTCACCCTCGGTCACGTGCAGGTCGGTCCGGCACACCCCGCAGGCCACCATCCGCACCAGCAGTTCGCCCGGCGCCTGTTCGGGCAGCGGCAGCGTCCTGGCCCGCAGCGGGTGCGTGTCGACCGGACCGGGCCGCTCGACCCGCCACGCGCGCATCGTCCCCGGTGTCCGCCCGGCCACCCGGCCGGCGGCCGTGTGCGCGGCGACGTCAGTCATGTCGTGCGCCGCGTCTGGAGTCGGTGAGGAGCCGGCCACGGTGGGCGTGCATGGGACCTCCATCCGTTCGTCCCGGCGGCCTGCCGTCCGGCCGTCACCCCGATTGTGACGCCCTGGGACGGATTCGGCTCAGCAACGAGCGAGCTGAATTCTGGTGGCCGCGTACGGATCGAGGGCCGCCGCGACGGCCACGGTCTCCACCTCGCGCACGAACGCCTCGGTGTCGTCGGGCGAGAGCAGGTGCGAGTCGACGGGCACCCAGATCTCGGTGGTGTCCGGCACGTCGTTGACGTGGACGAAGAACCGTTCCCCGGTCCGTTCGGCCTGCTGCCGCCAGCTCAGCGAGGACAGCGGCAGCGCGTCGCGGATGTCGTGTCCGGTGGGCGGCGGATCGGCGACGTCACGGCGGGCGCCGGTCCTGCGGTCGTTGAAGATGCAGCCGATGTCGATGTCCTCGCCCTTGGCCAGGCCCAGGTCGGCGAGCAGCTCGTCGTGCCGGACCGGGTCGTAGTAGGCGTTCTTGTAGGCGCCCAGCGCGCTCTGCCACGCCCGGACGGCCGCCTCCTCGAAGGTGACGTCGGCGACGTCGATCACCGACAGTCCATTCTGGACGACCGTGCTGACCACGTCGGCCAGCGCCGGCCGGAACCGGTTGCCCACGGCGAGCTGGGTGACCACCGGGTGCTGCCCGGTCACCCTGGCCAGCGCCACCGCGTACGCGGCGAGCAGCACGGCCGACGTGTCCAGCGCGGTGCGGGCCGCGATCGCCTGTACGGCGAGGTGGGTGGCGGGCGAGGTGAACCGGGCCTCCCAGTAGCGCGGTGTCCTGCGGTCGGTGGACGCGGCGAAGCGGCGGGCCGGGATGTCGCGCAGCAGTCCGGCCCAGTGGCGCAGGGTCCGGTCGCTGTGCCGCCGGCCGGCCGGGCCGCGCTGCCAGTCGGTCAGGTCCAGTGGCTGGGCGGCGGTGACCGGGTCGCCGGTGACCATGTTGACCAGGTCGGCGATCAGCGCGTCGGCGCCGCCGCCGTCCAGGGCGAGGTGGCAGTACAGCGCCACCACGTGGGTGAGCGCGCCCTTGTGCCGCACCACGGCCATCCGCACCGGCCACTCGTTGGCGTAGTCGAACTCGGTGTCGTGGTAGCGGGTGCGCAGATCGGCGGCGACGGCGGCCGGATCGTCGTCGTCGGCCGCGTCGACCACCTCCAACGGCACCTCGCCCTCGCCTGCCACCGACTGGCGGGCGTGGCCGTCGTCGTCGAACACCATGCGGGTGCGCAGTGACTGGTGGCGGCCCATGACGAACCGCAGCCCGTCCGCGACGCCGGCCACGGTCGCGCCGGGCGGCAGCGGCAGGGGGCCGCCCACGCCCATCGAACAGTGCTGTTGCCGGATCGCCCGCCAGATCCCGAGTTGGCCCCAGGTCAGTTCACCGACACCGCAACCGCGTCCCTCGAACGGGATCAGTACCCGCTCCACCATGACCGTCTCCACACAGTTTCCGCATACCGAAACCAGCCCGCGGATCGTAGGTTCGGCGTCCCGGGCGTTGCCACGCTGACCTGAATCGATGTCACCTTCGGCCGATCGCCGCTGGAAGCCTCGCTACGGGCCGGTCCGGCCGCATGTAACGTTCATTCCTCGGGTGGTGGCACCGGCCACATCGACGGAACCGGTGGGACGCACGGCACGTCTCCCGGAATGGCGATGCGAGGCGGCCCGATACGCTCGCCGCCGAACTTCACGGCGAGATGAGGGTGACCAGTGCGTGGTGTGACGAACCGCCGGATCGGGATGCTGGTCGCACTCGGCATCGTGCTGGCCGGCTGCGGCACGGTCACCGAGTTGCAGGGCCAGCCGAGCCCGGCCGTGCACGTCACGCCGACGCACCGGCCGACGCCGACGCCGACCACCACCACGACGACACCGCCGCCGCCGCCGCCGCCGACCACGACTCCCACGCCCACCATCAACTTCACGCCCGCGGTGGACGAGGCGGTGAAGGCGGTGTCCGACGGTGAGCTGTCGCTGGCCGTCTACGACCGCTCCACCCACCAGATGGTCGCCTCCTACCACGACGAGCAGCCGTACTACACCGAGTCGGTGGTCAAGCTGCTGATCGGGCTGGACAGCCTGGCCAAGGGTGGCAGTACCAGCAAGGTGACCGAGATGCTGGAGCGCAGCGACGACAACACCGCCACCAGCCTGTGGTACGCCGACGGCGCCAAGGCGATCGTGACCAGGATGGCCGCCAAGATCGGCCTGCACCACACCGTGCCCGGCAAGTCCGCCGAGTGGGGCGACACCCGGACCACGGCAGGCGACCTGGTCGACGTGTACCTCTACATCCTCGACGACGCCCCGGCGAGTGAGCGGGACGTGGTGGTGGACGCGCTGCGGCACGCCACGAACATCGCCGCCGACGGCACCGACCAGTTCTTCGGCATCCCCTACGCGGTCGGCCACCGGGCGCCGTGGGCGGTCAAACAGGGTTGGGCCTGCTGCGAACCGGGCTGGGTGCTCAACACCACCGGTCTGGTCGGCGAGGACAACCAGTACATCGTCATCGCCCTCACGTCGCACGACACCGGTGGCGGCTCGGCCGTCCGCCGCACCGACAGCGACGAGCTGACCAAGGCCATCGAGGAACTGCTCCCCGACCTGGTCGCGTAGCCTGCGATGCGTGTCCTTGCTCGCCGAACTGGCCGGCCTGGCGTGGGACGGCCGGTTCACCACCGCCGGTGACGCACTGGACGACGTGGCCGACGACTTCGGGCACATCGTGCGGCGGCGGCCGCTTGCCGTGCTGTGCCCCGGTTCCGTCGACGACGTCGGCAGATTGCTGCGGGCCGCCAAGGACATTCCCGTTGTGGCGCGCGGACGTGGGCACAGCACCTACGGGCAGGCGCAGACCGACGGGATCGTGCTGGACATGGGCGGTCTGGCCGGCATCGGGCCGGTCGACGGCGACCGGATCACCGTGCAGGCGGGCGCCGACTGGCGGTCGGTGCTCACCGCGACGCTGCGCCACGGCCGCACCCCGCCGGTCCTCACCGACTACCTGGGCCTGTCCGTCGGCGGCACCCTGTCGGTCGGCGGCATCGGCGGCACGTCACACCGGTACGGCGCGCAGACCGACCAGGTCACCCACCTCGACGTCACCACGCCGGACGGCCACCACACCTGCACGCCCGACGACGAGCTGTTCCACACCGTCCTGGCCGGTCAGGGCCGGCACGGCGTCATCACCGCGGCCACCCTGCGGCTGATCCCGGCGCCCGCCGGCGTGCGCCGTCACCAACTGCGCTACTCCGACCTGGCCACCCTGCTGGCCGACCAGCACGCGCTCCTGGCACACGTCGACTTCCTGCAGGCCGAGATCCTGCCCGGCGAGACCGGCTGGCAGTACGTCCTGGACGTCGTGGCCGACCGGCTGCCGCCCACCCGGCACGACGCCGACGACGTGGAAACGTTGCCATACCTGGACTTCGCCGACCGTCTGGCCGACGGCGAGACCTACCTGCGCGCCACCGGCGAATGGTTCCACCCGCACCCGTGGTGGTCGGCGTTCCTGCCGGCCGCCACCGCTGACGCGTTCCTGGACCGGCTCGTCGCCCAGCTGACCCCGGCCGACATCGGCCCCAGCGGCCTGATCCTCACCTACCCCGTCCCGACCGCCGTGCTGACCACCCGGCAACTGCACGTCCCGGCAGGTGACCTGGCCGTCCACGTCAGCGTCCTGCGCACCAACACGCCCGACACCGTTCCCGCCGCCCTGGCCACCAACCAGAGCTGGCACGACCGAGCCGTCGCCGAGGGCGGCACGATCTACCCCATCGGAACGATGTGAACGGCGAGCAATCCGCGAGGCCTCCGGTGCCGAACATGATTCGACCCGGAACGGAAGGGGCCTGATGACTCACTCGGCGTGGTCCGCGCCTCGGGGCACGGGGCCGAGCGATGACCGGACCCCGGAAGAGCTGCTCGAACAGGTGGCCAGAGGTAGTGAGGCCGCGTTCGAGCGGCTCTACGCGATGGTCTCCGGGCCGGTGTTCGGCATCGTTCGGCAGGTGGTGCGCGACGTCGGGCAGTCCGAGGAGGTCACGCAGGAGGTGCTGGTGGAGCTGTGGCGGACCGCCGCTCGCTACGACCCGGCCAAGGGCAGCGCCATGACGTGGACGCTGACGTTGGCGCACCGCAGGGCGGTGGACCGGGTCCGGTCGGCCCAGGCCCGCGCCGACCGCGAGCAGCGGGTCGGTGCCGCGTCCATGCAGCGCGACTACGACCAGGTCACCGAGGCCGTGGCGGCCAAGCTGGAGCGGGCGCAGATCATGCGCTGCCTGTCCTCGCTGACCGAGTTGCAACGCGAGTCGGTGCTGTTGGCCTACTACGGCGGCCGGAGTTATCCCGAGGTCGCCCAGCTCCTGCGCACGCCGCTGGGCACCATCAAGACCCGGCTGCGGGACGGGCTGATCCGGCTGCGCGACTGCCTGGGGGTGACCCGGTGAGCCCTGACGTGCACACGCTGACCGGCGCCTACGCGCTGGACGCCCTGGATGACCTGGAGCGCCGCCGGTTCGAGTCGCATCTCGCCGAGTGCGAGGACTGCCAGCTGGAGGTGGGCGAGCTCCAGGCCACGGCGGCCCGGTTGGCCCTGGCGGTCGGCGAACCGGCGGACGACGAGATCCGCCGCCGGGTGCTGGCGGAGATCCGCCGGACCCGGCAGGAACCGCCGTTGGGCCGTGGCCGCGACCGGTCCGGTGCCGGCCGCTGGACGGCCAACCGGTGGGCATTGCGCCTGACCGCGGCGGCCGCGGCAGTGGCGCTCGCGGCGGCGGTCGCGTTCGGTTCCATCGCCCTCCACACCGGACACCAGCTCGATACGGCGCAGAGTGAACTGAACAGCGCCCGCACCGCCTACGCGTCGGTGGCCCAGGTTCTCGCCGAGCCGGACGCCCAGGTGGGCACCGCGGCCGCCAGCGGCGGCGGGCGGGGCCTGCTGATCAGCTCGCGGTCGCTGGACCGGGCCGTGCTGGTGGCGTCCGGCATGCCGGCCGTGCCCAACGGGCGGGTCTATCAGGCGTGGCTGCTGGGCAACGGCAGTCCGCGCTCGGTCGGCCTGCTGACCGCCGGGCCGAACGCGGCCATCCCGCCGTTGGAGTTCCCCGCCCTGACGGCGAAGGCGGAGGTCGGCGTCACGGTCGAACCGTCCGGCGGCTCGGCCCAACCCACCAGTAATCCGATCATGCTGGTCGGCCTGCCGGCCTGAGGAGCGGCAACGCGGTGAGCCGGCCGGGTCGGATCGGCCCGGCCGGCCCACCCGCACCCGCGTACACCAATCCGCACCCCTCGATGCGGCGGATTGGGATACGTGTGTGCGTTGTGGACGATGAACCCACTCCCCACGCCGCCGATTCGGAGCCGTGGCAGGTCCGGTTTGGTTGATGTGACGCACGTCACATTGGCCCGAACGGGCACCCATCCGCGACGCCACCGGTCGCGAACTGTGCGTGAGGGCCCGCCCCGTGGGCCGTACGACGACACAGGGAGACCTGACGGATGGGTGACGACCACATCGACACCCGGCTGCTGACCGAGTTGACCGTCCAGTCGCAGGATCTCAACAGCGACGCGGTACGCATCACCCGGGACGCGCTGGACGAATTCGGTGCACCACAACGAGCAGCCGTCCTGGCCGCCACCAACACCGACCTGATGGCGTTGCGGACCGCGGCCTCCGTCGAGAACCTCGCGGTGAGCGTGTACACGACGGCCGCCGGACTGCCGTTCATCAAGGACGGCAACGCCACGGTCGCCGCGTTCATCGCGAAAACCACGGCACGGCACCAGGCTCACGCACAGGCGTTCAACGCGGCCATCACCCAAGCAGGTGGCAGGACGCAACACTCGGCCGATCCGAAGTACGCGGCCGTCGTCAGGTCGGCCCTGCCCACCATCAAGGGCCCGGCCGACGTGGTGAAGTTGGCGATCACCCTGGAGGACGTCGCAGCCCAGACGTACACGCGCAACGTCAGTCAGGTCAGCGATGCCGCGCTGCGCAAGCTGTTCGGCAGCGTGGCACCGGTCGAGGCGCAGCACCGCTCGGTATTGCTGGCCGTACAGGCGTTGCTGGCCGGTGGCGGCGCGGCGCTCATCGCGATCCCCACCCAGGCGGCGAAGCTGCCGGCGGCCGCGGGCAGCATCGGCTTCCCCGCGTCGTTCTACCCCACCACGATGGCGTCCCCCGTCAGCGAAGGAGCCGTCCGATGACCGACGGGAACTGGGACCTGCCGATCAGCGAGAACGAACTGGCCGGGCTGACCCGCGACCTCGACGAGGCACACCGCGAGACCATTCCGACGATGTACGCCAAGGCAGGCGAGTTCGCCGAGCAGATCGCCGAACAGGCCGGCGCGTCACCGATCCTGGCACGGCGGCGGTTCCTGCTCGGCGCCGCGGGCGCAGCCGGCCTGGCACTGGCCGTCGCGGCATGCGGTGGCAACGGTGGTTCCGGCACGGCTGCCGCGCCGAGTTCGGCCAGTCCCTATGCGGGTGACTTCAAGGTCGTCGCCCTCGCCACGGCGTTGGAGAACCAGGCCATCGGCGCCTACACGGCGGCGCTGCGGGCGGCCACGGCGGGCAGGCTCGGCGCGGTCCCGCCCGCGGTGGGCACGTTCGCCAAGACCGCCATGGCCCAGCACGCGGACCATGCCATGGCGTGGAACGCGGTCCTCGCGTCGGCGGGCCGCAAACCGATCACCGGGGTGCCGCTGTCCGGTCAACCCGCGGTGCGACAGGCACTCGGCTCGGTGACGTCGGTCGGTGACGTGGCGAAACTGGCGCTCCGGTTGGAGAACCAGGCCGCGCAGACGTACCTGTTCGCCGAGTTCAACGTCACCAGTTCGGGTGGTATCTCGACGGCGGCCAGCATCGCGCCGGTGGAGGCGATGCACGCCGCGATCCTGCGGTTCGTGCTCGGCGAATACCCGGCGCCGGACGACTTCCTGGCCACCATCATGGCGGCGAACCCCAGCCAGCTCACGGTCTGAGTCGTACGCTGCGAACCAGGTCCGGGTGGGGTCGGTGCCTCCCCTCGTCCCGGCTCCGCCCGGACCATCCACTCGGGAGAGACGAACCATGCGACTGATCGGTCCGCTCACCGGCCTGCTGTGCCCGGTGGCCGTCGCGGTGGCCTGCGGCTCACCGGTACCGAGCACGTCCACGCCCGCCACCAACACCCCGAACACCGTGACCATCAGGAACTTCATGTTCCGGCCGGCCACCATCACGGTCGCTCCGGGGGCGAAGATCACGGTCCGCAACAACGATTCGACGGCGCACACAGCCACGGTGTCGGACAAGCTGTTCGACACCGGACCGATCGACCAGAACGCGACGGCGATCTTCACCGCGCCGACGAAACCGGGCTCCTACACGTACATCTGCGACATCCATCAGTTCATGCAGGGCACGCTGGTGGTGAAGTAGTCAGACGCCGAGTTCCGCCGACGCGCGCGGACTAGTGGATTCGCTGTTCGATCCACTGGATCCAGTCGGCCATTCCGTCACCGCGGGTAGCGGAAACGGGGATCACGTTCGGGTCGGGCAGGACGCGGGCCAGATGCGCGGCGAACGCCGTCGGATCGAAGTCCACATAGGGCAGCAGGTCGATCTTGTTCAGCACCACCAGATCGGCCGTGCGGAACATGTGCGGGTACTTCAGCGGCTTGTCCGCGCCCTCGGTCACCGACATGATCACCACGCGGGCGCTCTCGCCGAGGTCGAACAACGCGGGGCAGACCAGGTTGCCGACGTTCTCCACGAACACCACGGACCGGTCCACGGGCGCGAGCGTACGTACCGCGGAGTCGACCATGGTGGCGTCCAGGTGGCAGCCGGTGCCGGTGTTGACCTGCACCACCGGCCGGCCGGTGGCCCGGATCCGGTCGGCGTCGACGTCGGTCTCCTGGTCACCCTCCACGACGGACACCGGCAGCCGGTCCCGCAACCGGGTGATCGTCCGGGTCAGCAGGGTGGTCTTGCCCGAACCCGGTGAGCTCATCAGGTTCACCGCCAGGACACCGTGTTCGGTGAACCAGGTCCGGTTGCGCGCGGCCACCTCGTCGTTGCGCGCCAACACCCGTTGTTCCAGCGGAACGACGTGGTCATGCGCGTGATCGTGGGTGTGGGTGTGGTCGGTCAGTGTGGCGTTGTCGGAGCATCCGCAGGTTGCACACACGTGCGTCTCACCTCCACCGATCGGATACGCAACTCGTCGCCGGACCGGATGGCGACGTTGGCGCCGTCGCAGCCCGGGCACAGCAGGATCGGATCGTCCACTTCGAACTCCCGCCCGCAGTCGCGGCAGGCGGCCCGGCCGGGTGGTTGGACGACCACCAGTTCGGCGCCGGCCACCGGGGTGCCCTCGGCGACCAGGTCGAAGCAGAACCGCACCGAGTCCACGACCACGCCGGACAGCGGGCCGATCTCCAGCGTCACCCTGGTCACCGGCGTGTCACCGAGGCGGTCCACCACGGCGTCCACGACGGCCTGGGTCAGCGAGAGTTCGTGCATCAGCAGATCCTGGGCAGCGGATCGCCGACCAGCAGGTCGCAGATTCGGGTGCCGCCGAACACGGTGTTGAGCAGCACGATGCCGGGCGGGTCGTCCTTCACCCTGCCGATCAGCGCGGCGGACCGGCCCAGCGGATGGGCACGCAGCGCGGCCAGGGCGGCGTCCGTCTCGGCGCCGTCGACCACCACCACGACCCGGCCCTCACACGCCACGTACAGCGGGTCGATGCCGAGCAGCTCGGACGCGCCGCGCACCTCGGGGCCGACCGGCACCGCGCTCTCGTCCACCACGACGGCCACCCGGGCCGCCTTGGCCACCTCGTTCAGGATGGTCGCCACACCGCCTCGGGTGGCGTCCCGCATGACGTGCACGCCGTCGGTGGCGGCCAGCAGGTCGGCCACCATGCCGTGCACCGGAGCGGTGTCCGACTCCAGGTCGGCCTCGATGTCCAGTTCGCCACGGGCCAGCATCACGGTGACACCGTGCTCGCCGATCGACCCGGACACCAGCACCGCGTCGCCCGGCCGCACCTGGTGCATGCCCAGCGCACCGGCCCGGCCCAGCACGCCGACGCCAGCGGTGTTGATGTAGCAGCCGTCGGCCTTGCCGCGCTGCACCACCTTGGTGTCACCGGTCACGATCGACACACCCGCCGCGTCGGCCGCGGCCCGCATCGACGTGACGATCCGGCTCAGGTCGGCGACCGGGAAGCCCTCCTCCAGGATGAAGCCGGCCGTCAGATACAGCGGCCGGGCGCCGGACACGGCGAGGTCGTTGACCGTGCCGTTCACCGCGAGATCGCCGATGTCCCCGCCGGGGAAGAACAACGGCGACACCACGAACGAGTCGGTGGTCAGCGCCAGCCGGGTGTCCCCGATGGCCAGTTCGGCCGCGTCGTCCAGCGGTTCCAGCAGCGGGTTGCGGAAGGCGTCCAGGAAGATCGCCTCGACCAGCGTCTGGGTGGCCTTGCCGCCCGCGCCGTGGGCCATCGTGATCCGTTCCTCGCGGACCTTGGCCCGCCGCCGCCGGGCCTTGTCGATCCGGTCGAGCACCTGCTGTTCGCGAGTGGACCGGTCCAGCGGGGTGGTCATGTCGCGCTCGCTTCCCGCACCCTGGTCCGGGTGAACCGGCCGAAGTTGTAGTAGGCCGCGCACGCGCCCTCCGGTGACACCATGCACGTGCCGATCGGCGTCTCCGGGGTGCACGCGGTGCCGAACACCTTGCACTCCCAGGGTTTCAGCACGCCCTTGAGCACCTCGCCGCACTGACACGCCTTCGGATCGGCCACCCGGACACCCGGCACGTCGAACAGCAGTTCCGCGTCGAAGCGGGCGTACCGCTCGCGCAGCCGCAGGGCGGAGTGCGAGATGAAGCCGAGACCGCGCCACTCGAAGTAGGGCCGCAGTTCCATCGTGTGCGCCATGGCGCGCAGCGCGGTCGGGTTGCCGTCCCACGGCACCACCCGCGAGTACTGGTTCTCCACCTCGGACCGGCCATCGGCGAGCTGCACCATGAGCTGGTAGATGGACTGCAGGATGTCCAGCGGCTCGAAACCGGCCACCACGATCGGCTTGCCGTAGTCGCGGGCGATGAACTCGTAGGGCCGGCAGCCGATCACCGTGGACACGTGGCCCGGCCCGATGAACCCGTCCAGCCGCAGGTCGGGCGAGTCGAGGATGGCCTTGATCGCCGGGATGATCGTGATGTGGTTGCAGAACACCGAGAAGTTCTCGATGCCCTCCTGTTCGGCGCGCAGCAGGGTCATCGCCGTGGACGGCGCCGTGGTCTCGAACCCGATCGCCATGAACACGACCTGCCGGTCCGGGTTCTGGCGGGCGATCTTCAGCGAGTCCAGCGGCGAGTACACCATGCGGATGCTGGTGCCCTCGGCGTTGGAGTCGAAGAAGTTCCCGCCGCTGCCGGGCACGCGCATCATGTCGCCGAACGACGTCATCAGCACGCCGGGTCGTCGCGCGATGTGGATGGCGTCGTCGATGCGGCCCATCGGGATCACGCACACCGGGCAACCGGGGCCGTGCACCAGGGTGATGCACTCGGGCAGGTAGTCCTCCAGGCCGTGCTTGTAGATGGTGTGGGTGTGGCCGCCGCACACCTCCATGAACTTGTACTCCCGGCCGGGTTCGCACAGGCTGGTGATCTTCGCGGACAGCGCCCGTGCCGTGTCGGCGTCGCGGAACTCGTCGACGTACCTCATCGAGCTCACCCCCTAGATGATGCGGGATTCCTTCAAGGCGTTCATCTCGTCCTCGTACGCCTTGCCGATGCTCTCCAGGAACTCCATGGCCATCCTGGCCTCGTGTTCATCTATTTTGGACAGAGCGAAGCCGACGTGGATGAGCACCCAGTCGCCGGGCGTGATGCCGTCCTCGGCGACGAGACCGATGTTGATCATTCGCTTCACGCCGCTCACGTCGACCCGCGCGAGATCCGGCCGGTCGGTCAGGATCTCGATCACCTCACCGGGAATGCCGAGGCACATGACTCACACCTGTTCCCTTCCCACCGGCACGGCCGGTCTGTCGGGTTCGTGCTCGCGGATGATGTCGGTGACGGCGGTGACGGCCAGGTCGACCGCCGCGGCCACCGGCGGGCTCAGTCCCATGCCCTGGTCCAGCACGGCGGGCTCGCAGCCGACCAGCAGCACCCGGCCCGGGTCGCCGCCCAGCAGCGCCACCAGCCCGAGCACCACGTCCGGCTGCATGCCGTGGGCGTCCAGCACGGTCGCGGTGTCGTCCGGGCGGTCCGGCGGGTCCAGTTCGACCACCGACACCGTGCCCGGCCGTTCGCCGCGCGCCGCCGCGTCCACCAGGACTGTGGTGGCGTACTCGCCGGACACCAGGTCGTAGGCGAGGTGCATGCCGCGGATGCCGTAGTCGGCCACCCGGGCCCAGTCCGGGAACTCCCGGGTGGACAGCCGGCGCACCACCTCGACGCCGAACCCGTCGTCGCCGAGGAACACGTTGCCCACGCCGGCCACCAGCAGCCGGGCGGTCATGGCAGCGGCTCCACTTCGTCGACGCCGAAGTAGCGGTACCGGCCGTGCTGGGCGTAGAGGTCGGCACCCTCGTCGTCGGCCACGGTCACCGCGAGGTGGCGTTCCCCGTCCACGTCCAGCAGCACGGCCTGGACCACGGCGGCCCGGCCGGCCAGGAACATGTCGTGCGCGTCGGCCCTGCGGTTGGGCCGCAGCAGCACCCGGGACCCCTTGCCGACCGGCACGCCCGCGATCACCACGGTGTCCGTCTCCGGGGACACCGACGCGTCCGCGCCCGGGTCCCACCACGGCACGTCGGGGCGTTCGGTGACGTCGGCGGGCTCGGCCGGCAGGCCTGTGGCCGAGCGGAGGTAGCGGATCGTGCCGTGCAGCCGGTCCAGCAGTTCCGGCGGCATGCCGTCCACCCGGTCGATCAGCTCGGCGGCCCGCGGATCGGTGGCCCGCGCGGCGCGCTTCTCGTCGTCGGTGAGCGTCATGGTGCGCAGCGTCAGGATCTCGTCGATCTCGGTGCCGTCGAACAGTTCGCCCGCGCTCTGCTCGGCGATCTCCGGGTGGTCGTAGAGGATGATCGGCGAGCACAGCACGGTGTCCGCGCTGCCGGTGGAGCCGACCAGCACCGGCCACACCCGCTCGTTGCGGCACTCCCGCGTCGCGGGTGTCGCCCACTCGGGCGGGTCGACCAGGGACAGGAACTCGCCCGAGGACAGCGACAGCAGGGTGTGCGCGGCGACCAGGGCGTGCGGCAGGGCGGCGTCGCGCGGTCCCGGTCCGGCCCACGGCGAGGTGTTGCGGACGGTCACCGCCAGCCGGGCACCGCCGAACGGGCCGGGCAGCGGGTCGACGCGCAGCACCAGTTCGCCGGTCAGCTCGGCCCTGCGGCGCACCAGCCGGGCGTCCGGCCGGCCGGGGATCGGCTCGGCGTCCTCGCCCGCCGGGACGGTGAACGGCACGGTGGCCTCGCCCTCGCTCATCGCGATCACGGCGTCGACCTCGCGTTCGGTGGCCTCGTCCCACGACGTGTACTCGGTGCCGTCGACTTCCAGCGAGCCGACCGGCGTGCCGGCCACCTCGACCGTCCGCCGGCACAGTTGCAGGAACCGCACCCTGGCGTGCAGGACGGCGGCCGCGCCCGGATCGGCGATCAGCTCGGCGTGACAGTCGTCGTGCTCACCGGTGCCGTCGGCGGCCACGGCGGCCGGCATCAGCACGCCCCACTGCCAGCGGACGGTGTTCTTCGCCGCGGACGCCCGGTAGGGGTAGAGCAGGTAGCCCTCGTAGAGGACGGCGTCGGCGACCGCCCTTGCCCGGTCCAGTGCGGCGGTCACCGGACGACCTGCCGGGTGGCCAGTTCCGCCACGGTCAGCTCCCAGAGCACGTGGTAGAGCGTCGTCTGGGCCTCCTGGATGCGGTGCACCGACGGTGACGGCACCACGAACAGGTGATCGATGCTGTCCAGTTCGGCCATCTTGCCGCCGTCGTAGCCCGCGATGCCGACGGTCAGCAGGCCCCGGCCGGCGGCCTCGTCGAACGCGCGCAGCAGGTTGCCCGAATTGCCGCTGGTGGACAGTCCGACCGCGATGTCCCCCGGGCGGCCGACGGCGGCGATCTGCCGGGAGAACACCACGTCGAAGCCGATGTCGTTGGACAGGGCGGTGACCACGGCGATGTCGTTGGTGAGCCCGAACGCGGGCAGCGGTGGCGCGTCGCCCGCCGGGCTGAGGAACAGGGCGGCCAGATCCTGCGAATCGGTCGAACTGCCGCCGTTGCCGAAGGCCAGCAACCGGCCGCCTGCCGCGAACCGGTCGGCCATCGCGTGCGCGCAGGCGGTGAGCCGCTCGGCGTCCCGGGTGAACACGGTGTCCCGCAGCACGGTGATCTCCCGCGCCTTGTCCACGGTAGACCTGCGCACCTGCTCCAGCACGGCGTCGACGTCGGACGAGTCGGCGTAGAGGAACGGGTACAGCGACCGGATGTCGGCGCCCGGATCGCCGGTCACGACGGACCCTCCAGCACCGCGATGGCCTCACCGGCGTGCACCAGCACGGTGTCGCCGACCGAGGCCGACACCAGCGCGACGCTCACCTCCTCGGCACCCGATTCGGTGTGCACCAGGGCGAGCCCGTCGTCCAGCAGCCGGGTCACGGTGACCGGCACCGCCTGGTCGGAGCAGGTCACGCACACGTCGTCATGGCATTCCGGCACGGTCACGACACCACTCCCGGTTCGAGCACTCCCGGCTGTTCGAAGAACACGTGCACCAGTTCCCACAGCACGTGGTAGGTGGTCACGTGGACCTCCTTGACCACCCGCGGGTCGGTGGAACGGGCCACGATCGAGTGGTCCACGGCGGGGCTGGCCGCGATCGGGCCGCCGTCGCCGCCGGTGAGCGCGATGGTCAGCAGGCCGCGCTCACGGGCCGCCTCCAGTCCACGAAGGACGTTGACGCAGTGACCGTCGCTGGACAGCCCGAGTGCGATGTCGGCCGGTTCGGCGAGGAACCGGATCTGGTGGGCGAAGGTCTCGGCGAACCCGACGCGGGCGGCGATACCGGTCAACGTGGCCACGTCCGCGGTGAGCGAGATGGCCGGCAGGGCACGCTTGCCGACGATCACCGGGTGCACGAACTCGACCGCGACATGCTGGGCGTCCGTGCTGGGACCGCCGTTGCCGAACACGACGAGCTTGCCGCCACTGTGAAACCGCCGCGCCATGGCATAGCACGCCCGCGCCACGTCACCGGCGTGGTCGGCGAGATCACTCAGGGGATCGACCCGGCGTCGCACCAGCTCCCGCACGCTGCCCACGTCCGTGTCGGACCGCGGGACGCTGGTCATGGCACCCGCGCCCGCTCCGGTACGGGCTGCCGCAACCGGTTCCCCACCGGCACGTCCGGTCCGAGGATGCCGACCGAACGTGGCGCCGGGACGGCGGTCGGCGGCCTGTTCCCGTTGTCCGGCAGCCAGTCGGCCGCGTTCGAGGACAGCCCCAGCAGGTAGGTGATCGTGCACTCCAGCGCGGTGGCCAGTTCCGGCAGCAGGCCCAGATCCAGACCTCGGCCGTTCTCCATCGACGACAGCGCCCTGTTGGTCGTGCCGCAGCCGTATCGGGTCAACCGTTCGACGACCTCGCGCTGGGTCAACCCCAACGCCAGGCGCCGTTCCCGCAGCCGCTGGGCACAGATCCAGTGCCGTTCACGCGCGGGGTTCAGTTTCGGTGTGCTCATCGGACACCTCTGTCCCGAGGGAACGTCACAAGTGTTCGCCCGATGGCCCGCCGCGTCAATCCGAGATGCTAGCGGGGAATTTCGCCACCCAACGGATCAGGCATTTCCGCCAGCGGATGGATCTCGTAGCGGGCGAAGTTGTACACCGGCGACATGGCGAGGAGTCGCTCCAGCTCCTCGTTCGACGCGACATCGTAGATCCACGCGCCACCGTGCTGGCCGACCAGGTGATAACGCGCGACAACACTGCCGCGCTCCTCCAGCGGGCCTGCATAGCGCGGCATTTTCGCCACGGCCGCGGCCATCTCACCGGACAGCAGGGACAGCTCCATCCGCCACAGCACGAGGAACTTCATGACGCGATCACCATGTGCGCACGGTAAGGCGCGCGACCACCGCCGTAAAGTCGTCAGTCCAGCGGCAGGGCGCCGAACCGCTCCCGGATCCGGCGCAGGTCGCGCAGCCGGGGTTCGGTCTCGCCGCCCACCCACCGGTTGACGGTCTTCACCGAAACGCCCAGTTGGCGGGCCGCCGCCACGTGGGTCAGGCCCTCCCGGCGCAGCACGTCGGACATCCAGCCGGCGAAGTCGGTCGGCCGGTCAGCGGGCGGCCGCGCGGCCGGTGGCGGGTTACCCAGCGTAGCCAGAGTGGGCTCACCGGGCCCGCCCGCCGAGTGCAGGACGTCCACCTCGACGTGCTCCGGGAAGATCCGGAACGAGATCTGGATCGTGCCGGTCGGTCCGGCCGCGTCCAGCAGGGCGCGGAACACCGTCTGGCTGACCTCCCGGTTGCCGGCATCGGTCAGTGGGGACTCGGACAGGCTCCGACGGACGAAATCGCGGATTTCCGGAATCGACGACGGCCGGGCCGGAAAAATCCGGGAAAGCACGACAACCGGAAGGACCTCAATAGGATCTTCCGGGATTCTGCCATTCGGTTCGGTCACGCCATTTCGCTCCTCGACAGCGTCTCCGCCAGCGTACCTGCATCCCTCACCCAATCGGGCGACCCGAACCGGACAGTTCTGTCCGACTATCGCTTGTCGGTCCACGACAGGGCAGCTAACGTAATAGGACCGGTCGACCCGAAATGGGTTCGGCCATCTCATCGATGTGGTGTCGAGGTCGATCGCGGCCGGATTCGGCCGCAGGGAGGTGGTCGTCGATGACCACGGCCGAACAGACCGAGTCCGCAGCGGACGGTCCCGCCGACGAGCCCGTCGTCCATGTCCTGTGGATGAACGGCGGCCTGGGCTGCGACGGCGACTCCGTCGCGCTGACGGCGGCCACCCAGCCCAGTATCGAGGAGATCGTCCTGGGGGCGCTGCCCGGCCTGCCGAAGGTGGCCGTGCACTGGCCGCTGATCGACTTCGAGAGCGGCCCGGAGCAGGGCGCCGACACCTTCATCGAGTGGTGGCACAAGGCCGATCGCGGTGAACTGGACCCGTTCGTCCTGGTCGTCGAGGGGTCCGTCCCGAACGAGGCGATCAAGTCCGAAGGGTACTGGTGCGGTTTCGGCAACAACCCGGCGACCGGCCAGCCGATGACCACCAGTGAGTGGCTGGATCGCTTGGCGCCCAAGGCCTTGGTGGTGCTCGCGGTGGGCACGTGCGCCACCTACGGCGGTATCCACGCGATGAGCGGCAACCCGACGGGTGCCATGGGCGTGCCGGACTATCTCGGGTGGGACTGGCGGTCCAAGGCCGGCATCCCGATCGTGTGCGTGCCCGGCTGCCCGATCCACCCGGACAACCTGTCCGAGACGATCCTGTACCTGCTGTACCAGGCGGCCGGCCAGGCGCCGATGATCCCGCTGGACGAGGCGCTGCGCCCCAAGTGGCTGTTCGGTGCCACCGTGCACGAGGGCTGCGACCGCGCCGGCTACTACGAGCAGGGCGAGTTCGCCAAGGAGTACGGCTCGCCCAAGTGCCTGGTGAAGCTGGGCTGCTGGGGACCGGTGGTGAAGTGCAACGTGCCCAAGCGCGGCTGGATCAACGGTGTCGGCGGCTGTCCCAACGTGGGCGGCATCTGCATCGCGTGCACCATGCCCGGTTTCCCGGACAAGTTCATGCCGTTCATGGACGAACCGCCCGGCGCCAGAGTGTCCGCCGCGGCCAGTGGCATGTACGGCACGGTGATCCGCGCGCTGCGCGGCTTCACCATGAAGACCGCCGACCAGGAACCCAAGTGGCGGCAGAAGGGCAACGAACTGACCACCGGCTACAAGGCCACCTGGTGACCGGACGGGAGACGCGACGATGACCACCGCGAAGGATTCCGACCTGGTCGAGATGGCCTGGGACCCGATCACCAGGATCGTGGGCAGCCTCGGTATCTACACGAAGATCGACTTCGGCAAGCGGGAGGTCGCCGAGTGCCACAGCACGTCGTCGATCTTCCGGGGCTACAGCATCTTCATGAAGGGCAAGGACCCGCGCGACGCGCACTTCATCACCAGCCGCATCTGCGGGATCTGCGGTGACAACCACGCCACGTGCTCGGTGTACAACCAGAACATGGCCTACGGGGTGCGCCCGCCGCATCTCGGCGAGTGGATCATCAACCTCGGCGAGGCCGCGGAGTACATGTTCGACCACAACATCTTCCAGGAGAATCTGGTCGGGGTGGACTACTGCGAGAGGATGGTCGCCGAGACCAATCCCGGCGTCCTGGAACTGGCAAACCGCACCGAGGCGCCGCACGCGCCCGACCACGGCTACCGCACCATCGGCGACATCATGCGCTCGCTCAACCCGCTGGAGGGCGAGTTCTACCGCGAGGCACTGTTCGTGTCGCGCTACACGCGGGAGATGTTCTGCCTGATGGAGGGCAGGCACGTGCACCCGTCCACGCTGTACCCGGGCGGTGTCGGCACGGTCGCGACGGTCCAGTTGTTCACCGACTACCTGACCCGCCTGATGCGGTACGTGGAGTTCATGAAGAAGGTCGTGCCGATGCACGACGACCTGTTCGACTTCTTCTACGAGGCCCTGCCCGGCTACGAGAAGGTCGGCCAGCGGCGCATCCTGCTGGGCTGCTGGGGCAGCCTGAACGACCCGGCGCACTGCGACTTCACCTACGACCGGATGGCCGACTGGGGCCGCAGGATGTTCGTCACGCCGGGTGTCGTGGTGGACGGCCGGCTGGTCACCACCAGCCTGGTCGACATCAACCTGGGCATCCGCATCCTGCTCGGTCACTCGTTCTACGAGGACTGGGAGGACCAGGAGATGTTCGTCCGGCAGGACCCGCTGGGCAACCCGGTGGACCGCCGGCACCCGTGGAACCAGCACACCATCCCCCGGCCGGCGAAGCGCGACTTCGACGACAAGTACTCGTGGACGATGGCGCCGCGCTGGTTCGACGGCACCGACCACCTGCCGCTGGACACCGGCGGCGGCCCGATCGCCCGCCTGTGGACCACGGCGCTGGCCGGCCTGGTGCACACGGACAACATCGAGGCCACCGGGCACAGCGTGGTGATCCACCTGCCGAAGACGGCCACCAAGCCGGAGACGACGTTCGAGTGGAAGATTCCACAGTGGAGCAACGCGCTGGAGCGCAACCGCGCCCGCACGTACTTCCAGGCGTACTCCGCCGCGCTGGCGCTGCACTTCGTCGAGCAGGCACTGATCGAGATCCGCGCCGGCAACACCAAGACGTGGGAATCGTTCACGGTGCCGGAGGAGAGTGTGAGCTGCGGCTTCACCGAGGCGGTGCGTGGTGTGCTGTCCCACCACATGGTGATCCGGGGCGGCAAGATCGCCAACTACCACCCGTACCCGCCGACGCCGTGGAACGGCAGCGTCCGGGACACGTACGGCACGCCCGGCCCGTACGAGGACGCCGTGCAGAACACGCCGATCTTCGAGGAGAACCCCCCGGAGAACTTCAAGGGCATCGACATCATGCGGGCGGTACGCAGCTTCGACCCGTGCCTGCCCTGCGGCGTCCACATGTCGCTGGGCACCGGGAAGACGCTGCGCACGTTGCACACGCCGCACGCCTTCAACGCCGAGTACTGACATGGGCCGCACCGCGAACACCGTGGGCGACCGCATCGAGGACCTGCTCGGCGGCATCCCGCCGGGCAGGTCTCGCGACCTGGCCGAGGAGCTGGTCCGGCTGCTGGTCGGCCTGTACGGCGACGGCCTGACCCACGTGGTGGACATCGTCCGTTCGCACGATCCCGAGCTGGTGCGCCGGCTGGCCGAGGACGAGCTGGTGGGCAGCCTGCTGCTGTTGCACGACCTGCACCCGATCGACGTGGACACCCGGATCCAGCAGGCACTGGACCGGGTCCGGCCCTATCTGGGTTCGCACGCCGGTGGCGTCACCTACCTGGGTGTCGACCCCGACGGCGTGGCCCGGTTGCGGCTGGAGGGCCACTGCGACGGCTGCCCGTCCTCCACCATGACGGTGAGCACGGCCATCGAGGGCGCCCTGCGCGATGCGGCGCCCGAGCTGACCGGTGTCGATGTCGAGGGCGTGGTCGCCGAGCCCGCCGCTCCGATGTTGCAGGTGGGCATGGGTCCGCCGGCGGGCTGGCAGCCACCCACGCCCGCCCGGACCGGTGACTGGGTGGTGCTGCCGGAGACCGGTCCGCCGAGCGGTCGCGCGGTGAGCGTACCGGTGGCCGGCACCACGGTCGCGGTGTGCGCGGTACGCGGCACCCTGTACGTCTACCGGGACACGTGCGCCGCCTGCGGTGCCGGCCTGGACGGGTCCACACTGGAGGGTTCGGTGCTGGCCTGTGCCGGCTGCGGTGCCCGGTTCGACGTGCGGCTGGCCGGCGCGGCCACGGACGGCTCCCCCGCCCATCTCGACCCGCTGCCGCTGATCTCGGACAGCGCGGGCACCAGGGTGGCGCTGGCCGAACCGGTGCCGTCATGACCGGCGCCGGGCTGCGCCGGTTCGTCGGCCCGGCGCCCGAGCCGCCACCGGCTGTCGAGACGTGTGAGTTGTGCGGCCGGCCGGCGGGTGAACAGCACGGTCACGTGGTGGACCTGTCCACCCGGTCGCTGCTGTGCGCCTGCCGGCCGTGTTACCTGCTGTTCAGCAGGCCGGACGCCGGTGGCCGGTTCACCGCCGTGCCGGATCGGTACGCGTACGACCCGGACCACCCGATCAGCCGGGCGGAGTGGGACCGGCTGGCCATCCCGGTCGGCTCGGTGTTCTTCCTGACCAGCGAGACCGGCACGCACGCCTTCTACCCCAGTCCCGCCGGTGCCACCGAGTGCCAGCTCGACCTGGCCGCGTTCGCCGAACTGTCCCACGACCACCCGCTGCTGGCCGCGGCCCGCCAGGACGTGGAGGCGGCACTGGTGCGGTGCGAGGGCGACGGTCCCGTCGAGGCGTTCCTGGTGCCCATCGACGTGTGCTACGAACTGGTCGGCACGGTCCGGCTGCTGTGGCGCGGCTTCGACGGCGGCGAGGAGGCCAGGACGGCCATCGAGGCCCACTATGCCCGGCTGCGGTCGCTGGCCCGGCCGCTCGCGGCGGGCTGAACCGTGGCCGACCTGGTGTTCGACTGCATCGGCGCGTCCGCCGACCGGTTCGCCGCCGCGCCATCCTTCACCCTGCACCTGCGGATCAGCGAGACCACCGGCCAGCGCATCGACGCGATCGCGCTGCGCTGCCAGATCCGGCTCGAACCACAGCGGCGCCGCTACTCGGCCGAGGAGGCCGAGCGGCTGCGCGACCTGTTCGGCGACACCGACCGCTGGGCGGACACGCTCAAGCCGCTGCAGTTCGCCCAGCTCGCCACCATGGTGCCCGGGTTCACCGGCGCCGCCGAGGTGGACCTGGCCGTGCCGTGCGGCTACGACCTGGAGATCGCGTCCACCAAGTACTTCGACGGCCTGACCGACGGCGTGGTGCCGCTGCTGTTGTTGTTCAGCGGCACCGTGTTCGCCACCGTGGACGGCCGGATGTCCGTGCAGCAGGTGCCGTGGAGCAAGGAGGCGTCCTACGGCTTGCCGGTGGCGGTGTGGCGGGAGACCATCGACACGCACTTCCCGGACAGCGCCTGGATTCCGGTGCGGCGCGACACGCTGGACGCGTTGCGCCGGTTCAAGTCGCGAGCCGCCCTACCCACCTGGGACAGTGTGGTCACGGCGCTGCTCGCCGGGGCGGAGCCGAAGGAGAGGGAAAGATCATGATTTCGCGCCTGCTGAAGGCCGTGGTGATCGCGCTGGTCATCACGGCCGTCGTCACGTCGCTGCCGGATATCAAGCGCTACCTGGAAATCCGGGACATGTGACTACGTTTCCGCGTCACGGGCCGCGGCGACCGCGGCCTGACCGAGGCTGATGCCGCCGTCGTTGGTGGGCACCCTGTGGTGGGCCAGCACTCGGAAACCGTTGCCGGTCAACCGGTCCACCGTGCGGTCGAGCAGTAGCAAATTCTGGAACACGCCACCGGACAGGGCCACCACGTCCACCCCGGTCGACGCCCTCAGGTCGACACAGCACGCGGCTATGGCGTCGGCCAGGCCGTTGTGCACGCGTGCCGCGACCGTGGCGATGGCGGTGCCGGCCAGCAGGTCGTCGGCGGCCGCGCGCACCAGGTCGGCACCGCGCAGTGCGGTCGTGTCGACCCCGACCGGGTAGCTGCCGCGCTCGGCCGGGTCGGCCAGCTGTTCCAGTTCGATCGCGGCCTGGCCCTCGTAGTGGATCACGTCCCGCACGCCGAGCAGGGCGGAGACGCCGTCGAACAGGCGGCCGGCGCTGGACGTGGCGGGCGCGTGGGTGCCGTCGCGGGCCACGGTGAGCACGTCGGCCCACTGGTCGGCGTGCCGGCGACGCACGTCCAGCCGGTCGGGTGGCCCGTCCGGGTACGCGGCGGCCAGGTAGACGGCGGCCATCCGCCACGGCTGGCGGATCGCGGTGACGCCGCCGGGCATCGGCACCGGGGCCAGGTGGGCGAGCCTGCGGAAGCCGGTCAGGTCGGCGAGCAGGAACTCGCCACCCCAGATCGTGCCGTCGGTGCCGAAGCCGGTGCCGTCGAACGCCACGCCCAGCACCGGTCCCCGCTCACCGTTGTCGGCCAGGCAGGAGGCGATGTGCGCGTGGTGGTGCTGAACGCCCATCAGATCCACATCGGACAGTTCGAGCGCGTATTTGGTGGACAGGTACTCGGGGTGCAGGTCGTGGGCGACCACGACCGGGTCGATGTCGAACAGGCGGCCGACGTGCTCGATGCCGTCGGTGAACGAGCGCAGGGTCGCGTAGTTCTCCAGGTCACCGATGTGGTGCGAGACGAACGCGTGGGTACCGGTGGCCAGGCAGAACGTGTTCTTCAGCTCGGCGCCGCAGGCCAGCAGCGGGCGCGGCGCGGCCACCGGGAGGGTGACCGGCTCGGGCACGTAACCCCGGGAGCGGCGCAACACCGTGGGCCGCCCGCGCCACGGGCGGACGACGGAGTCGTCGGTGCGGATGTGGATGTCCCTGTCGTGCCACAGGAAGGCGTCCGCGATGCCGCGCAGCCGGGTCCGGGCGTCGTCGTCCCGGTAGGCGATCGGCTCGTCGGACACGTTGCCGCTGGTGAGCACGATGGGGCCGCCGACCTCGGCCAGCAGCAGGTGGTGCAGCGGGGTGTAGGGCAGGAACACGCCGATGCTCCGGTTGCCCGGCGCCACCGAGGGCGCGATCGCCGCGTCGGCCGCCCTCGGCAGCAGGACGATCGGGCGCCGGCGGCCGGTGAGCAGCTCGGCGGCGGTGTCGTCGACCGAGCCGAGGTGGGCGGCGGTTGCCAGGTCGGCGGCCATGACGGCGAACGGCTTGTCCTCCCGGTGCTTGCGGGCGCGCAGGGCGGCGGCGGCCGGTTCGCGGTCGGCCAGCACGGCGAGGTGGTAGCCGCCGAGGCCCTTGACGGCGAGAATCCGCCCGTCCCGCAACAGTTCCGCCGCCGTGGTGAGGGGGTCGCCGGTCGCGCCGGTCAGTCGCAGGGTGGGTCCGCAGGCCGGGCAGCAGGTCGGCTGGGCGTGGAAGCGACGGTCGGCGGGATCGTGGTACTCGGCCGCACACGGCGGGCACATCGCGAAGCCGGCCATGGTCGTCGCGGCCCGGTCATACGGAACGTCGGTAACGATGGTGAACCGCGGCCCGCAGTTGGTGCAGTTGATGAACGGATAGCCATACCGCCGGTCGCCGGGGTCGGCCAGCTCGGCCAGGCAGTCGGCGCACGTCGCCGTGTCCGCCGAGACCAGCGCCCGCCGGGACCGGCCGGCCGCCGGGCTGGGCGCGATGGCGAACGCCGCCGAGCCGGCCGGCGTCACCTCGCGCGTCGTGACCTTGTCGATCCGGGCCAGCGGCGGGGGCTCCCGCTCCAGCAGCACCAGGAACCGCGCGACCGCCGCCGGGTCGCCCTCGATCTCGGCGAACACGCCGTCGGCGTCGTTCCCGACCAGGCCGCCGAGCCCGAGGCGGGTGGCCAGCCCGTAGACAAACGGGCGGAAACCGACGCCCTGCACGATGCCCTCGACGCGGACTGCCGTCCGGATCCGCACCGTCATCCGTCCAGTGTCCCCCCGATGCCGCCGCCGCGCCCGGCTGGCAGACTGAGGCCGTGACAGATCCGGCCGGCGAGGCACCGGGCGTGGTGGCGTTCTGGCAGGGCCTGGGGCTGCCGGGGCTGATCGACGTGCACACCCACTTCATGCCCGAGAACGTGCTGGCCAAGGTGTGGGCGTTCTTCGACGGCGGGCGGTCCGGCCAGCCGTGGCCGATCCACTACCGGCGGCCGCAGGACGAGCGGCTGGCCCTGCTGCGGGCGTTCGGCGTCCGCCGGTTCACCGGGCTGCTGTACCCGCACAAGCCCGCCATGGCCGCCTGGCTGAACTCATGGTCGGCCGAGTTCGCCGCGGCCAACCCGGATGTGCTGCACAGCGCTACGTTCTTCCCGGAGCCGGACGCGGGCCAGTACGTCGCGGCCGCGCTGGCCGGCGGCGCCCGCATCTTCAAGGCCCACGTGCAGGTCGGCGCCTACGACCCGGCCGACGACCTGCTCACGCCGGTCTGGGGCCAGCTCGCCGAGGCCGGCGTTCCCGTGGTGGTGCACTGCGGGTCCGGGCCCACGCCCGGGCGCTTCACCGGACCGGAGCGGTTCGCCCCGGTGCTGGCCCGGCACCCGCGGCTGACGGCGATCATCGCCCACCTCGGGTACCCGGAGCACAGCGAGTTCCTCGACCTGGCCGGCCAGTACCCCAACGTCCACCTTGACACGACGATGGCGTTTACCGACTTCTTCGCCCGGCTCGGCCCCGGCCGGGCATTCCCGGCCGGGGAGCTGCCGCGACTAGCCGACCTGGGCGACCGCATCCTGCTGGGCACGGACTTCCCCAACATCCCGTACCCGTACCTGCACCAGCTCGAGGCACTGGCCGGCCTCGGCCTCGGCCGGCCCTGGCTGCGCGCGATCTGCCACGACAACGCGGCCCGCCTGCTGAACCTTTAGGTACAGGGCTCTAGCGCAGGCCGGCGAACAGGTCGTCCTCCGGGACCGGAGCGCCGCTGCGGTCGGTGACCCGGATGAAGGTCTCCTGGCCGAAGACCTCCGCCGCGATGTCCGCGGGGATCTTGCTGAACCAGGAGTCGGCGATCTGGCTGGCGTGCGACAGCAGCGCCTCCCGCTTGAGCGCGAGGACGTCGGAGATGTCGATCGTCGTGGTGATGCGCTGTTCCTCCAGCTCCATCTTCTCCCGGTCCTCGGGAGACTCCTCCCACTCGCCGACGTCCTCGCCGGCCGCGATCATCGCGTCCCGGATCTTGCGCCAGCCGCTGCGCCGCATGGCGATCTGGTAGAACTTGGCCGGAATCGGGGAGGCGCCGGCGGCCGCGGCGGCGGCCCGGGCCGCGTGCACGTGGTCGGGGTGCTGATAGGCGCCCATGGGGTCGTAGCTGATCACGACCTGGGGCCGGTAGCGCTCGATCAGGGTGGTGATCCGGGCCGACACGTCCTCCAGCGGGATGTTGCAGAAGGCATCCGGGCGGGTCCGGTACTCCCACTCGGGCATGCCCGAGTCGTGGTACCCGAGCAGCTCGAGGTGGGTGACCCCCAGGATCTTGGCCGACTGCCGCAGCTCACCGAGGCGCAGCTCGGCCACCGCCTGCTCGTCGTGTCCCTCCTCGCCGGGCTTGACCTGGCCCGGTGCGTCGCCGAATTCGCCGTTTGTGCAGGTCACGACCACCGTGCGGACGCCCGCCGCCGAGTAGTGGGCCAGCACGCCGCCGGTGCTGGAGGCCTCGTCGTCGGGGTGCGCGTGCACGGCCATCAGTGTGAGTGTTTCCGCCATGGACACAGCCTGCCTGATGAGGCCGACATTCACCGAATCAAATTGCGGGCGGCCGGCCCGGGAGGCCGGCCCGGGCGGGTGGTAAGCAGGGGAAATGAGCTCGCCACCGGATGCCCGCGCCCGGCTCGCCGCCGACCGGGCGGAGACGCTGGGCCGGCTGGCCGGCCTGGAGCGGGAGCAGGCGGACATCATCGCCGCGGCCCAGTCGGCCAACGCCGACGACGAGCACGACCCCGAGGGCGCCACGATCGCGTTCGAGCGGGAGCACACGGCCGCGCTGGCCGCCCGGGCCCGCGAGCACCTCGCCGACATCGACGCGGCCCTGGCCCGGCTGGACGCCGGCCGCTACGGCACCTGCGTGCGCTGCGGCGCCCCGGTCAGCCCGGCCCGGCTGGAAGCCCGCCCGGCCGCCGCCACCTGCATCGCCTGCGCCAGCCGCCGCTGAGCCGTACCCGGCCGGTCAGGTGAACAGGCCGCGGATGTCGTCGGCGGTGATCTTGGTGCTGAACAGCTCGTCGGCGTCGATGACGCTGGAGAACAGCGCGGCCTTGCGGGCCTGCAGGGCCACGACCTTCTCCTCGATGGTGTCCTTGGCGATCAGCCGGTAGACCATGACGTGGCGGGTCTGGCCGATCCGGTGGATGCGGTCGATGGCCTGGGCCTCGGTCGCGGGGTTCCACCACGGGTCGAGCAGGAAGCAGTAGTCGGCCTCAGTCAGGTTCAGCCCGGTCCCGCCCGCCTTGAGGCTGATCAGGAACACCGGGACCGGGTCGTCGCGGAAGCGCTGCAGGACCTGCGCCCGGTTGCGGGTCTGGCCGTCCAGGTAGCAGTAGGGCACGCCCGCGGCGTCCAGCTGCTCGCGGATCTTGCGCAGGAAACCGGTGAACTGGCTGAAGACCAGGGCGCGGTGCCCGGCCCCGGTCACGTCGCCGAGCTGCTCCAGCAGGGCCTCGATCTTGGCCGAGGGCAGCGCCTCGTGCGCCGTGTCGACCAGCCCGGCGTGCAGGCTGAGCTGGCGCAGCAGGGTCAGCGAGCGCAGGATCGCGATCCGGTGCGAGTTCAGGTCGTCGATCAGGCCGAGGACCTTCAGCCGCTCCCGCTGCAGGTGCGCCTCGTACACCTTGCGGTGCCGGGGGTGCAGCTCGACCTCGAGCATCTGCTGCTGCTTGGCGGGGAGGTCGGCCGCGACCTGCTCCTTGGTCCGGCGCAGGACGAGCGGCCGGATCCGGCGGCGCAGCCGGGCCAGCAGCTCGGCCTGACCGCCGTTCTCGATGGGCCGGGCGAAGTAGTCGCGGAAGCGCTGCGGGTGCGGGAACAGGCCGGGCGCGGTGATCGACAGCAGCGACCACAGCTCCATCAGGTTGTTCTCCATGGGCGTGCCCGTGATCGCGATCTTGACCGGGGCAGGCAGCTGCCGGGCGCACTGGTAGATCTTGGACTGGTGGTTCTTGGTGTGCTGGGCCTCGTCCAGGATGAGCCCGGACCAGCCCAGCTCCGCGTAGTCCTCGAAGTCCAGCCGCAGCAGCGTGTACGAGGTCACGACGACGTCCGCCCCGGCGATCAGCTCGGGCAGGCCGTGGCCGCGGCGGGCCCGGGTGTCGGTGATGGTCGCCACCGTGAGCTCGGGCGTGAACCGGGCGGACTCGGTGGCCCAGTTCGGCACCACGCTGGTCGGCGCGACGATCAGGAACGGCGGGGTACCGGGGTCGGCCCGCGTCGCGTGGCTGATCATGGCCAGGGTCTGCAGCGTCTTGCCCAGCCCCATGTCATCGGCCAGGATGCCGCCCAGCCGGTGCTGCCACAGGAACGCGAGCCACTGGAACCCGTCGAGCTGGTAGGGGCGCAGCAGCGACCCCAGCCCGGCGGGCGGTGCCTCGCCCTCGACGCTGCGCAGCTCCAGCAGGCCCTGGACCTGCCGCTGCCACGCGCTGGCCTGGTGGCCGACCACGCCGAGCTCGGCCAGCTCCTCCCACAGCCCGGCCTGGAACCGGCTGATCCGCAGGGCTCCGCCCGGCCGGTCCTGCAGGGCCTGCGCCTCGCCGATGAGGGCGGCCAGCGTGGCCAGCTCGGGCTTGTCCAGGGCGAAGTAGGCGCCGTCGGGCCGGATCAGGTGCGACTCGCCCTGGCTGAGGGCCACGAACACGTCCCGGAACGGGATCTCGTGACCGTCCAGGGAGATGACCAGGCCCAGGTCGAACCAGTCGGACTCACCCGCCACCTCGGTAGTGGACAGCTCGATCCGCAGCGAGTCGCTGGCCTCCCGGTAGTCGGCCGGATCGCCGCTGATCTCGACGGTGACCCCCGGCTGGCCGGCCAGCAGGGGCAGCAGCTCGGTGGTGAAGCGCATGGTGTCGATGCCGGCCAGCCGCCCGCCCGCGGGCAGCGCGCCGGCCGGGCCGCCGCGGTTCAGGCCGAAGCGGTCGAGCGGCAGGTCCAGCTGGTCCAGCAGCGCGCGCTCGGCGGCGGCGTCCCGGTAGCCGGCCACCGGGCCGCCGGGCCCGGCCGGCGTGCGCCGGGTGGAGTCGCCGACCCGGTAGGCCCAGTCCCAGGCCACCGTGAGGTCGTGGGCATCGCCGTAGTCGGCGCGCAGCACCAGCGTCGGCCCGGAGATCTCCGGCGGCGTGAACGCGCCGTCCGACGAGACCACCGTGGCTGCCTGGCGGAGCCGCGGGTAGAACTCGTCGCGGAACCGGGACTGCTCGGCGGCCGGGATCAGCAGCCCGCGGGCGGCCAGGGCGAGCTGCTGCAGCTGCGGGGCCACGGTGCGGGTCAGCCGGGCCAGGCCGAATCGCCAGCCGCCCGGATCGGCGCTGCGCGGCGTGCCGGGCAGCAGGTAGACGACCCCGTGCGCCTGCGACCCGATGAACAGGACCGGCTCGGCCACCGTGTCGTCGCCCTCGACGCGGACCGCCGCGGCCAGGGCCAGGCCGCCGTCCGGGCCGCGGGTGGCGTCCAGGCACACCTCGGCCTCGCGGTACCGGGGCACCGGCCCGAGCTTGTGCGCGTAGACCAGCCGCAGCCCGGCCGCCTCCGCCTCGTCCAGCAGGGGCCACAGCTGGCGGGACTCGAAGCCGGTCAGGTCGACCGACCGGTCCTCGGCGTAGGAGTAGGAGTGATAGGCCCGCACCGCGCTGCGGGCGCCGTAGGCGGCGTACAGCTCCTGCAGGATCCGCACCTGCTCGGGCGGGTGCTCGCCGTGCAGGTGGGGGCCGAGCTTGGTCCAGCCGAGGGAGCCGCCGACCCAGCCGCCATTGCGGCCGGGCCGCACCAGCCGCGCGGACAGGCTGGCCACGGGGCCCCCGGCCCCGGTCCCGTGCGCCCGGGAGTGAGCGGAGCCGCCGGACAGGGTCAGCTCGATGGCCAGCGGCGTGCTGCCCGCCGCGCCGCCCGGCCGGCCCGGCGCGGGACCGAGCAGCGCCTCCAGCGACTGCTCCCAGGTGCGGGGCACCGCGCCCGGCGCGGCGGCCGGGGCGGCGGCCGGGGCCAGGTCCTGCGCCGCCTGCAGGGAGAGCGCGACCGCGTGCTTGCAGTCGACCGCGACCGGGCAGCTGCAGATGGCCTGCTCGAACCGCAGCGGCGTGCCGTCGGCGGGCGCGAAGTAGACCGTCGTGGTGTACCGCTCGCCCGCGCTGCCGCGGACTGTCCCGTGCAGCGTCCCACGCGCCTCGTCCCAGCGCAGCCGGACGACCCCGCCGCTGCTCATCCGCGCCGCGCCCCGCTGGTAGGTGGTCGGCCCCACCGCGCCCGCCAGCGCGGCCGCGTCGAGCTGGAGCCGGGCCGAGCGCTGCATGCTGGCGAAGTTACCCGCCCCCGGGGACAGGTGCAGACCGGACGGCGGCAGATACGCCCCGTCAGGTGTCACTGTGCCCCGCCGCCGGGGGCGCGGGCGGGCCGCCTGACGGCGACCCGATCGGGCCGGGTATCCACAAGGTGCCCAGGGTACCCTGGGCCGCCCGGGTGCCGGCGGTCCCGCCGCCGGCGCCGCGCAGCACCCAGGCGATCCCGGTCGCGGCGGCCGCGCCGAGGAGCGGGCCGGCCAGGTAGACCCACCAGTCCTGCCAGTCGGCGAGCACCAGGGCGGGCCCGAGCGAGCGGGCCGGGTTCATCGACGCGCCGCTGACCGGCGCCCCGAACAGCCCGGCCAGCGCGATGTAGCTGCCCACGCCGACCGCGGCCACCGGCCCGACCTGCTGCGCGCCCGAGGCCGTGCCCAGGATCACGCTGACCAGGCCCGTGGTCAGCACCGCCTCCCACAGCAGGGCGATGCCGGGCGAGATGCCGGCCCCCGGCAGGGTCAGGCCCGCGGCGCCGTGGCGGCCGACCACCGCCCACAGCACGAGCGGGGCCGCCGCCGCGCCCGCGAACTGGGCGGCGAGGTAGGCGGGCACGCGCGCCCACGGGAAGTCCCCGCGCAGCGCGAACGCGATGCTCACCGCCGGGTTGAGGTGCGCGCCGGACACCGCGCCCATGAACAGGATGACGGCCATCACCATCAGGGCCGGGGCGACGACCTGGGCCGCGCTGCTGATGGCGTGCCCGCCGAACCGGGCGTTCACCATGCCGGCGCCGGCCGCCGCCAGCACCAGCAGGAACGTGCCGAGCACCTCGCTGAAGATCCGGCGCCACTCGTAGCTGCTGTCGAGGAAGTCGAACGCCCGGACCGTCGCGTTGGGCTGGCCGAGCGACCGCAGGGCGACGTCCGTGTGCGGCATCGCCGCCAGCCGCGCGACCGGCAGCGGCGAGCCGGCCGGCGGCGGCGATCCCGGGTCCGGCTCCGGCGGCGAGCCGCCGCTCGTCACTGCGGCCCCGCGTCGTCGGCCGCGTCCTGCGGGTCGGTCACCCAGGCCGAGAACACCGGGATCCCGTGCCAGCGCCCCGGCTGGCCGTCCCCGTCCAGGTCCACGGCCACTGCCGCCACCGCGTAGGGCTGCCCGAACCGCAGCTCGGCCACCCGGCGCCGCCCGGGCAGCGGGCGGCGCGCGCTGGCCGTGACCGCGATGGCCGAGACCGCTGCCGCCTCGAACCCAGTCCGCGTGTACCGGGCCAGGGCCGACTGCGCGGCCGTCCAGGGGTCGCCGCCGGCCAGGGCGGCCGCGACCGCGGCGAAGCCCAGCTCGGGCGCGCCGAGGTCGAGTTCGCTGCGCGCCGACCAGGCCGGCAGGACGGCCGTGATCCGGTCCCCGGGGCCGCCCGTGCCGGCCGCCTCCTCCCAGATCCGCCACCGCGGCGTCTCGCCCAGCGGCAGGTCGGCGAGCTCCCGCGTGGTCACCGCGGCGCCGGTGACGGCGGCCGCGCCGAGGCGCTGGGCCGCGGCCAGCACCGCTCCGGGCGGCACGTCGGCGGCCGCGCCCACGCTGGCCACCAGCAGGCCGTCGCGGGCCTGCGCCAGGTGGACGATCACGTCCCCGGCGTCCGGCGTGGCCGCGATGAACGGCCGGTGCGCGGTCGCGCCCGGCCGCCGCGGCGTCCGCAGCACCCGGCCGAGGCCGGCCCACGGGCTCCCCGTGCCGAGTTCGGCCGCGGGGGCGAGGTCGAACGGCACCTGCCAGGACACCCGCGTGGCCAGCGCGGTGGCCAGGACCAGGTAGGTGAGCGGGCTGATCCGGGCCGGGAAACGCTCGATCAGCCCGAACGAATGGTCCCGGGCCCATGCGTCCGCCGCGGCCTGGCCGGGCACCGGGCCGGTGGCCACGGCGGCCGGGAGGCCGGACTGCCACCGGCGCTGGACCTCGGTCAGCTCCGGCCGGTCCCGGGTCCACGCCGCGGCCGCCGCCGCGACCTGCGGATGCGGGCGGGCCAGCAGGCCGGCCGCGAGCCGGGTCGCGACGTCCGGGTCGCAGCCGAGAACGTCGGCCAGGGCCGGGCCGGGGACGGCCCCGTTTCGGATGGCCGGGGCGCACAGCGCGAGCAGCAGCCAGGCGCCCAGCGGCGAGGCCACGTGGTGGCCGGGCCCGGCGGCGGCGTGCAGTCGCCGGGCGTACCCGGCGACCGCATCGCGGAGGATCACGGCGTCAGTCGTCACGGTTCCACTGTGCCGCATGTCCGGCCGCGGCGGCGGCCAGCGCCCCGCGGGACCGCGGCGGCGCCCGGTAACTGGTCTGCGGGATGTGCCGTACGTGGCAGGATCGCACCATGAGAACAGCAGACGTGCTGGCCGACAGTTTCGGCCGGGTTCACTATGAGGTGCACCAGTGCCTGGACGGCCTGGCCCCGGATGCGCTGTCGTACCGGCCGGACGGTGCCGCCAACTCCATCGCCTGGCTGATCTGGCACCTGACCCGGATCCAGGACGATCACGTGGCCCACGTGGCGGGGACCGAGCAGGTATGGCTGGCGGACGGCTGGGCGGAACGCTTCGGCCTGCCGTTCCTGCCCACCGCGACCGGGTACGGCCACGGGTCCGGCGAGGTCGCGGCGGTCCAGGTCAAGTCGGGCGAGCTGCTCACTGGCTATCACGACGCGGTCTACCAGCGGACGCTGCGCTACCTGCCGGGCCTGACCGACCAGGACCTGGATCGCGTCGTGGACACCAGCTGGGACCCGCCCGTCACCCTGGGCGTGCGCCTGATCAGCGTGATCTCCGACGACCTGCAGCACGTCGGCCAGGCGGCCTACCTCAGGGGGCTGCTGGCCGCTCAGTGACGTCCGCGGCTGCGCCGGCGCCGGCGCCCCGGCCCCGGCGCAGCAGCACGACCGTGATCAGCCCGGCGGCGAGCACGAGGATGGCCGACAGGACCAGGGCGGCCCGCAGGCCGGTGTAGAAGGCGCCGTAGGCGGCCGCGATGACCTGGTCCACCAGGGAAGCGTGCCCCGCGCCGGCCGCGCCCGCGGCGCCGGCGCTCTGCCCGTTGGACGGCACCGCCCCGGTCTCGAGCGCGTGGATCACGATGGCCTGGAAGTTGGGCGGGATGCCCAGCTGCTTCAGCCGGCCGAGCAGGCTGGACTGGAGCTGGGAGTTGACCAGCGCGCCGAGGATCGCCACCCCGGTGACGGCGCCGATCTCGCGGCTGGTGTTGGCCGCGGAGGCGGCCATGCCCGACCGGCGCGCGGGAACCGCGGACAGCGCCGCGGACGTGCTCGGCACGACGGTGGTCCCGATGCCGACGCCGGTCAGCGCGAGGGCGGCGGCCAGCGGCGCGTAGGCCGGGCTCGAGCTGAGGCTGGCCGTGGTCAGCAGCAGGCCCGCGCCGAACAGCAGGCAGCCGACGAAGATCGACCACCGCAGTCCCACCGCCGAGGTCCAGCGCCCGGCCAGCAGCGACGCCACGATCATCAGGGCCGTCATGGGCAGGAAGGCCAGGGCGATCCGGTAGCCGCTGAACCCGGCCACCTCCTGCAGGTACAGCGCGGTGAAGAAGAACACGGCGAACGTCGCGAAGTAGGCCGCGAAGGCGACCAGGTTGGCGGTCAGGAAGGTCGGCACCCGCAGGTACCTCAGGTCCAGCAGCGGGTGCGCGGCCCGGTGCTCCCGCCAGAAGAACGCGGCGCCCGCGACCGCGGCCACGCCCAGCAGCGCGATGACCTCCGGCGCGGCGAAGCCGGCCGTCTCGGCGTTGATGATGGCGAAGGTGAAGGCGGTCAGCGCGGCAGCGCCGAGCACGACGCCGGAGATGTCCACCCGGTGCGCGTCGGGGTCGGCGCTCTCGGGCAGTGCCGCGGCCCCGGCGACCAGCGCGGCCAGCCCGAACGCGAGGTTGAACCAGAAGATGCCGCGCCAGCTCCACACTCCGACCAGCGCGCCGCCGATGACCGGCCCGGCCGCGAGGGCCAGCCCGGACACCGCCGTCCACACGCCCAGCGCCCGGGTCCGGGTGCGCTCGTCGGCGTAGACGTGGCGCAGCATGGACAGCGTGCCGGGCTCGCTGGCGGCCGCCCCGAAGCCCATGACCGCGCGCCCGGCGATCAGCACGCCGGAGTTCGGCGCGAGCGCGGCCAGCACCGAGCCGGCGCAGAAGATCCCGACGCCGATCAGCATGACCCGCTTGCGGCCGAACTCGTCGGCGACCATGCCGAAGGCCAGCATGGCGCCGGCGAACGTCAGGGCGTAGGCGCTGACCACCCACTGCAGCGCCGAGACGCCGGTGCCCAGGTCAACCTGGATGCTGCCCAGGGCCACGCTGACGACCGTGTTGTCCAGGAACGTCAGGAACAGGATGGTGCACAGCACGGTCAGCGCCAGCGCTGCGCCGCCCCGGCGGGCGGCGGGACGCGCGGCGATGGCCGGCTCGCTCGCCGACCAGGCCACGGCCTAGCCCGCGGCCCGGCACTGCGTCGGCAGGCCCCCGGTCTTGTTCCCGGCCTCCAGCTTGAGCAGGCTGCAGAAGCTGGACAGCCCCACCTTCCAGGTGCCGCCCTGCAGGACCGCCGTGCCCGACTGGTTCGGCAGCGCGGTCTGGCCCGCCAGCAGGATGTTGTAGCCCACCGTGGCCTGCGACGGCGAGGTGACCGTGACCGCGGTGACCTTCGCCGACGCCGCCGCCGCGAGGCCGCCGCCGGCCTGCGACTTGATGATGGTGGCGAAGTCCGGGCCGTCCTCCAGGAGGCTGATCCGCTTCGCCACCGGGGTCTTGGCGTCGAAGAAGGCGGTCCAGTTGGCGGCGATGGTGCTGGCCGCGGCGGAATTGGAGGCCGGCGGGCTGGAGGACGCGGGCGTCGCTGATGACGGCGCCGGGGCCGTGGTCGGCGGCGTGCTGGTGGCCGAGCTGCCGCCGCCGTTGCTCCCGCAGGCGGCCAGCGCGACGCCGAGCGCCGCGCAGGCCAGGAGGACGAGCGGTGACTTAGGAGGATTCATGGTGACACTCTCTTACTCTCGACCGTGCCCCAGCGTCCAGCTTATCCTCAGGTGCCCCCGCGCCTCCGGCGGAACGCTAGCCCATCGAGATGATGTGCGGCGTCGCCGTGCGGGCCAGGTCCAGGGCCTCGGGCATGGTCGGCGCGCGGTACTCCGCGACAGGGTCGCCCGGACCGCCGAGGGCCACGTCGACCTGCGCCCACTCCATCGCCGGCAGCGGCCCGGCGGTCAGCGCCGAGCGCCCGTCGAGCCGGACCGACTTGGCGTGCAGCAGCTTGTCGACCTGCTGGGTCCCGGCCCAGTCGACGATCGCGGAGATGCCCACGTACAGCTGGTCGGTGCTGAGCCCGGCCGCGCCGCGCTTGGGCCAGCGGCAGTAGATGCCCAGGCCGGGCTCCCGGCCGTAGAGCGGCGCCTGCGGCCGGGAGCCAAGGATCCGGGTCGCCTCGGGGGTACTGAGCGCCGCGCACAGCTGCGCCCGCTTCAGCGTGGTCAGGATCCGCAGCGGCGACTTGGCCAGCGGATTGCGGGCCTTCCCTGACGACGCCTGGCGGTCCGACCCGCTGGGCGCGGCGGACGCCGCCGCGCCGTGGCCGGTCCCGCCCTGGCTCCCGCACCCGGCCAGCCCGCTCACGCCGACGGCCAGCACGGCGGCCAGCACGGCCGGGGCCGCCGACGGTCGCCTGAGGCGCAGCCGTAATCCCGCCTTGTCCCGCCGCATGCCGCGCTCCCTGGTCCGTGCCTCGGCGCCGGGCCGGTCCCGGCCGTGCCCGCCCAGGATGCCGCGCCGGGCCCGCCCGCTGGCCGAACCGCGGCCAGCCCGGCGGCGTGTCGTCACCGTTAAGCCGCGGATGCGCCGTTTCTCCCGGCGGCCCGGGCTCGTCCAGCACCGCGGCCGCGCCTGCCTGGTCAGATCCCCGCCGGCGTGTCCGCCGGGTCCGGCCCCCACAGCGCGTCCAGCTCGCGGCCGACGGTCTGCGCCAGCGGGGCCAGGTGCGGGATGAGCGGCCGCGGCGGCGCCGCCTCCTCGACGTCGCAGCACGCCAGCGCGGACGCGCCGAGGAACCGGCTGAGCTGGCCGTAGCCGTGCCCGTCGTCGCGGGCCATCCGGTGGTGGTGCAGCCGCAGCGGGGCGTAGAGGTAGAGCTGGTCGCGGGCGCGGGTCACGGCCACGTAGAACAGCCGGTGCTCCTCGGCCTCGCCCGCCGGGGTGGACAGCGCCATGTCACTGGGCACGAAGCCGTCCACCAGCTGGGGCAGGTGCACGACCGGCCACTCCAGCCCCTTGGCCGAGTGGACCGTGGAGATGACCAGGAAGTCGTCGTCGATGCGCGGCCGGCCGGCCAGGTCGGACCCGGAGGCGGGCGGGTCCAGCGTCAGCTCGACCAGCGCCTCGTGCAGTGACGGCCGGCTGGCCGCCGCGTCGGCCAGCCGCTGCAGGTCGGCCAGCCGGGCGGCGGCGTCGGCGTAGCGGGCGCTCACCGGGTCGTGCAGAGCGGACAGGATGAACCCGGCCCGGTCGGCGGTCCGCTCCAGCCCGGCGGCCGCGATGAGCTGGCCCACGGTGGCCGACAGCGCCGGGCGGACCCGCGGCGGCAGGCAGTCGGCCGCGGCCTCCCACCGCTCCAGCGGCGCCGGCTCGGTCAGGGCGAGCGCGTCCATGACCCGGCGGGCCAGCACCGGCCCGATCCCCTCGTGCAGGCGGAGCAGCCGGAACCAGGCCAGGTTGTCCGCCGGGTTGGCCACCACCCGCGCGGCGGCGATGAAGTCCTTGACGTGCGCGGCCTCGGTGAAGCGCAGGCCGCCGTACTTCACGTACGGGATGCCCCGCGCGGCCAGCTCGACCTCGACCAGGTCGCTGTGGTTGGCCGCGCGGACCAGCACGGCCTGATCGCAGAAGCGCAGGCCGGCCTCGTGGCCGTCCAGCACCCGCGCGCAGATCTCGCGCGCCTGGGTGGCCTCGTCGTGGCAGCGGACCAGCACCGGCCGCAGGCCCGCGCCACGGTCGCCGGGCTCAGTGACGCCAGCGCCGATGCCGTGGGCCTCCGGGCCTGCGTCGCGGGTCGCGGTCAGGGTCAGTTCCAGGCCCTCGTGCTGGGGCCGGACCGTGTTGGCCAGGCGCAGGATCGCGTGCCGGGACCGGTAGTTGCGGACCAGGCGCACGACCGACAGGTCGGGGAAATCCGCGCCCAGGTCGCGCAGGTGCGCCGGGTCGGCTCCGCGGAACGCGTAGATGGCCTGCGCGTCATCGCCGACGCAGGTCAGCCCCGCGCCGCCGGGCCGCAGCCGCCGGACGATGTCGGCCTGCACGGCGTTCACGTCCTGGTACTCGTCGACCAGCACGGCGTCGAACAGCCCGCGCAGCGCCGGGCCCGCCGCCGGGTCGGCCAGCGCCGCCCGCCACAGCAGCAGCAGGTCGTCGAAATCCACCAGCCCGTGCGCCCGCTTGTGCGCGCCGTAGGCCCGGAACAGCCCGCCGAGCTGGGTCACGAAATCCGCGCACCAGGGGTAGCTGGCCTTGACCACCTGCGCCACCGGCGTGCTGGTGTTCACGCACCGGGTGTAGATGTCGGCGCAGGCGGCGGCGCGCGGCGCGCGGCGCCGGGTCCCGACCAGGTCATGCTCGGCGCGCAGCGTGTCGAGCACGTCGGCCACGTCGGCCGGGTCGATCACGCTGAACTCGGGCGGCAGCGCGAACGACTCGGCGTGAGCGCGGATGATCCGGTGCGCGATGGCGTGGAAGGTCCCGCCCCAGATCCGGTCCGCGGCCGGGGCGTCGGCCGGCCGCGCCCGGGCCAGCATGTCGTCGGCCGCGCGCCGGGTGAAGGTCAGCAGCAGGATCCGGCTGGCCGGCACCCCCTGCTCGCGCAGCCACGCGGCCCTGGCCACCAAAGTCCTGGTCTTGCCGGTGCCGGCCCCGGCCAGGATGAGGAGCGGCCCGCCCTGGTGCGCCGCGGCGGCGCGCTGCTCGTCGTTCAGGCCGGCGAGCGCACCTGGGAGTCCGGTGGTCATGCCAGGAATGTAGCCAGCCCTGCTGACAGCGCCGGGCTCGGGGCATTTCCTGGCCCCACGGATCAGCCGGGACGTTCCCCCTATGTGATGACTGTCGCCCGGCCGTCCGGCGGTGCCCTGCACGAGATGGCCGCGGTGCAGCCCCACCTGCCGGCTGATCGCCGGCGGCCGGATGCTCGTCTAGCATGCGGCCATGCTGACTTCCGGCCCGCCGGTGCCCCGGGCCCGGCCCAGCCGGGCTGACCTGGAGAGCGCGCGGGACAAGACGCTGCCCGACGTGGCGGAGCCGGGCCTGCGGGTGCTGTTCTCGGGGATCAACCCCGGCCTGTACTCGGCGGCCACCGGCTACCACTTCGCCCGGCCCGGCAACCGGTTCTGGCCGGCCCTGCACCGGTCCGGCTTCACGCCGCGCCAGCTGGACCCCAGCGAGCAGGAGCAGCTGCTGCGGCTCGGGCTGGGCATCACCAACGTCGCCGCCCGCGCCACCGCGCGGGCCGACGAGCTGGACGCCGCGGAGCTTCGCGAGGGCGGGCGGCTGCTGCGGGCCAAAGTCGAGGTCCTGGCCCCGCGGTGGCTGGCCATAGCGGGCGTCGGTGCGTTCGCGGCCGCGTTCGGAATGAAAAAGGTGATCGTGGGGCCGCAGGATCTGGCCCTGGGCCCCACGAGGGTGTGGGTGCTGCCCAACCCGAGCGGGCTGAACGCGCACTACACGCCGGCGACGCTGGCCGCCGAGTTTGCCCGGCTGCGCGACACGGCCGGGTAAGACGGGTTTTGTCGGCCCGGTTAGTTACGATTCGCTCGCTGGCGGGTGGCCGGCGCAGGCGAGCGAGGAGGCTTCGGGGCTCATGCTGGGGCATTCGCATGCGCTCTCCGGGGCGGTCACCGGGGCCGCGACCGGGATCTTCCTGCACATGTCGGAGCCGCGGACGGTGGCGCTGGCGGGCTTCACCGCGGGCATGGCGCTGCTGCCGGACCTGGACAAGTGCGGCTCGTCGCCGGCCCGGTGCCTGGGCTTCCTGTCCGAGGCGGTGGCCAAGGTCATCGCCAAGGTCAGCGGCGGCCACCGGCACGCCACCCACTCGATCCTGGGCATCGCGGTGTTCACTGCCCTGGCCTGGGTGGCCTGCCATTTCCGCGGCGAGATCGCGGGGAAGGCGGGCCTGGCGCTGCTGATGACGCTGACGGTGTCCGGGGCGCTGGAGGCGCTGCGCATCGCGCGCAGTCACGTCGCGGACGTCATCGCGGTCGGCGTCGCCGCGTTCGAGATCTGGTTCGGCTACGGGCTGGCCCTCATCCCGCTGGCCGTGCTGGTCGGCTGCGCCACGCACATCGCCGGCGACATGCTGACCGACTCGGGCTGCATGCTCGGCTACCCCGTGTCCAAGTTCCGGTGGCACCTGCTGCCCGAGCCACTGGCGTTCACGACGGGGACCCGCCCGGAACTGCTGTTCGTCGATCCGCTGCTGACCGTGGTCCTGGCGGCCCTGGCGATCTGGGTCGCCGATCCGGCCTTCGTCGCCGCCCACTGGCACGCGCTGGCGCGCTAGGCCGGGCCGGCCTGGCCAGGGTTCCGGTCAGGCGCGCCTCGGTGATCACGACGTCGGCGACGGCGAACATGGCGGTGATGTCGAATGCGACGTGGACGGTCGGGTTGCGAGGGCACAGCGGGAGACGTCGTTGCGGTGCTTCCGGCAGGAATCGAACCTGCGACTCCAGCTTCGGAGGCTGGTGTCCTATCCGCTGGACCACGGAAGCGTGCGCCGGGATGGATTCGAACCACCGTGTCCGAGGAACCTGGATTACAGCCAGGCGCAATCGACCGCTCTGCCACCGACGCGAGCTGGGGAGGATGGCGGGACTCAAACCCGGCTTGGACCGGGGTCACGGCCCGGTGCTTCGATCCTTCGGCCTCATCCTCAGTACGCGATGACGGACTCGAACCGCCGGCCTGCCCGGTGTGGACGGGCTGCTCTGCCGCTGAGCTAATCGCGCGTGCGCTGTTGCGTTGCGCTCTCGCGAGAGGTCCAGCCATCCACGGGCGGAAGGTGCTGGATTCGAACCAGCGCACGACTTGCGCCGTGACCTCGGTTTAGCAAACCGGCGCCTTACCGCTCGGCCAACCTTCCATCAGTACGCCGGGAGGGAGTCGAACCCTCACGTCCGAAGACACACGCTCCTGAGGCGTGCGCGGCTACCAGTTACGCCACCAGCGCTTGGAGCGACCGGCCAGATTCGAACTGGCCCTACAACCATGGCAAGGTTGCGTGCTATCCGTTGACACTACGGTCGCGTGGAGCCGTGGGCGGGCGGGACGGCGACCGCCCGGCGTTGTCTTTACCCCGGCCATCTGAAGCCGGGTCCGTCCCGCTGCCCTGAGAGCCACCCACCCGGGTCGAACGGGTCACCTGCCCATTACAAGTGGGCCGCTCTGCCTGCTGAGCTAAGGTGGCGTGCTGCGACTTTGGTCGCGCTGCTGCCGGACAAGGATTCGAACCTAGATTGACGGGTTCAGGGCCCGCTGTCCTGCCTGTTAGACGATCCGGCATCGCCATGCGTGCGCCGCCAGGGACTTGAACCCCGCTCACCAGCTTGGAGGGCTGGCGCATCGCCACAATGCAGCTAGCGGCCCAGGCGCCTGGGCCCCCCGGCCGGCCAAGCCGGACCGGAGAGCCAGGCGTCAATGCGTGCGGCCCGCCGGCCGCACTGACGTTTCCCACTGTGCAGTTGACAATGTGCAAGCCTTTTTTGCCCGTGGACAAAGGCTTCGCTGGGACGGAAGGAATCGAACCCTCAACCATCGGCTTTGGAGACCGGAGCTCTGCCGTTGAGCTACGTCCCAGAGAAATAAGAAACCGCCCGCCAGGAGGTCCTGGGGGCGGTGCCGTCGCGTCCGCGTTTCCGCGTCTACGTTGGCATTAGCCGCCCGATCGCGCCCAGTACAAGGTTCGAGCATCGGGCTTTGCGCCCATCCTGCTCGAAGCTGGGTGACCAGGTATACACGGTGTCCTCCTCGTAAGGCCGCCGGTTCTTTCCGGCACTTCTAAGTGTGCGGGAGGTATCCGGAGAAAGCAAATCTTTATTTATCAGAGAGCCGAAGCGCGCCAGCTGAGGCCGCGGGATAGCCTGAGCCCGCCGATCATGGCGACGGAAACCGGGAGGGACAGTGTCCGATCAGCGATCTGGCCGGCCAGCCGCCCTGGCGGCGCTCGACGCCCTCGCGGGCGAGTGGGCCGTGCAGGTGCACCTGCCCGACGCGCCCGCGGGCCGCACCGTCTTCGAGTGGGCACTGGGTGGCCAGTACCTGCTGCAGCGAACGCCCAGCCCGGAGGCCGGCCTGCCCGAGAGCCTGGCCGTCGTGGCGCCCGGCGCGACAGCGGGCACCTACGTCCAGCACTACTTCGACTCGCGGGGCGTCGTGCGGATTTACCAGATGGAGCTGAGCGACCGGGAGTGGACGCTGCTGCGGACAACGGCGGACTTCTCCCCGCTGGGGTTCGCGCAGCGGTTCCGGGGCGAGTTCGCGGCCGCCGGATCGGTCATCGAGGGGCGCTGGGAGAGGTCCGGCCACGACGGCGCCTGGACGGTCGATTTCGCGATGACGTACTCGCGGGTGGGCTAGGGCGGCCGGGTCACGGCCTTGGGTCCGGCCTGGCCGCGGCACGGCGCAGGCTGATCTCGTAGGCGACGGTGGCACGCGCGGGTACGCGCGGCCGGGGCCGAGTTCGGTGTCCAGGGCGGCGCGGGTCACCGGTACCGGGCCGAGCTTGAACTCGAGCCCGCGCAGCTGGTCGTCCCGCTCGTCGACGCGGACCCACTCGGCCTGAGCAGGCGGCGGCTGGAGGCTAGACGTCCTCGACGTCGACGAGCAGCTCGCGGCCGCCCGGCAGCGTGACGCTGATCGAGTAGGACATGACGCCGTCCTCGACCTCGCTGCAGCCGACCGGCCGCACGCTGACGTCGGGGACCTGGGCCAGGATGCTGAGCAGCATGCCGCCTGCGTGGTCGCCGGCGTTGTCCGCGCGCGGTCGCGCGCCGTCCCCCTGCGCCATCTCCGCCTCCGGTCGCCGTGCCGCGCTGTCGCGTGCAGCATCCCCGGCCGGGCGGCGGCCAAGCATCCCCGCGGCGGCTGCCCCACTCGCGTGGGCTACTCAAGGGCAAGCCTTGACCCTCAGTCCAGGTCGAGCCGCATCTCGACCGCCACCCAGCCGACGGGCTGGCCGTCCAGGTAGGCGACCAGGCCGCTGGTCCCGTCGGCGTCCGGGTGGCCGCAGTCGGCGCGCCCGAACACCGCCTGCAGGTCGTCCCAGCTCGCCTCGTTGGCGGGGACCACGCGGACATCGCTTTCAGCCATAGGCCGTGCTTAGCACGTCGAGCCGGGAGTGCAACGCCGGAAGAGATGGCAGCATAAGCAGGGCATGACCGCCGATGCGCGCTCCGACAGTGAGCTGCTGGCCGGCCTGCCCCGTCAGCCGGTACTGATGGGCGTGCTCTACGAGCGGCACGCCCAGGCCGTGTTCCGGTACCTGGCCAGACGCGCAGGCCCGGCAGCGGCCGAGGATCTGCTGTCCGAGGTGTTCATTACCGCGCTGTCCGCGCACGCGCGGGTGGTGCCGCACGACAGCGGCAGCGCCCTGCCGTGGCTGTACGGCATCGCACTGAACGTGCTGCGCGCCCACCTGCGCCGGCCGGTCCCGGCCGCGGCCGTGGCGCGGGACCTCGGGATGGACTGGGACGCGGTCGATGACCGGCTCGACGCGCTGGCCGAACGCGGGCGGCTCCGCACCGCGCTCGACGGCCTGGCCGCCGCCGACCGCGAACTGCTGCTGCTGGTGGCGTGGGAGGGCCTCACTCCGGCGGAGGCCGCCGCTGCGCTCGGCATCAGCCCGGTGGCGGCCCGGAGCCGGCTGCACCGCGCCCGGAAGCGCGCGATGAAGGCTCTCCAGCAGTCCGGCACGGGCTCCGGCACCCCGCCCACCGCGCTCGTCACCACCTTTCACGCCCAGGAGACCGCATCATGAACCCTCTCGACGACGTACTGACCGCCGCGCGCCCGGTGCCTGACATCTCGCCGGACGGCCTGCGCAGCGGGCGGGCCGCCCTGGACGCAGCGGTCGCCACGGGCCTTCGCGCTCCGGCGGCCGAGGCTAGGCGGAAGCCTGGGGGCGGGCTGCGCGCGAGGGTCCTCATCGGCACTGCGGTGGCGACGGCGGGCGCTGCCGCGGCCGCCACGGTAATCGCCATGCCGTCGTCCCCGGCGGGCCGCCACACCGGGCCGGCTGCGACACCGTCAGGACCGGTGATGGCGTCCGCGGTCGTGCTGAACCAGGCGGCGCAGGCGGCCGGGTCCCAGCCCGGCTGGCCGAACGCCCAGTACTGGTACAGCGAGGACAAGTACCCCTGCGGCGGCCAGCTCTACACGAGCCGGGTCTGGCTGTCCCGGCACGGTAACGGGGTCGTCGAGAAGACCGGGCCCACGGACATCCGGGACTCGAGCTGCGGCGCGGACCTGTTCACGGCGCCGATCATCGACTCCGGCCGGTTCGGCCCGTACACCTGGTCGCAGCTGCAGCGCCTGCCCACCGACCCGGCGAAGCTGAAGCCGAAGCTGATGGCTGACTTTCCGAGCCCCGACCAGCCGTCCCTGTTCGAGGACGTAGAGATCCTGCTGGTCGGTACGCCGGCGCCCCCGACCGTGCGCGCGGCGCTGTTCAAGGTCGAGGCCAGCATCCCCGGCGTCACGGTCACGGGCCACTACACCGACGCGCTCGGCCGGACCGGAACCGTCCTCAACCTCGGCCGCTCGACGATGGTCGTCGATCCGGCCAGCGGCGTCGTCCTCGACGAGACCGACAGCGGCTCGACGGTCATGTACGTCACCCAGGGTCCCGCCGCCAGCGAGCCGAAGCTATCCGGACCTGGTCCATCGCCCAGCGGGTCCGCGGAATCCCACTGACCCCAGCGGCGGTGCAGGACGTGAAGGCCCCTCTCCGGTGACCGGGGAGGGGCCTTTGACCTGGAGCCGCCTATCGGAATCGAACCGATGACCTATTCATTACGAGTGAATCGCTCTGCCGACTGAGCTAAGGCGGCCTGCCGCCCCGGAGAACACGGCGGCTGGAAGAGTCTACCGGTCCGGCGGGGTGTCGCGCGCACCACCGTACATCGCATCGTGTGCCTGCCGGGACCCGCAGACGCTGGCCTTCGGGCAGGCGGTGCGCCGGCCGTCCTCGGCCATCCGCACCACGACCCGGTCACCGGGCACGTTGTGGCCCACGACCGTCCCCGGCCCGTCCGGGGTCTCCACGCTCTCGCCGAGCTTCGGGGCGGTGGCCCGGAAGTCCTGGTACAGCGGGTGCTCGTATTTCAGGCAGCACATCAGCCGCCCGCACGCCCCGGCGATCCGCAGCGGGTTGACCGGCAGGTCCTGGTCCTTGGCCATGCGGACCGAGACCGGCTCGAAGTCCTTGAGGAACGTCGCGCAGCACAGGTCCCGCCCGCACGGGCCGATCCCGCCCTGCAGCCGGGCCTCATCCCGCGGCCCGATCTGGCGCAGCTCCACCCGCGCCCGCAGCTTGCTGGCCAGGTCGCGGACCAGCTCCCGGAAGTCGACCCGGTGCGGCGCCCCGAAGTAGATGGTGAAGACGTTCGGCTCGTCCAGGTAGTCGACCGCGATGACCTTCATCGGGAGGCCGTGCTCCCGGATCAGCCGCCGCGCCGCGACCTTGGCCTCGCCGCGCCGTTCCCGGTTGGCGTCGTCCCGGCTCAGGTGCTTCTCGCCCGCCAGGCCCGCGCACACCGGCAGCCCGCCGATCTCGTCGTCGACCCACTGCGGCGCCCAGACGCACTCGGCGACCTCCGGGCCGGCGTCGGTGGGCACCAGCACCTTGGTCCCGACCGACACCTGGTAGGGACCCGGGTCCAGGTAGTAGAGCCGGCCGCTCCGCTGGAAACTCACCGCCATCATCATGGTCACGCCCACTACATTACGGTGCGATCACGACGCGGTCCCCCGCAGGTAACCCCAGATCCACCCGAAACGGATACCGCACCGCCCGCCCGCCGCCGCGAAGACGGCCGCGGCTACGGGCGGGACTGGTCCCCGACCAGCGCGATGGTCATCTCCTCCACGGCCAGCAGCGGCGCCACCGCCACGGCCAGCCGCTCCCGGCATTTCATGACGGCCTCGATCCGGCGCACCGTGGCCTCGGGCCCGGACGCGGCCGCCAGCGCGCCGAGCTCGTCGCGCTGGGCCTCGTTGGCCAGCTCCACGTCCGCGCCGAGCTGGAGGGCCAGCACGTCCCGGTAGAACCCGGCCAGGTCGAGCAGCGCCCGGTCCAGCGAGTCGCGCTGGACCCGGGTCGCCCGCGACTTCTGGCGGCCCTCCAGGTCCTTCAGCGCCCCGGCCGCGCCGCGCATGGCCGCGGCCACGCCCTTGCCGGTCGAGCCCTCGCCGTAGGCGCGGCGCATGGCGTCGCGCTCGGGCTCGTCGAGTTCGGCCGCCGACGCGTCGGCGTCGGCCTTGGCCGCCTTGACCAGCTGGTCGGCGGCGGCCAGGGCGTCACCGAGCTTGGCCACGTGCCGCGGCACGGCCAGCACGTCGGCCCGGCGCCGGGCGGCCTC
>DASUGU010000086.1:0-95959 GCA_036273855.1 Pseudonocardiaceae bacterium
TCCTGGAACGCGGTCGGTGGGCGGGCCGGGACTGCTTCGCCGGATGCTGGTAAGCCGCTGAGGCGTTCGATGTTCACAGCGATAGCGGTGAAGACATGTTGCAGATGGGCCTTGGGCTGTCCTCGGTAGCGGCACCGGCGCATGCCGTGCCCGTGGACGAACTCGTTGACGGTGCTCTCCACTCCGGAACGGACCGCGTACCGAGCCCGCCAGTCCGGCGATTGCTGCTCGGCGCGGACACGCAGCTGCAGGTCGAGCAGTTCTCGTGGGGGAAAGCCCACGTTGCGGGCGCCGTCACGGGAGGTGGTGCACTGGGGGCGGACCGGGCAGGGCTGGCACTGGGCCTTGGTGAACCGGGCCACGATCAGCGGGGCCGCGGTGGGTGATGAGGTCGGGTACGGGCCATGCCAGCCCTTGCTGACCTGGCCTTGGGGGCAGGTGACCTGGCGGCGATCGAAGTCGATGTGGACGTCGTCCCGGTCGAAGCCTTCGTTGTGGCGGTGTTGGCGGGTGGGGTTGCCCGGCAGCGGTCCGGTGACGGTGACCTGGTGTTCTCGGGCGGCGTGTGCCAGGTGGACCAGGCAGGTGTAACCACCGTCGACGAGGTGCTCGGCGGGCAGCAGACTGCGGCGCTGCAGACGGGTGTGGATGCCCGGCAGGGCCTGTGCATCGCTGGTGGTGGCTGCGGTGGTGGCCACGTCCGTGATCACGTTGGCGCCCTCGGGCGAGCAGGTTTCGGTGAGATGGGTCAGGAATCCGGTCCACCGGGTGGTCTGTCCCCGGCGGGCGTAGCGGGCGGTGGGGTCGTAGGGCGACACGATCGCGCGGGAGGAGGGCGGCAGCCCGCCCTCCTCGTCGGTGCGCCAGCGCAGCCGGCCGGCCGGGTCACGGTAGTAGTTCTGCACGAGGATCTGCCGGAGGGTCTGGACACAGGGGCCGAACGCGCGACCTGCCCCGTGGGTGTGGAGATGTTCCAGTAGTTGGAGGGCGTCCTGGCCGGCGTTGGTGATCCTGGTCTTGGGCCGGGTGGGGTTGCGGCCCAGTCGGACCGGGCGGCCGTAGCAGCGTCCCCACTGCTCATCCACCAAACCGGCCAGCAGATGGGGTGCGGCGCCGGCGATCTCCTCCAGCGCGGCTCGTACCGCCTCGGTGATCAGTTCCAGCCGGGTCAGGTCGCGTACCGCGGCCAGGACATGGGTGGAATCGGTGCGCTGGGTGCCGCGTTCGCGCACCAGCCCGGCGTCCTTCAGGCGGGCCAAGGCGAGGTCCAGCAGACGGTCGGCGCGATCGCCCTGGGCCAGGCGGTCACGGAAGTCGCCCAGCACACTGTGATGGAAGCCTGGGTCATCCAGTTCCAGGGCCAGGGCGTACTTGAAGTCGATGCGGCAGCGCACCGCCTCGGCTACTTGGCGGTCGGACAGGTCGAGCAGGAACTGCAGCACGCAGACCGTGGCCAACTGGGCGGGCGAGAGGCCGGGGCGTCCGTCGCGGGGGTACCAGTCGAGGAAGTCCTCGTCGCCCCATAACCCGTTGAGCCGGTCTTTGACCCACATTGCTGTCGTTCCGCCCGGATTGCTCGCCCGCGCGATCTGCGCGGTCAGAGTCGGGACTTGCTCGCCGGAACGGGGACGGACGGACAACGGGCACCTCGGCAGCTGGATCGACCTTGAACAAGGTTGATCATGCTACTGATCATGCGCCACGCCGTGGAACCAAGATCACCGACAGAGTCAAGCTAAGGCGTAACCTGATGGCCTTACAATTGCAGTCCTCGGATCGGCAGTCAAACGTGTCTGCCAGCGCCGGTGGCCACGAGAACCCCTGTGCGGCAACAGAAGGCGTTCACGAAATCCTGCTCGGCGACGGGTGGCCCCGGACCGGCTGCGGTTGTGCACCCTGGTGCGGGCCAGCGACACGTCTGCGTCGCCCCCGACAGCCACGCCGGCGATGTTTGCAGACACGATCTCGCAGTACCGGACTATCCCACGCCGCCCCCGCTGGCCCGCCCCAACGTGCTTTCGCCACTGGGAGGGTGGAATCGTGGCGATCGCGGGGCAGATGCTATCTGCGCTGCCCGCACTCGGCGCGAGTGATGCGGGTGCCGCGGAACAAGTCAATCCCCTGTCCGGGTCAGCAGACGATCAGATCGGCACGCTCCGCCGTCGCCATGACGAGCGTGGCGTTCGGTTCGTCGTTGCGGGCTAACCACGCCTCGGCCGCGGCGGGCGAACGCCCGCCTTCCCGATGCCGCGACAGCAACCGGTGGCGGCGCAACGAATCGTCCGCCCGTAGGTACCACACCTCGTCCAGCAGATCCGCCGTGTGCCGCCAGCGCCCCTCGTCCAGCAGCAGGTAGTTGCCCTCCACCACGACCAGTGGAACGTCCCTGCGCACCGGGAGCGCACCGGCGATCGGCTCCTCGAGCTCGCGGAAGAACTCCGGTGCGTACACGATGTCCTCGTCATTGGCGCGCAGCCTGCGCAGCAACGCGTGGAAACCGTCGACGTCGAACGTGGGCGGGGAGCCCTTGCGGTCGGCCAGCCCGAGTTCCCGCAACACCTGGTTGGCCAGGTGGAAACCATCCATCGGGACGCGCGCCGACATCGGGCCGAGTGCCTCGCACAGTGCGACCGCCAACGTGCTCTTGCCGGCTCCGGGAGCCCCGGTGATGCCCAACAGCCTGCGCTCGTCCGGCCGGATCAGCCTACGGGCCCGCTCGGCCAGCACAGGGATCGACGAGGGGAGAACCGGCGGTGTCATGACTCCTCGGCGGCGCAGCCACAGGACCGCCGGTGCTGGAACGTCGGGGAGAGTGTGACTCGCTCCGGCGGGCCGGCGAAACCGCCGATCCGCTTGATCAACAGCTTCGCCGCGAGGTTGCCCATCTCGGCGATCGGCTGCGCGACGGCGGTCAGGCTCGGATTCATCAGGTCGGCCCAGGCGATGTCGTCGAACGCGGCGACGGCCACGTCCTCCGGTACCCGGGCTCCCGTTCTGTGCAGGCCGCGCAGCACGCCGACGGTCATCGCGTTGTTCGCCGGGATGATCGCGGTCGGCGGGTCGGCGACCGCGAGCAGCGCCTTGACGGCCTCGGCGGCCGGCTCGATCCGCGACGAACCCGAACGCACGAGTTTGCGGTCGAATGGCAAACCGGCCCGCTCCAGACCCAGCCGGTAGCCGGCCAGCCTTTCGGTGGTGGTGGACAGGCCCGCCCTGCCGCTGACGAAGCCGACGCGCGTGTGGCCGCGGTCGGTGAAGTGTTTGACCAGACCGGCGGTCGGCTCGACGTTCTCCACACCCACCTCGTCGAACCGGTGGTCGGCGAACCGGTCCACCAACACGGTGGGGGTGTTGCGGCGGGTCAGCAGGTCGAGCACCGGCTCAGGATGGGTCGACGCGGGTGCGAGGATCACGCCGTCGACCCTGCGGTCGAGCATGATCTGGACCTGCGTGGTCTCGTCAGCCGCGTTCTCGTGGTTGTCCGTGAGCAGCAGCGTGTACCCGTGCCGGCGCGCGGTCTTCTCGATCGAGGACACCAGCGGCGCGAAGAAAGGGTTGGACAGGAACGACATCACGACGCCGACCAGCATCGTGTTCCGCGTGGCGAGCGCCCTGGCGACGCCGTTGGTGGTGTAGCCCGAGGCGGCGACGGCGTCCATCACGCGCTGCCTCAGCTGGTCGCTCACCGGGCGCGTGTTGTTCAGGACGTGGGAGACGGTGGTCACCGAGACGCCTGCCGCCGCCGCCACGTCGGACATCCTGACCATCGGCGCTTCCCCTTCAGCCACCCGTGCGGCGCCCGGGGTGGGCGAGTGCCTCGCCGAAACCCCTGGTTATCGATGTACATCCCTGTATAGCAACTCAGCGTTACACCTCGCAAGCGGTTGCCAAAGCGCTTGCGGCGCTCGCAACCGCTTGCGGAAGCGGTTGCGAGCGCCTATGGTCTCCGCTCAAAAGTGACCATCACGGACAAGGAGGTCCGATGCACGACGCAGTCGGTGCCCACAGGTCGCGGCGCTGGTTCATCCCATTCGCGTGTGCCGGGGTCGCGATCGGCATGCTCGCGCTGAGCGCCTGTGGTGGCGGTTCCGGTTCATCGGCTTCGGGCTCCAGCGGTGGCTCGACCAAGGTCGCGCTCATCCTGAAGGAGTTCACCAACCCGTACTGGATCTCGATGGAGAACAGCGCTAAGCAGGAGGCCGCCAAGTTGGGCGTGCAGCTCCAGGTCACGGCGGGCAACTCCGACGACGACACGACGTCGCAGATCAACCAGATCGACCAGGCCATCGCGGCCGGCGACAAGGGCATCATCATCGCGCTCAACGGCGACGCCGTGAACAGCGCGCTCAACCAGGCGAAGTCCGAGGGCCTGGTGGTGGTCGCGGTGGACACGCCGCCCATCCCGGCCAGCGTCTCCAACGTCACCTACGCCACCGACAACACCCAGGCCGGGCTGCTGGACGGCAAGTGGATGGCGGCCAAGCTGGCCGGCCAGAACGCGGACATCGCGATGCTCGACGATCTGGCCAACCAGGTCATCACCGTCGACGTGCAGCGCGACCACGGATTCCTCAAGGGCATGGGCATCCCCGTCGGCAACCGGAACGTGAACGGCCAGGAGCCCAAGTCCGGTCACTACACCGGCGGCAAGGGCGGCAGCTACAAGATCGCCTGCCAGCAGCCCACCAACGGGTCGCAGACCGGTGGCCAGTCCGCCATGGAAACGTGCCTGTCCAAGGACTCCGACATCAACGTGGTCTACGCGATCAACGAGCCGGCGGCCGAGGGCGCGGCGCACGCGCTGCAGACGGCCGGCAAGAAGGGCGTGACGGTCGTGGCCATCGACGGCGGCTGCGCCAACCTGCCGTTCCTGTCCAACGGAGAGATCGGCGCCACCGCGGGCCAGTTCCCCGGCAAGATGGCCGTGGAGGGCGTGGACTCCATCGCCCGGTTCGCCAAGACCGGCACGAAGCCGATCAACCAGCCTGGCCAGGACTTCTTCGACACCGGCACCCAGCTCTACACGAACCAGCCGCAGTCGGGTGTCCCCAGCATCACCAGTGCCGCGGCGGGCAAGGTCTGCTGGGGCCACTGATGGCGACGACACCCGGCGTCTCGGAGGCCGAGGTACCGCCTGACGCGCCGGGCGGGAGCCCGGCGCGCAGGTGGAACAACCCGGCGCAGACGTTGCTGCACGCACACCCGTCGCTGGGCCCGCTGTTCGTCCTGGTGGTCGCGGCGATCGTCTTCGACCTGATCAACAACAGGTTTCTCAGCCCGACGAACCTGTCGATCATGCTGCAGCAGGTCGCCGTGATCGGCCTGCTGGCCCTGGGGCAGACCGTCATCATCCTGACCGCGGGCATCGACCTGTCCGTCGGCGCGGCGATGATCCTCGCCCAGATGGTGATGGCGGGTCTCGCCGTCTCCAGCGGCGTGCCCACGGCGCTGGCGCTGTTGATCGGACTGGCGGTGGCACTGCTGACCGGTCTGATCAACGGCACGCTGGTGACCAGGTTCCACGTGCCGCCGTTCATCGGTACGTTGGGCACGCTCGGTGTCTTCACGGCCGTCGGCCTGAAGTACGCCAACGGCCAGACGCTCACGCCGGGCCCGGACAGCCTGCTGCTGTGGACCGGTAAGATCATCTCGCTGGGTTCGTTCCATATCACCGTGGGCGTGCTGCTGATGATCGTGGCGTACCTGGTGGTGGGTTACGCGCTGGGCAGAACGGCGTGGGGCAAGCACGTCTACTCGGTCGGCGACGATCAGGAGGCGGCCCACCTGGTCGGAATTCCCACCGGGCGGCTGCTGCTGAGCGTGTACCTGGTCGCGGGCCTCGTGTACGGCATCGCGTCGTGGGTGCAGATCGGCAGGGTCGGCGACGCGAGTACCGACATCTCCTCGACGCTCAACCTGGACAGCATCACCGCTGTGGTCATCGGTGGCGTCAGCCTGTTCGGTGGCCGGGGCCTGGTGCTCGGCACGCTGTTTGGCGCGCTCATCGTCCAGGTCTTCCAGAACGGCCTGGCCCTGGCGGGCGTGCAGGACCTGTACCAGCAGCTCGCCGAAGGTCTACTGGTCATCGCCGCGGTCAGCCTGGACCGCTGGATCCGGAGGGTGCGCCAATGACCGCGACACCGGACGAGCAGCGCACTCCCGTCCTGTCGGCGACCGGACTGGTCAAGTCCTACGGCCGGGTCGAGGCCCTGCGGGGCACCGATTTCGAGCTGTTGCCCCAGGAAGTGCTCGCCGTCATCGGCGACAACGGAGCCGGCAAGTCCACGCTGATCAAGTGCCTCACCGGCGCCGACATCCCGGATGCCGGGCGCCTGTACCTGGACGGGAAGCAGGTGCACTTCCGCAACCCGCAGCAAGCCAAGGACGCGGGCATCGAGACCGTGTACCAGACGCTGGCGGTCACGCCCGCGCTCGACATCGCCAGCAATCTCTACCTGGGCAGAGAGATCCGGAAGAAGGGGCCGCTGGGCACGGTGTTCCGGCTGCTGGACACGGCGGGCATGCGCCGTGAGGCGAAGGAACACGTGCAGCGGCTGGGCATCCAGACGTTGCAGGACATCACGCAGACCATCGAGACGCTGTCCGGTGGCCAACGGCAGGCCGTGGCGGTCGCCAGGGCTGCGGCGTTCGGCAGCAAGGTGATCATCCTGGACGAGCCGACGGCAGCGCTCGGCGTCCGCGAGTCCGGCCAGGTCGCCGAGCTGATCAAGCAACTACGTCACGGCGGTCTGCCGATCGTGTTGATCAGTCACGACATGCCCCTGGTGTACGAACTGGCCGACCGCATCCACGTCCAGCGACTGGGCAGGCGGGCCGCGGTGATCAGCCCGAGCACACACACCATGGAGGACGCTGTTGGGATCATGACTGGCGCACGCGCCGCCTGAAACCGACCGCCTCGATCGCACCACCAGCCGTGCAACGCGGCGGTACACCCACCGCAGGTTCGGACGCGGCCTGCGGGCGATGCCCAACCCGAGCCGGCCACCTGATGGTCACATCGACAAACATGTCCCCGCTCGGCGTTCACCGAGAGGGCGACCGCTCCGACGTGCCACACCGCCACTGCCGACGAGCGGTGGTGGCCCCTCATGTCGAGCTCCCGCCTGTCGATGGAGTTTCCGCGCCGCACGATGCGGATGGCGCCGTGGTCGGGCAGGCCGACCACGGCGTCACGTGTCACCTCACGATGCGGGCCGAACCGACTCCGGCCGCGCGGGCGGCGAGTTCACCAGGAACACGTAGAACGTCTCGTCGGACGTGGCTCCGTCCGGCAACGTGCTGCTGACCAACAGTTCCTGCGCGCTCGTGTCCGTCGGTGTCAGCACCACCCGGGCGCTGCCGTCCGGACCTGCTGGCACGGTCTCATCGTCCCCGTTGAACGTGTACGTGTAGTTCACCACGCCGGGCACGGGCGAGGTGAACGTGAACGTGCCCGGCACGCCCACTCCACTGACCACCGGCTCGTCGCTGTCCAGGAACGGGAAGTCCAGCTGCGTACCGGAATGGGCGCCGTCCGCCGTCGTGCTGAACACGTCGAGCTCGGCGAATGACGAGTCCGACGTCAGCGTGACGGTGGTCGTGCCGTCCGGGCCGGCGGGCACGGTGGTCGGCGCGTCACCGTTGAGCGTGTAGGTGAACGACACCGATCCGGGCAGCACCGCGTGAAACGTATACCGCACGGGCGTGCCCGCGACGCCTTCCACCGGATCCTGGTCGACGGTCGGCAGGCCGGGATCGGTCTGCAGCGTGTCGACGATCTCCTCGCTCAGGTTCCCGTTCGCCAGTCTGGCCCGCACGTGCAGGAACGGCCCGTTGTCCGGGTCGTCGGGAGTGACGGTGACGGTGGCCATGCCATCGGCGGCCGCGGCCACGTCCGTCACGGGCCCGTCGGCCAGCTGGTACTGGTACCCCACGACATCCGAGGACGTCGGCGAGAACATGCACTGGCGCGGTTGGCCGGTGAACGCGGATGTCGGCGTGCACGAGACCTGGGGCAGGTTGTTGGCGACCCAGAAGTCGTACTGCACGCTCACACCCAGATCACCCGCTCGGTCCACGGTCCAGACCGTGAGCGAGTCGGGCCGATGTTGCTCGGCGTGAGCTGGATCGTCGCCGTGCCACCCGGCTGGTCAGCCGTGACGAACGTGGCAGGGATACCGGATCCGTAGGCAAACCCGGTGATGTCGGGGTCGCCGCTGCCCGAGAACGTGAACGTGCCGGTCTCACCACTGCCACCGGTGCCCGGCCCGTTCTCGCTGGGCGGGTAGTCGATGGACGTGACGACCGGCGCCTCGGGCGGCGTGCTGAACTCGGTGGAGAACTCGCAGATCGGGCTGAACGGACCAACGTCCGTCCCGTCGGACGCACGCACCTGCCACGCGTACGTCGTCGCGTCGGACAGCTGCGACGGCACCAGCGTGACGGCGGTCTTCGAGCCGCTGCTCTGGAACGGCCCGTTCGCAACGTGACGCTGCGCCGGATCGTTCACCGGCCACCAGTCGAACTCCGTGGTCAGCCCGTCGTTGTCCGGATCGGTGATGGTCGCGGACAGCGTCATGCCGACCGTGGGGCTGAGCGTGCCCACCAGCATGGGCTGTGCCGAACACCCGGTCCGCTGCACCGTCAGCCCGGTCGGCGTGAGCGGAGCCCGATTGAAGTGACTCCTAGGTCCATGATCTGCTGCGCCACGGGTGTCACGACCGGGAGTTCGGCAGCCGGGGCCGCCTGGGCGGGCGGCTGGATGGTGACGCCGTACTGGGCGAGCGTGCTGACGCGATCGGCGGCCGTCATCGGGTGGAGGTAGTCCAGCAACTGGGTCGCGGGTGCCCCGAATCCGGCATCCGTCGCGTAGTAGAGGAACCAGTCCCGGAAGGCGGTCCAACTCGGCTCGGTGCCGTCCCAGCGGCTGCCGTTCTCGGCGAGATGCGCGTACCAGGCGGTCTCGTCGTAGGCCGGCTGCTGCTGGGTCGCCGGCGCGGGCTGAGTGGCCGGCGGCAACTGTTCGGTCAGCCACGCGTAGACATGATTGTGCCGTTCGTCGGTGTCGAGGATCGCATTCCGGTCACTGTCGGACAGCTCGTCCAGCCAGGTGACGAGTTCGTCGGCGATCGGTTCCCGGGTGGCCGAAGCGAGCTCGGTCCGAAATCCTTCCCGGCGCTGGTCCGACGATTCGTTCGGTCGTTCCAGGACATTCGTCCGCAGGTTCTGCACCGGCAGCGCCACCCACGACCATGCCTCGTCCACTGTCGGCATAGTGCCTCCCGTCGCCGATCGCGTGCTGGCATGCAATCATCGGCGGTTGGCCCGGATCGAACCGCGCGAGCACTTTTCCGCGTAATGTTCGCTGCCCTTTCACGCACCCGATGGAAAAGGGTCGCTCAGGTGCAGGCGCAGTTCGCTGCTGTACGTGCGTCCGGTGGCGTCCGGCAGCCAGGCGTCCGCCGGGCCGGGCAGCACCTCGGTGACGGTCAGACCGGTGTCCGGCCCACCGGTGCGTGCCGCGGCACCGGCCAGGTTGCACAGGATCCTGGCATACAGCGGGCTGCCCAGGTCGACGTAGCACGGCTTGGCCTCGGTGTCGATGCGCAGGAAGACCCGTTCCGGCAGGGCCAGCGCGCGGCGCCACCGCCGGACGGCCAGATAGCGGTCGCGTTCACCGGTCACGTCGGCGAGTCCGGACTCGCCGACGGTGGTGCGCCAAGTTTCGCGCAGCAGCACCAGGCCGTCCACAGTGACCCGTGGCGTGTGCGTCTCGGTGCCGGCCAGTTTCCAGGTGTCGAACGCGTGCATCCACAGCAGTCCGGTGAACAGTTCGATCGCCGGCCAGGTCCGGCCGTCCGGGGCCCGCACCACGAGGCCGTTTCCGGTGTCGGCGACCCGCAGTGACGTGATCGGCAGCAGCCGGTCGCGGCGGATGCCGGGTGCGGGGGCGAAGCCGAGTTGGACGTCGTCCGGCCCGGTGAGCCATTCCGCCTCCCGGGCCGTGGTGCGCGGCCAGTGGTACGGGGTGGCCAGCGAGACCCGGCTGATGGGCACGTCCTCGCCCATCGCGGCGACCATCTCGTCCGGTGCCGGGTGGCCGACGGTGAAGAAGTTGGTGTCCAACGAGGCCAGGCCCACGTGCAACTCGCCCAACACCATGGTGAACTCGCCGCGCGCCAGCGCCGCCGCCGACGGTGCGCACAGGTGCAGGTCGGGGCTGTGGATGCGGGCCAGTGCCCAGCCGGGCGCGGTCGCCGCGAACGCTGTGGACACCCTGGCGGCCAACTCATCGGTGGTGAGGTCGAGCCGGGCGGTGCCCGGCGGCATCGTGTCCAGCCGCAACACCTGCCGCCAGCGGGCCAGGTAGTCGGCGATCACCGGGTCCGCCGGCCGCTCGGCACCGATCAGGGCGTCGAACGCGGGATACCAGAGCTGCTCGAACGGGAGATCGGGCGCACCGGCCACTGCCTCCCGGTAGCACCGCTCGAACAGCGCACGGTAGGTGCCGGCGAGTTCGGCCGTCAGCCAGCGGGCCGAGTCGAGCAGCGGGGCCAACGGTGTCAGGCGGTCCAGCACCGCGCGGCCGAACGTCAGGTCAATGTCGCGCACCGTTTCCAGATGGCACAAGGTGCGGCCGGCCTGGGTCTCGCCCGGTTTCTGTCTCGGTTCCCGTCCGGTGACGGCGGTGAACTCGGCCTCCAGTGTGGCCATCGCGTCGGCCAGGGTGTCCGCGTCGGCGTCGGCCAGCGCGTCGCGTGCCGCGGCCAGCCGGGCGAAGTCCTGGTGCGCGGCGGGATCGTCGATCGCGGCCAGGTGCGCCCGGAGTGCCCGCTCGGCGGTCAGGTCCATCGGCAGGTCGATGCCCCAGCGCAGCAGGCCGCGCCCGGCGAGCTGGTCGATCAGCGCGTAGACGTCGTGCTCGGTGCGGAAGCCGTGCTCCGGCGCCGATGTCAGCGTCGCGGCCACCTCGGCGGCGGACCGGCGACCGTCGCAGGCGGCCAGCAGGGCCGCTTCGGCGGGGGCGACCGGCAGCAGGCCGCGCTGTGGATGGCGGACACCGTCCGGGCACAGGCTCAGGTGCGGTTCGAGACCGACCGGTAGGGACGGTCGGATTCGCGCGTCGGTGGCCAGTCGATCGGCGAACGCGGCCAGTGCCCAGCGTTCGAAGAAGACCGTGTGCCCGGTCGTCAGCCGCTCACCCGGCCCGCCGGTCATCGGTGGACCGTCCGGGTCGAGCCGGACCCAGCACAGTGGACCGAAGAAGCCGACGCTGTCGTTCTTCGCGCAGTACCGCTGCCAGTACTTCGCGATGATCTCCTCCCGGCCCCTGCGGCGCGAGTTGCGCGGCGCGTCCGGCCCGTCGCGCAACACCCCGCGCACCGCGACCAGCGCACCGGGGTTCTGCCAGGTCATGGCCATCCGGAAGCGTGGATCGGCCGCTATGTCGTGGATCGCCTTCGCGGTGTCCGCGACGGCGCGGTCGAACGCCTCGGTGAACTCGTCGTCGGGCGCGTCCAGTACCGCGTCCAGTACCGCGTCCGCCGCGCGGGCGCAGTCAACCGCGGCGAACCGATCCAGTCCGTCGGCCGGGAAACCCGCAGATCGGAGCAGCGCCCAGCGCCACACCCGCCAGTCGGTATTCGGAATGCGCGCGTCCCGCACCTGCGCCATCTGGCCTCCCTACTTTGCCGACCTTGGAACTGGTCGGCACCGCCGGACATGGTGCACCAGCGGTGCCCCGAAACGGGAGTCCGAACGCCGGAAATACTCCATCCGGGGTACGCCGAGTAAGATCACGAATCCACATAGGACGATGGCAGCATCCGGTACCAAAGATCACGTCCGTTGGCCGTCGCTCGTTGACCGGATCGATGTTTCTCCTGTTCAAGACGCTACCGATCGGTGATCTGGTGACCCCGGAGACCCCGATGCGGGTCTTGTCCCTCGGGTACCCTGGCGCTATGGTCACTCGATGTTCGCAATTTCCAAGATGGCGGACAACGAATAGGACAATTCCGAAAGGTGGCCTACCACTAGGGTAGCCACTTCGTCGGCGCCGTATTTCCGAATCGGCGCCGATCCAATACCGTACGCCCTCCGGACAATCGACCCGGGGAAATCGATTCGTATCGCGGCCGGTGATTCGTCTGGTCGCGCGGGTGCCGCGCGCCGAGAACCCACCAGGAGGACACAGGTGAGCACCGCACACCGGGTGGCACTGCCCGGCACGGAATGGCTGGTCTGGCGACCGGCCGTGCTGCGCGCGACCGGTTTCCCCGCGGACGGCCTTGATCGTTTCACCGCCCCCGACTGCGCGGCGGCCGCGGACGAATGGCTGGCCGGTCGGGCCAGCACCGAGCAGTTCGGCAGGACGTTCGACCGCACCATCGCCCGCGGTGCCGCCTGCGCGCACGCGATCGCGGCCGATCCGGCGTTCCGGGAGGCCGTCACCTGGCAGAGCCGGTCGGTGATCGCCGCGCTGGACGGCATCGTGGCCGCGGGGCCGAATCCGGTGCGGCACCGCAAACACCGGGAACGCGAACGCATTCTGGCCCGCTACTGGCAGCGGTACTGCGCCAAGGCGGAGACCATCGGCTTCTTCGGACCGGTCTGCTGGATCAGCGTCGACCCCGACTCGCCGGCGATCACCGTCAAACCGGGAGCCGGCCTGATCCGCGATCGGCGGGTGTTCCTCGAACACTGGGCATTGACGGCACTGGCCGACCGAGTCGCCGCCGATCCGGTAGCCAGGCGCTGGCTGCCACCGGCTCGCCAGCCGCACCTCACCCTGCGCGGCCGGGAGCTGCTCGACCCGACCCGCCCGCCCAGGCCGTTGTCCAAGGACGAGGCCGACCTGCTGGCCCGATGCGACGGCAGGCTGCCGGCCAACCGGATCGCGGCCGACCGCGTCGCCGACCCCGACTGCGCGTTGCGCTCCGAGGACGACGTCTACCTGCTGCTGGACCGGCTGGTCGACCAGGGACTGGTGCGCTGGCAACTGGATCTGCCGGTCCGGCTGGACGCCGAGCAGGTGCTGCGGGACCGCCTGGCCGCCATCGGCGACCGGACGATCCGCGAGCGCGCACTGGCCGATGTGGACAGAGTGGCCAAGGCGCGGGACGCGGTGGCGGCCGCGGCCGGTGACCCGGACGCGCTGGCCGCCGCGTTCGACCGGCTGGACACGGAGTTCGCCGAAGTGACCGGCAGGGCGGCGGCGCGGCGGCCCGGCCAGATGTATGCCGGGCGCGGGATCTGCTGGGAGGAGACCACCAGGGATCTCGACGTCACGGTGGGCGGTGACGTCCTGGCCGTGATCGGCGAGCCGCTCGCCGTGCTGCTGCGCGCGGCCCGTTGGGTGACCGCGCGGATGGTGCGGGTCTACTCGGCCGCGCTGCGCGAGGTGTACCAGGAACTGCGTGCCGAGTCCGGGCAGGACGACGTGCCGCTGAGCCAGGTGTGGTTCCTGGCCCAGGCCCTGTTCTACGGCACCGGTCCCCGGCCCGCGGACACCGTTGCCGCCGAACTGGCCGACCGGTGGGTGGACCTGTTCGGCCTGGCCGACCTGCCGCCGGGCACCACGACGGTCACCGTGCCGGTCGCCGAGGCGGCGACCCGGGCGGAGCGGCTGTTCGCCGCCGACCGGCCCGGCTGGTCCGCGGCCCGCCTGCACAGCCCTGACCTGCAACTGTGCGCGACCGATCCGGACGCGATCAACCGAGGCGAGTTCACCGTGGTACTCGGCGAGTTGCACGTCGCCTGGGCCACCAACACGTGCGGCGTGTTCCTGTCCGGCCATCCGGATCCGGACAGCCTGCGCGCCGCGCTGCGCACCGACCTGGGCGCCGGCCGGCTGCTCCCGCTGCTCCCGCTGGACTGGCCGCGCTACAGCTCCCGCCTCGCCTTCGCCCTGGAGGATTACGGCGACGCGCAACTCGGATTCGCACCGGCGCCGGGCGCCGACCCAGACCGCCTGGTGCCGATCGGCGCGCTGGTGGTCCGCCCGGACGGCGACGAGCTCGTCGCGGTCGCGCCGGACGGCCGCCGCTGGCCACTGCCGGAGGTGTTCGACCGGCCGCTGGCCGAGGTGTCGGTCGAGGCGTTCAAGCTGGCCACCGGCGGTGCCCACACCCCCCGGCTGTGCGTCGGGCGCATGGTGGTGGCCAGGCGGACCTGGCGCACCACGATCGGCGCGTGCCCACTGGTCACGGCCATCGGCGACCGCGAGCGTTATCTGGCGGCGCGCCGCTGGCGGGCCGAGATCGGCCTGCCGGACCGGGTGTTCGTCAAGATCGCCAGCGAGACCAAGCCGACGTACACCGACCTGACCAGCCCGCTGTTCGTCAGCTCGCTGGCCACCATGCTGCGCTCCGCGCGCCAGACCGGCGGGCTGGACGTGCCGCTGACGATCAGCGAGACCCTGCCGGACACCGACGAGTGCTGGGTGCCGGACGCCACCGGCCGCCGCTACGTGTCCGAACTCCGGCTGCACCTGGTCGATCCGATGGTCGAGCCGGGCGCGACGGAGGTGGACCGGTGAGCACGCTGGCCGAGCTGCTGGTGGCGCAGGCGCGGCGCACACCGGATGTCGTCGCGGTCGAGCAGTGGGACCGGCACCTCACCTACGGCGAGTTGCTGGACCGGGCGGGTCGGCTGGCCGGTGTGCTACGGGCCGGCGGTGTCGGCCCGGAGACGCGGGTCGGCATCTGCGTGCGCCGCACCCTGGACCTGCCTGTCGCGGTGCTCGGCGTCCTGCTGTCCGGTGGTGCGTACGTGCCGTTGGACCCCGACCACCCGATCCACCGGTTGACCACGATCCTGGACGACGCCGGCATCACCCGGGTGGTCGCCGACGGGCCCGGCCGCGAACTGCTGGCCGACACCGGTCGCGCGCTGGTCGACCCGGCGCGCGCGCACCCGGCGAGCCGGCCGGATCCGGTCAGCCACCCGGACCATGCCGCCTACGTGCTCTACACGTCGGGATCGACCGGCAGACCCAAGGGCGTCGTGGTCAGCCATCGCAACGCGGTGGCGTTCGGTGCCGCGGTCGCGCGGTCGCAGCCGACCGGTCCTGGCTGCCGCAGCGCGGGTTTCGCGTCGCTGGCCTTCGACACGTCGCTGTTCGACCTGATCCACCCGCTGGCCACCGGCGCCACCGTGGCGCTGCTGCCGGCGGCGGACCGCGTCGATCCCGTTCGGCTGCAACGGTTCCTGGCCGCGCACCGGGTGACCCGCGCGATGCTGCCGCCCGCCGTGCTGCCGCTGCTGGACCCGGCCGGCCTGCCCGAGCTGACCGAGTTGTTCGCCGCGGGCGAGCCGTGCGGGCCGGAACAGGTGGCCAGGTGGGCGGTGCCCGGCAGACGCCGGTTCCACAACTGGTACGGGCCGACCGAGACCACCGTGATCGTCACCGGCACCGAGCTGACCGGCGAATGGTCCGAGCCGCTGCCGATCGGCACGGCACTCCCCGGCTGCCGCGCCTACGTGCTGGACCAGCGGTTGCGGCCGGCGCCACCGGGTGAACCGGGTGAGCTGTGCATCGGCGGCCCGCAGGTGGCCCGTGGCTACCTCGGCCGGCCGGGTCACACCGCCGACCGCTTCGTGCCCGACCCGTTCGGCGCCACACCAGGCGCCCGGCTCTACCGGACCGGTGACCTGGTCGCCGAGCGCCTGTCCGGTGACCTGGCGTACCTGGGCCGGCTGGACCGCCAGGTGAAGATCCACGGCCAGCGGGTCGAGATCGGCGAGTTGGAGGCCGTGCTGTCCGGGCATCCCCGCGTGCGCCAGGTCGCGGTGGACGTGACCGGGGACGGCGGGCTGGTCGCGTATCTCAGCCCGGCGGACGGTCCTGATCCCGCCGAGATCCGCGAGTACTGCGCCCGATACCTGCCGGCCTACATGGTGCCTGGCCGAGTGGTGCGGCTGACCGCGTTGCCGCTCAACGTGTCCGGCAAGGTCGACCTGGCCGCGCTCCGGGAGTCGGCACCGACCACCCCGGCGCGTGCCGGCGGCGGGCCGGACACGGTGGCCACGATCTGGGCCGACGTGTTCGGCGGCCCGGTGCCGGCGCCGGACACCGATTTCGCCGAAGCGGGCGGGCATTCCCTGCTGGCGATGCGGCTGGTGTCCGCATTGCGGGCGCGCCTGCACCGGCAGGTCGACGTGACCGACGTGCACCTCGGACGGACGGTGGCCGGGCTGGCCGAACGGGTCCGGCTGGCCCCGCCGGTCACCGACGACACGGTGCCGACCGGTTCACCGGCCGCGCTGTCCGGGTTGCAGCGGCGGCTGTGGTTCGTCGAGCAGCTCAGTTCCGGTGTGACAGCGCACAACATCGCGATGGCGGAGCGGATCGACGGCCCACTGGACGAGGGGGCGCTGCGCTCGGCACTGCGCATGGTCGCGGCACGGCAGGCGGCGCTGCGCTGGCGGATCGTCGCCGTGCACGGCGTGCCGAAGGTCGCCGTGGACCCCGATGGCGACGTGCCGCTGCCGGTGGTCGACCTGACCGGTCGCCCCGAGACCGAACTGCGCCGGCTGCTGGACGATGCCGCGACCACCCCGTTCGACCTGGCGGCCGGCCCATTGTGGCGGGCGGTGCTGATCCGCATCGCGGCAACGACGCACGTGCTGGCGATCACCGTGCACCACGTCGTGTTCGACGGCTGGTCCGCCGACGTCCTCTACCGCGATCTCGGCGTCGCCTACCGGGACGCACTGGCCGGCCGGGCCTGGTCCGGTGCTCCGCTGCGGGCCGGGTTCGCCGACTACGTCGCCTGGTCGGCGGCTCGCGCGGCAGGCTCGGCGCGGGCGGCGCTCGACTGGTGGTCCGACCACCTCGCGGACGCACCGCTGGTGCTCGACCTGCCTCGGGACCCGCCCCGGCCCGCCGTGCAGACGTTCCGCGGCGCGTCGGCAGACGGCCGGATCGGTCGCGACGTTGCGAACCGGGTCCGGTCGCTCGGCCGCGCCGGGCAGGCCACTCCGTTCGTGGTGCTGCTCGCCGCGTTCGGGCAGTTGCTGGGCCGGTTGACCGGCCAGCCGGAACTGATCGTCGGCACCCCGCTGGTGGACCGGGGGCACGCGGCGTTCGAGCCGGTGGTCGGTTGCTGCCTGCACGTGCTGCCGCTGCGGTTGTCCGGCGCCGGCGAGTTCACCGAGCTGGTCCGGGCCGCCCGCGACGAGCTGGCCGCCGTGCGCGCCCACGCGGACGTGCCGCTGGAACAGCTCGTCGGCACCCTGCCCGGGCAGCGCGACCTGTCCCGCAACCCGTTGGTGCAGGTGCTGTTCAACCTCTACAACTTCGCCGCCGCCCGCCTGGACCTGCCCGACGCCACGACGACGCCGCTGGACCCGGGGCTGCCCGGCTCGCTGTACGACCTGACCCTGTACGTGGGCGAGCGGGACGGCGGGTTCGACATCCGAGCCGTCTACAACCCGGACCTGTTCGACGCCGACCGGATCCACGCGCTGCTGGCCGACTACACACGCCTGGTCGACCAGCTGACCGCGGCGCCCTCGGACCCGGCGACGCTGCGCCAGCCACCGGCCCCCGCCGGCCATTGGGCCACAGTGGACACTCCAGGTCCGTTGGCGCGCTTCGCGGTCCGCGTCGCAGCGCATCCGGACCGGAGCGCGGTGCGCGGGGTGGGCGGCACGCTGACCTATGCCGAACTGGCCGGCGTTGCCGAGCGCGTCACGCGCGCCGTGCGGCAGGCCGGCATCCGGCCCGGCGACGTGGTCGCCGTCGCGGCCGCCCGGCACAGCGCGCTGCCTGCCGTGCTGTTCGGCGTGCTCGCGACCGGGGCGCGGTGGCTGCTGCTCGACCCGGCGTACCCGCCCGCCGTCCTGGCCGGCCAGGTGGCCGAGACAGCCGCCCGCGCGGTGATCCGGCTGCCCGGCACCCCAGCCATCGGCGAACTCCCGACGATCGAGGTGGACCTGACCCCGGGTGCCGGGCCTGCCGGCGAACCCGTCGCCGCCGACCGCGGCTATCTCTCGCTCACCTCGGGCAGCACCGGCCGGCCGCGACCGGTGCTCACCACGGACCGGCCGCTGGCGCATTTCCTCGACTGGTACCCGAAGGCGTTCGGCCTGACCGAGGACGACCGCTTCGCGCTGCTCGCCGGGCTGGCCCACGATCCGCTGCTGCGCGACCTGTGTGTGCCGCTCGTGTTGGGCGGCACGCTCGCGGTGCCGGACGCCGGCCTGATCCGCGAGCCGCGCTCGCTGGCCGCCTGGCTGGCCGACGAGCGGATCACCCTGCTGCACCTGACCCCGCAACTGGGCAGGCTCGTCGCGGCCACCGGTGCCGTGCTGGACCGGGTGCGGCTCGTGGTGCTCGGCGGCGACCAGTTGACCGACACCGATGTGGTCGCGCTGCGTCGGCTCGCGCCGGCCGCGCGGCTGGTCAACGGCTACGGCACCACGGAAACCCCGCAGGTGCAGGCGATGCACGAGGTGACGGGGCCGGAGCCGGCGCAGCCCGGCGGCGAGCCGCTGCCGGTCGGCAACGGTGCCGGCGGCGCCCGGCTGATCGTGCTCGGCGGGCACGGCCGACGGGCGGGCGTCGGCGAACTGGGCGAGGTGCTCATCTGCGGGCCGCACCTGGCCACCGGCTACCTGGACCCGGCCGCCACCGCCGACCGGTTCGGCGACGGCGGCCCGGTCGCCGGCCGCTGGTTCCGCACCGGCGACCTGGGCCGGCACCGGCCGGACGGGTCGGTCGTGCTGGCCGGGCGGGTGGACGGCCAGGTGAAGGTGCGCGGATTCCGCGTCGAACTGGGCGCGATCCGGGCCGCGCTGGCCGACCACCCCGACGTTCGGGAGGCGTGGGTGCTCGCCGTGGCCGACGGTGTCGAGCGGCGGCTGCGCGGCTACGTCGTGCCGGCCCGCGCCGGCCTGCGGACCTGGCAGGTGGTCGACCACCTGCGTGGCCGGTTGCCGGACTACGCCGTACCGGCCGACCTGGTGCTGCTGCCGCAACTTCCGTTGACCCGCAACGGAAAGATCGACCAGGAGGCATTGCTGCGGCTGACCCCCGCCGGGCCTGGCGGTTCGGCCGCGGAGCTGATCGGCCGCACCCAGCGGGTGATCGCCGGGGTGTGGAGCGAGGTGTTGGGCCTGCCCCGGCTCGCCGCCACCGACAACTTCTTCGAGATCGGCGGACATTCGCTGGCGCTGGTCGTGGTGCGGGACCGGCTCACCGGCCTGCTCGGCCGCGACATCCCCGTCGTCGACCTGTTCCGCCATCCGACCATCCGCGCGTTGGCCGCCCACCTGGACGGCTCCGGGCGGGACAGCCAGGTGGACCGCGCGCTGGCGCGTGCGGCGTGGCGCCGCGACCGGGCTCGCGGGCGTAGAGCGCACCAACCATCACGAGAACAAGGAGTTGGCCGATGAACAGCAGCGACACCGAGCCGGCCGGCCGGACCACGGCCGAGCCGGTCCTGGAGCCGATCGCGATCATCGGGCTGGCCTGCCGGCTGCCCGGAGCCCGGGACGCCGACCAGTTCTGGCAGAACCTGGCTGGTGGCGTCGAGTCGATCCGGTTCACCAGCCTGGAGGAACAGACCGACCGTGGCGTGCCCGAACGCGACCTGCGGGACCCGAACTTCGTGCCGGCCGTGTCGATCCTCGACGACTACGAGTTCTTCGACGCCGCGTTCTTCGGCATGTCCGCCCGCGAGGCGGAACTGCGCGACCCGCAGCACCGGCTGATGCTGGAGCTGACCTACACCGCGCTGGAGAACGCCGGCTACGACCCGGCCCGCTACCCGGGCGAGATCGGCGTCTACGCGGGCGCGGGCGAGAACGGCTACGAGTGGCACTTCACCCGGCGCAACCGCAAGGTGTTCGATGCGGCGGGCGTGCTGTCGGTCGCGATCAACAGTCACCCGGACTTCCTGGCCACGCTGATCTCGTACAAGCTCAACCTGCGCGGGCCCAGCCTCACCGTGCACACCGCGTGCTCGACGTCGCTGGTCGCCGTGCACCTGGCCTGTGAGGCGCTGCGGGCCGGTGAGTGCGACATGGCCGTGAGCGGCGGCGTGAGCATCGACATGCCACCCGGCCGCGGTTACGTGCACGTCCCGGACGGCATCTACTCCGCGGACGGGCACTGCCGGGCGTTCGACGCGAACGCCACCGGCACGTTGTGGGGCAACGGCGGCGGTGTGGTCATCCTGAAGCGGCTGTCCGACGCGCTCGCCGACGGCGACCACGTCCGGTCGCTGGTCATGGGCAACGCCATCAACAACGACGGTGCCACCAAGGTCGGTTTCACCGCGCCCAGCGAGGACGGCCAGGCGGCCGTGGTGGCCAACGCGCTCGCGGTGTCCGGTGTGGACGCCCGGTCGGTCAGCTACGTCGAGGCGCACGGCACCGCGACCGCGCTCGGTGACCCGATCGAGGTGGCCGCGCTGTCCCGCGCCTACGGCCGGGACCACGACGACACCGGCTGGTGCGCGCTGGGCTCGCTGAAGACCAACGTCGGTCACCTCGGCCACGCGGCGGGCATCGCGAGCGTCATCAAGACGTCCCTGGCGCTGGAGCACGAGCTGATCCCGCCCACGCTGCACTTCGAGCGGCCCAACCCGGCCATCGACTTCGACGCCAGCCCGTTCCACGTCAACACGACGTTGTCTGCCTGGAAGGCCAACGGCCACCCGAGGCGGGCCGGGGTCAGCTCGTTCGGCATGGGCGGCACCAACGGTCACCTCATCATGCAGGAGGCGCCGCGCGACCCGGTACCACCCGGCCAGGCCAGGCAGACCCACCTGATCCAACTGTCGGCGCGGACCCAGAACGCGCTCACCACGGCTGCGCAGCGACTGGCCCGCCACCTCGCCGAGCCGCGCGACCCGGTGGTCGGCCCACCCGACCTGGCCGACGTCGCCCACACCTTGCGGGTCGGCAGGCGGGAACTGGCCCACCGGTTGGCCGTCGTGGCCGCCGATCCGGCGGACGCCGCCGCCGCGCTCGCCGATCCGAAGCGGATGATCACCGGGTCCGTCACCGGAACGCCGCCCCGCGTCGCGTTCCTGTTCTCCGGTCAGGGCGCGCAGTACGCCGGCATGGCGGCACAGCTGCACCGGACCGAACCGGCGTTCCGCGACACGGTGGACGAGTGCTGCGCGCTGCTGCGTGACGACCTCGGTTTCGACCTGCGCGATGTGCTGTTCGCCACCGACGACGAAGCGCAGGACCGGTTGCGCCAGACCGAGATCACCCAGCCCGCGCTGTTCGTGGTCGGCTACGCGCTGGCGAAGCTGTGGCAGTCCTGGGGTGTCCGGCCGGACGGGCTGGTCGGGCACAGCATCGGCGAGTACGTCGCGGCCGTGGTGGCCGGCGTGTTCGACCTGCCGGACGCGCTGCGGCTGGTCGCCGCGCGCGGCAGGCTGATGCAGCGGATGCCCGCCGGCGTCATGCTGGCCGTGCAGCTCGACGAGGCCGCCACCCGCGACCTGCTGCCCGCCGGGGTGTCCGTGGCGACCGTGAACGGGCCCGGCTCGTGTGTCGTGTCCGGCCTGGCCGACCTGGTGGACGTCGTCGCGGACCAGCTGTCCGAGCGTGGCGTCGGCAGTCGCCGGCTGCGCACCTCACACGCCTTCCACTCGCCGATGATGGAGCCGATCCTCGCCGAGTTCCGCGCCGTCGTGGCGGACATGCCCCGGCACGCGCCCAACCTGCCGGTGCTGTCCAACGTGACCGGCGGCTGGCTCACCGCGGCGCAGGCCACCGATCCGTCGTACTGGGCCACCCACCTGCGGGAGACCGTCCGGTTCGGCGACTGCCTGGCCACCCTGCTCGCGGACGGCGAGTGGCTGCTGGTCGAGTGCGGCCCCGGCCGCCAGCTCAGCGGGCTGGTTCGGTTGCAGGGCAAGGGAAAGACTGCGACAGCACTGCCCAGCCTGCCGCATCTGGACGATCGCGCGAGCGATCTGGAGGTGCTGTCCGCCGCGGCCGGCCGGCTGTGGGCCGCCGGCGTGCCGATGGACATGACCGCGTTCGGCGAGCCGGCCAGGCGGGTGCCGCTGCCCACCTACCCGTGGGAGCGCAAGTACTACTGGGTCAAGCCGGACGACGACAGCGACGACTTCAGCCGCAGGATGAACGAGGACACCGGACCGCGCGAGCTGGCCGACTGGTTCACCGTGCCGGTGTGGCGGCAACTGGCACCCGCCCCGGCGACGCTGTCGCTGGAGCGGTGCCTCGTGTTCGCCGATCAGGCCACCCGGCCCGTCGTCGACGCGCTCACCGGCAGCGGCGCCAATGTCGTGCTGGTCTCGCCCGGCGACGGCTTCGGCGGCAACCCGGAGAGCGGCTACACGGTGCGGCCGGCCGAGCGTGCCGACTACGACGCGCTGCTGGCCGACCTGGCCGGGCACGGCGGCGTGCCGGCCGACATCGTGCACGCCTGGACGCTGGGCGAACGGGCCGGCGACGACCCGGAAACCGTGTGGCGCCAACAGGATCTCGGCTTCTTCTGCCTGCTCGCGCTGATGCAGGCGCTGGCCGACACCCAGCCGGACGACGGGATCCGGTTGGACGTGCTGACCTGCGGCACCCAGGACGTCATCGGCGGTGACCTGGTGAACGCCGGGCACTCCACGGTGGCCGGCATCGCGAAGGTGGTGCCGCTGGAGATGGGCTGGCTGACCGCGCGCCAGTGGGATCTCGACCCGAAGGACGGCTGGCCGGCGGCGGTTGGTGCGGCACGCCAGCGGCTGATGGCCGACCTGCGTACCGATCTCGGCGACCACGACACGGTGGCCGTGCGCGGCGGTCGCCACTGGTACCGGGACTACGAACCGGTCACCATGCCGGCCGACCTGACCGGCCTGCCGGCCGGACCCGGACTGCGGGACAAGGGCGTCTACCTCATCACCGGTGGTCTCGGCGGCATCGGCATCACGCTCGCCGAGTACCTGGCCCAGCAGGTCGACGCGCGGCTGGTGCTGCTGTCCCGGTCCGAACTGCCGCCCCGCGACGAGTGGGACGGCTGGGTGGCGGTGCACGGCACCGCCGACCGCACCGGCAGGGCGATCGCCGCGATCCGGCGGATGGAGGCCGAGGGCGCGGACGTGCTGACCATGGCCGCCGACGTGAGCAGCCCGGCCGACCTGGCCAGGGTCAGGGAGACGGTGCTGGCCAGGTTCGGCCAGGTGGACGGCATCGTGCACGCGGCAGGCGTGCCCGGCGGCGGCATGGCCGAGGTCAAGGAGCGTTCGGCCGCCGAGGCGGTGCTGCGGCCCAAGGTCCTCGGCACGCTCGCGCTGCGTGCCGCGTTCGGCGCCGACCACCTGGACTTCGTGGTGCTGTGCTCGTCGCTGTACTCCATCGCGGGTGAGTTCGGCCAGGTCGACTACTGCGCCGGCAACACGTTCCTGGACGCGCACGCCAGGGCGGGCGATGGCTGGCGGGCCACGGTCGTGTCGGCGAACTGGGGCAGTTGGCTGGACGTCGGCATGTCCGCGGAAGTGGCGGCGCCCGCCGCGTTCCGGGCCCTGCAGCGCGGCGACAAGCTCATCGCGATCGACCACCCGATGCTGACCCGCCGCTACGCGGGCGATCAGGACAACCCCGGCTGGTCGGCCGGCACGCTGCGGCCCGACTCCCACTGGGTGCTCGGCGACCACCGGATCGCCGGGGTGCCGGTGCTGCCGGGCACCGCGCAGCTGGAGGCGATCCGCCGCGCCGTCGAGGAGGTCTACCTGGCGCCGTCGCCCCGGCACGTCATCTCGCTGCGCGATGTCGTGTTCGTGGAACCGATGTCGGTGCCCGACGGCGGTTCCGCCGAGCTGCGGGTGGTGCTGTCCAGCGGTGCGGACGGCATCGAGTTCCAGTCGGTGAGCCTGTCCGGCGGCACCCGGCGCACCCACGCGCAGGGTGTGGTGTCCTGGGTCGAGGTCGGCGAGCCGTCCGTTGTGGATATAGCGGAGATCAGGGCCCGCTGCGACCTGGCCACCCGGCAGCGCGACGACGCCTTCGTCTCGGTGACCGGCCTGATCACGTTCGGGCCGCACTGGGGCAACGTCCGGGTGGTGCACGAGGGGGCCCAGGAAGAACTGGCCGAGCTGAGCGCGACCCCGGCCACCGAGGCCGCGCTGGCCGGCTGGGGGATGTGCCCGTCGCTGCTGGACGAGGCGACCGCGTTCGGCCGGACCGGCGGCGACGACCACTACCTGCCGCTGGGCTACGGCCGGATCACCATCCGCAGGCCGCTGCCGGCCCGCTTCTACAGCCACCTGCGCCACCGCGACACCGGCAGCGAGGAGGTGTGCTCGCGCGACCTCACCCTCTACGACGAGGCGGGCCGGGAGATCGTGTCGATCGAGGAGTTCACCCTCCGGCACGTGGACGCGGACGCGCTGTCCGGTGCCCTGACGGCGGCGGCGGGGACGGCCACCGGCCCGGTGCCCGGCGAGGCACTGGCCGGTGCCGGCAGCGGGTACGGCATCCGACCGGCCGACGGTGCCGAGGCGTTCCGCAGGCTGGTCACCACCTGTCTTGGCGGGCAGGTGACCGTCTCGGTGATGCCGGTGGACCAGGTGATCGCCTCCAGCAGGGCGTTCACCCAGGAGACCGTCGCGGACGAACTGGACGCGACCCGGTCGGCGCCGCAGGTGGAGCGGACCGCCGAGGACGGTTACGTCGCACCGCGCACCGACCTGGAGGCCACGGTCGCCCGGATCTGGGGCGACAGCCTGGGCGTCGCCCAGGTCGGCGTGACCGACGACTTCTTCCAGATCGGCGGCGACTCGCTGGTGGCGGTGCAGTTGCTGGCCACCGTGCGGTCGGAACTGGGCGTGCGGCTGCCGATGCGCAGCGTCTTCGAGGAACCGACCGTCGCCGGCGTGGCCGCCCGGATCGAGGAGCTGCGCCGCGCCCAGCCCGCCGAGCAGCGGCAGCCGGCGGGAGAACTGGCCGAGGTGGTCACCAGCCCCTCGGTGATCCCGAGGCTGCGGCGTCCGGGTGCGGCCGCCGCGACCACGTCAACCGGAGGAGACAAGTGATGAGCGACGAGGAGACGTTCCGGGTCGTGCGCAACGACGAGGACCAGTTCTCGATCTGGGCGACGGACCGGGACCTGCCCGCCGGCTGGCGCGATGCCGGCTTCACTGGATCCAAAGTGGACTGCCTGGCGCACGTCGACCGGGTGTGGACCGACATGCGACCGCGCAGCCTGCGGGTCGCGCTGCAGCAGGGCTGACCACCACCCACGGGGCGAGGAGCGACGATGACCGACACCAGGGACAACGGGATCGTGCATGCGGCGGCCGGCGACACCGAGCCGTACCTGCTGCCGGCGTCGTTCGCGCAGGAACGGCTGTGGTTCTTCGCCCAGCTCGTACCCGATCTCGCCGTCTACAACCTGGGCTGCCCGTTCGACCTGGCCGAGTTCGACGAGCGGCCGGACCCGGACGCGTTCGAGGCCGCGCTGGCCGACGCGGTCGCCAGGCACGAGACACTGCGCACCGGGCTGGCCATGCGCGGCGGGGACCTGGTCCAGGTCGTGCATCCGTCGGTGCCGGTCGTCGTCACCCGGACCGATCTGCGCGCGCTGCCACCGGACGAACGGGCCGCTCGGGCCGGCGAACTGGCCATGGCGGACTCGGCGACCCCGATCCCGCTGGAGGGCGCGCCGTTGTGGCGGGCCAGGCTGATCCGGCTGGGCGAGCACGACTGGACGTTCGTGTTCGTGGTGCACCACGCCGTGTTCGACGCGCAGTCCGTGCGCAACCTGGCCAGGGAACTGGTCGCCGGCTACCGCGCCCGCCGCGCGGGCGGGCCGGCCGAGCTGCCCGAACTGACGATCCAGTACGGCGATTTCGCCGCGTGGCAGCGCGACCGGCTCGCCGGTGGCGAGTTGGCCGACCAGCTCGACCACTGGCGCGGCGCACTGGCCGACCTGCCCGGCCCGCTGCGGCTGCCGGCCGGGGTCGGTATGCCGGAGGAGAACCGGCATGCCGGGGCGGACGCCGGGTTCGGCCTGTCCGACGAACTCGGCCGGGCCGTTCGGCAGCACGCGGCCACCGCCGGCACCACGCCGTTCGTGGTGCTGCTGACCGGGTTCGTCGCGCTGCTGTCCCGGTTGACCGGCCAGCGGGACTTGATCGTCGGGTCCCCGGTGAGCGGCAGGGTGCTGCCCGAACTGGCCGATCTGATCGGCATGTTCGTGAACACGTTGGTGCTGCGGGTGGACCTCACGGGTGAGCCGACGTTCGGCGAGCTGGTGCTGCGGGTCCGGGCGGTGGTGCTGGACGCGCTGGACAACCAGGAGGTGCCCTACGACCGGCTGGTCGAGATGCTGGCGCCGGACCGGGACGCCGACGGGATGCCGCTGCACCAGGTGGTGTTCAACCTGCTGCCGCTGCGCAACAACACGCAGATCCGCAACGGCACCACCAAGGCGGACCTGCTGCTGGACCTCGCGCCGGACGGCGAAGGCTACGACGGGCGGCTGGAGTACCGGCGGGGCCTACTGGACCGGTCGACGGCCGAGTCGTTCGGCGGCCGGCTGGCCCGGTTGCTGGCCGCCGGGCTGGCCGCGCCGGCCACGCCGGTCAGCAGGCTGCCCGTGCTGGCCGACGACGAGCGGCACGCGATCCTGGCCGCGTCCGGTGCCCCGTCGAGCGAGCAGCCGCCGCTGGTCACCGACCTGTTCCTGGCCGTCGCTGCCGCGCACCCGGACACCGTGGCGGTGCGAGACGCGGCCGGCCGGCAGCTCACCTACGCCGAACTGGACCGCGGATCGGCCCAACTGGCCGGCCATCTGGCGGCCACGGTCGCGCCCGGTCCGGACTCGGTGGTCGGTCTGCTGCTGGACACCGACGTCGACCTGATCGTCGCGGTGCTCGCGGTGCTGCGCTGCGGCGCCGGCTACCTGCCGCTGGACCTGCGTCACCCCGCGGACCGGATGCGTTACCTGCTGGCCGACGCCGGCGCGGTCGCCGTGGTGAGCCATTCGTCCGTGGCCGGCCTGCTGCCGGCCGACCGGCCACCACTGATCACAGTGGACACCGAAGCGGCCGCGATCGCCGCAGCACCACCGGTATCAGCCGTGTGGCCGCTGCCGGATGCGCTGGCCTACATCGTCTACACGTCCGGCTCGACCGGGACGCCGAAGGGCGTCGGCGTGAGCCATCGCAACCTGGCCGGCTACCTGGCCGGAGTGCGGGCACTGCTGCAACCCGAACCTGGCCGGGTGTTCTCCATGCCGCAGACGCTGACCTTCGATTTCAGCCTCACCATGTGCTACGGCGCTCTCACCACCGGCGGCACGTTGTGCCTGGTGCCCAGGGACTTCGCGGCGGACTCCCAGTGGCTGGCCGAGCACCTGCGCCGGGACCGGGTGGACTACCTGAAGATCACCCCGTCGCACCTGCGGGCTTTGCAGGGCGGCGGCGATCCGGCCGCGCTGCTGCCGCGCCGGGCACTGCTGTTGGGCGGGGAGGCGTCCGGCTGGCCGTGGGTGCGCGAGCTGCGCGCGGTGGCCGAACCCGCGGGCTGTGCGGTGCTCAACCACTACGGCCCGACCGAGACCACGGTCGGCGTGCTGGCGTTCCCCGGCGACCGGGCCCCGGGCGCGCCCAGGCCGGGCTTCCCGCTGGGCTGGCCACTGGCGCGGGCTGCCGGTTACGTGCTGGACGACCGGCTGGAACTGGTGCCGGACGGCGTGCCCGGCGAACTGGTCATCGGAGGCGGCACCGTGACCCGCGGCTATCTCGGCCGGCCCGGCCTGACCGCGGAGCGGTTCGTGCCGGACCCGTTCTCGGCCACGCCTGGCGCCCGGATGTACCGGACGGGGGACCGGGCGCGGCGGCTGCCCGACGGTTCGATGGAGTTCCTCGGCCGGGTGGACGACCAGGTGAAGGTGCGTGGCTACCGGGTCGAGCCGGGCGAGGTGGCGCACGTGCTGTCCGGCGCGCCCGACGTGGCCGACTGTGTCGTCACCGTGTACCGGCCGGACGAGGACGCCGAACCCCAACTGGTCGCCTATGTGGTGCCGCTGGCCGGTGCGACCGTGGACACCGCCGGGTTGCGCGCCTTCGCCGAGCAGCGGCTGCCCGAGTTCATGGTCCCGTCGGCGGTCGTGCCGCTGGCCGAGCTGCCGCTCGCCGCGCACGGCAAGGTGGACCGCGCGAAACTGCCGGTGCCGTCCGCCGGTGGCGACGTGGTCGAGGAGGCCGGTGCCGCGCCCCGCGACGACACCGAGGATCTCGTGGCCGGCGTGTTCGAGCTGCTGCTCAACCGCAGGCACGTTCGCCGCACGGACAGCTTCTTCGGGCTGGGCGGCCACTCGCTGCTCGCCATCCAGATGGTGACCCGGCTGCGGGCCGCGTTCGGCGTGAATATCCCGCTGCGCGGTGTGTTCGCCGACCCGACCGTGGCGGGCATCGCCGACCAGGTCCGCGACCGGCTGCGGCGCCGGACCAAGTCCCTGCCGCCGGTGCCGGCCGTGCCGCGCGACCGGCCGCTGCCGGTGTCCTACGGCCAGCGCCGGTTGTGGTTCCTCGACCGGCTGGACTCGACCGGCCCGCTCTACCACACGAACGTCTGCCTGCGGGTCACCGGCCAACTCGACCCAGAGCTGCTGCGCCAGGCGTTCGTCGCGGTGGCGGAACGGCACGAGGTGCTGCGGGCCCGGTTCGCCGAACAGGACGGTGAGCTGGTCCAGACGATCGCCGAGACCGCCGACGTGCCGTGGCGGACGGAGTCCGCTCCCGACGCCGATGCGGCGAGGGAACTGTTGCGGGACAACGCGGAGACGCCGTTGGACCTGGCGACGCGGCCACCGTTGCGGGTGCTGCTGGTGCGGGTCGCCGACGGCACCCACCTATTGCTGATCACCATGCACCACCTGGTGAACGACGCGTGGTCGGCCAACCTGCTGGTGCGCGAGATCGGCGAGCTGTACCGGTCGCTGCGCACGGACACGACCGCCGGTCTGCCGGAGCTGACCGCGCAGTACGCGGACTACGCCGCCTGGCAGCGCGAACTGGTCGACGGCGAACTGAGGGAGTCGCAACTGGCCTACTGGCGCGACCGGCTTGCCGGCCTGCCGGTGCTCGCCCTGCCCACCGACCGGCCACGGCCGGCCAGACAGGGCTACGCCGGCGAACACGCCGGTTTCCGGCTGCCACCGGCCACAGTGGACCGATTGCGGGCCCTGGGCGCGGACGAGAACGCGTCGCTGTTCATGGTGCTGCTGGCAGGGTTCCACGTCCTGCTGCACCGCTACACCGGTCAGCACGACCTCGCCGTCGGCACACCGGCCAGCGGCCGCACCCGGCCCGAGTTCGAGCCGCTGCTCGGGTTCTTCCTGAACACGCTGGTGTTGCGCACGGACTCGGCAGGCGGGCCGACGTTCCGCGAACTGGTCCGCAGGGTGCGAACCACCGCGCTGGACGCCTTCGCCAACCAGGACGTGCCGTTCGAGGCGCTGGTCGAGCAGCTCGCGCCGGACCGCGACCTGGGCGGCACGCCGCTGGTGCGCACCCTGTTCACCCTGGAGGACAGCGAGCGGGAGACGGTCAACGCCGACGGTATGACCCTGACCTGGCAGGCCTACGGCACGCCGACCGCCAAGTTCGACGTCACGGTCTACCTGTGGCGGCGGCCGGACGGGCTGGCCGGCGCGGTCGAGTACCGGACCGACCTGTTCGACGCCGACACGATGGCCCGCTTCGCCGAGCACTATAACGCCCTGCTCGGCGCCGCCGCCGCGGACCCGGACCGGCCGGCCGACGCGCTGCCGGTGCTGACGGCCGACGACACCGAGCGACTGGCCGGCTGGAACGCCACCGGCGTCGAATGGCCGGGCGCGGCGACCGTGCCGGCGATGCTGGCCGAGCGGGTCGCCGCCGACCCGGACGGGCTCGCCGTGCGCTGTCCGCACGACGCGACCCCGGACCGGACCTACGCCGAGTTCGCCGCCGACGTGCACCGGCTGGCCCGGCTGCTGGTCCTACGGGGCGTACGGCCCGGCGACGTGGTCGGCGTGCTGGCCGAACGCGGCCCTGCGCTGTTCACCGCGGTGCACGCGATCCTCACCGCGGGCGCGGCCTATCTGCCGCTGGACCCGGACCAGCCGGACCGGCGGCTGGCGTTCCTGGTGGCCGACGCGGACGCCCGACTGGTGATCACCACGTCCCGGGTGGACCTCGACACCGAACTGCTGGTGCTGGCCGAGGTGGCCGGCGAACTGACCGCGCTGCCCGCCGATCCGGTGGACGTGCCGGTGCGGCCCGAGTCGATCGCCTACGTGCTCTACACGTCCGGGTCCACCGGCCAGCCCAAAGGCGCGGCCGTCGCGCACCGGGCGCTGGTCAACCGGCTGCGGTGGATGCAGGAGCTGATGCCGGTCGGGCCGGGAGACCGGGTGCTGCACAAGACACCCATCGGTTTCGACGTGTCGGTGTGGGAACTGTGCTGGCCGCTGGTCACCGGCGCATCGGTGGTCACCGCCGCTCCGGGCGGCCACCGGGACAGCCGCTACCTGGTCGAACTCCTTGCCGCCGAACGGATCAACACCGTCCACTTCGTACCGTCGATGCTCGCCGCCTTCCTGGAGGAGCCCGGTCTCGACCGGTTGGCCGACCTGCGGACCGTGGTGTGCTCCGGCGAGGCGCTGCGCCCGGAACTGGCCGACCGCGCCATGGCCGCGCTGCCCGAGGCGACCCTGTTCAACCTGTACGGCCCGACCGAGGCTGCCATCGACGTCACAGCACACCGGTGCCGGCCGGGGGAGCCCGCGGTGCCCATCGGGGCTCCGGTGGCCAACACCAGCGTGCACGTGCTGGACGAGCACGGCCGGTGCACACCGGTCGGCGTGCCGGGCGAACTGTGCCTGGCAGGCGTCCAACTGGCCGACGGCTATCCCGGCCGGCCCGCGCTGACCGCGGAGCGCTTCGTGCCCGACCCGTACGGCCCACCGGGCAGCCGGCTCTACCGCACCGGTGACCTCGGCCGGTGGCGGCCGGACGGCGAACTCGACTACCTCGGCCGGCTGGACCACCAGGTGAAGGTGCGCGGCATGCGGGTCGAGCCTGCCGAGATCGAGGCGGCCCTGGTCGCCGACCCCGGTGTGCGTGCCGCGGCCGTGGTGGCCGAGGGCGACCCCGTCCGGGTCACCGCGTACGTGGTGCCGGCCTCGGCACCACCGGATCCCGCAGCGCTGGCGGCCCGGCTGGCCGACACGCTGCCGGCCCACATGGTGCCCACCGCCTACGTCGTGCTGCCCGCGTTGCCGGTGACCACGAACGGCAAGCTCGACCGGGCCGCGCTGCCCGCACCACAGCCCGTCACCGACCGGCCGTTCGAGGCGCCACGCGGCCCGGTCGAGCAGGTGGTCGCCGACGTGTGGGCCGGCGTCCTCGGCACCTCCGATGTCGGTGCCCTGGACGACTTCTTCGCGCTGGGCGGTGACTCCATCCGTGCCCTCAAAGTGATCGCGCGGCTGCGTGCCGCGGGCTACACCACCGAACTGGTCGAGTTGTTCGCCCGGCCGACCGTGCGCGGCCTGGCCGGTGCGCTGACCCAGGCCAGCACCGAACCCGTCGCCGCGGTCGAGCCGTTCGCGCTGGTGAGCGTCTCGGTGGCGGAACAGGCGCGGACCGCGCACGGCGCCGAGGACGCATACCCCCTGACCGACCTGCAGGCCGGGATGCTGTTCCACAGCGAGTTCGCCGAGACCAGTCCGACCTACCACGACGTGTTCACGCTGCGGATCGACGGTGGCGACTGCGTGCCGGACGAGTTGGCCGCCGCGCTCGCAGAGGTGGCCGCCAGACACGCGGTGCTGCGCACGTCGCTGCACGTGGCCGATTTCGCCGAACCGACCCAACTGGTGCACCCCGGCGTGGTGCCGCCGCTGACGGTGACCGACCTGCGCGACCACACCGAGCGGGAGGTGACGAACGCGCTGGCCGAATTCGAGCGGCAGGAGCGCGCGCACGACTTCGCCGCCGACGTGGCCCCGCTGCTGCGGGTGTTCGTACACCTGTTGCCCGGCAACGGTTTCGCGCTGACCCTCAGCTTCCACCACGCCATCCTGGACGGCTGGAGCGTGGCTTCGCTGAGCACCGAACTGCTCGGCCGCTACTCCGCGCGGCTGGCCGGCCGGCCCGAACCGGTGACCATGCTGCCGTTGGCGTACCGCGACTTCGTGGCCGAGCGGCTGGCCGACCGGACCGAGGCCGCCGACCGGTTCTGGCGGGAGACGCTCGCCGACGCGCCAGGCACCGAGATCCCCCGCCGCACGGGACGCTGGCGGACCACCGGCACCGGCGACGCGGCCACAGTGGACACGACACTGCCTGCCGACCTGGTGGCCGGCCTGGCCGCGGTGGCGCGGGCGGAACAGGTGCCGCTGCGGACCGTGCTGCTCGCCGCGCACCTGCGGGTGCTCGCGCTGCTGTCCGGCCAGCCGGACGTGGTCACCGGCATCGTCACGCACGGCCGGTCGACGCACGAGGCAGGCGACCAAGTGCTCGGCCTGTTCCTGAACACGATCGCCATCCGGGCGCGGGTGGACCGGCCGAGCTGGCGCGAGCTGGTCCGGGCGGTGCACGCGGCAGAGATCGCCGCCATCCCGCACCGCAACCATCCGCTGGCCAGGGTGCAGCGGCTGACCGGGCGGTCGCCGGTGCACGACGTGCTGTTCGACTACCGCGACTTCCACGTCTACGGCGACCTGCCGGCCGACGACCGGCTGCGGATCACCGGCTACTCGTTCTTCGAGCAGACCAACGTGCCGTTCGCGGCCAACCTGATCCGGTCGCCGGGCACCGATTCGCTGATGCTGCGGCTGAAGTACGACAGTGCGCAGTTCGACGCCGACCAGGTGACCACGGTGGCCGGGCACTACCTGACCGTCCTGACCGCGCTGGCCGCCGACCCGGCCGGTGACCCCCGGCCCGGCGAGCCGTACCTGGCCGACGACCTGGCGCGGATCCGGGCGTGGAACGCGACCTCATGCGACTACCCGGCCGGAACCGTGCCCGACCTGGTGGCCGCCCGCGCGGCCGCCACACCGGACGCGGTCGCGGTGTGGGCCGACGACACCGCCCTGACCTACGGCGAACTGGTCGACCGGGTCAACCGGCTGGCCAACTACCTCCGCACCACCGGGGTGCGCACCGGCGACGTGGTCGGCGTATGCCTGGAGCGGGGCGTGGACCTCGTCGTCACCTTGCACGCGGTGCTGGCGGCTGGCGCGGCGTACCTGCCGCTGGAGCCCGAACTGCCGCCACTGCGGCTGGCCGGCATGCTGGACGACGCCGACGTCACCACGGTGGTCAGCACGGCGGCGCTGGCCGACCGGGTACCAGGCAGGCGGCCGGTGCTGCTGGACGAGGACGCGCGGTGGATCGCCGCGCAGCGACCGGACCGGCCCACCGAGCCGGTGCCGCCGGCCGGTCCGGCCTACCTGATCTACACGTCCGGGTCGACCGGCAGGCCCAAGGGCGTGTCCGTCGGCCACCGGGCGCTGGCCAACCGGCTGCACTGGATGCAGGACAACTACCGCATCGGGCCGGACGACCGCGTGCTGCACAAGACACCGTTCGGGTTCGACGTGTCGGTATGGGAACTGTGCTGGCCGTTGCTGGTCGGCGCCGAACTGGTGGTGGCCGACCCCGGTGGGCACCGGCTGCCCGGCTACCTGGCCGACCTGATCCACCGCAGGGGAGTCACGGTCGTCCACTTCGTACCGTCCATGTTGGACGCATTACTGGAGGAACCGGACCTGGCGCCCCGGTTGGCCGGTGTGGCGCACGTGGTGTGCTCCGGTGAGGCGTTGCCGGCCGAACTGGCGGCCCGCCTGCTCGCGATCGCGCCACACGTCCAGCTGCACAACCTGTACGGCCCGACGGAGGCCGCGATCGACGTCACGGCGCACACCTACCGGCCGGGCGAGGCGGTGGTGCCGATCGGCGCGCCGGTCGCTAACACCCGCATCGAGATCCTGGACGGCCGGGGCGACCGGGTGCCGGTCGAGGTGCCAGGCGAACTGTGCATCGGCGGCGTGCAGGTCGCGGACGGCTACCGCGGCCGACCGGGCCTGACCGCGGAGCGGTTCGTGCCCGACCCGTACGGTGTGCCCGGCGACCGGCTCTACCGTACCGGTGACCTGGCCCGCTGGCGGCCGGACGGCGAGATCGAGTACCTGGGCCGGCTGGACCGGCAGGTCAAGATCAGGGGCTTCCGCGTCGAACTGGGCGAGATCGAGGCGGAACTGGCCGCGCAGCAGGAGATCCGGTCGGCCGCGGTGCTCGCTGTGCCCGGCCAGGACGGTGGCCGCAGGCTGGTCGCCTACCTGGTCGCCGAGACCACCGAGGTGCCGGCCACCGACCTGGCCGACCGGCTGCGCCATCGACTGCCCGACCACATGGTGCCGGCGACCTACCGGTGGTTGGCCGAGTTCCCGTTGACCCACAACGGGAAGCTCGACGTGAGCGCCCTGCCCGGACCGGCCGAAGGCACGGCTGGCGACGGCCCACCGCCGACCGGGCAGGTGGAGCATGCGATCGCCAAGGTCTGGCGGGAGGTCCTCGGCGTGCCGAACGTGGGCGCCCTGGACGACTTCTTCGCGCTCGGCGGCGACTCGATCCGCAGTCTCAAGGTGATCGCGCGGCTGCGCAGGCTCGGCTACCGGGTCGCGGTCGGCGAACTGTTCGGCAAGCCGACGGTCCGGGCGCTGGCCGCCGCGCTCGACCTCGACACCGCGCCCACCACCGAGCCGGCGGCCCCCGCCTTCGGCCTGGTGAACCCGCGCGACCTCGCGCTACTGGAGCAACGATTCGGGGAGAGCACATCGTGACCGACACCATGCCCACCACACCGGCATCGCCGCTGGTGGACGCCTATCCGTTGACCGCGTTGCAGACCGGCATGCTGTTCCACAGCGAGCTGCGGCCCGGTTCGGCGACCTACCACGACCTGTTCACCCTCACCCTGCGCGGCACCTGGTCCGCCGACGCGCTGGCGGCAGCACTGGCCGAGGTCACCGAGCGGCACCCCGTGCTGCGCACGTCGTTCAACCTGACCGACTTCAGCGAGCCGCTGCAACTGGTGCGTGCCGGCGTCCGGCCAGAACTGTCCGAAACGGACTGGTCGAGGCTGGCGGCGGACGAGGTCAGAACCAGGCTGCTGGCCTGGCGGGACCAGGAGAAGCTGGTCCCGATCGACTGGACGGAACCGCCGCTGCTGCGCACGTTCGTGCACCGCCTGCCCGCCGGCCGGTTCGCCCTGACGCTGAGCTTCCACCACGCGATCCTGGACGGCTGGAGCGTCGCCACGCTGACCACGGAACTGCTCGGCCGCTACACCGCCCACCTGGTCGACAAGCCGATCGACGCCCAGCCGCTGCCGATCACCTACCGGGACTTCGTCGCGCAGGAGAAGGCTGCCGTCGCCGCGCCGGATGGCGCCGAGTTCTGGCGCGACACCCTGGCCGACGCACCGGCCACCACGCTGCCCCGGCTGCCCGGCCACCCCACCGGCACCGGAGACGACATCGACACCCTCGAACTGGCGGTGGCCGACTCGGTGGCCGACGGGCTGGTCGCGCTGCACCGGCAGGCGGGCGTGCCACTGCGGACCGTGCTGCTCGCCGCCCACCTGCGGGTGCTCGGCCTGGTCACCGGGCTGGTCGACGTGACCACCGGGATCGTCGCGCACAACCGGCCCGAACACGAGGCGGGCGGGCAGGTGCTCGGCCTGTTCCTGAACGCGGTGCCGGTGCGGGTGCGGGTCGACCGGCCGAGCTGGCGGGAACTGGTGCGTGCGGTGTTCGACACCGAGCTGGCGATCCTGCCGCACCGGGCCTATCCGCTGTTCGAGATCCAGAACGCCGTGGACCGGTCACCGCTGTACGAGGCGCTGTTCGACTACCGGGACTTCCACGTCTACCAGGACCTGCCCGACAGCGGACCGATCGAGGTGGTCGGCCAGGACTTCTTCGAGCAGACCAATGTGCCCTTCGCCGCCGCGTTCTCCCGGGACCGGGCCACCGGCACGCTGCGGCTGACCATCACATACCAGCGCCAGCAGTTCCCGCGCGCCTGGATCGAGCGGGTGGCAGCGCACTACCAGCGCGCGCTGGCCGCCATCGCCGCCGACCCGGCAGCGGATCCACGGCCCAGCAACGGTTTTCTGGCCGGACCGGACGCGGACTCGCTGGCGTCGTGGAACGACACCGGAACCGAATCCGGACCGGACGACACGCTGGCCGACCTGGTCGCCGCGTCGGTGGCCGCGCGACCGGACGCCACCGCGCTGGTGTGGCGCGGCGAGCCGATCGGCTACGCCGAGTTCGGCGACCGGGTAGCCAGGCACGCCGGGGCGTTGATCGACTCCGGAGTACGCCCTGGTGACTTGGTCGGCGTACTGCTGCGCAGGGGCGCCGATCTGGTGCCGACCGTGCACGCCGTGCTCGCCGCCGGTGCCGCCTATCTGCCGCTGGACCCCGACCTGCCCGACCAGCGCCTGGCCCTGATGTGCCGGGACGCGGGCGTTCGCGTGGTGGTCACCGACGAGACCGGCCGGGTGTCCTGGCCGGACGCACCGGTCACCGTACCGGCGACCGCGGCCGCCGAACCGGCGCCGATCGTGCCGGTGCCGGCCGACTCGCCCGCCTACGTGATCTACACGTCCGGTTCCACCGGCGCGCCGAAAGGCGTCGCCGTGTCCCACCGGTCGATCGTGCACCGGCTGCGCTGGATGCAGGCGGCGTTCCCGTTGGCCGACGGCGACCGCGTGGTGCACAAGACACCGTTCGGGTTCGACGTCTCGGTGTGGGAACTGTGCTGGCCCCTGCTGGCCGGCGCCACCATGGTCGTCGCGGAGCCGGACGGGCACCGGGACACGGCCTACCTGAGCCGGCTGTTCGCCGAACAGGGCGTGTCGGTGGCACATTTCGTGCCGGCCATGCTGGACGCGCTGCTGGACGACCCGGACGCGGTGGCCCGCTCGACCGGGTTGCGCCGGGTGATCTGTTCCGGTGAGGCGCTGCGCCCGGAACTGGCAGACCGGTGCGCCGAACTGTTGCCGCACACCGAGTTGCACAACCTGTACGGGCCGACCGAGGCGGCCGTGGACGTCACCAGGCACCAGTGCGTGCCCGGCGAGCGGCCGCTGCCCATCGGCCGGCCGGTGCCGGGCACCCGGCTGCACGTGGTGGACCCGCTCGGCGAGCAGGTGCCGGTCGGCGTGCCGGGCGAACTGTGCATCGCAGGCGTGCAGGTGGCGCTGGGCTACCTGGGCCGGCCGGGCGCGACCGCGGAGCGGTTCACCCCGGACCCGGACGGCCCGCCGGGGACCCGCCGCTACCGCACCGGCGACCGGGCCCGGTGGCTGCCCACCGGCGAGATCGAGTATCTCGGCCGGCTGGACGACCAGGTCAAGGTGCGCGGCATGCGCATCGAACCCGGCGAGATCGAGGCGGCGCTGGCCGCGCTGCCCGACGTCCGGGCCGCCGCCGTCACCGCCCACACCGACCAGGCGGGCACCAGGCTGGCCGGTTACGTGGTGCCGGTCGACCCGGACCAGGAACTGGACCCGGCCCGGCTGCGTGACCAGCTCGCCGACACCCTGCCGACGGCCATGGTGCCGGCGACGATCCAGGTGCTGCCCGAACTTCCGGTGGGCCGCAACGGAAAGCTGGACCGTAAGGCGCTGCCGGATCCGGTGGCCGCGCGGAGCGCCGGTTACTGGCCGCCGCGCGACCAGACCGAAGCGCGGCTGGCCACCATCTGGGAACAGCTGCTCGGCCAGACCGCGGTCGGCATCGACGACGACTTCTTCGAGCTGGGCGGGCATTCCCTGCTGGCGCTGCGGATGACCGTCCGGATCCGCCAGGAACTGGGCCGCGAGCTGCCGGTGGAGACCGTGCTCACCGCGTCCACCGTCCGGCGGCTGGCCGTCCAGGTGCGCCGGCCGGAGGACATGGGTTCGGTGAGCCCGATCGTGCCGCTGCGCACCATCGGTGACCGGCCGGCGCTGTTCCTGTCCCACGCGCTGGGCGGCCAGGTGTTCCGGTACCGGCCGCTGGCCGCCCGGCTGGGCGATGACCAGCCGGTCTACACGATCCCGGCCCGTGGGCTGATCCCCGGCCAGGAACCGCACCTGTCGCTGGCCGAGATGGCCGACGACTACGTGCGCTACATCCGGTCGGTCCGGCCGCACGGCCCGTACGTGCTCGGCGGGTTCTGCATCGGCGGCAACATCGCCCTGGAGGTGGCCCGCAGGCTGCGCGCCGAGGGCGAGGACGTGCCGCTGGTGTTCCCGGTGTGGTCGTCGGCTGACGAACCGGTGGTCCGGTCCTCGTTGCAGGACGAGACGATGCTGATGATCCACGCCCTGGCCGGTGGCGTGAACGTGCTGGAGACCGTCGACCTGGACGAGTTGCGCGGCATGAGCACCGACGAGCGGCTGGTCGCGGTCATCAACGCCTCCGCCCGGGAGGAGCGGCTCCGCCCGGACACGGCGGACCTGGAGCAGGCCCGCCGGTACCTGCGGGTGTTCAAGGCCAACGCCCAGGCGGTCGGCTACTGGCAGCACGAGCCCTACGACGGCGACGTGGTCCTGCTGCAACCGGTCGAAGACCCGGAGATCACGGTTGGCGACGACCACGGCTGGCGCCGCGTGGTGTCCGGCCGGTTCGCCATCGCGCCGATTCCCGGCACCCGATTCACCTCCGTGTACGAGCCGCGGGTCAAGGACATGGCGGCGCAGATCAGGAAATGGATGGACCATGGCTTCTCCGACGACGCACGATAAGTCGACCGAACCCGCGGTGCCGAAAAGCCTCTGGCGGCACGGCGACTTCCTGAAACTGTGGGGCGGCCAGAGCCTGTCACTGGTCGGCACCCAGGTCACCGTGGTGGCGATGCCGATGGTGGCACTGCAACTGTTGCACGCCACCAGCGCCCAGATGGGTGTGCTGGGCGCGCTGTCCCGGCTGCCATTCGTGCTGTTCCTGTTCGCCGGCGTGTGGGCGGACCGGATGCGCAGGCGGCCCACCATGATCGTCACCGACCTCGGCCGAGGCGTCGCGATCGGCCTGATCCCGGTGCTGTTCTACCTCGGTGACCTGCAGATCGTCTGGTTGTACGTGATCGTGCTGGTGGCCGGCATCCTCGGCGTGTTCTTCGAGGTGTCCAACCAGGCGTTCATACCGTCCCTTGTGGACGCAGACCTGGTGCCGGAGGGCAACGCGAAGTTCCAGGTGAGCCAGTCGGTGGCCCAGGTCGCCGGACCGAGCGTCGCCGGCCTGCTCATCACGTTCTTCTCCGCGGCCGGTGTGATCGTGATCGACGCGGTGTCCTACTTCGTCGGCGCCATCGCCAGCATGCTGATCCGGCACCCGGAGGAGCCGCCGGGCGGCACCAGCCGGCCGCCCAAGCTGTTCGCCGCGATCGGCGCCGGCCTGAAGTGGGTGTGGGTGCAGCCGGTGATCCGCCCGATGATGTTCGCCACCGCCTGCTACATGACGTTCACCGCGGGAATCCAGGCGCTGTACGTGTTCTACCTCAGCACCGCACTGCACCTGCCGTCCGGGTGGATCGGCTTCACGCTGGCGTTCCTCGGCGTCGGGGCCGTCATCGGCTCGCTGGTCTCGCTCAAGACGCTCAAGCTGTTCGGTCCCGGCCCGAGCGCGTTCTGGGCCACGGTGGCCGGTAACGCGGCGTTCCTGATCGTGCCGCTGGCCGGTGGTCCGCAGTGGCTGGTGATCGGGCTGCTGGCACTGGCCCAGGCGCTGATCGGGCTGTCCGGTCCGGTGGCCCAGGTGAGCATGGGTTCGCTGCGGATGCGGCTGACGCCCAACGACATGCAGGGCAGGGTCGTCGCCACCTTCCGCGGCCTGTCGCTGAGCCTGGCCCCGGTCGGCGCGCTGGTCGCCGGTGTGCTCGCCGACGTGATCGGCCTGCGGCTGGTCATGTTGGTGTTCGCGATCGCCGTGCTGCTGCCGATCGTGGTCATGTGGTTCTCCCCGATCCCCGGCACCAGGAAGTTCCCCGAGCCCGTCACCAGCGGCTCCTGACCACCCGGAAGCGAGGTTCACGTCATGCGGGTGAACACCATGACCTCCGGCCGGACGACCGTCGCGGTCATCGAACCGCCCGGCGCCGACCGGCCGGCCGGCCCGGCCCGGCTCACCGACGAACTCGGTGCCGTCGTCGGCCAGGCGAACGAACTGCTGCTGACCCACGGTGCGGTGCTGCTGCGCGGTTTCGGCATCACCGACCCGGCGGCCGTGCGGGCCGCGGTGAGCTGTTTCGGCGAGCCGTTCAACGAGTACCTGCACGGCAACTCGCCGCGCAACGCGGTGCACGAGGGCGTGTGGACGTCGACGGAGTACCCGGCCGAGTACGACATCTCGCTGCACAACGAGCTGTCCCAGTCCCACCGGTGGCCCGACCGGCTGTACATCTGCTGTCTCGTCGCACCGGCCAGTGGCGGGCAGACCCCGGTGTCCGACGGCCGCGCCATGCTGGCCGAGCTGGACACCGCGGTGCGCGCCCGGTTCGAGGCGCACGGCGTGGCGTACCTGCAGAACATGCACGGCGGGTTCGGCCTCGGCCGGTCCTGGCAGGAGACCTACGAGACCGACGACGCGGAGAAGGTCACCGAGTACCTGCACGCCGCCGACGTCAGCCACACCTGGACCGAGGACGAGGAACTACGGATCCGGCAGGTGCGGCCGGCCACCCGGGTGCATCCGGTCACCGGTGACGAGGTGTGGTTCAACCAGGCCGACCAGTTCCACATCTCCAACCTGCCGCCCGACCAGGCACAGGCGTTGCGGGCGCTGGTCGAGTCCGACGAGGAACTGCCGCTGCACGCGAGTTTCGGCGACGGCACCCCGATCCCCGACGACGACCTGGCCCACGTGCGCGATGTGGCCCGCCGCAACGAGTTCGCGTTCGACTGGCGGCCCGGCGACCTGATGATGATCGACAACATGCTGGTGATGCACGGCAGGCACGCGTACACCGGCAGCCGCCGCGTCCTGGTCTCGATGACATGACCGAGACGTATCCGGACTCGTTCACCGGGGCACTTGACGAGATCGCGGCGGCCTACGAGCGGGTGCCGTTCTTCCGTGGTCACCTCGACCAGGCCGGGCTGCGGCCGCACCAGGTGTGCACGCCGGCCCAGTTCCGCCGGATACCGGCCACCAGCAAGGTGGACTACCGGCGCAACTTCCCGACCGGCGTGCTGGTCGCCGGCACCACGCTGGCCGACCCGTTCGTGTTCCGCAGCCAGAGTTCGGGCACCACGGGGGAGCGGCTGCTCACCATCGCGCACAGCTACACCCTCGCCGAACGGATGACCACCACCAGCGCGGTGCATCCAGGGTTGAGTGCGGTCTTCGGATCCGCGACCGACCAGCGGATCTGCCGGTACGCGGCGCCGAACTGCTCGGACGTGGAGTGCGCGACACCGTTCACCACACCGGAGAGCCGGACCCTGCCGGACGGCACTCGCGTGCTCCCGGTGGCCCACGACCTGCTCAGCACCCCGGACAGCATGATCGACCAGGCGGTGTCCGAGATCGTGGACTACCGGCCGCATTGGCTCTACACCGACCCGATGCACCTGGCGTTCCTGGCCCGCAACCTGGCGTCCCGCGGCGTCGAACCACCGCCGGTCGGCGGGCTCGTGCTCACCTACAACCTGGTGACCGCCAGCGCCCGCCGCCAGGTGACCGACGTGTTCGGCGCGGCAGCGGTCTGCGAGGTCGTGTCCATGTCCGAACTCGGCTGGATGGGCATGGAATGCCCGGCCGGCTACGTGCACATGAACACGGACAGTTTCTACCTGGAGTTCCTGGTCGGCGACCGGCCGGCCGAACCGGGTGAGCTGGCCGAGCTGTATGTGACCAGCATCGGCGACGAGATCTCACCGCACCTGCGCTACCGCACCGGCGACCTGTTCACCCTGCTGGACGGTCGATGCCCGTGTGGGCACGGCTATCCGAGGGTGGTGTTCCACGGGCGCGGCACGCATATGGTGCGGTCCGGCGGCCGGCCGGTGCTCACCCCACGACAGCTGGACGACCTGATCGGGCCAGCCGAGTGGCTGCACGCCTACAAGCTGCGCCAGCTCGACGAGAACCGGGTGCGGCTGCGCTATGTGCCGAGCACTGGTGCGGCCGAACCGACCCACCCGCCGGACCTGGCCGACCGGCTCGCGGCCGCGCTCGGCCCCGACATCACGGCCACCGTCGAGCCCGTCGGCTACATCGAGTGCGAACGCTCCGGAAAGTTTCTCTGCTGTGTCTCGGAGGTGCGTCCATGACCAGTACGACCTCACCACTGGTCCCGGTCGGCTGGCGGCATGTCCGGGCCGACTTCCCGGTGCTGTCCCGGACCGTGGACGGCGTGCCGGTGGTGTACCTGGACAGCGCGGCCACCAGCCTCAAGCCGAGGGCGGTGACCGAGGCTGTGGTCCGCTACTACACCGAGGTCAGCGCGAACATCCACCGTGGCAAGCACATGCTGTCCGAGGAGGCGTCCGACGAGTACGAGCGGGCCAGGCAGCGGGTGGCCGAGTTCGTCGGCGCCCGGTCCGAGTCCGTGGTGTTCACGCCGGGCACCACGTACGGCGTGAACCTGGTCGCGGCCGGGCTCGGGCTGAGCGCGGACGACGTGGTACTGGTCGGTGCGGACACCCACCACTCGCAGCAGTTGCCATGGCGGCGGCACGCCCGCGTCGAGTTCATCCCGGTCGGCACGGACGGCGCCGTGGACCTGGCCCGCTACGCCGAACTGCTGCGCCAACGGCCCAAGGTCGTGGCGATCACCCACTGCTCGAACGTCACCGGCCGGTACGCGCCGGTGGCCGCGATGGCCGGCCTGGCACGGGAACACGGCGCCCTGGTCGTCGTCGACGGTGCCCAGTCGGTGCCGCACCGGCCGGTCGACGTGGCCGCGCTGGGTGCCGACGCGCTGGTGTTCTCCGCGCACAAGATGCTCGGCCCGACCGGCATCGGCGTGCTGGTCCTCGGCCCGTCGCTGATCGACCGGCTGCCGCCGTGGTCGACGGGCGGCGGGATGGTCGACTGGGTGGACACCGAGCAGGTGGTCTGGCGCCGGGCGCCGCACCGGTTCGAGGCCGGCACGCCCCATATCGCCGGCACCTACGGCCTGCGTGCCGCGGTGGACTACCTGGACGAACTGGGCATGGCCGAGGTGGCCGAACACGACCGCAGGCTGGGCGAACTGCTGAGCGCCGAAGCGGCGCGGCGGGACTACCTGTCGGTGCTCGGCCCGCTGTCCGGCGACCGGGGCGGCATCGTCAGCGTCGCCGTCCGGGGCCGCGCCGACCTGACCGAGTTGGCCCGCATGCTCAGCGACTCGTTCGGGGTGATGTGCCGGACCGGCCACCACTGCGCGCAGCCCTACGTCGAGTCGTTCGGCCGCGGCCAGGTGCTGCGCATCTCCGGCTACGTCTACACGAACGAGCAGGACGTCCGCGCCGCGTTCGACGCGCTCGACCAAACCGTTCCGCTGCTCGGCGGATAACTGCTAGGACAAGGAGAACCCGATGACCCGGAACACCGACGAGGCCGGACTCGGCCGGCGCAGCCTGCTCCGGCACGGCCTGATGCTGGGCGGCGCGGCGGCACTGGCCGCACCACTGTTGGGCGCCGGCACGGCCAACGCGGCCCCCGATGTCGACAAGACCGTGCACCGCAAGCCGAATCTCGTGCTGGACATCGCGATGGACGGCCCGAGCCTGCTGGTCAACCCAGGCCCGAACGTGGACTTCGGCGACCTGCGGGGCAGCACGTTCTACGTCGAGGGACCCATCTACCCCGGCTTCAGCATCCCCGACGAGTCCACGGACTGGGACGCCACCCAGCACACCGACCGGCAGATCGGCACCTGGTTCGGCATGGGCCAGTTCATGTTCTTCCCCGGCCGCCCCAATCCCCACCTGTTCTCGACGCACACGTACGTGTTCGGCGACATCACCCCCGACAACAATTTCCCGCAGGACCAGTTCTCCTCGATCGGCACCGAAGCCTCGCTCGACCAGGACACCAAGCCGTCCACCCGGTCCATCGTCGGCGGCGCCGGCCGCTTCTTCAGCCAGTCCGGCCAAATCTCCCTGTACGGCAACGGAGCCAACGTGACCATCGAGGATGTCCTCGGCGTCGCCCGCCCCGCCCCCAACCTGCGACTGTTCTGCTACTTCGCCGACAACGGCCACGGCAACGGTCACTGACCCCGTCGCCGCCGCAGGCGGCCGGACCGGCGCCCACCCGGCCCGGCCACCTGCGTGCGATCGAGGCCAGGGACACCAACGCCCACACGGCTTCCAGGAGCACGAACCCCCATTCACCGCCGACCACGGCGGTGGCCGCGAGCACCGCCGACCCCACCGCGTTCGGGACCAGGTACCGGAAGCTGGATTGATCGAACAGTCTCGCCTGCGCGGCGACGAACGCACCCAGGATCAGCAGCGAGCCGACCACCTGGACGATCTGGAACAACATGACGGGCTCCACCCACACCGTCTTGTCGCTGACCGGGTACGGCGTGCCTCGTCCGAAACCCGCGTCCCGCGGGTCTCCACCCCATGGTGCCTGTTCGGACGCGTCGGTGGGTGGTCAGATCGGTCACCATCGTTACGGACCGGCGCCGAAGCCGTACGCGACGAAGTAGGGCGCCCGCGTGGTTTCGTGCGAAGGCAGGTGCCTCATGCGCCGCCGTTGAGCCGCTCCCGATGAGCCCGGTCGGGCTCTCCAGTCCGCGGAGCGCGGCGGCCGACCCGTAAGCCCGGCTCGCTTCGCGTTTCCTTGTGAGGTGAGCTTGATGGATTCTTCACTGACCATGCCCGCTCGCCGGATCGCTCCGGCGGCGGTGGTCGGTACCGTGGTTCTGTTCCTGTTGCTCGTGCTCGGTCTGCTGTGGGCGAAATGGATTCCCTACGGGCAGAAGGCCCAGGGGCTGAGCGTGACGCACTCGTGGTCCGGTGCGTCGATCTTCTCGTCGGCAGGCGCCACGCCCAGCTTGCCCGGCGCCGGGGACTTCACTGTCGCGTATGGATAGTCGGTGTGGAAGGCGGCCGTCGTCGGTCTCGGTGTGCAGCCGCAGCAGCAGTGTGTCCAACGCCGGATCGTTACCGGTAGTGGCGGCGATCTGGTTGATCTCGGCCAGGCGGGTGTCGGCGATCGCGTGGCGCGTGGTGGGTAGTCGGCGGGGTTTGTCGACCTTGCGGGCGGGGTTGGCCTGGGTGGTGATCCAGCCGTCGTCCTCGGCCCGCCGGTATATACACCGCAGGGCGGCGATCAGGTGTTCGGCCGCGCAGCGCCCGCCCCGGGCGTTGCGGCGAGCCACGACGTGGGTCTTAACGTGCTCGCGCAGGGCCCGAACCTCCGACGGGGTGATCTCGTCCAGACGCCGCTCGCCCCACTGATCGAGGATGTTGTTTTCAATAGGTGCCATACACCCGGCGGGTGCTCTCACTGACTGAGCCGGCGACGACCGGGATGTATTCGGCGAACGTCGGCACGGCCGGGCGTGCCGACGGGGCGGTGAGCAGATCCTCGGCAGATAGACCCATCCGGGATAGCAGCAGTCGTTCAGCGTCCACAGTGTCGGCGTACGTGTTCGTAATGTGCGGTCACCCCGCCAGGACGTCATCGCCTGGTGCAGCGCGGACAGTGGATACACGGCCAGGTGGTGCTCGCGTGGGGTCGCGACCAGCAGCACCCGATCGCCAGGGTGGACGCCGATCCTGTCGCGGGCCGGGGCCGGGAGGGTGATGAGGGACCTGGCGGTCAGGCTGATCAGCCCGTCCTCGTCGTGGCACAGCTCGATCATCTGCGCATCGGCGGTGAGGGTCAGGTGATCGCCCGGCGCCCAGCCCAGCGCGTCGGTGATGGTGCGGTCGGCGACGCGGCCGGAGGCGTCCAGTCGGCTCATGCCGTACACGAGCTCGATCGGTGTGCGACGCGCGGGTGCAGGTATGGGTGCCAGCGGGAGCGGCCGGCGCGGTGCTCGAGTCAAGGCACCCGGGCGGGCCCTGCTGGAGGGCACGACCGGGGCGATGACCTGGGGGAAGGGCGCGTCGACCGGCGCACCGGGCGCGCGTGTGTTCAAGGACTGCGAGAAATCGGGGAGATCACATCGATTCGGGTGTCCGAGGGGGGACTTGAACCCCCACCCCGGGGAGATTTCCCTTCGGCTGGGAAGATTTCCCCTTGTTGGGGAAATCATACTGGCCACGGTACCAAGCCGGTCACTGCTGCGCCAGTTGGGTTCCTCGGCGTGTCGCATGAATGTGCGTCGCCTGTGGATGACGTGTGGTACGGAAGGTCTATTGAGGACTCGTTCACGGAACGGTCGCGAGTGGATGGGGCTCTCCGGTCAGTGCGGCGAGTGCGGTTGCGACTTCATGCACGCTGGCTCGGATGTAGGTTGCAGTCGCGCTCGGGTTGTGGCCGTGGTCGGTATGGCCGGCGTAGGCGTGGGCGACCGCATAGCCGAAGTTGCGTTCGACCCAGGTGAGGGTCGTGTGGCGCAGCCAGTGGGTGCTGATCTGTTGGGTCGCGACCCAGGGAAGGTGACGGCCGAGGCGTTCCCAGAGGTGGTCGTAGCGCCGTGCGGTGATGGGCTGGCCGTTGGCGTACCGCAGGAGCCTGTGATTTGACTCTAGTCCGCCGCGACTGTCGCCGTGGGCAACAAGGTGCGCCATCAGCGTTGGCGACACGGGCTGCCACCGCATTGTCCCGCCCTTTTCGTGAAGCTGGATCAGGCACTGGTGTTCGTCCAGGTCCGTCGGTGTAAGGGCGAGAGCGCCACCTCGGCGGCAAGCCGTCTCGACATGTAGCCGGATGAGCAGCGCGTCGAGTGCGGGGTCGTTGCCGGTGGTCGCTGCGACATGGCTGATCTCGTCGAGCCGGGTGTCCGGGAGTGCCCGGCGGGTGCTCGGTAGTCGGCGTGGTTTGGCCGCCCGTTTGGCGGGGTTGTCGGTGTCGTTGAGGATTCCGTCGGCGACGGCGTGATTGTAGACGCAGCGCAGGGCGGAGATGGTGTGCTCGGCCGCGCTGCGCCCGCCGCGGGCGTTGCGTCGTTCCACCACGGTCGTCTTGGCAGCTTCGGCGAGTTGGCTGATCTCTAGGGCGGTCACGTTGGTGAGTTGCCGTGGTCCCCACGCCCTGATGACGCGGTTCCAGTAGGTGCCGTAGAGCCGACGTGTGCCTGGGCTGACGGCCTGGGCGACGCGGGGGATGTAGTCGACGAACGTGGGAACGTTGTGCCGGTCATCGGGGATGGCGAGAAGATCGGCTGGTGTGACGCCGAGTTTGGCCAGGAGCAGTCGTGCTGCGTCAATGTCGCCGGGCTGCGACGTCCGGGCTACGGAGTCATGACTGCTCATGGTGCGTTGCGTTCGTCGATGCGTGGTGGTGGACGAGCATGTCGTCCAGGACGGCGAGCGTGTGCACGATGACGATGCCGTATTCGGGTGCTGCCGCGAGCAGGACGTGATCGCTGGCCTCGATGTCGCAGTGCCGGCGGGCGGTCAGCGGAATCACGAGGCGTTGCGTGGGGGATATAGCAACCGGGCCGTCGTCAGCGGCGCGGATGACCAGGCCGCGAGTGATCAGGGCGATGTCGAGGCGTTGTCCCGGCTTCCAGTGGAGGGCGTGGACGATGTGGCGTTCGGAGACTCGTCCAGATGGGTCGACGCGCCCGATGCCGTACAGCATGGACGTGTCGCGGGGCAGGCGGTGCAGTTCGGTCAACGGCAGCGGTCGAATAGGCTCGGTTACCCGCGTGCGCCACGCCGGCAACGCCAGTGCGGCCACGATGTCGCTCGCGGTCGTGGGCACGTCGTCGTGCCGCGATGTCGGGCAAGGTCGTTGCCACAGCGGAGAACGGCGGCGTGCCGATTGTACGGCGCCGTGAGTCGCCTGCCCCCTCGTGTCGTCAAGTTTAGATCCACTCAACAGAGTGGTCGGTGTTGTTGTCCTGTGCTGCTGGGCGTCCATCGGCCCTCCCCGTCCGTGGCGCTTCCCCGCTGGTGTCGTGACAACCCCGGTGCCGACTCCCTTCGTGGTGGTCGGGTTGTCGGATGTGCCGCTGGCTACTCCTCGCAGTTGAGCTTCAGTTTCCCTTTCCATCCACAGGGTAGTCTATCTTGACTATATGTCAACTGAAGCTGGATCTTCTGGTAAGGTCTCATGCGGGTTGTGACAGGCCCAGCGCGGCGAAGGCGAGCCTGGCCAATCGATACAGCGAACGGATAGGTAAGGATACGAAACGATATGAGGGTTCGTGATGAGCGTTGAGACCACGACGGCCGGCAGCACCAGCCGAGGTCGGTGCACCTACCCCGGTTGTACTCGACCGCCGCGCCGCCGTGCTGGCGACAAGGGCGGCAAGCCGCCGATCTACTGCGATCTGCTCAACGAGAACACCGGCAAGTACGCGCATACCCCTGTCACTGCCCGCCGAGAGGAACAACGCCGTACACGTCAGACGGGCACGAACGGTCGGGGCAGTCCGGCCGTCTCAGCCGAGCAGACCAGTGCAACCATCACGGTGGAGACCGGGCGGTCTGCAACCGTCGCACGGGAACGTGCCGCGAGCCTGCTGGAGCAGTTCCAGATCGAAGCCGCTGGCCTGGCCAGGACCATCACCACCGCGCTTGCGGAGTTCACGGCAGCGGCCGATCCAGAACTGGTGCGCGCCGAATTGGACGATGCGCACCGCCATGTGGAGCGCATCCAGTTCGAGGCCACCGAGCAAGTCAAGGATGCGCAGCGGGAACGCGACCAGGCGACGAACGCGGCCCATCAGCTCGTGAAGGACCTCGACGAGGCCATCGAGGTACGCGATCAGGCGATCGACGACCTGGAACGCGCCGAGCGGCAACGTGACGAGGCGACAGCGGCCGCTGAGCAAGCCCACGAGGACGCGGCGGCAGTCATCGCCCAGTCGCAGCAGGACGTTGAAGCCGAGATCGACAAGGTACGCCAAGGGACGGCGGCCGAGCTAGCTCAGATTCGGGCAGAGGCCGCCGAGCAGATCACGGCGGCACAACGGGAGCGGGACGTGGCGACGGTGGCGGCGAGCCGAGCCGAGGCGATCGCCCAACGCGCTGTGGACGATGCTGAACGCTTCCGAACCGAAATGGGTGACCTTCGGCGCGAGCACAAAAAAGAACTCGCTGACATGCGTGCTGATGGCAAGGCGGGTCTGGCCGACCAAGCTGCGCAGCTTCGAGACGTCTACGAAGCCGAGATCACCAGGCTGACCCACCAGATCGCCACCATGGCCGCTGCTCAGACCCACCTCGTAACCAGGGACCAGCAAGGCAGCGAGGAAGCCGCAGCGGCCCAGCGTTAGCGTCGAACGAAGCGGCAGACCGGAAACACGCCAAGCATTTGGTGAACGTAGGCGCTACCTGAGCGCAGGTTCGGCGATCTGCCAGCGATCCTGTCAGCCATGCCTTCATGGGCGAGCTGGTGTCGGCGGCCAGCATCGTAGGGTGTCGATCGGTGGGCGTTGTTACGCGACTTGGCTCAGATGAAATCTTGGTGCACACCGTGCGGGTGTGGTTGCTGCCGACCCAGTGGGGTGCCGTCCACCACACCAGTATCCGCGATTCCCCATCGGCTCCGACGGATCATGCAGTCTGCGCTGGGCCGAGAGGGCGCAAAGAAGTCAGTGTAGGACAAGCGCACCCGCGCTGATGTGCGCCGCCTATCCGCCTATTAGGGGTGAAATCGACATCGCCTCCAAACGGCGAACTGACCGCCTACCGGACGTTGTTCGCCTCCTGGCGGACCTGATCCGCATCGTCGTGCCGGCCGAGTTGGTCCAGGATGCTGGCCTTCGTTTCGAGGGCTCGGCGCAGGTTGTCCGTGTCACCAAGGCGTCGTTGGATCTCGACCGCTTCCTGCGCGGCGGTCACGGCCTTCTCGAGTTCACCTGTTCGCTCCAGGCTCTTTGCCATCAGACGCAGAGCGTCGGCGAGGGCGGGGTCGGCATCCGCCTGCCGCCGCCAGATCGCCACCGCTTCCCGTGCGGCGGTCAGTGCGTTCGCGTGGCGACACAGACGCCGTTGGAAGACGGCCAGATTGGTCCATGATCGACCGAGTGCTGGTCCGTAGCGTGCCGGATCCCTGCGCGCCAACCGCAGAGTGATCGTCACCGTCTCCTGCCCGACACCCAGCGCTTCCTCATCGTGCCCGAGTTCGCCCAGTCCTACGCTCAGCGAGCGGAGTGACATCGCCAGGTCGTCCTCGTGCGTTCCGGGATCCGCTGCTGCCAGCCGCCGGAAGAGTTCAACCGCCGCCCGCTGGTGGGGCAACGCCTCCGCAGCTCGACCCGTTGTCGACAGGCAGTCGCCCAGCGACATCAGCGCACTCGCCAGGTGAGGCTCGCGCCTGGACGGATCGGCTGCTGCCAGCCGCTGTGCGATCTCGACGGCTTCCCGAACGGTGCTCAGCGCCTGCTCCGGCTCGTTCAGCTTCGTCAGATCATAGCTGAGGTGCAGCAACGATTTGGCGAATGTCGGCTCGTATTTGGCAGGGTGGGCGGCCACCAGGCGCCGCCAGATCGCGATCGCCTCCTGTTGGTACGTCACAGCCTCCGCGCAACGTTCCAGACGCGACAGGCAGATCCCGGCGTGGCGCAGGGCTCGCGCATGCAGGGCGGCGAACATGGCGAGGCCGGATTCGGCCAGTTTCCTGGAAAGCTCGGCGGCCTCCAGCGACACCACGAGTGCGTGCTCCTTGTCGCCGACTCTGCGCAGGCAGACTGCAAGGCTGTACAGGGACTGCGCTAGATTTGGCTCGTGTGCGGCCGGCGTGGTCGCCGCCAGTTTCCGACGTATCTCGACCGCTTCCCGCGCCACGATCAGCGCCTCCTCGGCCCGCTCCGACTCCTTCAGACAAATGCTGAGGCTGTGCAGTGACGTACCCAGTCCACGCCGATGCACGATAGGATCGAGTTCGGCCAACTGCCGCCGGACGTCCACCGCCTCCCGCATGATCGCCAGTGCTTCCTGATGCCGTGCCCATCTCATCAGGCGCGCGCCGAGACTGGTCAGGGAATCCGCCAGCGGAGCTTGGTGGGCGGCAGGGTTGGCGGCTGCCAGTCGCCGGCGGATCTCCACGGCCTCCCGGGTGGCGGCTTGCGCTTCGTCGTCCCGGTCCAACTCCGAGAAGCCTCGGCCGAGGCTGTGTAGTGAGGCGGCCAGTCCGGGCAGATGGGCCGTGGGGTTGGCGCCCGCCAATCGCCGGCGAATCGTCACCGCCTCCTGCCGGGCGACCAGCGCCTCCGCGAACCGGCCCAGTCGGGCCAGGTCACGGCCGAGGTTACTGAGCGATCTGGCCAGTTCGGGTTCGTATGCAGCCGGTTTGGTCTTCACCAGTCGCCGATAGGTGTCGACGGCCTGCTCGGTCACATCGAGGGCTTCCGCGTGATCGCCTAGATGCGCGTGGACATTGCCGAGATTGTTCAGCGCGGCCGCGAGATCGGGCAGGTAGGCGACCGGGATGGCCTCGGCGAGCCGGCGACGAATGGCCACGGCCTCTTGAATGGAGGGCAGGGCCTCGCGGCGCCGGTCCAGTTCGGACAAGCTCGCGCTGAGATTGTTCAGCGCGGTCGCCAGGTCCGGTTCGTAGCCGGCAGGGTCAACCGTCGCCAGTCTCCGGTAGGCGGCTACTGCCGCTCGTTCGGCCGTCACGGCCTCGCCGTACAGGCCCGCGTTGCTCGCTCGGATGCCCAGCTTGAGCTGCAACGCGCCGCGGGTCGCGTCGTCGCACGCCGTGGTCAGGCCGTGCTCGGTGAGCCGGCGGGTGAGCGCCACCATGCCCGTGTCCAGGTCGACGTGCCGGTCTCGGTCCGGCAGGTGAGCGTCGAGCCGCTCCAGCAACTCCAGCGTGGCGTACTCGGCGAGCGTGACCAGGCTGGCACCGCCGGTTTCGACGACCAGCCGGGGATTCTCGTGCAGGAGCGGGAAAAGGTGATCCTGGCGGACGTGCTGCCAGCGACGGCCGGTTTCCACGAGGATCGCGAGCGCGGCGGCCGGTGGGTCGCCGCCGGCCGGGAGGAGCAGCTGGCGGGGCAGTGTCGTCGCCCAGCCGTCCGAGTGGCCTCCAGTGCCGGCGCCCGGTAGCAGCTGGGCGAGGAAGTCCTCACCCAGTCGGTCCGGGAACAGTGGCTCCAGCGCCGTGCCCGCTGTGGTCGGCGGATAGCAGGTCGCATGGTCGCCAAGCAGGGACAGCGCGTCGGCCGGACCATCGGCCAGGCCCATCACGACCACCATGTCGGCCGCGACCGTGGTGGGCAGCGGCCGGGTGAGAGTCGCCAAGCCGACCAATCGGCCCATCTCCGTAGGCGACACCGATATGCGGCCGTTGTCGCGCATGGCGTGCCAGTGGTCGTACTCGCGGTCGAGCAGGTACGAGGACAGCTCCGCGGGATCGGTCGGAGCGGTCGCGGACCGGAGGTGGGCGTCCACGGCTACCAGCGCGGCCATGTGCAATGTGAGGACGAGTTCGTATGCCTGGTCCGCCAGTGAACCGGCCGGTCGCAGTTCGGTGAACTCCGTGGCACCCAACACCTGGGCGAACCGGTCGCGTGCCATGGTGAACGCGATCTGCCGTCCCGCGACGGTGTCGGCGAGCGGTCCCAACGGCAACTCGTCCACACCGGCGTTGAGCTTGAACAACGGATTCGCCAGGGATTTCCACCAGTAGTCCGCGGGTCGGGACAGCAGCAGGACTCTGGCCGGGCCGCCGCTCTGGTGGAGGAATCGGCTCTGGAACAGGCGTTCCAGGTCGACGCGCGGCCATCGCTCGGCATAGTCGACCACCACCAGCAGCCCGCAGCTTTCGGTGCACTGATCGATTCCGGGTGCAGGAGGTCCCGGATCGGAGTTGTGGCGGACCTGCGCGACGGCCCAGCCATCCTCAGCGGACCGTTGGGCGAACGCGGCGGCCAACCGCGTCTTGCCCTGCCCGCCGGGCGCGTGCACCAGCATGGTGGAGAGGTCACCCGGCGCATCGCGCCAGGCCGTGAGCCTGGCTAGTTCGTCGATCCGGCCGAAGAACGGCACGACTCGGCTGCCCGTGGCCAGCAGGCCGCTCGGTCCCCGCCGCTGCGGATCGAGATCCCTGTGTACGGTCAGCGGAAATGCCTCGGTCCAGAACGTCTCGGTGACACTGGACACGTTGATGGTGAAATTCCCGCCGACCACACCAGTATTCGCCACGGCGACGTCCGTGGCCGACTGGTGGACATCGCCCGTCCGCGCCGCCGAAGGTCTCACGGCCTAGAGCCGTACACCCTGAAGTCACCGCCCACGATGCCGGTGTTCGCGACGTGCTGACCACCGCCGGACTGGGTTATCGAACCTGTTCCGGCGGTGGTGTCCGATATGGACTTTCCGGCTGTGGTGGGGAGCACCGGCCTGGGTCCCAACGGTGGACGGAGATGACTCGGCTGATCGGTCAGCACTCGCAGCAGATCGACCGCCCCGGCCGTACTGAATGCCGTCACCGAATAGTGATCGGCGGTACGAGGCTGGAGGAACAACGGAATGTCGTCCGGCGTGTATCCGGGCAACACAACTGGAAGCAGCTTCTGGCCCCACGTCTCCCGGTCGCTGTGCAGCAGTTCGCGAAACAATGACGCCTCGGACTGGGCGCCTCGATTCTCGTCCGACCCGACGTTCCCGTCGCCCACTTGGCGGAACACCGGCGAGGCTACCACGACAATGAAGTCTGCCCGCCGAGTCAACTTGAGCACCCATGTGTACCAGTCCCGTCGCCGGTCGGTGAACCACTGGTCGAGTTCGGCGTCGATGCCCTGGCCTCGTAGGAAGGTGGCGAACTCAAGGACCAGTGCCTTGTGCGTGTCGTTGTCGTGGGTATAGGAGACGAACACCCGGGGGGCATCGTCCCCGGCCTCATCGGTGTTGATCATGACACCTCCACCGTTTTTGATCGCGGCCGACTTCCTGGTGCGCGGCCTAGGTGCCGACGCCGTACACGACCGACCATCTTACCTCCGCGCTATGTGGCGAGTAGCCCAGTGGCATGTGGCGAGCGGTTGATCAGCGGGCGCGCAGCGTTGTCCATGGTTTGACCATCTACTGTCAACTCGCCGTTTCCACCACAGTCTGCACAGGACCCGGCGGAAACAGGCGGAGACGGCAGCCGAACTCGCCACCGCCACGGTGACCAGCCTTTGGACACCGTGCACCTCGGCAATTCTGAAGTGGTCGGCGTCGTGCGCGTGTATCTGGCCGAATCGCCGCTCGGGGAGGTGTACCCAGCACCTGCTGCCCGGCCGGCGGCCATCCGCGACGCTGGTCGTCGAGCCGGACCCGCAGCGGCTGAACAACGCCACCCGGACGCAGCTGTTGGTGGAGCGGATCACCGAGGTCGGCCGGCCGATTCCGGACCTGTCGCCGTAGCCGAAGGGCACGGCCGCGTTGGTCCGCTCGATCGTCACGGCCGAGAGCACAACGATCGGAATCGAACAGGAGCACATCGAGTGCCCGGACTGCCGGCGGCCGGACGAACCGCCAGCCCATCGAGGAGCACGGCCCAGTCAAGTGAGAGGTACTGCCCCAGCCCGGCTGCCCCGGCCATCCCCCCGGATGACCGGGGCGCCCAACCAGTTCAGCAGGATCAGGCACAATGTGCTGCAGGTTATCGCGCTGATCAAGATCTGAAGCCAGCCTTCTTGCTATTCGCCCTCCAGGGCCACGGTCGCGTCGCCGTCTTTGAGCTCGTCGAGTTCGACTTCTTCGTCAGGGTCGACGGTGCGGCGATAATCCGGGTGATCCTTGTCCATCTTGGCCGCGAGGTGGATAGGCGCCGGGTAGCTGGTGCGGCCGTCCCAGGAGACGGCATGGTCACAGAGCCGTGCGGCGGCGATGGCATAGCGGATCGGGTCGCTGTCCGCGCCAACGACGAGGATCTCGGTTGCCGTATGGGCGTACCAGGTGTGTTGGCCGGCTTCGTTATAGGCGGTCCATCGGGTGCTGGCCTCTCCCGCACGGCTGTACTTACGTCCGCCGGTGAACTGGCGTGGGATGTTGGATAGGACCCATGTGTTCCGAACTCCGTCCAGCTGGTAGAGACCCTCGGTGGTCTTCTTGATGTGAGGCTTCTTTTCGACAGTCCCGTCCTTCTGTTTGTCGTCCTTGAGGGCGTGCAACTCGACCGGTCGAGGTAGGTCGCGGGAGCCAGATGTCACGCGAACGATGGCGCGCGGCCGATAGCCGCTGGAAGGGCTGCAACCTGGAAGGGCCGGCCGGTCGTTGACCCGTCCTGCCGAGTCCGGACGTAGGTCGAGGTTCTTGTTGGCGAGCAGCGGCCAGAGGGCGCGGGAGCTGTCGCCGGAAACCAGCAGGACATAGCCATTGGCCGTGTCCAGGTGGTCCTGGAGTTGTCCAAGCGCCGTGTCGATGCTGTCAACCAGTGAGAGGTCCTGGCGTTTGCCTTCAGGTAGTGGGTGCGAACGGAAGGCGGTGTTGGCGGCGAAGTAGTCTTGCCAGCCGGTCGTTCCGCCGCGTGGGTGTCGTTTGGGCTGATATGCCTTGACGTGCCAGTGGTCTCCGTCGGGGATGAGCGCCACCAGCGACCAGCTCAGCCGCGGTCCCGCTGAGGTCCACCGTGCGCCGCGCTGTTCGCGAATGTGCAAGCCGACGAACGCGACAGACTCCTTCAGACCGTAGCGGCCGTAGGCAAGCGCTCGGCTGAGCCGTGGGTGGATCAGACCAGCGGCGCGCAGCATGTCGGCGACTGCGTTGTGACCCGGATGATCCTTCTTCAGACTGAGCCCCAGCTTGGTCAACGGGTCGGTCTCCTCGGCATCTGTCTCGGCGGGAGTGGCGGCGTCAGTGCCGGTATCGGTGCCGTTTGCCGTGACTTTGATCGGTTTGGCCGCCGGTCCGGTGTCCGGCTTGGGAGCGGGCTTGGTCGTGACGAACTGTGCGAGCACCCGATGCTGGGCAAGCAGTCGGTTGAGAGGGTGCTTGGCGTCGGTCAGGTCAGGGTCGGCCACCGTACTGTCGGGTCGGCGGGCCTGCTTGCGTTGCGCGGCCCACGCGCGTGCGTCGTACTCGGTCTCGCACAATGCCATGGTCCGCGTGCCGTCGGGCACATCGAGATGAGGAACCGCGGCCAGGAGCGTAGCTCGGCTGGAGTGGTCACCGTGGGCCAGCAACTCTGCGGCGTGGTGGAAGATGATCTCGACGTGGTCACCGATGCGTGCCGCTTCGTCCTCCGGCATACCGGAGTCCGCGAGGTCGGGGCGGCTGAAGTGGTAGGCCAACAGGCGCTGTAGCCGGGCGCGAGTGTGCTGACGGCGGTAGAGGACGAGCACTCGCAGGCGCTGGCAGCCCGATGCCTCAATGATGGTGGGCAGGGCGGCTTGGTCGAGCAGGTCCGTGTCCCGGCCCGCTGTCACCTGGCGGCGCGCACCCTTGGGGAACTGGTGACCGGCGACGTTACGGGCGATGATGTTGGGTGTGCCCAGGACCGTGGATAGGTGGCCGCTGAGTTCACGGATGGTGTACATGCCAACGCCGCGACCGATCGGGAATCGGACGGATTTCGGGACCAGCGCACGCAGCCTGCCGGGTTCGCCGGTCAGGTCGCGGTCCTCCGGCCGGATCAGGGTCTCGCCGCCGAGCCGGGCCCACACGGTGAGCGCGATGTCGCTGGTGTGCTCGATTCGGGTCATTCGGCCGCGGCCTTCGATGGTGAGCGCGAGCAGCGGATCCTGTGTCGAGCGTTGGGCCAGCCAAGCGGTGCGTGAGGAGTTGAGCCAGCGGCTCAGCCTGGACACCGAGGGGTCCACCACCATGACCGGGTCGCGCATCCAGGGCAGCGTCTTCATCATCAGTTGCACTCGCAGCGCGGCGTAGGACGGGTTGCCCTCGTCATTGTCCCAGTGGCCGGTCCACAGCAGGTCTGTGTCCCAGACCAGGAGGTTTCCCTCGGTGTCGGCCCGGAGGGCGACTTCGCGGCCGTCCACCTTCCAGACGCTGGAGGCCAGTTGTTGGGCGACTTCCCAGGTGGCCGCGTCGTACACCCAGTAGGCCGCGTCGGGCTGGTCGCCCACGCGCTTGATCTCGTTGGCCAACAGGACCTCATCGGGCGTGATGCCCGCCAGCAGTTCGGCCAACTCGCTGGAGTAGGAGAAGCTGATCTCGTCCTCGGGCACTTTGAGCAGTGCCTGTTCCCACAGAACCACGGCGTCATGGACGTCGCGGCGATCCAATCTGTGGCGGCTGATCATCTGCCGTGGTGGGTCGTTGCGGCTTGTCGGGAACAGGTTGACGCTCGTGCGGCCGATGGCGCGTAGGGCGGTGGCCAGGCCGGCGTAGGGCAGGTTTGCGCGCGAGCCGGTGATGTCGCGGTAGCGGTCCAGCAGGTCTCGCCACACATCGCGGGCGCGTTCGGGAAAGTGGTGGATGTGCACCCGGCCGTGCAGTTCGGTGGTCAGTGGGTAGGCCAGCAGGTGCAGGGTGTCGTCGCCCGTGGTCATCGGTTGTCGTCCTCGAAGGTGGGGTCGATCCCGGCGAAGTCGAGCCAGGACACCAGCGTGGAGCCGTAGATGCGGCTCAGTGCACGCTGGCGGGCTGGGGTGAGGTTGTCGTAGTAGAAGCGCAACAGACCAGGTAGGTCGCTGCCGAACTTCGTGTCGTGGAAGGCGCCATCGACGAGGTAGAGCTCGACCGGGGTGCCGCCGCGGCGGGCGCGTCCGGCGAGTTGGATCAGGTCGACAAGCATCCCGGCGACGGCTTCGGCCTTGAGCACGCGGCTGAGCCGACTGAACCGAGGATCGCTGGCCAGGATGTGGTGCAGCCGCGAGAACGCGGCCTGGCGCTGCTCGGCCAGCAACGCGGCGGGGTCGGGGCCGGGCGTGCCGATATCGAGCGCGTGCGAGTTGACGCTGGCAAACATCTCCGCCGAGTCTGTGAGCTGGGTCGGCGGACGTACACACACCCAGACCGACGCCAGAGCGGAGCGCTGGTCACCGGGCACCAGGATGTTGAGACCGCGTGCCACCAGGCTCAACGGCGCGATGCACACCTTGACGTTCGGATACTCCCGCGGCAGCGCCTCCAGGTCGTCCACGGTCAACCGCACCACCCCGGAGGGCAACGCCACCGAGGACGACCGCTGGTCTTTCGACACGACCACCGCTACCCAGCTCGGGTCACCGACATGGGAGGCGATCCCGGCGCCCAGCAGCGCTGCGTGCTTGTAGGAGTTGCCGACCAGCATGCACAGTTCCCGGTCGGGCGCGTTCTCGGCGAGCTTGCGCAGATGCCGGTCTAGATGCTGATCCCACAGGGTCTTGCCGAGTTCGCGGATCGCGTCGGGCTTCTGGGACTCGGACCGGCCACCGATGTGGATGGCCTGGAACTCCTCGTCGAGCGCCTTGCCTGCGCGGGTGGTGAACGCGCCCGGCGCGGCATCGGTCATCGCATAGGTGATCTCGGCCTTGACATGTTCGCGGGCGGCACCGGGGAAGAAGGCCGTGGCTGACAAACCGAGAACGATCCGTGGCACTCCCGCGGTCGCCAGGGCGACGGTGCCGCCCAACTGAGCCACGGTGGTGTGCGGGTCGCCGGCAATGGCCTGCACGGACAGCTTGCCCTGCAAGTACGGGTCGGTCACCTTGTCCACGCGAAACCCGAACAGCAGGTACCCCAGTGGACCGTAGGGGATGGTGGCGTGCTGGACGAAGGTCCCGAGCTTCTCGGCGAGCACGCGGGCGGCGGGAAGCTCGGTACCCGGTGAGCTGGCCGCGAAGGTCAGGCGAGTCAGCGACTGGTGCAGCGCGCCAAGCCAGGTCCGCACGAGTAGGGCATTGACCACATCGCGACGCAGATTCTGGTCCCGGATCCGTCGGGTCAGCGTGCGGTGCAGACTGTGCTTCACCTCCCGGATCCGGTCCTGGCCGGTGTCGTTGCTTACGGCCGAGCGCAGCAGGCTGGCCACCGTTCGCATCTTGCGCGGTGGTGCGCCGCCATTGACCTCGCGGGTGTCCGGGAAGAGGGCGTTGAACTGCTCGTAGATCTCCGGTGCGACCCCGTTGGTGACGTCGTTGACGCCGAACAGGACCTGGAGCAACATCCGGTCGTTGGAGCCGGGTACGTGCCAGCCGGAGCCGGGCCGGTCGGGGTCTGCCTCCAGCCACATGTCCTGTTCCAGCACATAGTTGAGGAACTGGTCGGCCAGGAACCGGGTGCGGGACAGAGCGGGGACGATCTCGCGGTCCTCGGCGGGTAGCAGCATCGTGCGTTGGGTATCGAGCTGCGCGAGGGGCAGCTCGTGCTGCCCTCCGCTGGCCGCCAGTGCGAGTTGCTTGGCTCCGGCGTCGAACATGTTGCTCTGCAGTAGGTCGACTTCATCGATGATCAGCGCTGGGCAGCGGCGCATGAGGAATTCCAACAAGGGCATACGGCTGTGGTCGATGCCGTCGATCCGCACGGGAATCGGCACCGTGCCGTGGATCAGGTTGTGATGGTTGGTGACAATGATGTCGGCTGTGACGGCGTCGTGGAATCCCCGGTGCCGCCCGCAGGCGCCCAGCCTAGGGCAGGCGTGCCGCTGGTCGGCCTCGAACTTGCCTCGCTTCTCCTTCGTGACAGGGCTGGTCTCCTCCTCGCCGGACGCTGGCCGGGCACGTAGGGAGGTGCAGGGTTCGTCCGGCGCTGTCGGTGGCGGGCCGTCGACCATGAGCGCGGGCAGAAAGCAGCCGTAGCCGAGCGTGTCGAAGCGGTCCCACTCGCCGCGTTCGGCCGCCTGGGTCGCTTTCTCCTCCAGCCGCCGCGGGGACACCAGGGCGACGCACCGGGAAGGTGTGCCCAGGGCGGCGAGGTCGGCCTCGATGCCCGCAGTCAAGCGCCGCGCGTTGTCCTCCTCGCGGGCGATCTTCTCTGCGGTGGTCAGCGCCTCATGGATGGTACCTACGACGATGGCGACCGGGATGCTCTGCCGGGCCAGGTGGACCGCCAGCAATCGAGTCAGCACGCTCTTGCCGACGCCGGTCGGGGCGTTGAGCAACCTGATGTCGCCCGCCCGCAGCAACAACTCGGTCACCGGGAGGTTCTCGATGTCGCGCAGCTTGTCGAACAGCTCCTTGATGATGTCGCTCTGCCACGGCGACATCCCGGATGCCGTCGCCAGATGGTTTGCGAGTGCTTTAAGATCAGCAGGGCTGACCTTGACGGCATCCACCTTTCCGGCCGTGTTCAACACCACGGGGGCGACGGAGGCGCCGCTGACGGTGATCGGCAGCTCGACCGTGGACTCACCCCGCCAGCCGAAGCTCCACCGTCCGGGGCCAGCCACCGGCAGCGGACGCCGGCTCTGCAGGTACTTGGTCTCGGCCTCCTCGAGCAGACGCTCGGCGAGGTCGAGCGGGTGCTGCCCGTGCCGTGCGATCACGTAACTGACCGAGTTGTCCAGCACCTCGTCGGGCACCTCATAGGGACTGTCCTGGTCATGACGCAGCTTGCGGGCAGCTTCAAGGAACCGTCGAGGCGAGCCGAGCTCGTTATGGCGTAGCCGCAGGAACCGCCCCACCAGGCGCTGGGCGTCCTCGGGCTGGTCAGGCCAGTCCGACCACAGGTCCAGCCTGCCCGAGGCGATCAGGCCCGCTTGGTCCAACGGTACGACGATGCGGCCGTCGGCACCGGGGAACCCGAAGAACTCCTCGGAGAACGCGCACGCGATCTGCGTGGCCAACTGACGCAGGCTGGTCACCGCCGTACCCCCGCAGCTTTGTCGATGTCGGTCTTGAGGCCGGTCGCGGTCATGACCCGGTAGCCGGCGCCGCGCACCATGTCGGCCAGAAGCCCGCGGCTGGTGCGCTGGTGATCGGGAATCACGATGATCAATCCGGGCTCAGCCGGTTCCGTTTCACGCAGCGCGTCGCCGAGTGCGACCGGAGACGCCCACACTTTGGCGTCGACCCGCCACACTTCTCCCTTCAGCGTTATCCGCAGGTCGTAGCGGTCCTTATGAGGCCACATGTCCACCTCCGCGCCAGCGGTACGGGCGTGGTCGCGCAGGTCGCACTCCAAAACCCCGGGCAGGGTCACGTACCGCCAGACCACCCGCGACACCGCGCGCGCCTCGGGGGTAGCCGGTTTACCCTCGACCTCGGTGGCCTGCGGACCGGCGGGCTGAAGGACGGGAGCACGATCGGCAGGTCCGTCGGTGTGGCAGGTGTACGTGATGCCACTACGCGCGTGGACCTCACAGCGCACGTTCACCACCGCGCCAGTGCCAACCACGCGCATAGGCCAGCGACAGGCCGGGCAGGCGAACCACCATCCGCGCAACTGGCACCACGTCCACTCCACGATCGGCTCGTAGTGGTCGAACCGTCCCCACAGCGCGTCCCAGGTACGACGCAAATCACGCACGTCCCCGGAAGGTTCGTCCACGAGCAGTTCGCGTGCTCGGGTGTATTCTTTCGCAGGCAGACGCCGCAGCACTTCGTAGATGCGGCGCTCCTCCTGCTCCGTGGCAACCTTGGCCCACGGCCAGTGCTCGTCCAACGCCGCCGACGGAATCAGGTGTTCCACGCACAGATCGCGGGCCTCGTCGCTGAACTGGCCCGCCTCGTCGAGCAGTATTAGGTCACCGACCTCAGCCAGGTCGATACCATTGGGCAGCAACTCTCGCAGCGGCAGAGATAGGCCGCGGCGGAACTGCGCCATCGTCGGGGCCTGCCCGACCGGGTTCGTCGAGGCCAACACGCCCAGACAACTCATCAACGCACGCCCCTGCCCACGGGGCGCCAGATCCGGGTCACCGAGGGCAGCGGCAGCCAGACAGCAGGCGGTGATCGCCTGGTCGCGGCGGCGACGATCCCGCTCGGCTACGGTCGAAGACATGCCAGACACCTTATAGACGACCACCGACAATCCTGCGAAGTCACCCTTTCGAGTGGCGATCGGTGATAGTGGAAACACCAATTGTGAGATTTGTTCACACTTGTCGTGCTGGTGCCCTGCCGATGCGAGACGCGGTCGTTGTCGGTGACCGTTCGTAGAGTGCTATACAGCCAGCGCAGACAAGGAGACCGTGGTGTCATACGTCGACCATGACCGTCAACCAACCGATGTAACCGAAGACTGGTGGATCCACGTCCACGTCGGCGGTCGACTTCAGTCCGCAGGACAGGCCTGGGGGAAATGGCTGGTCTTTGTCCCGGTTCGATACGTCGACCAGTACTGGCAGATTATCAAGCAGGCCGTACAGGACGGCAAGCTCGGCCCGAGTGCCAAGGTGGCCACAGCCCGCCCTAATCCCGACGAGGTCGACCCAACGCGTAGACCTATCGTCGTCTACACCACCGACTGGCGAGACGAAGACGATGTCCGGCGAGTTCTGCGCGGACTTCGATCCCTCGGCATCAATTGGCGACTGACCTACAAGACCAACGAAGCCACCAGTGCTGGCATCTACGGCCGTCACGCCGGAGCATATGTCAGTCCGTCCGGCTCGTCGGACTTCATCAACCGAACCACGGTCCGTCCCAGGTCACCCAGACGATCGTCGCCAGCTTGATCTCTGCGCACCCGATCAGCCGTTCGTGCTGTCGTAACGGAGTGCACGTGCAGGTCCAAACTCCCGGCGGGTTCGTCGCAGGGCGTATGGGGGTCGGGACAAGCGGCAACTGACCTGCTGCGCGCCTGCGGGGTCCTGGCCAGGTCCTGGCCGGTGATCGGCATGGCACCACCCGCACCACGGCGACGACGCTGTTCAACCAGTTATTCCCCGCCGCAGTTCGGATGACCGCCGACCTGCTTGCCGACTACGAACGCTGCGACGGCTCCGACGGCCGAGGTTGTTGAGCCGAGCGACGGAGGTGACCTTCGCCGCGACCACCAGCGAGCCGACCGCGACCATCGTCGACTGTCTGCGTGCGCCGCGTTGGCCGGACCCCCGTCAGCGGATCGCGTGCCAGCAGGTGCGCATTCATCCGCCTGACGCGCCCGGTTTGTTGGCCAATCGGGCGTCACGGATCGCACAGACAACTGTCCAGATCAGATGGATGGCGCGTCGTTGCCGAGCGGTATAAGTAGGTGCTGGTTTCGCGATGGTGACGCAGTCGTTCGATCGTCCTGTGGGAGAGCGCGGCCAGGTCAACTGCTCGGTCTCGCTGGCGCTCCGGCGCCGGCGGTCGTGTCATACGGAGTCAGATCGGTGGCCTCGGCATACCCGAGTTCAATCAGTCTGGTCCGCAGCGCGAGGAAGTGTACGTCAGGACGGGTAGTGCTCAGGATTCGCAAGGCCTTGAGAGCCACCTGGGCGATGTGGTGCTGTTCCCAGGGTTCGCCATGTCCCTGGAGCAGCAGGAGAATCCTGGTGTTCTCCCCGGGAAGCGGAACGGCTTCGCAGCGGTCGGCGACCTCGATCCCGTAATCGATATACCCGTCGGTAAGGATGAGAGCCCGGATCATGAGCGATGACCAGGCGCTGTCCGGGAGTCCGGTCACGAAGGCCCATCGCCCCGTGCGACGGAGAACGTCGACGGGAACGACATCGCGATTGGCATCAAGCAGAACCTGCCAGAACTGGACCGCCCTGGCGAGTTCAGGTGCGTCGGTAGCGCTGTTCTGCACGAGGTCCGCTACTTGTTCGGCAGCCGTGGCGAGGACGGCGGGTTCCTGGCGCAGCGCTGTGATGATCGTGTCGATGTCGTAGCCAGGTTCGCCTCGCAGTGTCCCGATAAGCAGGCTGGCGACCGCGTTGGTTGCGCCGCGCAGGGCCGCGGCGATGATCTCGTCACGCAAGGTCCGGTGCAACCACGGCGTGACGTATCGGGCGTACTTGAGCGTGAGGTCCATGGTGGCCGGGCCGGCGTTGTCGTCGCGGAACAGTGGATCGACTCGTCGGTCGAGCCAGTCCTGCGCGACGCGCTCCAGCCGCGGACGCTGAGACGCCAAGATGGCCCGGTACTCCATGCCGACCGGGCCGGTAACGCGCAGGAGAGCGTCGAGTGTGTCGAAAAACTGTGGTCGGATGGCCGCGTTGGTGCGGTGTTCCCACGCGGCGAGAGAGAGCGCAGCCAGCAGTCCTCGCCCACGCGGGTTGTTGATGGCCCGGCTGAGCGGCTCATCCCTCTCTGGACTGTCGGTGTCTGACAGCCAGTCGAGGGCCGACAGTGCCCACGACCATGCTGTGTCGAGGTGCTCAGCAAAGGGCGCGTCGTGATCGGCCAGCGCGGCGATCAGGTCGACAATGGCTGTGTCGACGCTATGCCAGTCGGGTTCGAAGTCGAACGTGCCGTCGCCGAGAACCGTCGCAGTCCACCTCTCGGTTGTGGCGAGGCGGGCTGCGGTGATGACCGCTCCGGTTTGGCTGAGGACGTCGGCTGCCTTGCCGGCGATGGCGTCTATGTAGTGCAGCACGTAGACAGGTTCGCGCAGCGTCTGGACCACTGCGGCCGGATCTGCCGTCCACGCCGTGGGGTCCGCTGCGACGACGGTCTGGAGGACGCGGGCCAGTTCGCGTGCGCCGATCATCCGTCGGTTGCTGTCGGCGTCAGGGCGCCATGCGGCGACCACCCGGGCGGCGTCGAGCACAGGCAGGGCCGCCAACTCCTCAGTGTTGTAGGCCGCTTGTCCCCACATCGCGTAGACGGTGGGGGTCCTGTGGTCGAACTCCTCGGGGTCAAATTGACCATGCAAGGCGTGCACCTCGGTGATCTGCGTCTGCCACCGCGTGAGCACGTGCCCGGGCAGGACCGCCGACCATCGCCATACTCGTGCCCAGTCCGCTGGCAGCATGGAAGGGTCAGGAGGCGGGTCCGAGGGTGGTCCGAGCGCCTCGATCCACGCGGCGAGCCGGGCGGGATCGGGGTCGGCGGCGAGCACCGCGTTGACAAGGTCCCGGTCGTCACCGGTGACCGTCTGGGACGCAAGGCGTCGCGTCACGTGGTCGATCCTGTCCTGGACAGGGATGTCATTGGCCGCTGCCAGGACGCGGCACGCGAGGCGTTCGCCGACCTCGCCTGGGATCTCGTTGACCCAGTCCAGCAGCCGCCGGCTCGGCACACCGAGCGTGCGTGCGCGCTCCAGGAGTCGTGCGAGGTAGTGGGACACCACGACCATGAAGGAGCGGTCCTCATCGCCGAGCTTGGTGGTGAGTCTCGCGATGCCCATGACGATCCAGTCCGCGTGACGGTCCTGGGCGGCATTCCGCAGCTTGGCCGCGACCATCTGGACCCGCTTCGCGGCGTTGTCCGGGTTCATGCCGGCTTCCAGCTGATCCAGCAGCAGCCGGTAGTGGTAGCTGTCACGATCCCTCGGGCCGCCGGCGAGCACGACCCTGCTCACCCGCTCGACGATCGAGTCGGCAGGGTCGGCCCGTTGAACCGTGCCGGCTGCCAGCGACCGAACAGCCTGATTGTCCGGGTGCGCGGTTGCGACGTCACCGACGACCCTGTGGCCATCGGGTCCTAGCTGGGTCGCCAGGACCAGCAATGTGAACCTGGCATCCAACCTTTGCTCAACGGGCAGGTGCTTGCAATCGGCCACCAGTCGCTGCACCAGCTCGGCGACCGCCGCTGGCGTCGTACGTCCAAGTCCTCCCAACAGACCGTCCACCGGCCATGGCCTCTCGCGGTTGGGCAGTGGCACCACGTCGGCCTTGTACAGAGGATCCAGCCAGGCTGGGTCGACCAGATGGGTGAAGAAAACCCGGAGGTGGTGAGAGTTCGACGCCAATTCCCGCAGACGGTCGATCTGGTCTCGCCCTCGCCACGGTTGTGCGGCCAGCTCCCGCAGCGCCAGCACGACGGTGTCGGGCGGCGTGAACATACGGACAAACCACGCCAATGTTTTCTGATGGAGGCCGATCGCCGAATCCAGCGTCGTATCCCGGTGTAGCCCTTGGCTCGCGGTCCTGCGAAGACGCTTGTACTCGGCCACTAGATCGAGACCACCGTCGAGTGGGTCGATCCCGGACTGGCCACGAAGGTAACCGAGCAGTTGGGCCTCGTGGTACGAGTTGCGATCCTGTCGTTCTGCCGCGCTGCGCAACACCGTGCCGAACGCATCCAGCGACTCAGCAATTTCGTTGCCTGGTTGGGCGACCTCCGACTCGAATCGCGCCCACGCTTCAACGACCACAGGCAATCCACCCGGGACAGGAGTCCGTCCGGCGACAACCGCCTCCAGCGCCTCGCGGAGGTTGTACACGGCGCTCTCCGCGAACCGCAAACCAGTCTCGTTGTCCACCGCCTGCACGATCAGCACGGCGGCTGTCCGCATCGCCGCCACGACCTTCTCGCCTCCAGCGGGCAACTCGGCGACAACCCGCTCCGCCACCTCCGTGGGCATGTCGAGCGACCAACCGTCGGCATTCTCACTCATCACCACGACTCAGTGTGTACGCACCAGCAATCCCGGCCATCACGGACACGCCGAGCGTGAGCGGTACCGGAACGCACCAGCAGGGCGAGTAAACCAACCCGGCTTCTGATCGCCAGGACGTAGGCGGCCCCGATCGGATCCGCGCGCCGCGGGCGACGGCGAACCCTCGCCGATGTGCGGGAACTGGGGTACTCGTGCGGGTGCATCAGTTTACCGAGCCGCTTGAATGCCGGGTGTAGCGGGTGACGTCGCCGAGCTTGCTCTCGTCGCGGTGACCACCTGGTTCGGGGCGGCGAGCAGTGCCCGCCGCCCACGCCGGGGGAAGCTGCGGAACCGCGTCTGGCTCGCCAGTCGCGGCACGTCCGGGACGCTGTCGACCGCGACCAGCGGCAGCTCAGCCGGCTGCCTAGGGGAAGGCCCCGTCGGCTCGCGTTCGTGCTCACCCTGAGCCGACCGAGGCGTTCGCCTCCTGGTTCGACGGCCTCGCGGCGGCCTGCACCTCGCCGCCGGCCTGGCCGCCCTGCACTTGGGAGTCGAGGCGTGTGATCGCAGCGGCGACATTCGTCAGATGTTCTACGGCGTGGCGTTCGCCCCGGCCAGCCATACCACGCTGCTCGCCGCGACCGCCATGGACGAGGCAGCCGTGGACGACATATTGCTGACCCGCTACCCACCACACCGGGCTGGACGTGACCGGGATTGGGATCTGTCGACCGAAGCCGGCGTCCGCACCTGGGGTGGAACGAATGGCTGCTGCTGCACGGCAGCCGCGCCTGTCCCCGGCGGTGGACCGCCGCCTGCATGCGGACCGGGCAGCCGGCCACGCCCAGGGCTTGGCGACGGCACTGCGGAGTCGCCAATGAAGTGCGAGGTGCTGAATGGCTCCGCCGGTGACGTTTGTAGCGGTCGGGACGGCACAGAACCCGATCACGGCGGGTCGACAACTTCCGACCGGCCGCGCTCCGCACTCCCGTCCGGTCGGCACGCAGCGTCACCCATCGCGCTCTCGGCCACCAATATCCGATGAAGAGATCGAGGAATCCTCGGTGGAGATAGACGCAATCCACGCGCCATCGGAGTGAGACTTGGCGGTCGCATTGGCTGAGCTACTGTGCTCTGGCGGCCGACGACGACGTGCACTTCGCGCGGTGGTGCTGGCGGCAGCCTCGGCACTCCGGTCGATGTCGTCGGCTGCGGCCTTCCGGAGTCGTTTGATCTCGGCCTCGGTCTCGCCGGTCAGTTCCGCGACGCGCCCGATCGCGTTGCCCAACCCGAGGAGAGTGTCGATTTGACGGGCCATCTCAGTCTCGTATCTCACGACGGTGGCGGCCGCGTCGTCGCGGCGCATTCGGGCTACCTCGAACTCGGTAGCGTGGTCCAGTTCCGTATGCTCGCGCTGCCGTTGGTCCTTATTGGCTTTGGCCTGGCGTTGCCGTGCCGTCGTGCGGGCGGTGAGCCGTTTGGACGTGCGGGTCACGAGTCCTCCCCATTGCTCGTGTCGAGGGTTGCAGGCGTTCGCCGAATGGGTAGCCCCTGCCCTGATGAGGACGAGGGTAGGCCGTTCTGGCTCGATGTCAACTGAAGTTGGTACTCGGATCACAGTGGCACGAGACCCCGTGACCAGGGTCCGCACGTCTGGCGGGAGACGCTGCGGCTACGTGATACCGAGCGGTCGTCCGGCGATGCGCGGCTACAGGGAGGTGATGCTGTCCGTTCGCATTGACGTTTAGCTCGACTTATCAAGCTGACCATGCTTCGCACGCTGATCGCTCCCACGCTGTGCCAGTCGGCCGTCATCTCGCCCACGCTTCTGCCAATCAGTCCTCGACATCAACAACCGACACACCTCTGGCATCATGCGATGTGCGGATGCAAACGAACGGACGTTCGATCGTCAACTGTCGTTAGACTTTGGTGTACCATCGGCGGCTAGGGAGGGATCTGGGGTGACGATGACGTGTCATGTGCTGCACGCGGGGGACGGTTACACCTATTTGACCGAGCAGGTCGCCACCGGGGACGTCGCGCGGTCGACCCGTGACCCGCTGGCGGGCTACTACACGGTGGCCGGCAATCCACCTGGTCAGTGGGTGGGCTCCGGTTGTGCCGACTTGGGTATGTCGGGCGTGGTGACCGAGGAACACATGCTCGCTTTGTTCGGCGAGGGGTTGCGTCCGGACGCGAACGAGTTCATCGCTGCGCGTATCGCGACCGGGAACCGGTTCTCTGATGCGGTGGCTGGGACTCGGTTGGGGCGCAGGTTCTACCAGTACGGCAAGGACGTGCCGTTGGTCGCGGCGTTGAAGGCGGCGTACACGCGGTTCGCCGACCAACATGACCGTCGTCCCACAGTGGATGAACGCCGCGATGTCAAGATAGCGGTCGCGCGCACGTTGCTGGCGCAGGAGTTCCCGGACCAGCCGCCGCCGACATGGGAGCAGGTACGTCGATATCTGACCGACGAGCTGGGGAAGGTGCGGCAGCCGGTAGCGGGGTTTGATTTGGTGTTCTCCCCGGTGAAGAGCGTGTCGCTGTTGTGGGCGCTGGGCGGGTACGAACTCCAGCGGATCGTGGTCGAGGTGCATGAGGCGGCGTGGCGGGCGGCGTTGGCGTATGGGGAGCAGGAGGCGGCATTCACGCGGATCGGCAAGGACGGCATCGCCCAGGTGCCTACGAGAGGCTTCGTGGCGACAGCGTTCGAGCACCGCGACAGCCGCGCCGGTGATCCGGACCTGCACACCCATGTGGTGATCGCCAATCGGGTGCTGGCTGCCGACGGGACCTGGCGGACCGTGGATTCGAAGCAGTTGCACGCGGTCGCGGTGTCGATGTCGGAGTTGTACAACGCGATGGTCGAGCAGGGCCTGTCTGAGCGGCTCGGCGTGGACTGGGTAGAGGTCACCAAGGGCACCGGCAAACGGGTCGTGCGCGAGATCGCGGGGATGCCGACGGCGTGGATACGCGGCTTCTCACGGCGGCGGGAGCAGGTCGAGGCCAACTACGCGGCCCTGGTCGCTGAGTATGTGCGCCGGTACGGGCATACACCGCCGCGTTCGACGCAGATGCGGCTGGCCCAGCAGGCCACCCTGGAGGATCGGCCGACCAAACAGCTCAGGACGTTGGCGCAGCAGATGGCCGACTGGACCGCAGCGGCACACACGGTGCTGCCTGGCGTGGACATGCGCGCGGTGATCGCGGGCTGTATCCACCCCGAACGTCACCCGGACAGCGAGACCACCGTGGATGTCGACGTGGTGGCGAGCACCGTCATTGATGTGGTGTCCACGGAGCGGTCGACGTGGAACGTTTACCACGTGCGTGCCGAGGCGCAACGGCAACTCAAAGGCAGCCTGTTCCCGACCGGGCAGGCTCGCCAGAATGCGGTGGAGATGGTGGTCGGCCGAGCGCTGACGGGCGAGTCGTTTCCGCTGGCGGTGCAGATGGACGCGGTACCTCGGCTGTTGCGACGCATCGACGGCGAATCGGTGTTTCACCGGCACGGCTCAGAGCGGTTCACCTCGCAGGCCATTCTGGACGCCGAGACAGCCCTGGTAACCGATGCACACGTCAAACGTGGACCTGTGGTGGCGCGTCACGTGCTCAATGCGGCGGTGCGCCGGTTCGAGCGCGCCTCCGATAAGACGCTCAACCCCGGCCAGCGGGCGCTGGTCGAGCACTTCGTGTCCTGCGGGCGGGCGGTGGCGGTTGCCATCGGGCCACCCGGCACGGGGAAGTCGACTGCGATGCGGGCGGTGCGCGAAGCCTGGGAGACCACCAGCGGTCGGGTGATCGGGCTGGCTCCGTCCGCGGCTGCGGCCAGCGTGTTGGGGGATGAGTTGGGGGTGCGGGCGGACACTCTGCACCGTCTGATCGTCGCCTACGAACACGGGGTCGATATCGACGTCGAGGCCGGCGACATGCTGCTGGTGGACGAGGCGGGCATGGCCGGCACCCGCACGCTGGAGGCGGTACGCCGGATCGCAGCCGAGCGCGATGCGGTGCTGCGGCTGGTGGGGGATCACCGGCAGCTTGCCGCTGTGGAGGCCGGCGGGGCGCTGCGGCTCCTGCACAATGACGCGGGCGGGGTCGAACTGTCGGAGGTACACCGGTTTGCCCGCGAGGACGAATCCGCCGCCGTGCTGGCGTTCCGGGTGGGGGACGAGTCGGCCATCGACTTCTATGCCACGAACAACAGGCTGGTCGGTGGAGTACGGGCGGCGGTGTTGGACCGCTTGTATGCCGACTGGCGGGCCGATGGGGATGCGGGCCGGACCAGCATCATGATTTCGGATTCCAACGAGGTGGTGCGCGAGCTGTCCGCCCGCGCGCAGACCGAACGCCGGGCCGCCGGGGTAGTCGAGGCGACGGGGGTGGCGTTGCATGACGGCACCGTGGCCGGGGTGGGTGACCGGGTGGTGACGCGGCTCAACCGGCGTCGCTTGGCCGTGCTCGGGGGCCGGGACTATGTGAAGAACGGGGACCTGTGGGAAGTCACCCACCGGCGCCACGACGGTCGGCTGACCGTGCGGCATGTCGAGCATGGGGGCGCTGTGGTGCTGCCGGCGTGGTATGTCGCCGACTACACCGAACTCGGCTACGCGGCGACGATCCACCGCTCGCAAGGACTCACGGTGGACATGGCGCGGTCGTTCCTGTCCCTGACAGCGGTGCGGGAAGCGGCGTTGGTGGCGTTGTCGCGCGGGATCTACGGCAACTACGCCTATTTGGACACCGAGCAGATGCTGGACCCCGACGAACCCGAGGTGCTGCCGGGCGATCTGTTCTACCGCTACCGGAACGCCAGCGACACGGCAGCCGCCTTGACGGTCATCTTGCGCCGTGAGGGCGCCGAACGCTCGGCCACCGAAGAACTGCGCGACGCGCTTGAGGCGCCGTACCGGTTGGACACCGCCATACCCGAGTTCGTTGACGCCCTGTACGTCCATCGAGGACCTGACGCGATGCGCGAAGCCGAAGACTGGGTACGCCAGGCAGTGCCGCAGTACGTGGCTGACGTTGTCACGGACGAGGCGTGGCCGGTGTTGTGCCAGGTGCTGCACGAAGCCCGTGACGCCGGTGCCGACCCTATCCGGTTGCTGGCACGGCGGGCGGCGCAGCGGGCGCTGGAGACCGATCCGCATGATCCGGCTCGGTCGGTGGCCCAGGTGCTGCACTACCGCATCGTCGAACACATGCCCGCAGCCCACCCCGGACCGCAGCGGGCCGAGTTGCTGCCCGGTTGGGTGCCCACCCCACCTACGTCGCAGGGCGACGTGACCGCTCCCGATGAGGTCGCCGAGCTGGGGGAGTGGCTGCGCCACCGCGCCCGGCATATCGCCGACCGCGTACACATCCTGGGCGAGCGTGCGGCCGACCAGCCACCCGCGTGGGCCGTACACCTCGAACCGGTGCCGGACGATCCCGCGGTGCGTGAGGTGTGGATCGCCCGTGCTGGCCAGGTCGCCGCCTACCGAGAACGCTACCGGCTCGACGACACCGAACAGGCGCTGTTGCCCGGTGGTCAGCGTGGCGAGCAGGCCCGCGCCCGCGCCTGGGTGCAGCAATTCCTGGTCGACCACCCACTGCCCACCGCACCGGCGCCAGCCGCCGCGCCATTCGCGCAGCGGGTAGCCGCGCGCACCGCGCGGCTACGCGAGCGGTTCGTCGAGCTGTCCGAGCTGTTGAATCAGCCCGCGACCAGTACAGACGCTGACGCAGGTCACAGCAGTGCCGCGCCGGGTGAGCCCGACACCGATATCGAGGACGAATCGGGTCAGGATGTCGGGCCGGCGGTGTAGAGCGGCCAGCCAACGGAAACCGCAGGGAAGGGACAGAACATGACCGAGACGCCGACGATCAGCAGTGAGGATATGGCCGGTCTGGTTGCGGGGCGTGAGGCGTTGCCGCTGCTGCCCGAAGGGGCACCCGGTCCAGTGCAGCACGCCGGCATGTGGTGGGCCATCCCCACAGGAGAGACGGACTATCGGCCAGTCACCGACCCCGCCCAGATCGTCCTGCTCGACCGCAACACGCAGCGGTACGCCGCTGCCCGCGTGGCCACCGCCCGGGCGCGGGAAGATGGTGGATCGCCGTGACCGGCGCGCTAACCGCGTTGACGCCACGGGAGTTCGCCGAACGCGCCCTGGTCGGCACGCTGCTGTGGCAGCCGGGCCGGATCCTCGACATTGCGGCGTGGCTGGATGCCGAGGATTTCCGTACGCCCGCCAACGGCGTGGTGTTCCGGCATCTGCGTGATGCGGTGGCCGAGGCGTGCGGGCGGGTGCAATGGGGCACCGTGCAGGTCCACGCCGAGGGCGGTTCCGGGCGGACATCGGGAGTCACCGATGCTGACGAAGCCCTGCGCACGGTCATGGTCATCGCGGACAACCTGAGCGATATGCGCGAGCACCCGAGTAGCTGGTCTGATGTGGACATCGAGGCGGAGCGACATGCGTGTGCCGACGCGAGTGCACGGTGTGCTGCCGAGCATCCCGGTCTGCTGCAACAGCTTGATGTCAGTGCTCGTGCAGAGATCGACGCCGTGCTGGCGTTGGCCAGCGTCAACCCGTACGCGGTGCCGGGTGTGGACGCGGTGTCTCTGTTCGAGCGGATCAGCGCCTCGACGGAGCCGGGCGACCGTTCGATCAGCGCGCCGTTTCTGCATACGCTGATGGCGACCGCGCCGGCGACCAGCATGGGCCAGCCGGAGGTGTACGGGCAGATGGTGCTGGAAGCCTCGATTCGCCGCCAGGTGCAGCAGGCAGGGATGCGGGTGGCGCAGGCCAGCCAGACCACTGCCGAGTTGGGTGGGTTGCTGGCCGCGGTCGAGACGGCGGTGAACGACCTGGATGTCGCCCAGCAACGCTGGGGCATAGTCAACGATGGCCATATCGGAACCACCAGTGTGGACCGGCCGAGCGCGGCGTCCCTGCGGTCGGTGCCGCAGCGGGTGGACCCGGACACGCTGGCCTCCCGCCTGGACCTTGTCGCGCCGATGCCCGAGGAGGGGGAAGTTGCCACAGCGGAGGAAACTGTGCTCGCGGCCGTGCTGGTCCGCCCGGACACCTTGAGCGGGTTGGCGGCGCGACTGCATCCGGAGGACTTCGCTGACGACCAGCTCGGGCTGGCGTTCCGGGCCGCGATCGATGTGCACACCACCGCGCGGGCTACCGGGAGCCGGGTGGACCCGGTTACCGTGGTGTGGGAGCAACAACGCCACGCCGCCCAGCACGGAGCGGGTATCTCGGTCGACCGGCTGATGCGCATCGTCGAGCGCGGCCCGGTCGGAGACCTCGGATACGCGGCGGAGGTGGTGATGCGCGGCCGGCTGGCCCGGCTGACCGTCGACGCCGCTCGGGCCGTGCAACAGGCGGCCCAGCATCCCGGCCTGCAACCAGCCGATGTCCTGCACACCACCAGGCTGGCCTACGACGCCGTCCGCGCGACGGTCACGCGCATGTCCGGCGAACCCTCCAACCCATCCCCGGACGCCGGTGGCGACTCGCGCCCGCATGAACCGGTTGACCAGCCAGGCGGCTCCCCGGGTCGTAGTAGTGCGCAGGTGATTCAGCTTCGTCAGCGCGCGGCCAACCTGCGCAATGCCATCCTCGTCGATTCCCGCAATGCACACGGATCAGGTAGGCCGGTCCACCCGGTGCAGGCGGTACCCAGCCGGGACGCTGAGCAGCATGTGGAGCGAGACATCGAGCGTGGGATGGAGCCCGATGTGTAGTGCAACGACATGTCAATAGTCCGACTTGAGTTGACATATACCCGCGAATATCTATCCTGGGTCGAAGAGATGGAACTGAACTTCGGATCGTGTGCAGTGAGGACGCACGCCAGCACAGGAGAGATGGTGGGCGATGGCACGGCGCCGGTTGGACTGGTTGTCGGTCGACCAACTGTCGCTGGAACCGCTGTGGGCGAGCGACGAGCAGACGACGGACCAGACGCAGGAGCGTGGTGATGAACGAGTACGCGACGAGAGCGGCCGAGCACTGGCGGACGTTTCTGCCGAACCGGTACCGGCAGATCAGCAACCCGGACCAGTACTTCCAGCGGTTGGGGCAGGAGGTGGAGACCGAGATCGCGGAGTTGACCGAGGCACTGGCGGGGGACGACCTGCCGGGCGAGGACTACCTGGGCAAGGTGGGCAGGTTGACGGCGGCGCGGCGGCAGGCCGAGGAGAAGGTGCTGGCCGAGCGCGTGCTGCTGCCAGCGGAGCCGGGCACCCCGATGGACGAGACCGAACCGACCCCGCCGACCGACACGAGTCCGGTTTCAGAGGACATGCCACCGATGGGGATGCAGACCGACTGGATACCGACGGTGGACGACCCGAACCACCCGTTCTGGCGGGACAATCCGCCCGAGGCGTAACACCACCGGGTGATGTCGGGGCCAACGACGTCACCACGGTCTCGGACGCCGCGTCGACCGCCAGCACGGCCGATCCGTTGGACCCAGTACGTGACCCCGCACCCGAGGTCCCCAGCACACGGTCGGTCGAGCGCGCTCCCGTGCTGGGTACCGCCGCTCTGTCGGACTCCGATCAGGTCGAGTCTGACCACAATGCCCGTCGCGACGGGCTGCGCGGGCCGACGGCGCGGTTCCGCCCGACCAGTCAGGACGATCTGGCTCCCTCTGGTGAGGTTCGTCGGGTACGGGCGAACCTGGCCGCGCTGCGCGCCCTGCGGACGGTTCAGGCCGAGCGGCGTCCCGCGACGCCGGCCGAGCAGGTGGTGCTGGCGCGCTGGTCGGGGTGGGGCGCGACCGCGCGGGTATTCGACGAGAACCGGGCGGACTTCGCGTGGGCGCGGGACGAACTGCGTGAGTTGATGAGCGAAGCGGAGGTACGTGCCGCTGCCCGCAACACCATCAACGCGCACTACACCGATCTCGCGTTGGTGCGTCCCGTCTGGGATGCCGTACGGGAACTGGGGTTCGCCGGCGGCCAGGTGCTGGAGCCCGGCTGCGGGAGCGGGAACTTTCTCGCCCTGGCCCCTGACTGTGCGCATCTGGTCGGCGTCGAGCTGGACCCCACGTCGGCGGCAATCGCGCAGGCGTTGTATCCGCATGCCAGGGTGTTGGCCGAGTCGTTCGCTGACACCCGCGCCGCCGAGGGCAGCGTCGACCTGGTTGTCGGCAATGTGCCGTTCGGGGACATCCAGTTGACCGATCGGCGGCACAACCCGAACCAGCACACGATCCACAACCACTTCATCCTCAAGTCCCTGCACCTGACCAAGCCGGGCGGCGGGGTCGCGGTGCTGACCTCCCGCTACACCCTGGACGCCATGAACCCCGGTGCGCGGCGAGAAATGGCCGCCCTGGCGGATCTGGTGGGCGCGGTACGGCTGCCCTCAGGTGCACACCGTCGCGCGGCGGGAACCGACGCGGTGATAGACCTGCTGATGTTGCGCCGTCGAGAACCCGACCGTGAGCCGGACGGCACCGCGTGGGAGCGGTCGGTCACCGTCGATGTCAATGGCGCCCAAGTGCCGGTCAGCGAGTACTTCCTGGCGCACCCGGACCTGGTGCTGGGCGAGTTGCGCTCCAACGACGGGTCGGGAATGTACCGGCGCGACGATCTCGCGGTCATCGCGGATGACCTGACGGCCGTGCCCGACCGGTTCGCCGACGCCCTGGCGCGGATCGTGGCGCACGCCCGCGAGACCGGACTGACTTTCAGCCCGAGCCAGGCTGCCGAGACGGGTCCGGTGGTGTGGGTCGGGGCGGACGCAGCGCGCCGGGAGGGCTACCTCGCGGCCCTCGCCGACGGCGCGTTCACCCGCATCGAATCCGGCCACGTCGTACCGCACGAGGTGCCAGTCAAGCATGGCCCGGAGTTGCGGGCGCTGCTGTCCCTTCGGGACGCAGTGGTGGCCCTGTTGGAGACCGAGGCACAGGTCCGCGACGACACCCCAGAGCTGGATCGGCTGCGCCACCAGCTCACCCTGCGCTACGACGCCTACGCCCGGCAGTACGGACCGATCAACCGGTTCACCTGGCGCCGCACCGGCCGCACCGACCCGGACACTGGGGAAGAACGCATGGCGCGGGTGCAGCCGGCGGTGTGGCGAGCCTTCCGGAGCGACCCGTTCGCCGCTGCCGTAGCCGCATTGGAGCACTTCGACCCCACCACCCAGACCGCCGGCAAGGCCGACATTTTCACCCAGCGGGTCATCGCCCCGCGCCAACCCCGCCTGGGCGCCGACACACCGGCGGATGCGTTGGCGATCTGCCTCGACGCCCACGGCAAAATCCGTCTCGACGAGATCGCCCGCCTCCTCGGCGTCGACGAGGACGAGGCACGTGCCCAGTTGGGCACCCTGGTGTTCGACCAGCCACCCACCGACCCGTCCATGACACCCGAATCGGGCGTGCCGCAGGTCGACTTGGCGACGCACGACACGATAGTCATGGCGGGCATGAACCCCGCCGACGGGGCGCCGGCCGCCTCCAGTGGGACGCGGTTGGTGCCGGCCGCGGATTACCTGTCCGGCAATGTTCGCGCCAAGCTCGTGGCAGCCAAGCGGGCCGCCGACTATGACCCGGACCGATTCCAGGTCAACGTGGACGCGCTGACCGCGGTGCTCCCGCCGCCGTTGGAGCCGGAGCAGATTCACGCCAAGCTCGGCGCCGCCTGGATCGACGCCGATGATATTCAGGCGTTTTTGCACGAGCTGTTGGAGGACCCGACCCTGGTGGCGGAGCACCCCGGCGGGTCGGTGTGGACGGTGCGCGGGAACAAGCATGGGTTGGCCGCGACGCAGGTGTGGGGCACCGAGGACGCTCCCGCTACGGAGATCGCGCAGGCGTTGTTGGAGCAGCGGCCGATCATGGTGTACGACGTGATCGAGTTCGCCGACACGAAGAAGCGCATCCTGAACCCGGACAAGACGGTCGAGGCGCAGGGCAAGGCGGACGCGATCGCGGAGCGGTTCGCCGAGTGGGTCTGGGAGAACCCGCAACGGGCGGAGCGGCTGTGCGCCCGCTACAATGAGCGGTTCAACGCGATCGTGCTGCGGTCTTACGACGACGCGGAGCTGTCGCTGCCTGGTCTGGCGCTGACGTTCCAGCCTCGGTCGCACCAGGTGGCGGCGGTCGCCCGGATGGTCAACGAATCCGCCGTCCTACTGGCGCACGAGGTCGGCGCGGGCAAGACCGCTGAAATGGCCATCGGCTGCGTGGAACTGCGCCGCCTCGGTTTGGCGCGCAAGCCGTGCATCGTGGTGCCCAACAACATGTTGGAGCAGTTCGCCCGTGAGTTCGGCCAGCTCTACCCGCGCGCCAAACTTCTGATCGCTACGAAAGAGGACTTCGGAGGGGATAAGCGGCGTCAGTTTGTCGCGCGCTGCGCCACTGGCGACTGGGACGCGGTCATCATGACCCGCACCGCGTTTGAGCGCATCCCGATGAGTACACAGGCGCAGCGCGCGTACCTGGACAAGGAGGTCGAACGCTTTCGGGCGATGCTGGAACGGGCACGCGACACGGAGCAAGGGTTCACGGTCAAGCGGATGGAGGCTGCGCTGGTGCGCGCCGAGGAACGCCTGAAGAAACGGCTGGAATCCACCAAAGACAGCGGGATCACGTTCGAGCAAACCGGCATCGACTACCTCGTCGTGGACGAGGCGCATGGGTACAAGAACCTCCGTACCCCGTCCAACATTCCTGGCGCCGCGATCGACGGCTCAAACCGGGCGTCCGATCTGGATATGAAGCTGGATTACCTGCGCGGAAAGCATGGCGGTCGGTGTGCCACGTTCGCCACCGCGACGCCAATCGCCAACTCGGTGACCGAGGCGTATGTGATGCAACGCTACCTGCGGCCGGACTTGTTGGAGGAAGCGGGGATTACCGACTTCGACGTGTGGGCGGGCACCTTCGGCGAGTCGGTGACCACTATCGAGATGTCTCCGGCCGGGGACAAGTTCCGCATGAACACTCGGTTCGCGAAGTTCCGCAACGTGCCGGAGCTGCTGCGTATGTGGCATGTTTCAGCGGACATCAAGACCGGGGACGACTTGCACCTGCCCACGCCGGATTTGGTGCCGCGACCAGGTGATGGAAAGCGTGAGCCGGAGACGGTGCGGGTGCCGGCGTCGGCGGAGCTGGAGGAGTTCATCGGCGAACTCGCTGAGCGTGCCGAGCAGATCCGCAACAAGCGGCCCCGCCGGCTGCTACGGCCCGACGGGCATTCGGTCGAGGACAACATGCTGGTCGTCTCCCAGGACGGCCGCTCCGCCGCGCTGGATTTGCGGTTGATCGGTCGCTCGACAGAGGCACCGACCAAGCTGGAGGCGGCTGCCGAGCGTATCCACCAGATTTGGGTGCAGCACCGCGTGGACGGGTATCCTGGTCCGGATGGCACGGATCATCCGGTGCGAGGGTCGTTGCAGATCGTGTTCTGTGACCTGGGCACCCCACACCCGACTCGGTGGAACGCCTACGACGAACTGCGTGACCTGCTCGTAGCGCGGGGGCTGCCGCGCGGGTTGATCCGATACCTACACGAGGCGAATACCGACCAGGCCAAAGGCGAACTGTTCGCCGCCGCCCGCGCCGGCCAGGTTGCGGTGTTGCTCGGCTCGACCGAAAAGATGGGCGTGGGCACGAATGTCCAGTTGCGTGCGGTCGCGCTGCACCACCTGGACTGTCCGTGGCGACCAGCCGACCTGCAACAGCGGGAAGGTCGGATTCTACGGCAGGGTAACCACAATCCCGAGGTCCAGATCCTGCGCTACGTCACCGAAGGCTCGTTCGATGGCTACTCGTGGCAGACGGTGGCACGCAAGGCCGAGTTCATCGCCCAGGTGATGCGCGGCCGGCTGGACGTCCGCGAGATCGAGGATATCGGCGACGCCGCCCTGTCCTACAACGAAGTCAAGGCCATCGCGACCGGGAATCCGCTACTGCTGGATCAGGCCGAGGCCAAGGCCGAGGTAACCAGGCTGGAGCGATTGCAACGCGCCCATGATCGTGCCCAGGACCGGCTGGACTACACCATCCGTCAAGCCGAGCGGACCCTGCCCGGTATGGAGTCCTACCGTGACCAGGTTGCCGCCGCCGTCCAAGCTCGCCGGAACACGCGCGGCGATGCCTTCGTGATCACCCTCAACGGCAACCGGCTGACCTCCCGCGCGGACGCCGATGACCGGCTGCGCGACTACCTTCAGACCCGCGCGGCCGGGCTACGCAGCGAGCAACGGCACCTGGGTCAGATCGCCACCCTCGGCGGGCTGCCAGTCAGCGTCGAGGTCTACCAAGTCGGCCAACACCCCGCCGAAGCATCGTTCACCGTCGGGGTCGAGGGCAACATCGTCAAGATCCCGTTGCGGGGCCTGGCCTCTAGCAAGATCACAACCAAGCTGGAAAACGCTCTGGATCGCCTCGACCGGCTCTACACCGACGCCCTCGATCAGATCGACAAGACCCACGCAGAGACCGAACGCGCGCATGAGCAACTCGGCAAACCCTTCGCCCACGCCGACGAGTTGGGCACCGCCCGCGCCCGGCTGGACAGCATCGAAACCGAATTGGCCGCCCACGCTGTCCCCGACCGGAGCGAGAGCACCAGCCCGGTCGCCAGCATCCCGACGGCGAACGCACCGACCCCCATCCCACGGTCGGACACCATCACCTTCGACAGCAGGCAGATCGCAGCGCTCCAGCGGTTCGCCGCCACCGCTGGCACGGACCTGACCCCGACCAACCATGACGCGGCCCCGGTGACCGGATCTGCCGCCCCGGCACCGGTTGAGCGGAACCGGACAGACCGTACGCTGGTCCTGCGGCACACCTATGCGGGCGGCACTGTGTTGCTGGGTACCGATCGGGGCGACCACATCGCCGAGACATTCCATGCCATGTCCGGAAGCAGCCCCCATCCGGGTGGGTGGAAGTGGTCGCACCGCATCGACAACGGCACCCCTACGCCCGGCGCCTGGTACGTCCCCGGCACCCGCGAGCATCCCGGCACCCGCAATACGGTCGACCGCATCACAGCCAGCGCCCGCGCCCTCCGCGCCGCCGGGTTCAGCGTCCAGGTCGAGATCGACGACACCGCTTTGGACCCCAGCGGCCGCCGCTGGCTGAACGTCCACGCCGGCACGCTCGGACGGTCTTCCCACAGCGACCCTGACCGGTCGGACACCATGGTGATGAACTGGTCTCGTGACCACGCTGGGCGCCCGGCCGACCGCGCCGTTGACGAGGTTCGCGCCCGCTCGGCGAATCTGGTCCGCCAGGTCTTCGCCGCCACCGGCACCGAGAGTGCCCAGCCGCAGACCAGCGCCAATATGGCGAGCACCACCGATGCCAGAAGCGAAGTCGACGGCGAGGAGGTGGACCCCGATGCCGGCCCAGACCTGTGACCGCCGGACTCACCGGGCGATCCGGACCGCGACGATGGTGGTGGCCGCGAGCGTCGCGATGGTCGCCGGCTGCACCCAGACGCCTGCTTCGCCAGGTCGGACCGGGTCGGCAGCCAGGACCATCTCCGCCAGCAGTTCTCGGTCCGCCACGCCGTTCCCGCCGCCGAAGCACACTGGCGCCACCCCAGCGGCCGGGACGAGCAACCCGGTCGACGCGGCGGAGCACTGGTTGGCCGCCTACCGCGGCATGAGCTGGACCGACGGCACTCCGACCGCATGGATTGCGCGGGTCCGGCCCTACGTCACCGCGACACTCGACAGCCAGGACGAGCAATACGCGGATGCTGGAGGTGGCGCCGACTGGCAGGCGTTCGTGGCCGGGCAGTGCACCAGCACGGTCACCGATCTCGGTGCCGTCATCCCCTCCGAATCGCCCGGTACCGCAACTGCGGTCAACGTTGAGGTGACCGGTACGGTGCACACCGCCTGCGACGCCGGACAACAGGCCATGCCGATCGGTGCCGCCTCAGCCACCTTGGTCGTCATTCACCTGTCGGACGGGTCGTGGCGTGTCGACCAGCGGCTCTACTGATATGGAACGGTATCGCCAGGCGTAGGTCATCCCGAGCACTGCATGATGCCGGTCGAGGAGCGCTGCAGTCGTGTTAGGAGTGATCACAGGCTGACGGAGGCCAGTTCCCGCATCAGGGTGCACTCGCGGCTATCGGCGGCCTTCACCTGGTCGAGGTACGGGCCGAAGTCGCTGCCGGCCCGATGGCGTGGGCGCGTTCACGGGGTCTGCGCAGGCGGGCGTGGGCGCAGTGGAGTCCTTCTGGGACTCGGTTTGGTTGCGGCCCTTGCACGGCGTCACGACCAGGTGCCTGGTCTCGCCGTAGCCGTGGTAGCCCTTGTCACCCAACGCGATCAGGCCCGCATCGCAGCGTGTGAGGACCATCCAGATCCGGGCCGCGGCGGTGTTATGCGTGCTGCCGGCAGTTGGCCGGACACCCACAGGATCGTGCCGTCCGGGGAGGCGATCACCTGTACGTTCACCCCCCTTGCCTCTTGTGCTTGCCGGGAGTAGAACGGCCGGTCGTCGCGACGTGGTCGGCCCGGGGTCAGGTGAGGTCGGGTCGGGGAGCCCTGCCGAAGTTTCCATCAGTGGGGCTTCCCCGAGCCGCCACCCGCACCCGCCGTGCACGTCTCCGCGCAACGGGCGCTCCACAAGCCCCGGTGGGTTATCACAGAGTCTCCTCATGCTGTGCTTGGCCACGGTGTTGCAATCTTCGTTCCCCGGTACGAGTAAAAGATGATCTTCACTCCGGCCGAGTTGAACAAGGTTACGGTACTGGTGGCAGGCCACCATCCGTCGCTGGTGTTCCAACGACGAAGATTCTTCCAGTTGGTTCGACGATGCTTACGGCGCAACCCGCCCAAGACCTACCAACACGTCCCGACCAGGATGAAATGACTCAGTGTCGAGGGGCCCGGTTGACATGTAACAGACCCGCTGCGGACAACGATAGCTAGCACAACGAACCCCTCGGAGCCCGAGTCGACGGCGCAACCCATTGGCTGCAAAATGAACTGTGATACGAGTAGCCTTACATTTGACATATCAGGATCAGCCTCACTTTACTCCCAGATGGCGGGAGTACTTGCAGCATTCGCCTTCGGCGCTATTGCACTGGTCCTTCCTGGCGAACATCGCGGGAACCGCGGCAGTAGTGAGTTATCCGATGAGCTAGAGGGTCAGTCAGATAAGGATGTATTGTTGGCTTTGGTGGCAGCGTTTATGAGTCTCATCGTTGCCACCATCCAGTATGCTGTCCTCGCCGGAGAGCGAAGCTGTGCACTAATCCAAGGGAGAGCGGCGTCTGAGGAATTTCTGGGCGGGGTCGCCTTTCGCTTTTGCGGTTCTCCTTCTTCTTTACGCCGTTGTCCAACTCGTAACTACGTCACGGGTTGCCGCCGTAAGTTGGCATGTCAAGGTCATTGTTGTCACCCTGGGTCCATCGCTCGCACTTCTGTTCCTAATGACCGGCGCCGAGGACGCCGCTTCAGTGCCATGGAGGCTCTTGGAATCGGGTAGTTTTGCGCCACAATACACTAGCTTCTATCGCCAGATATCCACCCTGGCATTGCCGCTTCCCATCGCAATACTGGCGATATCAGCGGCGATCTTGTTTATTGGCAAACGCTATCGATTGTCCAAGATTCATAAAGATGGAAGTGTGCCGAGGTTCTGGACTGTACTGTTACCGTATCTTTCATTGGCCCTAACGGTCGGTGCTGTGGCGCGCTCGGTGACTCTGGCAGAAACCGATCCGGCGGCACATATTCAACCTTGGGAAGTATGGGCCTGGCTTGCGGTGTGCAGCGCGGTCCTAATATTTCAGGCGGCACTTCTATCTTTTGGTAATGATACGGCGAATAGTGAGCATCTTGCGAAAAGGATGCCAGGAGCATAGGCGCTAACGGTCGCGCGGGCCGCGACCATTCCACAATCACGGCGGCGGCGTTGTGTAGCTCTACCTGGGCTGAATCGAGGCGCACCACCCGGCTGGGCGAGCTGTGCCCGCAAGATGCCTAGCTCGCCCAGCAACGGGGGGGCGTCAGTCCACCGACCACCTTGCGATAGTCCAGGCCCCCGTCGTAGATAGCCGTCGTCGAACCACACCACCACTGGGGCTATCCAAGCAGCTACAGCGTGCGCTGTCAGCGCAATGTGTCGGGCGCAGCAGTTGTGTTGTGATCTCGGCTCGTCGATGGATGTATTTCTCCCGAACTGTCTGGGCCGCTGGCGGTGGGCGGACCTGGCCGCCGAAGTCGCGGCCTACTCGGCGCGAATCGTGCCGAAAGACCTCGCCTCGGTGGTGCGATGGCGCCATTCGGTGTGAATGCTGCACGCGGCCAGGATGAGGGAATTGGGTTCGCGCATGTGCGCCTCCAACTCCAACAGCAACGCGACGGTGCGGTCCCGGTTGTGGAAGCCGCTGCCGAGGAGCCAGACCTGCTCGGGCAGGTGGCTGCCGCGTCGGGCCGCGTAGATTTCGCCGGTGATGGGCAGGTAGGACAGCCGCCACGGCCCGCAGCGGGGCAGCGGCGCGGCATCGTCGTCGCCGTCGCGACGCCACAGATCGCCGAAGTCGATGCCGGCGGGGATGGGCGTGCCCCACCAGGCAGGGGCCGCGTGGCGGGGGTCGACGTCGAGGAAGGCACGTTCGGTGTCGAACACGACGACGAATGCGGGCACCGCGGGGGAGCGTTGCCAGCCGGCGGTGGCTTCGGCGAGCAGACCATCGGGGATGGCAGCGTTGATGACGAACCCGCGAACCAGGTTGATCCAGGTGCGGGCCATTTGGTGGCGGTCGACCAGGGTGCTGTGTGCGGTGACGGCGGTGGCCAACTGGTCCAGAGCGGTCTTGCGGTGGTGGCGTCCGGCCAAGCCGTGCTCGACGGAGGCAAGGGTGATCTCGTCGCGGGCATAGGCGATTTCCTCGGTAGCGTCGGCGATCTGACTGGCCAGATGGCGCGCGTAGGCGCGCAGGTCGTGTTCGAGGCGGAGCAGGTCTGTCGCGGGGTCGTCGGTCAGGCCGTGCCCGCCGTCGCCGAGCAACAGTGTGGCGAGCGGTTCGGGCATCCTTACGCGCCGGTCAACAATGCGCAGTTCCAAGCCAGTGCCTTGGTACTGCCACGCCAAATAGGTGATCGAGTATGGAGCGATCATTTTAATCTTCCCCCTTGATGGAGTCGTGTGTGGATCGTGCCGTCAGGCGACTCCTGGCCGGACAGCACCGATGAACTGATGTGTCCAATACGGACTTGTCCATACCTCGTTGGTGATCTGGACGACACCCCCAGAGTCTGGGGCCTCGATGGCTCTCCCGCCGTTGGCGCTATCGAGGTATATGGCCACGTGGTGGATGCCGGACTGCTGCTGGTTGTTCGACAGCAGGATCAGATCGCCGGGCTGGACGTCGGCGGGGTCGGTGATGGCCGGTTGGAAGGCTGACCAGATGGCCTGGGTCTGGTGCGGCACCGCGACTCCGATCTTGGCGTAGGCGTACAACGCCAAGCCACTGCAATCAAAGCCGACCTTGCCCGCGTCGACACCCGTTCCTGGCGACGGACCCGCTGACGTGCCGCCGTCCCAGGCGTAGGGCACTCCGAGTTGCGAGAGCGCGGCATTGATCACCATGTCGGCCTTTGGATTGGACGGCCGCGGTCCACCGTCACCGCTGGGAGCGCATGCGACGCCTTGCACAGCGCCGACAACCTCGCGGGCGGCCTGTTCGTGGGTGGCATAGGCGTCTGGGAAACCACTGCGCTCGACCGCCTGGGCCGCGTCATTCACCGACATGGCCCGCCAGCCCGACACGGCCAGCAGGCGCCGATAGAACTGCATGGCAGCATAGGTAGGGTTCATGATCTGGGCCGGGGTGCCCCAGCCCTGAGACGGACGTTCCTGGAACAGGCCGAGCGAATCGCGGTCGCCGTGATCGAGGTTATGCAGTCCGGATTCCTGCATAGCGGCGGCAATCGCGACGATCCGACCTTGTTCGGGGACGTTCATTTGCCGGCCGACAGCGACGATGGTGGCAGCGTTGGTCATCTGGTCGCCCGCGTAGCCGGCCACACCGGTCGCCGCAGTGGTACCAATAGGGGCGCAGTCCACGCCATTGATCCCGGTCGCGGACGCGGAATCATCATCCAGCACAGCGACCAGCATCAACGCGATCACCATGAGCGATGCCAGCAGGAGCACGCAGCCGAGCAGCCTGCCTTTCGTCCGTTTGCCCCGGCTGGCGACGGTGGCTGCTGCGAACATCGTCATGGCATCGCACGCACTACAGGTCGGGATCGGGGTCGATCTCGATGTACGGGTCGAGCACGGCGGGCGCGTCGTGCTCGTAGCCGGCCTGCTGGCTCTGATATGGCCCCGCCGCATACGCCGTGCTGATCTCCCGGGCCTGTTCCTGCTCGGCGTCGAGGAGCGCGTGTCGTGCGTGTTCGGCCGCCAGGTCGGCGGGGTCGGGCAGCATCTCCCGCAGGGCGGTGGCCCGCTGGCGCAGTGCCGCGAGCCGGTCGGGAGTCCAGGCCATTACTGATCCCCTCCGATTGTGGGTGCGGGCAGGGTCGTGATGCTGCGGTCACGCGCGGCGATCAGCGCCTTGTCGCGGGCTGGATGGGTGTGCCAGGTGTGGTAGTGGTCGGCCAGGTCGAGACCGCTACTGTCGTGGTGGCCGTCGCAGCGGGGGACGCCCCAGTTGCCATCGACCAGCCGGGCTTTGGTCTCGTGCAGCCGCCGTTGCCAAGCGGCGGGAGCGTCTGCACTGGCTGTGTCCTGCCACGCTGCGACCCAGGCGACGCGCAGGCCAACCAGTTCTTCGACGATCGCAGGATGTTCCGGCCAACAGGCCGGGATGACGCTGGTCAGCCGGTAGGTGGCGACCAACCAGTCCACCCACGCGGCGAGCCGACACCAGGCATTCCGAACCCGCTGGTGCTGCTCCTCCCGCTCGTCGGCGGTGTCGGGGACGGGGTAGTGGTCGATGCGGAAGTCGCTGCGCCGCTCGCTCGGCTCGCCGGTCGACTGCCGTTGTTCGAGCGCGTCGAGGCGTTCGACCAGGCGCGGGAGCACGGTCAGCAGGTCATCGCACACGTCGAGGGCGGCGTCAACCCGTTCGTCCAGCGACGCCGGCCGCTGTGATGGTGATCGGTCGGGTGCGGTCACAGGACCGTCCTCCCTTCGTTGAGTGCGGTGTAGAAGTCGCGTTCGGCACGGGCGGTGAGTCCAGCGTCCGGGCGCCGGAAGTACGGCACCAGTTCGGTCTCGATGGGACGCAGCCCGCCAGCGGCGATGACCAGGGAATGAAACGACGCGATCGAACGAACGTCGGCGGGGGTCATGGCCGCGCGGGTGCGCACGCTGATCTGTTCGGAATGGCCCTGGGCGCCACGAGTGACGGAGGGGACCTCTTCGTCGAACTCGCCGAAGTAGGCGGCGATCTCGCGCATCTCGTCCTCGCCGGCGACACCGGGCAGCACCTGGCGGATGGTCGCCGCGCCCCACATGCTGGCCGCGTCGTCGCGGCCCCAGCGGCGGGCGGCTTGATGGCGGTCCTGCACGACCATCGTGGTCGGGATACCGCGCCCACCGCCATCGGAGATCAGGCTGGGCAGTTGCTTCAATGTCGCTGTGTTGGGAGCTTCGTCGACCAGAAACTTCAACGGCGGATCGAGCCGGTTGTTCTCCGATCGTTGGGCCGCGGCGCGGGCGAGTTCGATGATCTCATCCATCAACGCGCCCAACAGGTCGGTGACCGCGACCGCCTGATCGACCTGGGCGATCATGTAGATCGTCTGCTGCCCGCCGGTAGGGTCGAGAAAGCTGACCGGGTCGAACTGCTGACCCGCACCGGGCAGGCAGGTCTCCAGCACTGCCGGGTGCATGAACGGCTCCAGCGCACCCTCGACGGCCATGTAGTAGCCGGCCCGCTGTCGCTCCGGAGTCTGGATGACCGAGTACTGCATCTCGGCCCAGTTTCCTGGCGTCACGCCACCACGGTCGAGGATCGCGGCGGGCTCGACGCTGGTCTGGTCGTACGCCCAGCGCAGCACGGTGCGGATGTCACGGTGGTCCAGGGCAGCGGCGTGGAGCAGATTGCGCAGCACGGCCTGGCCCCGATTCTTCCAGGCATCTCCATTGGACACGCCGGTCATGTCCACGGAGGCCATCAAGTCCTGTGCCCTGCGCATCGCGACGGCGGGATCGGTGCAGGCCCATACGAGGTCCCAGCGCAGCAACGGCAATCCTGGGGCGGTGCGCAATGGGTCGAACAGCAACACCCGACCGCGTTCACTACGCGACCGCCAGGTCGCGGCCATCACATCCGCCCGTGACGAGGGTGCGAGCAGCGGACCGTCGTGGTCGAGCGCTTCAGGGATCACCACCGCGCTGGTCTTACCGGATTCGGACGGTCCGACGACATATTTGCTCTGCCGTACCGAGGACCAACAGTCGATACCGGTGTGCACGTCTCGCCCCAGCCGGGTGCCGAGTTGTTCTGCGCGCGGCCGGGATGTGGTACGGGCCAACGCCGGTCGCAGCCGAGGAGCCTGCTTCACCAGAGCTGTCGTGCCCAGCCGGGCAGCGACATCCCGGCGGCGCGCGAAGCCGGGGCGGCTACGCCGTCCGACCACTACCCGTACCGTGACCACGGCGAGCGTCATCGCTGCGCCGATAACTACGGCAAAGCATATCCAATACATGACGGCCGGCACCGTGATCGTCGGTGGCAGGCCGGGCCAGTTGCGCATCGGATCAGCCGCATGCAGATACACGCCAGCGAGCGGGCGCAACAGTTCCCATCCGATGCCGTGCCAGCGTGGCCAGCCGTGCCCGCTGGTCAGGGCGGCGAGTTGTCCGGCCAGGCCCGTGACGATCGCGACAGCGACGATGATCGCGCATACGGCCAGGCCGGCTTCTGGTCCGCGTGGCCCGGTGCGCACCAATTGGCGATCACCGCTCGTCGATCTGGTTCCAGTGGCCATCAGGTGGTTCCCAGCTGTCTGGATTCCTGCAGTTGTTCCCAGTCTTCGTCGGAGACGTCATCCACACCGGACACCACACGCATCCGCGAATCCGTCTGTACCAATGATTGCTCGATACTGGACAGGAGGTGTTGGACGACAAAGGCGCGTTGGCCCAGCAGCCACATCGCCGCGCCCTTGCGCAGGTACTTCAGCAGTTGGGTTTGGACGTCGGTCAGACCGAACAGATCCCGCGTAGCAGTCAGAGACGCTTCGACCTGGCGGTAGGCGATCCGAACGCCGGTGTCTTCCAACAGGCCGCGCGCCAGTCGGGCGGCTTCGGAACCGGAGCCGCCGACCGCCTCCCAGTCGGTGACCCGATGCGCCGTCAAGAGGTTGAAGATGCCGTAGAGGCGGACGAGCTTCCACTGTTCCTGGAACCGACGCAGCAAGGGCACGTAGCGCATGGGCAGCCAGGCTTCGTCGTAGCCGATCATGCGCGGCCGGGCACCCGGTCGCATGAGGGCCGCTTCCATCGCCGACTGGGCGCACACCATCGCCATGACCGTGACGGCCTGGTCGCCGCGGATGGCGTGCAGGTTGAGAATCGTGCCGGGTGCGTCGAAGTCCAGATATCGGCAGGTGTCCTCGGTGGCGTCGAACATGCCGGCCAGCGCGCCGGACACCAAGCCGTGTAGGGCCAGGCGGGCATCGCGGGACTCGTCCAACAACTGTGCGCCGGTGATGCCGCGCTGGCGCAGTTCGTCGGACCAATCGTCGACGCGGGTCATCTGCGCCACCACCGCTGGCAGCGACGCGGGGGCGAGCCGATCGTGAGCCAGGCCGGCGCCTTGGCCGGTGGCGGCGTCCAAGGCCAGTTCGAGCGCGGTGCGTTCGGTCATCGACAGCGGTCGGCTCAGCCTGACGTGAATGATGCCCTCCAGCAGTGCGAGCCGGCGGGCTTTCACCGTGGCCCGCCATTCCTGCTCCGTCTGTGTCGGGTGTGGGCGCGGTGCGGCCAGCGGGTTGAGCCGTATGCCCAGGCCGGGGCCGATCCGCAACGGTTGGATGCCCAACGCGGTGGCGAGGTCGGTGTACTCGTCTTTGATGTCCACCCACGAGAAGGGGATGCCGACGGCGAGGAACCGCATGATCAGGCACTTCATCAGGGCGGACTTGCCGGAGCCGATCTCGCCGATGATTAGCCCGTTGGGGGAGGTGATGATCCCGGCGCGGTACAGCTCCCACGGGTCGAACAGGAATGATGCCCGGCTGTAGAGATCCAGGCCGATGTAGGCGCCGGGCACCCCGAGGCCGGGGTCCATGATCCATGGGTACCAGGTCTTCAACACGCCGCTGCTGGCCGTATGGGCTGGCAGTCGCATCCGGTGGGCCAGACGGCCGGATGCCGTGCCGTGGACGCCGTAGCGGTCCCGCCGCGGCCCAGCCTGGCGGCGCCACTGTGCCTGCGCACGGACCTGCTGCTGGCGCGCGGCACGGCTGGCGTCCTGTTCGGAGGCGCGGCGCTGGACCTCGCCCAGCAGTCCCGGCCTTGCGGACCCGGCGGTCGGATGGTTCATGATCCGGTCAGTCCCCTCATCGGCGCCAGGCCACGGGCCAGGGGCAGGGCGGCGGCGAAGAAGCCTTGGTCTTGTTCGCCGTAGAGCACCATGGACATGCACCGGATGCGGGTCAGGCGTCGCCGTACCGCCGTGACCGAGCGCCGGAGTTTGTCCGCGTCGGTGGCGGTGACGCACACGAACATCGAGTAGCGGAAGTACCCGGCGCCTTCCGCGAGTTCGTCGTCCAAGCGTTGTGCGGCCAAGAGTTCTTTGGTGGTGCGGGCGTCGACGACGAGGCCGTGTTTCTGCTTGGTGTAGATGGTGCCGGCGGCCGCCAGGCGCTGGTTGTTGATCGAGCGTTCCGCGCGCTCCGGTGGCAACGGTTCGGCCACCAGCGAGATGGACCGTCGCACGTCGGACTGTTGCAGCAACGGCGCCAACCAGTTTGCCCGCACCGGCCGGCGGGGCAGTTCGTGCACCCAGATCGTGCAGGACACGGCGGAGTCGTGCAGGTACGCCTTCCAGCGGCGTTCGGTGGCCGACGGACCAGCGACACGCGGGTCCAGCTCATGTCGAGCGTCGGCCTGCATGTCGTATAGTGGCAGGCTGTCCGGGTCGAACTGGGAATGGATCACCGCTGCGTAGTGACCAGGCGCGAGCCATCCCCGGACGGGGATGCGAGCTTCGATGATCTGCCGTTGCAACTCAGCCAATCGCTCCACCACGACCACGCCGATCGCGTCATCGTCGCTCCCGGCAGCCTTGATATCGCTACTCAACCGGGACAGGTCGAACGCGACGACGACGAACACCTCGTGCCGCTGCGCCGCGGGCGCGGCCTGCGACACCAGTTCCCGCAACGCCTGGGCTGGCAACGAGTCCCTGTCGACGGCGTGGTCCAGGTAGTACTGCTGGGCCAGGTTGGTGGCATCGGGCATAGAGCGGAACAGCAATTGCCAGCGGATGATCGCGGTGTCGGTGTCGCAGGTGGACTCCATCACTGCTTCCCACTCGTCCAACCGGGCTTGCTGCTCGTTGGACTCCTCCAGGACGATCGGGGTGCCCTCGGTCAACAGGGCGGCGGTTATGATCAGGCGCTGTTCATCCAGGCACAACCCGACGCGGGAGTGCCCATCCGGATTCGGCGCGGAGATCATTCGTGCCCCGACAAGGTCCCCGGGCAGGTCCATGCGGTGCGCCAACGAGTTCGGGCCGAACACGGCGCCCCGGTATACCCCGGTGCCTCGCAGCGAGGAGGTGAGCGCTCCGATGGCAGGCAGGACCCAGTCGGTGACATACCGGCCGCCGAGTCGTTGGAAGGCCAGCCATACCACCGCGCCACCGATCACCATCAGCAGGACGAACACGATAATGGAGCCGATCTGCACGCCCAGCCAGGGCAGGCCGATGCCGATGAGGATCGCGATCATCTGGCCGAGGCTGATCTTGCCGATCACTCCGTTGGTCCGTCGTGGCGGGAAGGTGTACTCCGGTTCGTCCGTCATCTTGTATCCCTTTTGCTGAAGCGTCTCCGTGTGGTTGATCGCGGGTAGTTATGCGGGTGGGACGGGTGGTACCCGACCAGCCGAACCGGCCGTCCCGCGCTCGTTCTCGCTGCTACCACCAGCGCCCGTAGGCGTGCGTGTGCTTGGTTGCAGGTCTGTCATCGGTGGCGCACCGGCGTAGACCTGGCCTCGATTCGCAACGTCCGGCTGGCCCGCTGATCCCAGCGGCCGGGGGCTACTCCCACCGCTGCTCTTCTGGTCGTGATCTCCGGAGCCTCCATACCCGCCGGCAGAACCAGTACCCACGCTCGTGCCGGATGCCTCGTCCGCGCGAGGTGGCATGGCCGCCCTGCTGGCCGAGCCGGATCTGCCCATGCTGCGGTTGTCGCCACTGGTTGCCCCGCCAGCGAAGCGACGACCCAGGTCGGCTGCGGAGGCCATCATCGTCGACACGGCAGTGGTAACCGCCGAACCGCCGGCCGAGCCGATCCGGCCACCCACCGCGCTGGCGTGATTGGTGGCGATCTGGCCGGCCCGTCCGCCGACTGCGGCGGCGCCACCGATCCGGTCGCCGACGAAGTCGACCAGCTCCCACAGCAGATACGGGGTGGTGACCAGCAGGAACGACAAGGCCAAGCCTTGAACCACATCGACGATCTGTTTGATGGTGTCCTCGCCGGCATCCAGCGGGAGCAGGAGGGCTTGGGCGAGGAGCATGACCGCGACCATCGCGAATTTGGCCCACGCCAACGCCGTCAGACGCGACGCCCAGCGAGCAAGCCAACCCGACGACGCCGGGTGAACCTGGCCTGCGGCGGCGACCGAGCCCATGAGCGCCCACATGAGCACGAGGGCGGAGTGGATGACCAGAAAGATGATCGCGAAGATCAGAAAGATCGCGATCAGCACCCCGGCCACGAGCGCGACCAGCGGGTTGGCCTTGGCCAGGTCGGTGGTGAAGTCGGCCTGGTGGGCCAGATCACCACCGGCTTGGGCCAGTGATCTGGTGCAGTCGTCGGCCAGTTGCAGCATCAGGATCGCACCGACCCCGGCCAAGGTCACGCCGACTGCCGCTTTGATCCCGCCGAGCAGGGAGAACTGCAAGCGACCCTGCTTCCAACTGGTGGCCAGCGTAAACAGCCAGCCGAGGAACGCCAGTGCCAGGGCGATCCCGGCGACGAGGTTGTAGACATCGGCGAACCCATACCCGGTGGCGTTCGGGGTGGCGTAGTCGACCGCGATCGTGAGGAATGCTGCCCAGAGTTTGGTCACGCCGTCGATGACGAAGGACACGACCTGTTTCATGCCGTGCTGAACCGTCCAGTTCAGCAGGTCCTGCATGATCTCGCTCGGGCTCTTCGGTCGGACGATTACCGGTGCTCGACCTGTGGCCGGGTAGTCGTCGAGAGCCTTGGTGCGGGTGGCGTCCACTCGCCGGACGTAGTCGTCGGAGAACGTGTTCCACGTGTCGCACAGCCTGCGGTCCTGCGGGGTGATTGAGCCCGTACAGGAGATGTAGAACCCGCCGCAGGGCGCGTTGTCCGCGCCGACGTTGTTGGTGCAGTCGTAGTCGCTGTGGTGCGGCGTGTTCGTGGCGTTGCCCCAGCCGAACCCGAATGGCTTGTAGCTCGGATCGGCACCGGCCCACTGCTTGACCTGGTTGACGCAGTACCCCGCCGGGACCATGACCTGCGCGGCAATGTCTCTGTAGCCCTGAAGAATCTCGGCGCCGCGCGGCTTGGCGACGTCGTCTGATCCGGCGAAGTCCGGCTGGAAGAACTGCAACAGTGCGGGGGTGTCTTTGAGCACGTTCCGTGTGTAGACAGACCAATCCCCGCCTCGATCCTGACAGGTGGCTGTGGTCATCCACGGCGAGGTGGCCCACTCCGGGGTGCCGACCACGTACTGGCGCAGAGTGTCCGGCACGGTGTTGACATCCACGGGTGCCGCGTCAGCCAGCGGCTGGGACAACGCCAGGAACGTCAGCACCAACAGGACAACCGCCAGGTACTGGCAAGTCGCCCGGCTGAGCTTCTTATGCGATATCAGATACTGTGATTTCAGTGCAGACCAAAATCTGTGACCCTGCTTGCGCAGACTGTCGAGCCGCCGCCCAGCCCCACCGAAGCACCGACGGACAGCCTCCATGCCTGTTCGGTGGTCAAGGTTCGGGGACATAGCTCCACCCACTGGAGGTCAGTTCGCGGTAGCGGAAGGAGAAGTCGCCGTCGGCGACGGCCATGCGCTCGTCCGCGCGAGCGGGCCACGGACCGGGCGTGTAGTGCTGGTCGACCACCCGCCACTGTGAGCCTGTCCAGGTCAGCGTCATCGTGGTGCTACTCCAGTCCGCGGTTCCGGCCGGGTGCGGCGTGATCCGCGACGATGTGGCCGCGACACCCCAGACCTGCACGACTGCGTGGCTAGCGGTGTAGGACCGAATGACCAGCGACAACGGCGCGAACGTGACTCGCTGCTGGGACAACTGGTCGACTGGGGCCATGGGCGCGGCCAGCACCTGCTTCGCGGCGTCACTTGCGTTCGGGGCGAGGAATACGCCGTCCGCGGTGGTGGGGTTCAGGGTGCCGACGGAGACGCGGAACCCGGCGATCTGGAAGTCTGCTGCCGCCGTGGCCGCGCCGGCAGCGGAGTGCCGATTGGGTAGCGGGATGCCGGCGCGCATCGGCAACTCCCCGCGGTCCGCGTCCACACCGGTGGCGGCAGGGGCGGTCGAGCGGCCCAGGACGAAGGCACCGATGATCAATCCGATCATCACGATGACCGTGATCGTCATCGCTGTGACCCGTCGTCGGCCCGCTCCGGCGGTCGGGGTGTAGCCCACTGTGGTGTTGCGCGGCATCATCATCGCCCTTCACTCAAGTGATCAGGACAGTTCCGTTAGGACAGTGCGGTGATCCAGGTCCAGATCCCGCCCGCCACAGTCAGGAAGATGCCGCCGGCTGCGGCGCGCAGGATGTTGGTTTTGGCGTTCTGGCTCAGGTGCATGCCACCGGCCATATGCCCAGACACCCAGGTGACGATGCCGCCGACGGCGACGATGAAGCAGATTCCCAACCCGAAGTACAAGATGACCTGGGCGATGGTGAACATCACGCCGGACTTCGGTATGCCGTTGGCGTTCGGCGCGATGTGCGAGAAATCTGGTGGACCAGGCGGCGGTGCCGGAGTGTTGGCGAGAAATGTCGTGGCCTGGTGGGTGAACTGGGTCAGCTCAGCGAACATAGCCGAGCACCTCCTGGGTTTGTCCGATCCCGGTGACCATCCGCAGGCATGCGCTCGCGGTGGTCTTGCCGACCTGGTCCAGCCGCAGGGGTGTCGCGGCTGTCAGGCGTGCGTCGAAGGGGAGGGACACGAGGTGGGCCACGCCGGTGGTGGCCACGAGCTTGCGGGCGGCGTGGACTCGTCGCTGATTCGCCGCAGTGGGCGAGGACAACACGACGACCGGCCGCGCGCGTGTGTAACGGGATAGAAATCCCAGGGCGGCACAGACCGCCTCGGCGCCGATCACGTCGGCACGTCCAACCAGCACCACAACCGGACTGAGATCCAACCGGACGGCCACGGTCAAGTCGACCGAGCCTCCGTCGATGACCGTGGCTCCGCACGCGGTGTGTGCGAGCCGGAACATTTCGGCGGTGGGCGTGTAGGCCGCGCCGTCGGTGACTACGGCCGCACCGGCCGACGTGGCCGGCGCCGAGGCGTACACCTGCACGGCGGGGATGCCCTGGCGCAGCATGGCGTGGGCCCGCTCGCCGGACAATCCCGCACGCTGCCCGAGCAGCCGGCGAGCCAGCGATCCCCACCGCGAGCCGCACTGGTCCAACACCAGTGTCGGGCCGGGCGACCCGGCCGCGATGGTCTCACCGATTAGGGCGACGACGGTGCTGGTGCCCACGCCACCTTCGGCGCCGGCCACGATAACCGGCAATGCTGGCCGCTGCCGGGACAGCCAGATCCACACCGGTTGTGCCTGCTTGACCGGCCACCCGCGCGGTACACCTCGGGGGGCGGCCAACGCCGGTCCATACAGTCGGCGTGGATCGACGGGAGCCGATTCGGACAGACCCGGCGAGGGTTGGCGTACCAGTGCCGCGCTGCCCAGCAGAACCGGCTGTTCGGCACACCAACCCTCGTCCCCCGCAGTATGGTGCGACCGGCGGCGACCGGCCGGCTCGTCGCTGGCCTGCCGCCCCGGCCGCACCACGTCGATCCCGCTCACCATGAGTCGCCCGCAATGGTCAGCGCGGGCGTTTCGGCCCGCGCCAGCAGGTCCATGTCGACTACCCCATCCGCGGTGGTCGCTGCCCGCTGATGCACGCACATAACGGCCTCCCCGTCCGTTCGTCCGCGCTGATCTCCCCGGAGCTCCAGGTCGACGTGCCGTCGGCGGATGCTCCCTGTGGGCGGTCAGGCCCCAATGGCGCTTCCTTTAGCGGCATGGTTGCAGGGTGATCTCGTGATGGACCCGGCAGCTGGCGGGTGCGTCCTTGCGGGCCGGGTAGCGATGTGAGCGCCGTTTGGTCCGGCGAGGGCTGGAACGTCCGGGACGCTC
>DASUGU010000087.1:0-38330 GCA_036273855.1 Pseudonocardiaceae bacterium
CCGCGCAGGCCCAGCTCACGCTGCAGCTCCCGCACCATCGCCACGGCGCGTTCCTTCAACTCAACGGGGTACCTGCCTGCTGCTGCCATGCTGACCATCCTTGCCAGAAGTCATGGCCTCCAAGATCCCCGGGGTGGTCCAGTGTGTCGTCCGCTGGGCGGTTGACTCGCGCGGCGGGTTCGTGGTGGTGGAGCGGTGTGTTGTCTGTTGGTGGTCAGCACGAGCGGGCTTGTGGTGCTTGGGGCGGTGTGGCGTCCGTTCGGCGGCCGACACGCGGGGGAGCGTGCGGCGGTGGATGGCGTGTCGTCCGGTCGGCGGTCGACACGCGCGGGGCTTGGGGCGATTGCCGGTGTGTCGTCCGCGCACTGGTCGACACGCGCGGGCTTGTGGCGGTGGGGCGGGTGTCGTCCGTTCGGTGGCCGACACGCGCGGGATTGCGGTGCTGGGAGGTGTGTCGTCCGCGGGGTGGTCGACACGCGGGGCGGGATTGTGGCGGTGGAGGGTGTGTTGTCCGGTTGGTGGTCGACACGCCGCTGGTCGCGCCCTGTGGTGTGTCGTTCGGTCAGTGGCCGACACGCGCGGGCGTCAGAGGGGTTGGCCGTTGAGGTAGGCCAGGGCCGCCTGGACTCTTCGGTTGTTGTCGTCGGACTGGGCCAGACCCAGCTTGTCGAAGATGTTGGCCGTGTGCTTGGTGACCGCGCTGCCGGACAGGTACAGGCGGGCGGCGATGGCCGCGTTCGACCTGCCCTCGGCCAGCAGGCTCAGCACGTCCAACTCTCTCGGCGTCAGTCGCTCCAACGGTCCGCGGCCGGCCATCAGCACGGCCACCACCTCCGGGTCCAGCGCCGTCCCGCCCGCCGCCACCCGCTCCAGTGCGTCGACGAAGTCGTCGTCCGAGAACACCCGGTCCTTCAACAGATAGCCGACCCCGCCACCGCCATCCGCCAACAACTCCCTCGCGTACAACCGCGCCACATGCGCCGACAACACCAACACCGGCGCCCCTGGACACTCCTGCCGCGCCGCCAACGCCGCCCGCAGCCCCTCGTCGGCGAACGTGGGCGGCAACCGAACATCCACAATGGACACGTCGGGTCGCAGAGACACCATGGCCTGCAACAACTCTGGCCCAGTCGACACCGCCGCGACAACCTCGACCCCATATGGCGCGAGCAGGCGGGTCAGGCCCGTGCGCAGGAGGTACTGGTCCTCCGCTACGACGACCCGCACGGAATCTCCAGCGTGATCTCGGTCGGCCCACCCACCGGGCTGGCGACGTCCACGCTCCCGTCGAACGGCGCGAGCCGCTGCCGCACGCCGGTCAACCCGGCACCGGACGGGTCGGCACCGCCACGACCGTCATCGGTCACCCGCACCCGCAACGCGACGTCATCCTGCCGCGCCTCCAGCGCGCCATGCCGCCCGCCGCCGTGCTTGGCCGCGTTGGTCAGCAACTCGCACACCGCGAAGTACACCGCGATGGCCACCGTTTCGGGCACGTCAGTCAGTTCAATGTGGACAGTCACGTCGAGCGGGCAGTCCAGTGCGGCCGCGCGCAGGGCATCCGCCAGGCCACGTTCGACCAGCACCGGCGGCCGGATGCCCCGGACCAGCGCGCGCAACTCACTCAACGCCGCCGCCGACGTCGTCCGTGCCTCGGCCAGCAGGGCCCGCGCCGCTACCGGGTCGGTCTCCACGAGCCGCTCCGCCGTGCGCAGCGTCATCCCGACGGCCACCATCCGCGCCTGCGCGCCGTCGTGCAGGTCCCGCTCGATCCGCCGCGTCTCGGCCGTCCGATCGTCACTGGCCAGCGTGCGCGACTCGGTGAGCTGGTCCACCCGCGCGGCCAGCCGTGAGTGCGATGTCGGCCGTAGCAGCCACAGGTCGAACCGGTGATGCTGCCGCAGCAGCCACGGCCCGGCGAACACCGTCGCCGCGCACAACGCCAGACCGACCGGCACCGCCCACCAGCCGACCACCACCACACTGGCCACCGCGGCAGGGCCGACCAGGATCGGCACGATCCCGTAGACCACACCGGTGACGGGCAGGGTGAGCATCCACACCAGGTCGTGCCACGTCGCCGGGTCGGTGAGCATGGCCCGCAGCCGGGCCACGTCGTCGCCCGTGGCGGGGAGATAGGGCGAGTCGGCCGGGTGGCCGAGGTCGCGCAGCCCCTGGCGGTAGCGCTCGGTGAGTGTCCTGCCGTTCTCGATCACCGACACCGCCATGCCCGGCAGCCCGATCAGTGTCGCGGCCAAGCTGGTCACGGTCAGCCCGGCGACCAGCAGGGTGAGCAGCGACAGCCCGGTCAGCCGGACCAACGTCCACAGGGCGTCCCATCGTGTTCTCATTCGAATCCCTCCCGCCAGCCAGCATCGCAGGCCGGACCGGCCGGAGGCAGTGGAGTTAGGTGCACTCCTTGTCGTCGGTGACGCCGGCCTCGATCAGCCGTTAGGCACCCCCGTCCGGGGTTGTCGTCGCTGTTGAAGCACGTGCTGTGTTGCCACCCTCATACCCGCCAGCGTCGGCGCGACGCAGGCGGATCATCGGGTCGTCCCTTCGTCGGCGGGCGTGGCCAGGTAGGCGCGCATGGCGGCTTCGACCAGGGTGGACAGCGACATGCCCCGGTTGATCGACTCGATCTTGATGGCCCGGATCAGCGACTCGGGCAACAACACGTTGAACTGACGCTTGTTGTCGGCCATATCTAGAACACTAGGACTCTAGAGTTCTAGGCCGTGCGGGACCGCAGTGCCGGACGGCCGACGTCGGTCGTGGCAGGGGCCTGTTCCTCGACCCGCTGGGAGTGCAGGGCGTCGGTGAAGTGGGCGGCGACGCCAGGGCGCAGGGCCAGCACCAGGACACCGCACGCGCCGGCCAGCAGCGCGGCGAACCCACCGGTCAGCACCGACCACCGGGCGCCGAACTCGCTGCCCAGCCAGCCCACGATGGGTGCGCCGATCGGCGTCGTGCCGATCTGGATCGCGAGGTACAACGACAGCACCCTGCCGCGCAGGTGGGCCGGCGTGGACAGTTGCACCGCGGTGTTGCAGCTGTTCAACACGGTGATCGAGCCCAGTCCCATGAACACCAGCGACGCCGCGTACAAGAAGTACGTCGGCATCAGCGCACCGGCCACCATGCTCACACCCAGCCCGGCCTCGGCCAGGATCAGCAGCCGCAACCTGGGCTGCTCACGTCTGGCGTTCAGCAGGGCGGCGGCCAGGCAGCCGATCGCCATCGCCGAGCCGAGCAGCCCGTACTCGCGGGCGCCCCGGTGGAACGCGCCGCTGGCCATCAGCGCGTTGGTGATCTGGAAGTTCATCGCGAACGTGCCGACCAGGCCGGTCATCACGAAGATCAGCAGCAGATCCGGTCGCTGGCGCACGAAGCGCACGCCCTCCCGGATCTGCCCCTTGGCGCGCGGCAGCCGGTCGGACCGGTACATGTCCTGCGGCCGCATCCGCGCCAGGGCGATCAACACCGCGACGAAACTGGCCGCGTTGATCAGGAAGCCGGGACCGGTGCCCCAGGCGGCGATGATCACGCCGGCGACACCCGGTCCGATCAGCCGGGCCGCGTTGATCGACGCGCTGTTCATGCTCACCGCGCTCGCCACGTCGGAGCGGGGCACCACCTCGGACACGAACGACTGCCGGACCGGATTGTCCAGCGCCGTACCGCAACCGAGCAGCAGCGCGCAGGCGAACACCTCCCACAGCCGCACCACGCCGGTCACCACGAGCAGCCCGATGAGCAGCGCGCTGAACCCCATCAGCGACTGCGTGATGAACAGCAGGCGCCGCTTGGGAAAGCGGTCCGCGAGAACACCGGCCTGCGGCGAGAAGAACAGCAGGGGAGCGAACTGGAGTCCGGTGGTGATGCCGGTGGCCAGACCGGAATGGTGGGTGAGGACGGTCAGCACCAACCAGTCCTGGGAGGTGCGCTGGACCCACGTCCCGGTGTTCGACACCACAGTGCCGGACACCCAGAGCCGGTAGTTCCGCGACTTCAGCGCGCGGAAGCTGGCGCCCACCCGACCTCCTCGGCTGCACGGATTCGCATCACATGCACCGACTATACCAGTTACTTAGGTGAAGTAACAGTTCGCATCACGACTGGCCGATCCGTTGGAGGATCTCGGTGGCCACCGCGAGCGTCCGGCGTTCGTCGTCGGACAGTTCGACCAGTCGCCGGGCCAGCCATTCGGTGCGCTGGTTGCGGGTCTCGTCGACCAGTCGCCGGCCCGTCCTGGTCAACGACACAACGGCCTGCCGGCGGTCGTGCTGGTCCTGCACGCGAGCGACCAGGCGCAACTCCACCAGCGACGCCACCGTGCGCGTCATGGCGGGCGGCTGCACCTGCTCGCGGTCGGCCAGTTCCCGCAGGGTCAGTGGGCCGCGCTTGAGCGCGGCAAGAACGGAGAACTGGCTCGGCGTGACCTTGCCGCCGGCGCCTTCCAGCCGAATCCGCCGGGACACGCGCATCAGCGCCACGCGCAGGTCGTCCGCCAGTACACCGGGCTGGGTGGGCGCTGCCAGCCGCTCGTCCGACACGCGGCCAGCCTACCAGTCACTTAACGCCGTTAAGGACATAGGTCTGGTGTGCGTGTCCACCTTTTGGCCAGGAATTGGCGGGAAATTGTGGGGTGTAACGCATCGAGGGATTTCGCGACATAACCGCTGTCGGTTTCCGCGATTGTTCGCGAAAGGGTATTCCGCGTGTCCAGATCGTTGTTGCGTTGGGCCGGTGTGCTCTGCGCCGGTGGTGGTGTCGTCCTACTCACGGCCTGCGCGCCGACCACGGACCCGACGGCCGCCGGCCTCGCCGTGCCCAGCTCGATCAGTTCGGCCCCGGCGTCGGTGGTGACCACGTCGAACCCGCCGCCCGTCACGACGACGGTCCCGACCACCACGACCACCACGCGGCCGGTCCCGACGACCACCCACCACGTGGTCGTCCACCACACGGCGACGCACACGACGACCAAGCCCGCACCGCCGCCGGCGCCCAAGTTCACCTGCTCGGCGTCGATGACCGTCACGCGCCCGGAGGACAACTCGACCACTGACGTGGTCGTGCACACCACATCCGGCGCGAGCGTCACCGCGACGGCGCATTACAAGACCACGGACACCAGCCACTCGGCGACCGCCAGCGGTGGCCGGGCGGAGATCGAGTTCCGGATCAGCCGCGCCACCCCCGGCCGCACCGTGGAGGTCGACGTCACCGCATCCCTGCACGGCAGGACGGCGTCCTGCTCGACCAGCTTCGTACCGCAGAGCGACTAGCGTCTACAGTGGACTAGGCGTTGACGCGGGCGGAGTTGGCCGGCCAGACCACGTGGACCGGTAGTTGGCGGGCTCGGGCTTCGGCGACCACCTCGCCGGTCTCGCCCGTGCGGCCGGAGCGGGTGCCGTCCCAGACCGCGAACAGCAGGTCGCTGCGGCGCAGGAGTTCCTGGCTGGCCGCGAGATAGGCGGCCCGGCTGGACTCGGTGAACGGCATGTACGTGACGGACGTGGCCAGGGCGAGCAGGTCGTCGAACTCCGGGTGGTGCTCGGCGGGCAGGACCGTGTCGCGGTAGTCGGGCGCCGGCAGGATCGCCTCGAACGTGCCGCCCACGGCCAGCACCGCGCGGGCGAACAGCTGATCGGTGCCCGCGGCCAGGCAGGTGATGCCCTGGATGTCGGGGTAGCGGCGCAGTTCCTGTCTCAGCACGCCGGACACGACCGTGGCGGTGGCGGCGGACAGGCCGATGTGCCCGGTGATCCCGATTCTCGGCATGCCGCCCCCTCACAGTTGGACGATGCGGAACCCGGCGTCGGCGATGATGTCGGCGAGTGCCCGCATGGCATCCCTGTTCTTGTCTCTGGCTATAGTGGACAGTCGCTCCCAGGCCACCAGGTCCGGGTGCTCGCGCTGGTCGTCGGCCCGCCGTTCGGCGTAGCGCCAGCCGGCGTCGGTGCGCTCGGCCAGCCATCGGTCGTGTTCCATCTCGGCGAGGACCTCGACCGTGTCGTCGGCCAACTGATGGTCGTCGCCCGGTCCGCCGCGTGGCGCCAGCGTGGCGCCGATCGCACGCAGCTTGCGGCCCATGTCCTCGGCCTGCGCCCGGCAGCTCTCCCGCTGGGTCACCGGCAACCGACCCCAGTCGACCATGGACGGATTGTTGTCCACCGAGTCGCCTCGGCGCAGGCAGGCCATCCGGTAGCGGTCGTGCACGACCCTGGCCAGCCGCTCGGTCACGTCCTCGCGGATCAGGCGCGGGTCGCACGCCGCCTCGACCACGCCGAACAGCCACAGCACGCCGGCCACCTGGTCCAGCAGAGGGTCTCCGGCCGAGCCGTCGAACGCGTCCCGCAACGAGGACAGCCGTTCCAGGCGCACCACCAGCGACCCGGGGCCGCCGTGCCACAGCCGGTCCACGGTGAGCGCGGTGCGCAGGGACGCCTCCTCGTCGTCGAGGCACACGAACACCATGGTCGCCGCCTGGCCGCCGGCCTGCCCGGTGAACAGGGTGGCCAGGCCCTTGTCGTAGGGCCGCAGCAGGCAGACGTCGGCGACGAACGGGTAGCGGTGGGTGATGTCGGCGAGCGCCTCGGTGGCGTTCTCGTCCACCAGCGTCACGGTCGGCCGGACGTCGGCGTCGGGCTGGCTGGCCCGCCAGCGCCTTGCCTGTTCGACCACCACGGCCCGGCCGAACGAGGTCGCGCCGATCACCAGGATCTGCGGCGGTCCGGCGCTGGGCGGCGGCGGGTTGTCGAACAGCTTGCGTGCGGCCAACTCGTCGATGTTGAAGAACTCGAACCGCCCGCCCGCCGACCGGGGCTGGCCGAGATGCCGGGCCTGCAACGCCAGGCACATGTCCGGATCGGTGGCCAGCGCGTAGACGGCCAACTCGGCGCCGGTGTCCTTGGCCATCCGGCGGGCGGCGAGCGCGATGACGGTGTTGGTGGCCGTGTCGTCGGTGCACGCGTACAGCGCGCCCGCCCGGTGCACGCCGGCGGCCCGCAGTATCTCGGGCTGCCGGGCGTCGCCGGCGACCAGGAACTTGCGCCTCGGCCCGTCGGCCACCGGACCGGCCTGGATCGACACCACCCGCGCGCCCAGTTCGGCGAACCGCCTGGTCAACGCGAGCGCGGTGGCACCGGAGCCGCACACCACGACGTGGCCCCTGGCCCGCAGCGTCCGCCAGCGGTGCACCTCGGCCGCCAGGAACAGCCTGCCGGCCTCGACGAAGGCGTAGACGGTGACCAGGGGAGCGGCCAGGCGGGCGATCTGCAGGGCCACCGGCAGCGGTCCGGTGCCACCCTGCTGCAGCGGGAACGGGCCGAGCACGAACAGTTGGAGGTCGTCGTAGAGCAGGTCGAGCGGGCCGTGCTCGAACAGGGTGTTGCCGTGCAGATAGACGGCGAACCCGACGTAACCCGACACCAGCGCCACGATCACCAGGGCGACGAACACCAGCCGGTGCGCGGCCCACAGGCGGCCGTGGGAGGCACCGCGCCCATCCGCCACGCGGCCGCCACCTCCCCCAGCGTCGACTGCACGCCCGCGGCCACCCATTTTATGTCGGGATCAGACCTGCTGGCAACGACCGCGCATCGCGACACGATCCCGACGATCCGCAAAGGGCAATCCACTGAATGGCCTAACCATTGAGATTGCGACTGCCCTCAATGGACCATCAGTTTCGGCCATGGTCAGTACTACTGATTGACACAATACTTTCGTTGGATTGCGTCATGAGACAGCAGCAGAGTTCACTCCCAGGTTGTATACCGGGAGCATACCCCGGCTGATCCCATTCGTGCATTTTTCCACGAGAAAGCAGGGTTCAGTGAGCAGTAGACCCCGTTTGATGACCGCAGCCGCCGCATTCACATTAGGTGCGGCGTTCGTGTTGCTCGGCAACGGCGTCGCGTCGGCGGCGGCTGCGACCCCGATGGCGCCCGTGGTGGGCGGCGCAACGTCGGGACCCGTGATCGTGGTGTTGAAGAACCAACATGGCGATCTCAAGCTCAACGCCCAGGGCGGCCTACGCACCAGGACGACCCGGTCCGACCAGAGCTCGATCGTGGCGGACATCAAGGCCAACGGCGGCACCGACATCCGCCAGCTGGTGAGCGTCAACGCGGTCGCGGCACACCTGTCCGCGAGCGAGGTCAACCGGCTGCGCGCGAACCCGGCTGTCGCGCAGATCACGCCCGACGCCATGCTCACCGTCAATCCGACGGCGAGCAGCCCGCAGGGCCCGCCGGCCAGGCTCAGCCCGGCGCTGTGCCCGAGCGACCCGGCCAAGCCCTTGCTGGAGCCCGAGGCGCTGGCCGTCACGCACACCGAGACGGACCTGCAGAGCGACCCTGACCAGGCGTCCCTGGTCGCCACCGGCAAGGGTGTCATCGTCGCCAACGACGGCATCAACGAACTGGCCGGCAACCCGAACTTCATCCGCGCCGACGGCACGCCCGTGGTCCTCGACGCGCCAGACCCGACCGCGAACGACAGCGACGGCGAGTTCTACGGTGACGCATCGTCGATCGCCGGCCAGGGCCTGGTGACGTTCGACTTCGCCCAGGAACTGCCGTTCTCCGGCCTGCCTGCGGGCTGCACGTTCCGCATCAAGGGCGTCGCACCCGACGCCTCGCTGGTGGACAGCTCACTGATCGACACCCCGCCCAGCGGTAGCGTGCCGGCGCAGCAGTCCGAATCGGACGTCGTCGCCGGGATCGACAACGCCGTCGTGTCCGAGCACGCCGACATCATCTCCGAGTCGTTCGGCTTCACCCAGCGGCCCGGTTCGTACTCGGTGTTCTACACGGCCAACGACGCCGCCATCGCGGCCGGTGTGACCGTCGTCGTGTCCTCCGGTGACAGCGGTGACTCCGGCACGGTGTCCTCGCCGGCCACCGACCCGCTGGCCATCGCCGTCGGCGGCACCAACACGCTGCGGCTGCTCGCCCAGGGCTATGGGTACAAGACCTGGGTGAACAACAACATCACCCCGTTGTCGTCGGGCGGCACCTCGCCCAACAACAAGGTGGTCGACCTGGTCGCCCCCGGTTACGGCGGCGAGGCGGCGTGCAGCCCGACCGGCAGCGACTGCCCGCTCAACACGCAGACCGAGGCGTTCGGCGGCACCAGTGAGTCCTGCCCGCTGGTGGCCGGTGCCGCGGCCGACGTCATCCAGGCGTACGCCGACACCCACCAGGGCGCCAAGCCGACCCCGGCGATGGTCAAGCAGATCCTGACCAGCACCGCGAGCGACATCAACGCGCCGGCCGACCAGCAGGGTGCCGGTCTGCTCGACACCTACGCGGCCGTCCGGGCGGCGCAGCAGATGCCGGGCACCACGCTGACCAACAAGGGCAAGCCGTCCGACTCGAACAGCCTCGTCGTCGGCGGACCGACCCAGTTGGACATCACGGCCGACGCCGGTGTCAGCAACCAGAGCGTGTCGCTGTTCAACACCAGCCGCAACGACACCAAGGTGAACGGCACGTTCCGTTCGCTGAGCCCGCAGGTCCAGATCGGCAAGACCGTCGTCGAGCCCGTCAGTGCTCCCGACCCCAGCCTGCCGCTACCGGCCCAGGGTGGCGTCGCCGCCGCGCCGATCACGTTCAACGTGCCCAGGGGCCTGGACCGCATGTCGGCCGACATGCTGATCCCGGACCCGACCAACTCGACGGTCCTGTCGTTCACCCTGACCGACCCGACCGGGGCGCTGACCCAGATCTCGTACGACTTCGGCACCGCTCCGACCAGGGCGGGCCGGCTGGGCACGGTGTCGAACATCCAGCACGTCGAGGTCACCGCGCCCATGCCGGGCACGTGGAAGGCACAGATCCTGTGGGCGAACGGCAGGGCCCACCTGCAGTCCCCGCCGAACGTGCCGACCGGCTTCACCGGCAACATCTCGTTCCGGATCACCGGGCAGCACTTCATCGACACGCCCGCGGTCCACCAGGTGCGCATTCCGGCCCAGTCGAGTGTCACCGTCCCGCTGCACGTGCTCATGCCCGCGGCGCCCGGTGACCACCCCGAGTCGGTCCAGTTCGACGCGGACAACGGCGCGCACACCTCGGTGCCGGTGGCCCGCAGGACGCTGATCCCGTCCGCGGGTGGCGCGTTCAACACGCTGATCACCAGCTCGGTCGGCCGTCAGGTCGGTCAGATCAGCACGTTCGACATCAACGTTCCGGCGGGCGAGCAGGACATCGACGTCCACCTCGGCACGCCGGACGCCAGCGCGGACAACCCGTTCACGTACTGGCTGCTCAACCCGGCCGGTCAGGTCGTCCAGCGGATCGCCGCGCCGACGACCGGAGCGGACGGAACGCCGGTCAACTCGGCAACCCTCGTCGCCACCAACCCGGCAGCGGGCATGTGGGAGATCGACGTGGAGCTCAACCTGACCACCAGTGGGCAGGAGTTCACCCAGACGGTGGCCGGATCGGTCGCGTACAACCAGATCGCCGCCGGCTCGACGGCAGCGGTCAGCGCGTCCGGGGTCACCCTCTCGCACAACTGATCGAGTAGCGCCGCGACACTGCCGCCCGGAACCTGGTTCCGGGCGGCAGTTCGTCGTCCCGGGCCGGCATAAGTCCGGGGGCCGTCCGTGTTGCAGCCGGGGTAGGGGGTTGGCACGGGCAGAGGGAGTTCAGATGGCTCAGGCGGTGCGATTCGACGAGTACGGCGGGATCGACGTCCTGCGGGTGGTCGAGGTGCCCGATCCGGTACCGGGTGCCGGTGAGGTGCTGGTCAGGGTGAAGGCCGCGTCGATCAACCCGGGGGAGTGGAAGATCCGCCAGGGGCTGCTGCACAGCAGGTGGCCCGCGACGTTCCCGTCCGGCGAGGGCAGCGACCTGGCCGGTGTGGTGGCGGCGGTCGGCGACGGGGTGGACGGGTTCGCCGTCGGCGACGAGGTGGCCGGGTTCACCGACCGGCGGGCCAGCCACGCCACGCACGTGGTGGTCGAGGCCGGGAACCTGACCCGCAAGCCGGCCGGTGTCTCGTGGGAGGCGGCGGGTTCGCTGTTCGTCATCGGCACCACCGCGTACGCGGCCGTGCGGGCGGTCAAGGCGGGCCCCGGGGACGTCGTGGCGGTGTCCGGTGCGGCCGGCGGTGTCGGGTTCGCCACAGTGCAACTCGCCCAGCGGGCCGGCGCCACCGTGATCGGCATCGCCGGACCGGCCAACCAGGACTGGCTGCGCGAGCACGGCGTGACACCCGTGGTGTACGGCGAGGGCCTGGCCGACCGGCTGCGTGAGGTCGGCACCATCGACGCGTTCATCGACACCCACGGCGACGGCTACGTGCGGCTGGCCGTCGAGCTGGGCGTGCCCAAGGACCGCATCGACACGGTCGCCGACTTCGCCGCCATCGACGAGTACGGCGTCAAGGGCGAGGGCAGCGCGGTCGCCGCCACCGCCGCCGTGGTGGGCGAGGTGGCCGGCATGGTGGACCGGGGCGAGGTGGAGATCCCGATCGCCGCGACGTTCCCGCTCACCGAGGTGCGGGCCGCCTTCGAGCAGTTGGAGCAGGGCCACACCCGGGGCAAGATCGTCCTGATCCCGTAGTCACAGGCCCAGGGCGTGCCCGATCGAGCTGATCGTGCTGCCGGGGTGGGTGACCGCGCCGGCCACGGTACCGGCCACATTGGACGCCGCGTGCGTGGTCCAGTCGTACACCGGCGGGCCGAAGTGCTCGACGGCCATGCCGGTACCGAAGGCCACGCCGCCGGCCACCAGTGACAGGCCCATCGTCTCCGGGGCCGCCGCGATCGACACGCCCTCCAGGGCGGACGCCGCGGCACCGGCGGCGGCCTCGCCGGCCGCGTAGCTGGTCACACCGGCCGTGCCGGCGATCACCTTTCCCTTGGTGCCATGGGCTTCCGCGACCGCGACGGCGGTCTGCGCGGCGGCGATGCCGGCCGGCAGGTGACTGGCGAACCGGCCCAGTGCGCTGTCCGGCGCGATGTCCGCGGACAGCTTGGCGTTGGTCGTGGTGCGCGACGCCGCGTCCGCCGTGCTGTCCAGCACATGGTCGGCGACGGCGCTCAACACGGTGCGCGCCAACGGTTCCTCGGATTCGGCTGCGGCGCGGTTGAGCCGGTCGTAGAGCAGGCCCAGTTCCTGGGTGCGCTTGGCCCAGGTCGCCCGCTGCTCCAATGCCTTGGCCACCACACCCGATGCGGTGCCGCCGAGCAGCCAGTACTTCTCGTGGTTCAGTTCGGACAGCACGCCGCGTTCCTCGTCGGCCGCCTCGGTGACGTCCTGGTGCGCGGTCTGTTCCTGCTTGCGTGCCTGGGTGACCAGTTGCTCGGCCTGCCGGTAGGCGCGCAGCTGGCGCCGGTACTTCGCCATCGCAGCGGCCTGCTGCTGGGCGATCGCGGCTGCGGCCTGCGGGGTGTAGCAGGCGGCCGGTGGCGCAGGCGGCGGTGTCGGCTCGTGGATGGTGTCGCCGGCGACCTGGAGCCCGGCACCGGACGCGATGGACCGCGCCCGCGCGATCTCGGCCTTCACCGTGGCCATGCGGTCGGCGAAGGCGTGCAGCGCGGTCGACATGCGGGAGGCCGCTGTGGCGGCGGCCGTGGTGGCCTGCTGGGCGGTGCCGATGCGGGAGCGGAACGCGTCGCCCGCCGTGCCCAGCCAGGACGACTCGGACGCGGCCGACGCCTGGCCGAACCCGGCGCCCGCGTCGTCGATCGCACCGCCCAGCGCGGTCATGCCGGTGGCGGTGCCCCGGATCGACTCCGGGTCGCCCTGCACCTGAAGGTCGACGGTCATCGTGCCCCACCCGCCTCGAAGGTCCGGGCCCAGTCGCCGTCCACCGCGCGGTAGGCGTCGTGGCCCGTCCGCACATAGCCGCTGGCCGTGCCCGCCGTGGTCACGATCGACCCGGCAACGCCGCTCAACGCGGACAGCACGCCCGCGACGGCCGCCGACGACGCGCCCGCGTCCGGTACCGACGGTGCGTCCATGCCGCCCAGCCCGTCGGCGCCGTTACCGATCAGCGCGGCGACCTGGTCCAGCCCGCTCACCGTGAATCCGTCACTCATCCCAGTCCTCCGGCCTGCCCGGCCACGTCTCGGCCTCCTGTCGCCACCGCTGCGGCACGTCCGCGTTGAGCAGGATCGTGTCGAAGCGGCATTCCGCCCTCATCGGTTCGAACCAGTCGGCCGGCACCAGCACCCACGACTGGTGCCGGCCGCACCCCGCCACCAGATCGGCCAGCGACGTGTACGCCAGCAGCGCCAGCCGGCCGTCCGACAGCCGCCGCAGTTCCGGCCGCACCTGGTCGCTCGGGCCGAGCAACCGCCGGCACGGCACGAACACGCAGCCGTACTCCGCGCCGATCACCTCGTCGGCCAGCACGCCATCCGCGTCCAGTACCGACATCACAGGTCCTGCCAGGTCAGCGGCACCGTCGACTCCACTTCCTCGACCAGCCGCTCGTCCGTGGCGAAGCCGAGCGCGGCCAACGCCTCCGGCGGCAGCCCGTCCAGCTCGTCCCGCAACTGGTGCCTGGCCCGCTCGCCCGCCGCCGCCGTGGCCACCCGGACCAGGTCGAGCACCGTGTCGGCCACCCACCGGCCGCCTCGATCCAGCGCGGCCGGCCGGATCTCCAGCCCGCGCAGCATGCCGCCCGGTCCGACGGTGACCCGGATCGAACCGTCCGCGCTGCGCGCCGTGCCCTCCACCGTGATCGTCATGGCCGCACGCTCGGCCGGTAGAACCCGAGGAACGGATCGCCGGGGATGGCGGTGAACAGCGGCTCGATCTGCACGTCGGTGCCGGTGTGCGGGGCGGCGACCACCTGCCCCTTGCCGATGTACATCGTGACGTGCCCGGAGAAGATCACCAGGTCACCCGGCTTCAGGTCCTGTTCGGACACTTTCTTGCCGATCCGCTGGGACGACGCGAAATGCGGCAGGCTGATGCCCGCCCGCCCGTACGCCCACGCGGTCAGCCCGGAGCAGTCGAAGGCGTGGCCGGGACTCTCGCCGCCCCACACGTACGGCACGCCGAGCTGGCTCAGCGCCGCCCGCACCGCCGTGGCCGCCTTCGCGTTGGGCGCGGTCACCGATCCGAGGCCGTGGCCGATGTCGACGGTGGTGCCGGACGTCGTCGTGTGATCCGAGTCTTTCACCACGTGCTTCGGCGGTTTCGGCAGTGCCTTGTCCAGCGCGGCCAGGTCCTCGGTGGCGGTGACCAGCGCCTGCTTGGCCGTGGTCACGGCCGTGTCCGCCTCGGTCGCGTACCGGTCGGCGAGCTTCACCAGGAAGTTCGTCGCGTCGATCATCGCGGTCGGGTGGCCGGCATTGCTCAGTTTCTGTGCGGCGGCCACCATCTTGGTGCCCTGCGCGGTGTACTCGTCCAGCAGTCGCCGGATCGTGGCATGTCCGGTCCGGACCTCGCCGAGCGCGCCGGTCACCACGGTGTCGGCGGCGGCCAGCGCGTCGGCCACCGTGTTGAGCCGGTGCTGGGCGTCCGTGGCACGGTGGGCGAACTTCTGCGCGGCCGTGCCGTGCCAGTGGTCGGTGAGTTCGGTGGTGCGGGCGGCCAGCTGGTGGTGCCAGTCGCTGGTGGTGGTGGCCGCGTGCCGCAGTTCGGTCTGCGTGTGGTCGACCAGTTCGGCGTGTGACGTCACCTGGCGCAGTCGCTGCCGGATCGGGTCGGCGAACAGGTCGACGAGGTTGAGCTGGGTCATGCTGTCGTTCCCTTCCCGGCGTGCAGGTGCGCGAGGACGGCCTGCTCGGCCGAGCGGTAGTGCCGCCGGGTCTGCTCCACACCGGACTCGATGTCCCGCATGGTCGCGCCCAGCCCGTGCGCCAGGTCGGTCACGCGGCCGCAGAACCGGACCACCTCGGTGGTGAAACCGGTGCTGTGGGCCAGCGGCCCGAAGGCGTCGGCCGGCAGGTGCCACGCGGTGTGCAGTTCGTGGTGGGCGAAGCCACCCAGGTCGGTCGCGATCCGCCCGGCGGCACTGGCGTAGGCGCCCAGCGCCTCGTCCCGCACCGCGAAACCGGACCCGGTCCGCGTCGCATGATCGGCCATCCCCGCTCCGTCCTCGATCGTTGTTGGTCCAGATCATCGAGCCGGGGCGGGGTTGCCGGCCACGGCCGTTGCCCGGGTGTGCACAAGTGGTGCTCAGCCGGAATATCCTGCTGGCCGATCGGGAGGGGTCGGCATGACAGCGGACGAACCGCCGGGGCACGGCGTCCTGGTCGTACGGGCGTCCGGTGCGGCGTCCGCACTGGCCGCCCTGACCGGTGAGCGGCCGGCCGCCGGGGGCGTGCAACTGGTGGTGCGGGCGAGCGTGCCGCGCAGACTGCCACCGGCCGCCCGGCGGTTCGCGGTGCCCGGGTGCACGGTCGAACTGCGGGCGCCCGACGACGGCGGTCCCACCGGGGTCGTGGTACTGACGGTGGCGGCGCACCGGCTGTCCATCGACGTCGCCGAGCTGCAACCGCTGATGTTCCAGCAGGTGGTGGTGCGCCGGCCGGTGGAGGCGCTGTTCTCGTCCGCTGTGGCGCACCTGCTCGGTGCGGCCGGCGAGCCGGAGGCGGTCGACCCGCACGGCGCCGCGCACTACCTGATCGGCCTGGCGGAACTGCTGCTGCGCAGCGCGCTGCGCGCCGACCTGCACCGCGCCGACACCGCGGCCGCCCGGCACCGGGAGGCCATCGACTACGTGAACCGGCACCTGGCCGACCCGGACCTGAGCGCGGAGCGGATCGCGGACGAGCTGTTCATCTCGCGGCGCAGGCTGTACCAGTTGTTCGACGACGGCGACGGCATCTCCGGCCGGATCAGGCGGATGCGGATCGAACGCGCCAAGCAACTGCTCGCCGACCCGACGCGCACCTCCTACGGCATCGGGGAACTGGCCCGGCAGTGCGGTTTCGTGAACTCGGCCCACTTCTCCCGGACGTTCCGGAAGATCGTCGGGCAGACCCCGAGGGAGTTCCGGGACTCAGTCGCGGAAGTCGGTGGAGGCGACCAGGCGGCCGAAGACGGCTGACACGGCCAACCAGCCGCGCCCGGTCGTCGAGCTCAGCGTGAACACCGCCAACCGAGCACGGTCCGGGTCGGACACCACCGCCTGCAACTGGCAGTCGAACGGCTCACCCGCCTTCAGCCGTTCCGCCGACACGACCCGCTCGGCGAACACCACCGGATAACCCAGCGGTGTCCGGCCCTCCACCGTCTCCCGGATGTCCGGATCGGACTCGACGGGCAGCTCGACCAGCGGTGCCGCCGTCGCCGCGAGCACCCCGACCAGCAGCGCCGGATCAGCTTTCGGTTGCCGCACAACGGCTACCAGCCCGGCCGACGCCCGGTGCACGATCTCGGCCGCCTCCCGCGCCGCGACCGGCACGCCGAGATCGGGCTCGCCGCCCCGGCATTCGGTGATCAGCCGGGTCAGCTCGGCAGCCGTCGCATCGACCGAACCGAGTGGCACCGGGGTGACACCGGCGACGAGATCGACCTTCACGTCGTCGTGTCTCGCCGCCGTCCGGTCAACCCCGCCACCAGCCGGTCCACCGGCACCGCGGGGCCGAACACCCAGGAACCACCCGCGGCGGGCAGGGCAGGCGGCGCCGCGGCGACCGCGACCGCACCCACCGGCGGTGGCGTCGACCCCGGCACGCCGGCCAGCCCGGCCACCGCGCCCGCCGCCCGCGTCGCACCGGACAGGCCGGTGAGCAGGGCGGCGAGCGTCGTCCTCGGGACGGCCGCCGCGGCCTGCGGCGCCACCGGCGCCAGGGCACGCAGGGCGGCCGTCGTGCGGTCGGCGGCGGTGCGGTGTTCGGCTGCCAGGTGATGCGCGTCGGTGAGCACGCCGGACAGTTCCGCGCGCAGCGCCTCCTGACGCCGCCGGTGCTCGGCCAGTGTCGTCTCGGCGGCGAGCCGGGTGTGGGTGCTCGCCACGCTCACCGCCGTCTCCCACTCGTCCACCAACTGGTCCGCGTCCGCCAGGCGCGACCGGACACCGCGCGCCCGCCGGTCCAACTGCTCGGCCCGCAGCCGCAGGTCGGTCAGGGTGCTCGACCAGTCGAACAGCACGTCCGCCGCCGCGCCGGTGCTGTCCCGGTGGGCGGCCAGGCGGTCGGGCAGGCCGGCGCCGCGCCCCCGGAACTCCTCGGCGGCCGTGCCCTGCCACGGCTGCGACACCGCGACGGCACCGGCGATCGCGCCGCGCCCATCCTCGGCGTGCCGGCCTGCGGCGGCCATCGCCTCGGCCAGCGCCGCGACCCGCCGGGGGTCGCCGGGCACCGGGTCGAAGCCGAGCCCGCCGAACCCGGCCGTCACGGGCCGTCCCGGAACAGGTCGGCGATGTGCCGCTCCGCGTCGGTGTAGCCGGCCAGGCAGCGGTGCACGCCGGCCGCGATGTCGTCGACCGCGTGGCCCAGTTCGCCGAACGCGGCCGTCCAGCCGGCCACCAGGTCACCGGCCGCCGCGTCCAGGTCGCCGGTGCCCAACCCGGCCGCCGGCACCCAGCCCAGCGCCCGGCCGCCGTCGGCGACCGAGGCACCACCCCGGTTCAGCGCGGCCGACACCTGCCGCACCACCTGCTCGTCGATCCGGTAGCCGGCCACGGCGCTACAGACCGAGCACCGGCGGGAACGCCGGTGGCAGGTCGCCCACCAGGTCGGGCCGGCCGGCGAACTTGTCGCGGTGCTCACCGTCGCGGTCACCCCGACCGCCCTGGCCCATCGGCGCGAAACCGCCCCAGCCCGGCTCCTCGGCGGCCTCGGCCATGGCGCCTGCCGGACCGAGTCGGGCCGGACCGGCTGCCAGCACGCCGGCACCGGACACCGGGGCGGTGCCCGGCACGGCCGCACCGGCGGGCACACCGCCGAACGGGCCGACCGGCGACCCACCGGGCAATCCGGCGGCCAGCCCGCCCGATCCGGGACCGCCGATCACACCGGCCGGGCCGACCGGACCGGTGAACGACGAGAGCGACGTCGACGCCGACCCCACGTCCGGCAGTGGACCGTCGTGCGAGGTGGGCGGCTGCGGCAGGGGAAGCGGCACCGGCTGGGGGAGCGGTGGCGTCGGCGTCACCGTCGCGGGCGGTTCGGGCGCCGGGCCGGGCGCGGGCAGGTGGCCCACCGTCGGCGGGTGCTGGAAGGTCGGCAACCCGTGGTACGCCTGCGCGGACGCATGCTCGTAGCGGCGCATCACGTGGACGGCCTGCTGCTTGCCGGCGGCCGTGCCGGTCTCGCCGGTCGGCATCGGCGCAGCTCCGGCGGCATGCGCGTCCATCTGCCGGAAGTCGGCGGGCAGCGGCATGTCGGCCCGCGCCTTGTCGATGGCGTCGGCGTAGGCGCCGAGCCGGTGGGCGATCTCGCTGGCCGTGGTGGCCGCCTGGGTGGCCCAGTCCAGTGCCGGGGTGACCGCCTGGTTGGCGGTGTCGGCGGCGTTGCCCGACCACGCGGACATCAGCTTCTGCATGGCGTCGCGGACACCCTCGACGGCGCTGTCCATGTCGGCGGCCAGCGTGTTCAGCTGGTCGGCGCGGTGCATGATCTCCTTGGGGTCGGCCGGAAGGATCATGTCCCACAGGTTCTGGTGGGTGTAGTTCTCCCAGGCCACCTTGCCGAGTTCGGTCATTCGGCGACCGCCTGGGTGATCTGGTCCTCCACCTGCTGGTAGGTCGCGGCCGTCTGGTGCAGCGCCTCGACGATCTGCGTGACGTGGTTGAGGTACGTGCGGACCGCGTAGCGCATGCCGCCGTCCGAGCCGAGCCGGTGGTTGAACGCGTGCCCGACGATCTCCGCGACCGGGCCCGCCCCGTCCGGCAGGGACGCGTCCAGCGCGGTGGCCCGGTCCAGTTGGTCGAGCATCGCCTCGTAGTGCCGGGTGAGCTTGCCCATCGCCGTGTCGAACTCGGCCATGTCGACGTGGAAGCCGGCGTCGCCCACGACGTGCGGGTCGTGGGTGTTGCGGAAGTGGTGGGCCTTCGGGGTCTTTCTGTCGCGGCCCAGGCCGCCCACCTTGCTCACGTCGCGGTGCGGGTTCTCCCGCTCCAGTTGTCGCGCGCCCTCCGCGCTGACCCGCTGGTGATGTGTCACCGGATGTGCCCCTCGTCCCGTCGGCTCGCGGACACCCAGGATTGTGCACGCTCCGCCGACCGTCCGAGCACGGATTGCACAGCCGGGCACAACGACGGCTCAACCGGCACAGGGCGGGCCCGCTACGGCAGGATGGGGACGCATGAGCGATGTCGTCGTCGTGACCGGCGCTGCCGGCGCGCTGGGCCGGGCCGTGCTGGACGAACTGCGGGACCGCACCGTGGTGGCGCTGGACCGGCCGGGTGACCGGCTGGACGAGGTGGGCGCGCTGCCCTGGGTGCGCGCCGTGCCCGTCGAGCTGGGCGAGCGGGAGTCCGTCCGGACGGCCTGGTCCGCCGTGGACGAGATCGGTTCGTCCGCCGCGCTGGTCGCGCTGGCCGGCGGTTTCGTGCCCGGCTCACTGGCCGAACTGGACGAGGGCGTGCTGGACGGGCTGTGGCGGTCCAACGTGGTGTCCGTGCTGTGGGCGTGCCAGGAGGCCGCGTCCCGGATGGCCACGGCGGGCGGCGGCGCCATCGTGACCGTGGGCTCGAAGACCGCGGTCACCGGGGCCGCGCCGCTGGCGCACGCGACCAGCAAGTCGGCCGTCGTGCGGGCCAGCGAACTGCTCGCCGACGAGCTGCGGCCGCAGGGCATCCGGGTCAACTGCGTGCTGCCGTCGGTGATCGACACGCCGGCCAACCGGACGTGGATGCCCGAGGACCTGGCCGCCCGCGCGGTGGCGCCCTCGGCGATCGCGAAGGTGATCGCGTTCCTGATCGGACCGGACGCCGAGCCGATCAGCGGCGCCCGCATCCCGGTCTACGGCGACGCCTGACGGATGCCCCATCAACCGATCGGTTGATGCGGTGAATCAGCCGGTGACGGACCGGCCGGTCGATGTGCCGGCACCCCCGCCGTTGCGACGCTACCGGCATGCCAATACCAGTGATCGACGTGCGGAACCTGCACAAGCGGTACGGGGAGACCGTCGCGGTCGACGACATCTCGTTCACCGTGGAGCAGGGTGAGATCTTCGGCATTCTCGGGCCGAACGGAGCCGGCAAGACCACGACAGTGGAGTGCATCGAGGGGTTGCGCGAGCCGGACGGCGGCCAGATCAGCGTGCTCGGGCTCGACCCGCGCCGGGACCGGGCGGAACTGACCCAGGTCCTGGGCGCGCAGTTGCAGGACAGCAGGCTGCCCGACCAGCTCCGGGTGACGGAGGCGCTGGAGCTGTACAGCAGCTTCTACCGTGCTCCGGCCGACTGGCGGGTCCTGATGGACGTGCTCGGCCTGACCGACAAGGCCCGCACCCGGTTCGGCAAGCTCTCCGGCGGCCAGCAGCAGCGGCTGTCCATCGCCCTGGCCCTGGTCGGCAACCCGCAGGTGGCCGTGCTCGACGAGCTGACCACCGGCCTGGACCCGCAGGCCAGGCGGGACACGTGGGACCTGATCGAGGGGGTTCGCGACCGGGGCGTGACGATCGTGCTGGTCACGCACTTCATGGCGGAGGCCGAGCGGCTGTGCGACCGGGTCGCGGTCATCGACCGGGGCAAGGTCGTCGTCGTGGACACGCCGGCCGCACTGGCCGAGCGGGTCGAGGCCGAGCAGCGCATCCAGTTCCGACCGTCGGTGCCGCTGGACGACCGGCTGCTGGCCAGCCTGCCCGACGTCACCAGCGTGGTCCGCAGGGGAGAGACCGTGCTGGTCACCGGCAACACCAACGCGCTCAACGCCGTCACGTCCATGCTGGCCCGCAACCAGGTCGTCGCCCAGCACCTGCGCGTCGAGCAGGCCAGCCTCGAGGACGCCTACCTGGCGCTCACCGACCACCACGCGACATCCGCGAGCGAGTGAGGAACGACATGTCCGTCAACGTCATGCCCAGGGCCGGTATCGGGGGAGCGGCCCTGCGTCAACTGACCCGCACCGAGTTCATCCTGTTCTTCCGGGAGCGCGCCCGGCCGGCGTTCGCGATCGGCTTCCCGATCGTGCTGATGGTGATCTTCGGCGCCATCCCCGCGTTCCAGCGGCCGCAGCAGTCCTTCGGCGGGCTGTCCGCGCTGGACATCTACGTACCCGTGCTGATCGCCATGTCGGTGGCCATCCTGGCGCTGATCACGCTGCCGACGGTGCTCGCCGGCTACCGCGAGAAGGGCGTGCTGCGCCGGATGCGCACCACCCCGGCCGGCCCGGAACGGGTGCTCGGCGCCCAACTGTTCGTGCACCTCGCCGTCGCGGTGGTCACCACGATCGTCGTCCTGGCCATCGCCGCGATCGCCTACCACGTGGTGCTGCCCCGCCAGTTCGGCGGTTTCCTCCTCGGCGTCGTGCTGGAGACGCTGGCGATGCTGGCCATCGGGTTGCTGGTGGCCGCGATCGCGCCGACCGCGAGGGTGGCGCAGATCATCGGCCTGATCCTGTTCTACCCGATGATCTTCTTCGCCGGCCTGTGGATTCCGCTACCGTCGATGCCGCCGGTGCTGCGCGACATCAGCCTGGCCAGCCCGCTGGGTGCGGCCGTCCGGGCGGCGCAGGACGCCACGCAGGGGGTGTGGCCACATCCGCTCCAGTTGGTCACCATGGCCCTGTACGCGCTGGTGTTCGGCGTGGCGGCGGCCAAGTTGTTCCGTTGGGAGTAGTGAGGTGACGATGGTGCGCGACGGTCGGCTACCGGTGGTGATGCCGCTGAGTCAGCTCGACGAGCGGGAACGGCGACTGCTGCCCATGGTGACCGTCACGCCCTACGTCCTGCTGCTGGTGTTGGCCGGCGTCACCGTCGGTGTCAAGCACGCCCAGCCCGGGTCCATGGCCGTGGACCTGGTGCTGTGCGGGGTGGCCGCGGCGTGGCTGCTGGGGATGTTCACGCTGCGGCCGGCGTGGCGGGTGCGGCCGCTGCCGATGGCGGTGTTCTTCACCGGCTTCGTCGCGCTGCTGGCCGCGCTCGTGGTGCGGGACAGCTGGTTCGGGTTCCTCTGCATCGTGGGCTACTTCTTCGCGTTCGGCGTGGTGCCCTGGCCGTGGCGCCTGGCCGGGGTGTCGGCCGTGGCGTTCATGGCCGGCACGGCCCAGGCGTCCGGCGTGGACAAGTCGACCGTCGGCGGCGTGCTGGTCTGGCTGGCGATCGCCCTACTGAACGTCCTCCCGATGTGCGGGTTCGCCTGGATCGACTGGCGCAACGACGAGATCGCCGCACAACGCAAGCGGGCCCTGGACGAGGTCTCCTCGGCCAACCAGCGACTGGCCGCGACGCTGGCCGAGAACGCCGGCCTGCACGAGCAGTTGATCGTCCAGGCCAGGGAGGCGGGCGTGCTGGACGAGCGGGCCCGGATGGCCAGGGAGATCCACGACACCATCGCCCAGGGCCTGGCCGGGATCGTCATGCAGTTGCAGGCGCTGGACCGGGTGCAGGACGATCCGCCCGAGTGGCGCCGGCACAGCGCAGCCGCGATCCAACTGGCCAGGGAGAGCCTGACCGAGGCGCGGCGGTCGGTGGACGCGCTGCGACCCGCGGCGCTGGAGACCGGGCGGCTGTCCGACGCGCTGTCCGACGTCGCGTCCCGGTGGTCCGGGCTGCACGGGCTGCCGGTCGAGGTCACCACCACCGGCACGGTCGCGCCGCTGTCGCCGGACACCGAGTTCGCCCTGCTGCGCACCGCCCAGGAGGCACTGGCCAATGTGGCCAAACACGCCGACGCGTCCCGGATCGGCGTGACGCTGTCCTATCTCGGCGACACCGTGGCGCTGGACGTGCGCGACGACGGGCGCGGGTTCGATCCGGCCGGTCCGTCGACCGGGTTCGGGCTGGTCGCCATGCGGGAGCGGATCGAGCAGCTCGCCGGGACGTTGCAGGTGGAGTCCGAACCGGGCGGCGGCACGGCGGTCAGCGCGTCGGTGCCGGTGACCTAGTCCGGCTGGGCCCGTTGGGCGGCCAGGTGGTCCCAGTCGTGGTCGAAGATGCGCTGGAAGTACGCCGCCGCCGTCGCGTTCTCGATGATGACGCCCGCGTCCCGGTTGTACAGCGTGCCGTCGGTGGACCAGTTCTGGCTGCTGATCAGGACCGTGGCACCGTCCACCACGACCCCCTTGTTGTGCACGTTGTTCTGCAGCCGCACGGAGTGCACCACGTCCAGGCCGGCCGCCTGCAACTGCTCCAGGTAACCGGCCTTCTCGTACTCGCTCATGATGATCCGCACGTCGACGCCGGCCTGCTGCCGCTCGACGACCGCCTGCACGAGATCGGCGAACGCCTGTGACGTCGCGTCGACCTTTTTGGGTAGCTCGATGTACTGGAACTGCATGGACAACGTGTGCTGCGCCGACCCGATGAGCGCCTGCACGGCCGCGGCGTAGACACCGGGGTCGGGAGTGAGCAGCGGGGTGATCCGGATCGTGTCGGTGACCGTGGTGCCGGCGAAGAACTGGGCGAACGTCGGGGTCTGCGCGCTGCCCGGTCTGGGTGCCGGGAGCGGCGAGTCGGCGGGCGGGTGGGCGTTGTTGTGCGCCTGTGCGACGGTCAGGTCGTTGGTCAGGTACGCCTCGAACACCGTGGCCAGTTCCGGATGGTCCATGACGACGTGCCAGTCGCGGTCCCGGTGCCGCGCCTCGGTCGCGTCCGCCGGATTCGTCAGCGGGCTGATGTCGGGCTGGTTGGAGTTGTTCCAGTTCCCGCTGGACAGCCAGACCGACGAACCGTCCCGGACGGCCACCTTGATGTGGTAGGCGGTCGGGTAGATCCACGCGGTGGCGATCTTGTCCGTCCTGGTCAACGCCCATGCCTGGGTGAGATCCTCGCCGAGCGTCTCGGCCAGTTCGGCCGCCGTGGTGGCGTCGGTCTGGTCGGCCGTCGGGTTCTTCGGGGGGTGGTCCAGCACCAGCTTGACCGTCTTGCCCGACGTGGCCGCCCGGACCGCGGCCAGCACGTGGGCCGAGGTGAAGTCGTAGAGGCCGACGGTGAGCGTTTCCTCTGTCTCGGCAAGGAAGTCGCGCAGCATCGGCCAGCCGGCGTCCGGGCTGGCGGACAGGTGGATCGTGGTTCGCGCGGTGACCGGCACCAGTCCGACGCCCATGGGCGCGCTGTAGCTCAGGTTCGGTTTGGGCACCGCGGCCAGTGCCGCGTGGGCCGACGCGCGGGCGGCCGGGTGGTCACCGGTCAGGGTGCGCTCGTCCGCGAAGTGCGGCACCGCACCGGTGTCCGGCGTGAGCCGTAGCTCGGCGGCGTACCGCTCCGGTTCCTCGATCTCCATCGCCTTGCGCGGCGACGCCTGCCGCACGTCCACCGGCACGCCGTCGATCTCGGCCGGCAGCCGCTCGCCCGCCGGCGGGTCGGCCACCTTCGACCGCACGGTCACCACGACGGCCTGCCGACCGGTCAGCCAGTCGTTCCGGACCTGGTAGCCGGGCCGGACGGACAGCACGCCCGGTTTGTCGAACTCGGCCAGGTGCCGGTCGATGAGCGTGTTGAGGTCAGGTTCGTTGCCGGCCATGGTTGCCTCCCACCCGGTCCGTCGTCTTGGAGGTCGGTGGTGACCCGCGGGAGGTTACGCAGCGTGCGGCGTGTCGCCCGAACGGACTAGTGGGACGTGCCAGGTCGGTGGATCGTCGGATTCGAGACCGGAAACGGTCCATTTGTCGGAGAATGCTCACCGGTGCCGGCCATTCCGACATGGCTTCCGAATGACTACCAGTACGGTGTTCGGGTGCCGTCGATCGGGTAATGTAGCGTGTCCGGCCGACACGGCGGCAGCACTCGGCGGACGGAGGCGCGGTGGGGGTTCCATGACGCGGGTCTTCCTCAGCTGTTCGGGATCCGACGCGGAGCCTGCTGGTCGCCTGATGGCCGTGTTGACGGCGGCCGGTGCTGACGTGTTCTGGTTCCAGGACCCGCAGGAGAGCGGAAAGCAATTCGTCCGCAGCCTGCGGGAGGAGATCGAGAACGCGGATCTGTTCATCGTGCTGCTGTCGCCCGCGTATCTGACATCCGAGTGGTGTATGCGGGAACTCGACATGGCGGTGCATCGGGAAACGGATCTGAAAGAACGGTTCGTCTACGTGTGCCAGGTTCTCGACACACCGCGCACGGGCACCGGTTTTCTGCGGCCCTACGACTGGCTGGACCTGTTGCCGCCGGTGGACGACGACAAACTCGGCCATGTGCTCACCGCCACCGGATTCCCCCCGCCGTCACCCGAAACGGCGAGCCCGATCGGTGCACCGGCATTCCGCAACCGGCAGGACGAGCTGAGCCGGATCATCGACGCCCTGACCACCCGGGGCGGCCAGGAACTGTGGCTGGTGCTGTCCCCGCCGCGAATGGGCAAATCGTGGTTCCTGGCCGAGGTGGAAAAGGCCGTCCGACAACGGGATCCCGCCTATGCCACCCGGCTGATCGACCTGCGGGCACATCCGGTGACGTTACGCGCCAACTGGGTGCGGCTGCTGTGCCTGCTGCTGGACGTCGAGCCGCCGGAGTCGGCGACGCTGAGCGTCGACGACCGGATCGCCATGGCGGCCGCCGTGATCAACCGGTCCCGCCCACAGCTCTACCTGTTGGACAGCGCGGAACTGCTGCCGCCCGAGTCGGTCGACGCGCTGCGCACCGAGCTGACCGCGATCCACCGGCTGGTCGACCGGGCGGGCAACCACCAGACCCGGCTGTGCTTCGTGGTGGGCAGCCGCCACCAGGACCCGTGGCTGGGTTTCGGTCCCAGCGGCGGCTCGCTGCTGTTCGAGACGCTGCCGCTGACCGAGTTCAAGGTGTCGGTGTTCCGCCAGGTGATCGACGAGCAGGACCTGCGCATCGGCAACGACGAGAACCAGCGGTGGGCCGAGGCGTTGCACGGCCTGGGTGAGGGCCTGCCCGCGCTGCTGGTCGCCGGCCTGCGGTGGGCGCGGGACATGGCGTTCATCAGCTACGAGGACTGCCACAACGGCCGCGCGTTCGACAAGGTCGCCCGGCCCTACATCGCGGCCGACCTGCTGGCCGTGGAGAGCCTGCTGCCCGCCGGAGACGGCGGGCAGCCGCAACGCAAGACCGTGCTGGAACGGGCGCTGAAGGTGATCTCGCCCTACCGGCTGTTCACCCAGTCCCATCTGGCCCACCACATCAGCGGCGACGTCGCGTTCGGCCGGGCGCTGGACGACGTGGCCTGGGATCTGGACGACCTGTGGGAGGCGCTGTCCCGCACCGCCCTGCTGAAACAGCCGACCGACGAGATCTGGCAGGTGCTCAGCCCGCCGATCCGCAGGCTGCTGTTCCGCTACTACTACCCGGACGAGGCAGGCCGCCGGCAGGCGCATGTGGACGCTCACCAGTTCTACGAGAAGTGGGCCGAGACGACCAGCGGCACCGACCGCGGCGCGGTACTCGTGGAATGCCTGTGGCACGAGGCCACCACGCTGCTGCTCGGCGGCGGGAACGACCTGCCGAACCGGCTGCCGGCCAGGGCGGCGGACCTCACCAGGACGTTCAGCAGGCCCGAGGGCTACACGGCACCGGAGTTCGCCGGTTATGTGCGGAACCGGCTGCAGCGCGACCCGGAGTTCGCCACACTGGTGCGCGCGCACCAGGGGCTGTTCCAGGACGTGCTGGCCTCGGTGTACAACACCATCGCCGGAGGTGCCTGATGGAGCCGGTGTCCACCGAGGTCGACGGCTACGTGCCGAGGGTCGAGGAAGGCCAGATCCTGGCACAGGTGGAACGGGTCAGGGCGGACGGCCGCAGCCGGGCCGTGCTCCTGTACGGCAAGGGTGGCGTGGGCAAGACCCGCATGGTGCGGGCGCTGGCGGCCAGGGACGGCGTCGACCCGGCGACCCGCTGGATCCGGCCGATCGACGTGGACGACTCGAACTACTGGCTGCTGGAGAACCTGCAGAAGGACGTCGCCGAGCAGCTCGATCCGGACGGCCGCTTCTTCGAGCCCTTCTACAGCTACCTGTCCCAGTTGCCGAGGTTCTCCGCCCGGCGGATCGGCCGGGACACCGTGTCCAGCCATCACAACCGGATGCGGGAAGCGTTCATCGAGTGCTACGAGCGGTTCCTGGGCAGCACGGGCGCCACGGTCGTGATCACGCTGGACACGGTCGAGACCATCCGCAGCATGTACCTGCTGATCAGCCTGGCGCAGTGGATGAAGGCGTTGCCCGGCACGCTGTTCGTGCTGTCCGGCCGCCCGATGCAGGGCTGGGGCGGGCGGGACACGATCCGCGAGCACCTGGAGGACCCCCGGGACCCGATCGAGGTCGCCGAGGTGCCGCTGCGGGGCTTCCAGGAGGCGGACGCCCGGGCGTTCCTAGACGCCAGTGTCCTGGGCGGCTCGCTGTCCGACGGCCAGAAGGACCGGCTGGCCGAGCTCACCGACCGGGAACCGCTGTGGCTGGCGCTGGCCGTGGACTACCTGCGGCTGTCCGGCCCGCCGCCGGAGATGGCGCCGGACGACGAGCCGGTGGGCGAGCGGGTGCGGGAGGCGTTCCGCCGCAGGCTGGTCACCCCGTACCGGAGCACCGAGTTCTGGCCGGAGACGATCAAACGCCTGGCCGTCGTCCGGCACAGCATGGACGAGCAGGCGTGGCGGCTGCTGATGGCCGACCGCACGCTGCCGGCCGGTGTGGCCGACTGGGACCGGGCATGGGACGAACTACGGGCCCGGCCGTGGATCCGGCGGCGCGCCAACGACCGCTTCGTGACCCTGCACGACGCCCTGGCCGAGGAGCTGGGCCTGCGGCTGATCCCGCTGCACGACCAGGACGAGCAGTGGCGGCTGCGCCAGTGGCGCCGGGCGGCGGAGATCTACGAGGAGCTCGTCGGCGACGAGTACGACGACGTGCTGGCCCAACTGGCCGACGTGTTCGAGACGTTCACCGAACCGGACGAGAAGTCCGTGGTGCGCCGGGTGGCCACGCTGGACACCCGCAAGCGCGAACTGGACCAGATGCGCACCGCGTCGCTGCACTACCTGCTGCTGTCCGACCGGGAGGCCGGCACGGACCGGTTCGTCGCCCTGTTCGGGGACGCCGCGAAACGGCACGACATGCACTTCCAGGAACTGCTGTGCCACGAACTGGAACGCTTCCTGCCGCCCGCCCAGGAGCAGGAGCCGCAGCAGGACGCGATCGGCGTGGTCATCGACCGGTTCCGCGAATGGCTGGACGGCCAGCCGATGCGGTACCTCGAGATCGGACTGAACGTCGCACGCTTCCTCATCCAGAACTCGCAGCCGCGGCCGGCGCTGATCCTGATGGACCGGCTGCCCGAACGGGCCGCGGACGTGGAGCTGCGGTACCGGTTCGCCAACGAGCGCGGCAACGCCCTGATGCGCATCCCCGGCGAGGTGAGCAGCGCGGGGCAGTTCTTCGAGCAGGCCCGCCGGCACGCCGAGGACTTCGAGCCGCCGATCCGGGAACGCCGGCTCGCCGAGGCGTTCAAGGAACTCGGCTTCTACTCGCGCAACCTGGGCCAGTGGCGGGACGCCGACGAGCAGTACGAGCGGGCCGCCGAGGTGATCGCCACGATCGTCGGGCCGGGCCGCGAGGACAGCGACCGCGAGGAACTGGCGTCCATCCGCACCAACTGGGCGTATCTGAAGGCGCTGCAGGGCGACTACGAGGACGCGCGCAACCTGGTGGAGAGCGCGATGGCGGTGCGCAGCAGGCTGGGCAGCGACCACGGCATCGCGGTGTCGATGAGCGTGTCCGGCGAGGTGTACCGGTACGACCGCAAGTACGCCCACGCCTGGGAGCTGTACCAGCAGGCCGAGGCGCTGTTCGTGACGCTGCGGAACTGGCCGTGGCTGGGCCTGATCCTGCAGGAACAGGCGGTGTGCCTGTTCCAGGCCCACGAGGAGGGTCTCGACCTGGTCGACGAACCGATGGAGCAGGCCAAGCAGATCATCACCAGGGCGTTGAGCATCTGCCGGGACCAGGCCATCCGGTGGTACCCGTCGGCGCTGAACCGGGCCGGGCGCATCTTCGGCAAGGCCGACCCGGACCAGGGCCTGAAGCATTTCGACTCCTCCATCACCGAGGCCCGCCGGGTGGCGGACGGCTGGTTCCTGTCCGCGGGCCTGATCGAGTACCTGGAGCTCAGCTATCGCGTGTGGACCGAGACGGGCGACATCGGCTACCGGGACCGGATCACCGCGCGTGTCGAGGACGTGCTGGACGCCATTCGCGAATACCGTTTCAGTGATCTGCGCGGCAGGTGGGAACTGCTGCAGGGCCACCTTGCCGTGCACGACGCCGTCGCCAGCGGCAGTACCGAAGGGCTGGACGACGCATTGCGACATTATTCGACAGGATTCCTGGTGCTGGCCGATCGGCGGGTCGGTTCGCACGGGTCGGCCGCGATCGCGGGTGAATTCGAACGATTCCAACTGCTGTTCGCGCAGTTGCCGACCGAAGTGCAGGCCGAGTGGTATACGGCATTGCGCAACGAATGGTCCGCGCCCGCGTCGGGGGACCGGTCCACCTCGCTGCTCGCCCGGCTCGAACAGCTGTACTGACATACCCGTACCCCGATGGACCGCCGTCGGCGGACGGTGGGAGGCTCTTGCCATGATCTCTGGTGATCGATCCGCGATCGCACTGTCCGCCTTGGACATTCCGGACGTCGTGGATCTCCTCGTCCGCAGTTGCGAGGACTGCGCGTGTCCGATGCCGTCGACCGACCACCGGACCCATGAGTTGCCCGAGCCGCCAGTGGGTCAACTGGTGGCCGCCGCGGGCGTACTGGAACAAGAGCTCGACGACGAGCACTCAGTCCTTTTCGGGCCATTCGGCAATGGCGGTGTCGTCGTGGTGAACCGAACCGGGCACGCCATTTTCCGGCGATTCACCGAGCCCACCTCGATCGACGACGTGGTCCATTCCGGATTCGCCCGTGACGAGGTCGACGACGTGGTGAGACGGTTGTCCGCGCACGACATCGTCCACCCGGTCGGCTCGGCGCCGACGCCGGAGTTCGCCGAGAGCCACGAGCTGACGGCGTGGCTGCACGTCACCAACGACTGCAACCTGCGCTGCCCGTACTGCTACGTGCACAAGACGGCCGACCCGATGACGCACGACGTGGCGCGGGACTCGGTGGACGCGCTGGTGCGCTCGGCCGTGCGGCACGGTTTCCGCGCGCTGCGCCTGAAGTACGCGGGCGGTGAGGCCAGCATGAACGCGGGCGTCGTCGTCGAACTGCACGACTACGCGCTGGCCCGCTGCGCCGACGCCGGCCTGACGCTGTCCGCCGTGCTGTTGAGCAACGGCGTGGCCATCAACGACCACCTGGCCGGCGAGCTGAAGGCCAGGGACATCCGGGTGATGATCTCGCTGGACGGCATCGGCGCCGCACACGACGCGCAGCGGCCCACCGTCGGCGGCAAGCCGTCCTCGGCGCTGGTGACCAGGACGGTGGACCGCCTGATCGCCGCCGGCGTGTCGCCGCACATCTCCATCACCATCACCGGCCGCAACGTCGACGCCGTGGCCGAGGTGGTCCGGTTCGCGCTGGAGCGGGAGCTGACGTTCAGCTTCAACTTCTTCCGGGACAACGACTGCGCCGCCACGTTCACCGATCTCCAGTACGAGGAGCAGGCGATGGTGGCCGGCCTGCGCGACGCCTTCGCCGTGGTCGAGCAGTTGCTGCCGAAGTGGAGCGTGCTCGGCTCGGTGCTGGACCGGGGCCAGTTGCTCGCCCCCCGCCAGCGCTCCTGCGGTGTCGGCGACGACTACGTCGTCATCGACCAGCACGGCGGGATCGCCAAGTGCCACATGGAGATCGGCGACACGGTGGGTGACGTGCGCACCACCGACCCGGTCGCCGCCATCCGGAACGACGGGGTCGGCATCCGCAACCTGCTGGTCGAGGACAAGGCGGGCTGCCGGACCTGCACGTGGCGCCACTGGTGCTCCGGCGGCTGCTCGGTGGCCACGTTCCGGGCCACCGGTCGGTTCGACGTCCGCTCGCCCAACTGCAACATCTACCGGGCGGTCTATCCGGACGCGGTACGGCTGGAGGGCCTGCGGCTGCTGCGCTATGCCACCCGGTGACGTCCTGCCCGAGACCGTTCCGGACCGGAGGGCCGGTGCGCCTGCTCATCGTTCTCGACTGCGTCGACGCCGCCTTGCCGATCCGCAGGGCAACGAATTCTGCGTGATCACACCTCCGGAAGGTGGTTACGACCAGCGTCGACTCGCCGCTGAGCAGACATTCGACGTCAGTGTCGGGAACGCCAGGCGGCGAGGGCTCAGACCGTGACCGTGCCGGTGATGCACGTGACGCAGTCGCCGCCCACCCAGATGTCCTCGTCGACCGCGGTCACGTGGATGCGGCCGGCGCGGCGCAGGCGGGTGCCCTGGGCGGCGACGTAGGACCGGGGGAGCCGGCCCGATCCGATCAGCCACTGGGCGAGGCTGGCGTTCAGGCTGCCGGTCACCGGGTCCTCGGTGATCCCGGCGCCGACCGCGAACGCGCGCACCTCCACCGCCGTCTCGGCGCCCTCCGCCGTCGGGCCGACCACGCCGACGTCCAGCCCGGCCAGTGGCGTCCAGTCCGGTTCCAGCGCCAGCACGTCCTCGGCCGACGCCAGCAGGATCCCGGCCCAACCGGGCCCGTTGTCCACCCAAGCGCTGTCCACCACGGCGTCGGGCGCGATCCGCAGGCCACGCACGATGCGGTCCATCGTGTCGGCGTCGATCGGACCACTGCGCACCAGCGGGGGAGCGGCGAACGCCAACCGGTCCGTGCCCCGCCGGATGCGCACCAGGCCCGCGCCGCATTCCTGGACCAGCACGGACTCGGCCCTGGGCCGGCCACCGGCGGCCAGCCAGGCGTGCGCGCTGCCCAGCGTCGGGTGACCGGCGAAGGGCAGCTCGCCGCCTGGGGTGAAGATGCGCAGCCGGTAGTCGGCGGCGTCGGTGGTCGGCGGCAGCACGAACGTGGTCTCGGACAGGTTCGTCCAGCGGGCGAACCCGGCCATCGCCTCGTCCGTGATGCCGTCGGCGTCGATCACGACGGCGACCGGATTGCCGAGATACGGCACCGCCGTGAAGACGTCGACCTGGGCGAACGCGCGGGCGCGGGAGGTAGGCACCCCGCCAATCTAGTGCGGGTTGCGCAACTGCTGACTGAACTGGAGCAGCGCGGCGAAGTCCTGCTGCGTCACACTGCCGTAGATGTCCAGCGCGAGCTGGGTGAACGTGCGGCCCGGCGCCACGTACCACTGGCCGTCCACCTGCGTCGCCACGATCCCGACCCCGTTGCGCATCAGGCCGCTGACCATGTCCTCGATCACCTTCACCACCTGGGGTGGCAGCAGTGCCGCCTCGGTGCCCAGCTCCTTGGTGATGTCCGACGCGCAGAACCGCGCGTTCTCCCCGGCCCCGCTGCCCCGCACCGTGTAGCACGTGCCGCTCTGGTTGATCGTGATCCGGTCGTCGCCGTCGGTCAGCGTCATGCTGCGCAGCACGGTGTCCACGCCGCCCGTCACGTCCCGGTCGGCGAAGTTCATCGAGTCGATCCGCAGCCCGGACTGCTGACCCGGCCCGGCGGCCCTGACCAGCACCTGCCCCACGTCGTGCAGCGCGGCCATCTCGTCCGGCGACGTGCGCTCGATGATGCCCTTGGCGTCCTCGTTCATCGCGGCCTGGACGAACGCGCGCACGGCGCCGTCCGCGGACGACGCCCCCACCGCCGGCACGGACTCGGCCGGCCACGCGACGTGCGCGGCCTGCAGGCCGGCGTCGGCGATCGAGTAGAACAGGCTCGGGTACCACTGGCCGTCCACGTCCACCGTGGCGATCCGTACCGGGCGGCCGGACTCCTGGACCTGCTTGGTGATGTCCAGTGTGTACGTCTTCCCCTGCGGCACGCCGTTGGGGAAGGCCGTGTGCAGGAAGCTGTCGGTGTAGCTGTTGGACGACACCTGCTGGCCGATGGTGATCGTGCCGGCGACCAGCTTGGTGATGGCCAGGTGGTCGTTGACCCGCTCGATGGCACTGTCGTCGAAGCGCAGGCCCTGTGCCTCCAGCCGCACGCTGGACGCGCCGATCGAGTCCACGTTCGGCTTGATCACGTTGAGCCGCTTGAGCTGGTCGGTGGCGCCCTGGAAGGAGTCCTGCAGCAGCGACGCCTCGGCGGGCGGCAGGTCGTTCACCACGCCGAGCACGTCGTCGTGGCTCACGTCGGCGACCAGCTTGGTGGCCGCGGCCTGCGGCGACGCGGACCCGATCTTGGCGGCGTGGTTGAACGCGAAGTACGTGCCCACACCGCCGCCGGCCAGCACCACGACCGCGGCCACGACGCCGATCGCCAGGCCGGAGCGCCGCTTGCGCGAGCCCGGCTGGACCGGCACCTGGCCGTAGGGGCCCTGGTTGATCGGGTACTGCATGGTCGGGTACGGCTGCCGACCCGGGTAGGGCTGCTGGCCGGGGAAGGGCTGCTGCTGGCCCGGGTAGGGCTGTTGGCCGGGGTTGAGCAGGCCGCCCTGGTAGGGCTGCTGCGGGAACTGCTCCTGGCCGTACGGGTACTGCGGCTGCGGCCAGCCGCCGGGAGGCTGCCCCTGATTGTCCGGCGGCGGCTGATCCGGCCAGCCCTGGCCCGGATACGTCATGACGAACCTCCTGTGAGTTCGGTCTGCCGGCCCCTCGGTCCGGCGAGCACCGCTATCGCACCGACCAGCGCGACCACCGCGCCGGTCAGGGTCACCGCCGGCCCGGCGGGTGCCGCGCTGATCAATGACCGTGGGTCGTCCCCTTGGACGACCACCAGCCCGGCTGTCGTTCCCACGACGACCGACACGAGACATCCGACACCGGCCGACGTCCGGCGCAGGCGGAGCAGGAACAACCCGGCGCACACCACGCACGCCGGGATGATCATCAGCCACACGGTGAGCAGCGCCCCCAGGAAACTTCCGCCGATCACGTCCCGCAGCGCACCGACGGACTGGTAGCTGTCCCGCAGCACCACCCCGGACCGCAACCAGGGCAGGAACGTACCCAGGATGAGCACGACCAGACCCGTGGCGGCCACGCTCGCCCCCAGCCGGGCGACCACCGAGCGCATGCGCTCATGATGCCGTGCCACCCCGACCGCCGTGGCCAACTCGCCGATTCGCCACCACAACTTCACTCGCGACCGGACGAGGTCGGGCCGGAATACCGGTTTCGCCGACGTCGTTCTGGCTGGTAGGAAGCTGATCAGAGGTGACGCGTGATGGACGTGGAACTGACGGTACGCGACAACGTCGAGGACAACGCCTACGAGGCGATGCTGGACGGTCGGCTGGTCGGCCGGGTGCTCTACGAGCGCAAGGCGGACCGTGTGGTCGTGCGCAGCACCGTGGTCGATCCCCGCTACCGCAACCGGGGCATCGGTGGCCGGCTGGTGCGGGCCGCGCTGGACGACGTGGCGTCGGCCGGGCTGAGCCTCACCAACTACTGTGGTTTCGTGACGGACTTCCTGGCCGCCAATCCGGAATACCTGCGACTGGTGGACGGTCGTTTCCCGGGTAAGACGCCGGTCTGATGTCCGCAGTGGACGACCCAGCCCGGAACAGGGTGACACCGGACGGCGAAATCGTCTCAATTCCGCTGCGTGGAGCGTGGACCGGCAATCGGGGCATCCTGCACTCCGGTCGTGAGATCGTCCGCTTCCACGGCGGGAATCTCTGGATCACGTGTGCGCTGAGGTTCCGGGATCGCTGGCAACCGCAGTGGCGGCCGCACCATTTCACCTGGCTGTACTTCCATGACGAGGCGGTGTCCTTCGCCGCGGGACACCGCCCGTGCGGTGAGTGCCGGCGGGCCAGCTATGTGGCCTACCGGGATGCCTGGGCCGACGGTCTCGGGGTCGCCCGGCCGTCGGCGGGCGACATGAACCGTCAACTGCACGGAGAACGGATTGTTCGCGGCACGCACCGCCGCCGCAGGCACGACCTGCCGTGGGCGGAGCTGCCGGACGGCACGTTCGTGCGGCTGGCCGACGCGCCCGCGCTGGTCACCGGTGGCCGGCTGGTGGAGTGGACACGGGACGGCTACGGCACCGCGCACCCCCGGCCGGTACGCGGGACGGCGACGGTGATTACCCCTCCGTCGACAATCGCGGTGCTCCGAAACGGCTACCCGGTCCAGATTGACGAATCGGCCGGCTGAGAAATACCTAAGAGTCCACGATGGACCATGGCCATTCCGTTACGAATAATCAGGGCCGGCCGGAGCGCACGTTGGAAGATGCGCGCCGCCGCCGTTCGGGCAATTGTCAGAAGAATACGGCAACAAGGAACAAGGACAGTGAGTTCCGGTCACGGTCAGCGTGGTAGCCACCTCCGGGCGCCACGGGGACTGTACGAGGTCGCCGCGAGGCGACGGCGGTGGGCCGCGATGCGTCGTTTCCCTGCTTAAACGCACGCGGTCCACCGGCCGGCGTGGCACGTGGTGACACGGGCCGGCACGGCGTCACGACGCCGTGCCGGCCCCGCTGTCATCCGGCGACCTGGTGGCGGTTGCGCGGCAGCAGGAACCCGGCGGCGATCAGCCAGGCCAGCCCGATGAACCGGCCGATGGGCAGGGTCACGCTGAACGGCGACCACAGCAGGCTGATGACGCTCAACTCGCAGACGGCGGCCAGTACCAGTCCGGTTGCGGCGAACCAGCGCGGTGTGAGACCGAGCACCATGCTCGGCACCGCGATGCCGGCGATCAGCAGGCCGACGCCCCCGACGAAGCCGACGCCGCCCAGCGCGTACGTGACGTAGGCCAGCGTGTGGATCAGCGCCGGGCTCTGCCCGGTCACCGGCTGGCCGAGCACCCAGCCGACCAGGCCGGCGATGCCGACCAGCACCGAGGCGCTGATGCCGCCGAAGTACCCGATGCCCGGGCCGGGCACGCGGACGCCCAGCTTCAGCAGCCGCGCGTACACCGTGGCGGCGTAGATCCCCAGCGGCACACCGGCGCCGAACACGAAGAAGCCGCTGACCGCGGCCGCCGTGCGGTGGGCCAGGTAGTACCGCGCCACCTCGGCGGTCGAGCCGAGCGGCGAGACCGTGACGTGGCCACCGGCCAGCAGTGCCGACACCACGAGCCCGACCACGGTGAGCGCGAGGCTCGCCACGGCCAGCAGGCCGGCGGGTGGGCCGTCCGGGCGGCGGGTGGTCTGTGGTGTCGATGCCGTGACGGTCATGGCTGAATCATCCTCCCCGATCGTGCGTGGCATGAATGATTCATGACATGAACCGTTCTGTCAATGATGTATGCTGATCGCGTGGCACCGTCAGCACGTCCGGCTCGCATCGGCTTCCTGCTCGCCCAGCTGGGCGCCCACTCGGGAGCGCGATTCGCCGAGCGCACCAAGGAGATCGGCCTCACCCCGACCCAGGCAGGCGTGCTCCGCGTCCTGGCCGGGCAGCCCGGGATGAACCAGCGCGACCTGGCCCGCCGGCTGGGCGCCGTGCAGAGCAGGGTCGTGGTGCTCATCGACGGCCTGGAAGCCGCCGGACTGGTGGTCCGCGAGCGCAGCGCCACCGACCGGCGCAACTACGCGCTCCAACTCACCGACGACGGCCGCGCCACCCTGGGTCGGCTGCGCACCATCGCCGAGGCGCACGAAGCGGACATCGCGGACGGACTGACCGGCGACCAGCGCGACACGCTCGCCGCGCTGCTCACCGAGATGTGCGTCCGGGCCGGTCTGGACGTCGATGTACACACCGGTATCGCCCAGAGCGAACAGAAGGAACACCCAGGCCCCGCCGTGGGTTGAGTGAGTCAGGCTCAACTTATCTGGGCGGAGGGCAAGAGGTATGAACCAGACCTTGGTGCTGCCGATCCTGGCGCTGGACGACGACGTGGTGCTGCCGGGCATGGTGGTGCCGCTCGACCTGTCGGACGCGGACGTGCGGACGGCGGTGGACGCGGCACAGGCCGCCGCGCGGTCCGCGAGTGAAGACCGTGTGCCGGCCCCCGGGATCCGGTCGACCCCACCGGCCGCCGGCAAGGCGCAGGTGTTGCTGGTGCCGAGGCAGGACGGGCGCTACGGCGCCGTCGGCACGGTCGGCGTGATCGAACAGGTCGGCCGGATGCCGAAGGGACGCGCCGTCGCGGTGGTCCGCGGCACCCGGCGGGTCCGCGTCGGCTCGGCCACCACCGGCCCCGGTGCCGCGCTGTGGGTCGAGGCCGACGTGGTCGCGGACATCGCGCCCACCTCGGACATCGGCGACCTGGTGCACGAGTACAAGGGCGTGCTGTCGGCGATCCTGCAGCAGCGGGGCGCCTGGCAGGTGGTCGACTCGGTGCAGCAGTTGGACGACCCGTCCGCGCTGGCCGATCTGGCCGGCTACGCGCCCTACCTGACCACGGCGCAGAAGGTCACCCTGCTGGAGACCACCGACGTCGTCGAGCGGATGCGGCAGGCGATGACCTGGGCCAGGGAGCACCTGGCCGAACTGGACGTGAGCGAGTCGATCCGCAAGGACGTCGCCGAGGGCATGGAGAAGCAGCAGCGCGAGTTCCTGCTGCGCCAGCAGCTCGCGGCGATCCGCAAGGAGCTCGCCGAGTTGGACGGCAAGCCGGCGTCCGAGGAGCAGGACTACCGGGCCCGCGTCGAGGCGGCCGACCTGCCTGCGAAGGTCCGCGAGGCTGCACTGTCCGAAGTGGACAAACTGGAGCGGACGTCGGACCAGTCGCCGGAGACGGGCTGGATCCGCACCTGGCTGGACACCGTGCTGGACCTGCCGTGGAACGAACGGACCGACGACGCCTACGACATCGCCGGTGCCAGGGCGATCCTGGACGCCGACCACTCCGGGCTGTCCGACGTGAAGGACCGGATCGTGGAGTACCTCGCGGTGCGCAAGCGCCGGGAGGACCAGGGTCTGAGCGTGATCGGCGGGCGGCGCAGCGGTGCCGTGCTCGCACTGGTCGGCCCGCCGGGCGTCGGCAAGACATCGCTGGGCGAGTCCGTGGCCAGGGCGATGGGCCGCAAGTTCGTCCGCGTCGCCCTCGGCGGCGTGCGGGACGAGGCCGAGATCCGCGGCCACCGGCGGACCTACGTCGGTGCGCTGCCCGGCCGGATCGTGCGCGCCATCGGCGAGGCCGGGTCGATGAACCCGGTGGTGCTGCTGGACGAGGTCGACAAGGTCGGCGCCGACTACCGGGGCGACCCGACGGCCGCGCTGCTCGAGGTGCTCGACCCGGCGCAGAACCACACGTTCCGCGACCACTACCTGGACGTCGACCTCGACCTGTCCGACGTGGTGTTCCTGGCCACGGC
>DASUGU010000088.1:0-8972 GCA_036273855.1 Pseudonocardiaceae bacterium
GATGTGGTCGTCGATCAGCACGTAGAGTGCGGTCAGGAGGGTGTTCAGGTCTTTGCTCACAACTTTGATCTTGGACACCCTCCGCCCGTGTCCTCTCACCGGGGCCGACTTCACATGATCTTCACCGCATCAATCATCTAGCAGCGGTGACCGCAGCGGCGGACCGGCGTACGGGTCCTCGTCGGCCACCCACAGGAACGCCCGACCCGCGTGCCCACCCTTGCCGCGCACCCGCTCGACGATGAGCTGTACCTCGTCGACCGCCAGCGCGGACGCCAGAGCGTCCCGATGCTTGATCACATCGGCCGCCTTGCGGGTGGCCGGCAGATCCACGGTGATGGCCCAGCCGTCGCCGACTCGCGCGGCCCGCTCCACCAGCCGCAATGTCTCGTCCTTGCCGACTAGCTTCGCGTCGCGGAAGGCATCGACCAACACCTGCGGGTCCATGGTCCAGGTCAGTGTGCGTGGGCCGGCCAACACCGCCTTACGCCCCGGCGACCCGTCCTTGCGCCGCCCAGTGACCGCCAGCGCTACCGCACCCGCCCCGGCCACGATCCAGACGGCACGAGATCCGAACACGAGATCACCAACGAGCACCAGCACCGCGCCGGCGACCAGAACCGCGCCGGTCACCTTCCACCGGAACAACGTCAAGGCGCGGATCTCGATGAACTTGTCCGCCAACTTCTCCGACAGTTCGGCCGCTTCCCGGTAGTCGTGCACGCGTACCCAGCGCCGCCAGGCCCGCACACCCACCACCAGGCCCCGCGCCACCGCTCCGACGAACCGGAACGGTGCGCGCAGTAGCCACACCACGCCGTCCTTGCCGCCCTGCCGTGATCGCAGGACCGCCGGCACAAGCCGTGAACGCTGCCACCAATTCATGAACCGGCGGGCTACCGTCCGGCGATGCAGGCCCAGTGACACGGTCGCCAAGTCGTCGACCGGTTCGCCGTCGTACACCGGTCCTGACGGCACCATGTCTTGCGCGACGCGCACCGCGGGAGGCCGCCCGTGCTCTGGTGAGTTCATGGCCGCGCCTCCGTCCTGTGAGGCGTAGCGTCGGCGCGCAGCGTGGCAGCCAACCGGGAGGACAAGCCGCGTGAACACCCGGTCACCTGCCGGACCCACGCCGGGGTGACGACTACCTCCGGTGTGCGTGCCGCGCGGGCTGTAGCGAGGTAGTCCGCGAACGATGTCCGCCGCTCCGACCGCACCGGAGGGGTGTCACCGGTCGGCTCGTTCATGAACGCCGCCGCGACCGCCCTGCCCAACTTGTCCCGCAGTTCGGTGACCGCCTCAGCAGCGACGAACACCACCAGCGGCGGCACCGAGTGCAGCACCACCAACGCGGGCGAACCGGCCGTGAACGCCTGCCAGACGTTCATGACATACGTGGCCGCGAGCGTGAACCACTTCGCCGCCCGCGCCCAGCCACCGGTTGGTACTCCGCGTCGAGCAGTGACCTGCTCGGCCCGCAGGATGGCCAGCAGCACTAGGGAGACCATCGGGTCCAACAGCCACGCCGACCACCACGCCATCGACCACGCACGAGCACCGTTCGCGGCGAACTGCTGAACGTTGGTCATCGTGAACGCCAGGCCCAACAGGATGCCTGTCCAACACAACCGGTCCACCTGGGCGACCACCCGCTCGATCGGCTCACCTCCGCGAGGCGCGCTCATCGGAGACCACCCCGCCGACCCCTACGGCCACGGGCGGCCCGCACGTCCACCGTCGTGACGGTCAACGTCCGGACCAGGACGTGAGCGGCCAGCAGGTCAGGCGATACCAGCACCGCGAACGTCAACCACTGGTTGCCCGGGTGGGTGATCACTACCCACTGAACGCCGACCAGCAGACATGCCGTCAGTAGGACCCGCCCGGCAAGCGACACCAACCGCCCGCCCGACCTGGCCGCGTCCGCAGCAGCACGAGCGCGACGTACGCCAGCCCGCCACACCGTCGCCACGGAGAGCAGAACCCCGACACCAGCGATCAACATCGTGGGCATGAGCGTGATCGAATGCAGCATCACCGATCACCCCCGTACTCACCGGGCCGCAGACCATCCGGTATTTCGACCGGAACGCCGCGATGCTTCGCCCACAGGTCGTAGAACTCGCGGCGGTCCGACTCATCCAGCAGCCCCCACGGACCCCGAGTGTCGGAGCCGACCGAGCGCATTTCCCACTCAAGGCATTCGAGTCGGACGGGACAGGACACACACCACGGCTCGGTCATCCGCCGGTCAGCAACCGGATCATTCGTGAGCCTCGGACCCCTGCCCTGTGCATAGAGGGTCATACAAGCGCCCCGCTCGACCACCGATTCGGACAATGAGTCGTCGGATCGATCGGCGATTGGGTCCAGCATGGTCAAGAGATCTTGCAACGGAAGACGACGACTCATCGCGCATCACCGTCCACCGCACGTTCACGTCCGAGAAGCCGGATCACCACGAACGCCGGGATCGCGATGCGACCTCCACGGCGAACTGTCCTGATCCATCCCTGACGGACTCCTCTCGATACCACGGACCTGGGCACGCCCAGGATCCAGCTAACCTGTTCGATGCTGTACGTCACCGAGACTTCGGCACGTCGTGATTTCATTTTGGTGTTCCCTTGCTCGATTTACGAGTCCGCGGTTGCGGTCCCGCTGCAATCGAGTACGCCGCAAAGCGCAAGGAACAGCTATGCCAGGGCTGGCATGCGGATATTCCGGCGGTGAAATATCGCCAGGTCGAACACAGGAACAACCACGAGCGATATTCTCAGAAAGAATATCGTCCGAGGCATATTCTCTGGCCGGATGTTGATCTACGGAGACGGCCGAGGTCAGGCGCACACAAACGGCCCCGCTGGTCAACGGGGCCGAGCGTGTCTGGATGTCGCGACTCGCGCTACGCCTGCGACCGAACGCGCAGGTGGTGCAGGAGCAGGAGCGCTGCGACAGCGTTCGCGCTGCGCACGTCGCCCTTGTTGATCAGGTCGGGCACCCGCTCCAGGGCCACCCACTCGCGGCGGCCCGACTCGAAGTCGTCCTCGGGGTGCCCCACGTACTCGGCGCCGTCCGCCCAGTACACGTGGTGCAGCGCGTCGGATAGGCCGTTGGACGGCTCTACCGTGATCAGCGGGTGTAGCGGGCCAGCCCGCCAGCCGGTCTCCTCCAGCATTTCGCGCGCTGCCGCCTGTTCGACGGTCTCCCCGTCGTCGACCACGCCAGCGGGTAGCTCCCAGCCCCACGTGTCGGTGATGAATCGGTGCCGCCACAGCAGGAGGACTTCGTTCTTGTTGTTCACCGCAGCTGTCAGCGCTACCGGACGTTGCCGGATGAGGTAGTGGTCGAGGTGGCGGCCGTTGGGTAGCTCGACGTCAGCCAGGTTCACCTTAAACCATTGGTTCTCGTAAACCGGCTTCTCGTCGAGATTCTTCCATTCCACGCGGTGGCCTGCCCTTCACCAAGGTCATCTACGGCGCCAATGTGATGGCGCTGTCGATCCTATCAATCGCGTCCCTGCTGACGGCGGCCGCGTGGCCTGCCAGTGCCGCCCGGAGTTTCAAGAATCGACGGATTAGCCGTCGTGACTCCATGCCTTGCGCACTGTCGATCATTTCATGAACCAGCAGTGATGCGTGCTCTATCTCACCTTTGGCGACTTCGATAGTCGCCATCGACGCCAATCGATTGACCTTCCCGCGCGCATGGCCTTCGCTTTCGAGTGACTGCTGCCCATAGCGTTGCGCTGCACCCAGGTCGCCCAAGCTAGTGAGAGCTTCCGCCAGTTGGGCTTGCAAGTGCCCTTCCTGTGCATAGCTCGCCTCGACTATGCCGCTGCCAGCAGGTAGCTTGCTGAGAACGACTTCGAGCTTGCAAACCCCGGCCATTGCCGTCGATGAGTCGCCCATCGACGCCAACGCCTTGATTCTCATTGCTTCCAAGTCAATGGTAAGTGGCGTGACGGGACCTGCCGCGCTCGACCTGAGCGCCATATCCGCCAGACGTTCGGCCGACTTGTAGTCCTCGAGTGCCAACGCCTGGTTCACCATGAGTGCCAGCACATACGAATGAAATCCGTAGTCATGGGACATCTCGGCTATCCGCAGCGCCTGCGCGAACTTCGAGTTCGCCGATGCCCAGTCTTCCGCATCATATGCACAGACTCCAGCAAGGGCGATGAGACCACCTATCGCCCGCTTGCACGCGACGTCAGCATCGCCTGCGGTGCCAGCGATGAACGGCAGCGCCTGCCTCGCCAAGAACTGTTCGATGCGCGCGCCAGCCACGACGCCGCCTGAATTGCGATACATCCGTTCGAAATGCGCTCGCGCATCTGCCAGTCGGCTCGCCCACACCAACGGATCGGCAGTACCAGCCCCCGAAGCGAACTGCGCAAGCTCGGCCGCACGCAGCACGTACAGATTCGTCGGCTCGGCATCCACTGGCCGCGCCGAGTTGGCCAGAAGATCGGGACTTTGACGGGCCGCAAGCCGTGTTTGTCCCGGCATATCAAACCAGAGCATATGTGGCGGCATATGCAGGATGCGGGCATAGCTTCGGAGGGTCTGAAGGTTCTGCTCGGGTTTGCCGTTCTCGAACTTCGATACCTGAGCCTGGGTAAGCCCGAGCCAACGTCCGAGAACCTCTTGGTTGAGCGCCTTTCCGAGCAGGTGGAGGTGCCGGCGGTGGTTGCGATACGCCTTGAGCACCTTGCCCATGTCCTGGCTCTCGAACGCGGCGCGCATGTCCCCGGTCGACCAGAAGTCGTCACCCGGGACCGGCGGCGCATGGAGCTGGTCCCGCTGTTCCCGGTGGCACCTGCTGCACAGACGCGCGGTGTTGTCGGCCGCGATCGGCGACCCGCACCCAGCGCAGCGACGGCCGCTGCTACGTGCTCCCTGACGACCGGGAGCGCCCATGTTGATCCCCCGACAGCGTGTGTGACCTGCTGCGATGACTCACCGAGCGTACCCCGCTACCCCACGTCACACCAACGCATGAACCGATCCGGCCCAACTGCCCCGCGACCTGGCGATATGTCGACCTGGGAATGGAGCATGTCCAAACCGACATAGCTGCCCCGGCGGTGACGGCATGAGGGTTGCCCCTGTTCAGCCAGACCCCACACGGATCGGATTCGAGGCAGTCCCCCACGATGTCACAGCGCAACGCGCCACCCGACCGCTTGGTTCTCACCGCGACACTCACAACCGGTGTCGCACAGGTCGCACACGGCATGAACGAGGCCACGAACCTGGTCGACCATGTTCTGAAACTGGACCACAAAGACTGGGAGACCATTCTCCTGGTCGGTGATGTCGAGTTCCACCAATCGGCAGACGGCCCGTATCCGAACCATCAAATGAGAGTCAGCGCACAGCCGTCAACTGGCTACGCTGCCCTCAACTACACCGACAACGACGACCCGGATATGGCAATCGCGAACTCATACAACCCGAGTCGACCGTTGCCGCAAGTCGATCTGATCTTTAACGGGTCAACCGCCTCGGTGTTCCCGCGAACCGCCGCCATACCGATACCCGACGCACGAAAAGCCCTACATGAGTGGCTACGAACACGCGAGCGGCCAACCTGCATCGAATGGCGCCCGTACGACACCTACTGACGGTCGATCTTGGGGTGAAACGTGAACCCGCAGCCTCCCGCGGCCAGTCTTGCAGCACTCGCGCTGTGGCCGCTCGTCCCACCGACGCTAGTCATTGCCTTCATGGTCTTCCCCCGACCAGGACGCTGCATCCGGCTGCTGCTCCGTCGCGCACGCAATCGACACCGCGTGAGCGTGATGCGCGCCCATGCCGGCGTCCTGCCGCCCACCAACAGATCGCCGTCCGAATCGCGGCTACGTCGCCGCGACGACCTGTTGGCGGGCATGAGGATTGTGTCCAGGGTGGGCGCTCCCGCGCCTCCCCGGTCAGCCCACCCTGGACGCAATCGCCAGCAGGACCAGGAGGCCCGGTGAGCCACGACACCTGCGGCTACCGGGAGCGCTGGACCGTGCCGTGTGCCGACCTGTTCGGCCAGCCCAAGCGGGTCGTGCTCGCCCTGGCCGACGACCGGCGCACGGTACTGCTGATCACCCCGGCCGACACCGTACGACTGACCACCGACAGCGCCCGCGAACTGGCGCAGGACCTGCGGGACACCGCGAACCGAACGGAGTGACCACACGTGGGCGATTTCGACCGACCCATGGACGACGCCGGACTGATGGCGATCTTGACCTCAATCGGCACCCAGGTACGCGAGGCCCGTCAAGGACGCGGTTGGTTCCTCAGCGACTTGGCCTACCGAGTCGAACTCTCACCATCGGTTGTGTGCCGACTGGAGCTGGCACGCCGTGAACCGAGCCTTCACCAGGTAATCACGGTGTGTTCGGTGCTGGGCAAGCGATTCAGCGACGTTCTGCGCACCGCAGAAGACGAAGCGTTCCCCCTCGGTCGCGCTCCTTGGGACATCAGCTTCTGACCGACGACCATAACCACGAGAAGGACGCCATGGCACGTCAGCCCGCCACCCCGCCGCCGGTCGTACTGGAGTGGATAGACGGCATCTACGTCGATGACTACTGCCCGATGACCTGCTCGGTAGAGGGCACCTGCACCCACGTTGTGTTCGGCGAGGCCAACGCCGAGCTAGACCTGATCCTGCCCGACGAAGCACTCAGCTCTCTTGCCGAACTCGTCAACGACGCAGTCTCCGACATGCTCTGCGCCAGGGGCATCACCACCGACAGGTATCGGACACGGCGCCTAGCCCGCGGCCACCAGGCCAGCACCCGACGCACGATGCCTCACAAGGAGTGACCACTGTGACGATCCGGACGCACCGACCCCAGATCCCCGACTCCGCGACGTGGGAACGCAAGTCCATCGACGACAAAGGCACCATGTACGCCCCCACAGCCATCGGCAGGATGACCACCGCCACCCTGAGCGCTACCTGCCCTATGAGCTACCAGGTATGCCCTGACGCCACTTACGTGGAACTCGGCCATCCCGGAACCGAACTCGTCCTGACCATTTCCGACCTCGCCCTGCTCGACACTGCCAAACGTCTTAACAGCGCTGTCCATGAGCTACGAACAACCCGACGCGCCAATCCGCAGCCATAGCATCCCTCATCCGGAGCCGATTCCCCTACGCCCCGATGATGCCGGGCAACCGCCACAATCTCGAACATCGCTCCCATGGGCGCCCAGGCAGCCCAGAACACTGCGAGATGTCAGCGACAATTGTCGCTGACATCTCGCATTCCAGGGTCCAATCCGGTCCACAATTGGCGAACCGGTCAGACCAGGGGCATGATCGGCCACCATGACAGACGACCATAGGATAGCCAAGGCGCCAACCTTCTACACCGTCCGGGAAGCCGCCAAGATACTTCGCTGTAACGCGTCGACTTTGTACCGTGCCATACGCGAAGATGCGTTCCCAGCAGTACGGATCAGGACCAGGTATGTCGTACCGGCCGCCGTGATCGAACGCCTGGCCACGGAAGCTGAACAGAGCGGCGTGTGTATCGACGTCGCCAAGAACACCGCCGACCGTCGCACAGAACGGGAGATCTCCAGGCTTCTGCGGTAACAGGAACGACCGGCATGATCGAGCTATGACGGACGCCATCCCTGAGCAGGCCGGCCTACCGGCGTGGACAGTGCACCAGGCACGCACGGTGTACGACGGAGCCCCATGGGTCCGGGTCGACCTGGCCGACGTGGCGGCCCCGGACGGCACCCGGTTCGAGCATCACGTCATACGCATGCCGCGGGTGGCGATCGCGGTAGTGGTCGACGAGGCAACCGACACGGTGCTGATGTTGCACCGCGAGCGCTGGGTCATCGGACAGTGGGGATACGAGCTGCTCGGCGGGCTGGTCGAGGATGGCGAGGACCCAGCCGACGCCGCCGCGCGGGAAGCGCTGGAGGAAAGCGGATGGCAGCCCCGCGGCCCCAGCGAACACCTGCTGACCATCCACCCCCTACCAGGCATCGTGGACACGGCCATGGACTGCTACCTGTGGCGGCACGGTGCGGACCGAGTGACCAACCCCAGCGACCCATACGAGGTCGGAACGCTGTCATGGATGCCGTTGGCCCGCGTGCCGGGGCTGGCTGCGCAGGGCCAACTACTCGGCGCCGGCACCGCGACAGCAGTCCTGTACTACATCGCCACAGGCCCCGGACGATCCGACACCACTTGATGCCGGTGGAAGTCGCTCGCGACAAAGCCAATCGGCACCGCCAGGCGAGGGTATAGAGCGAATTGACAATAGCATGACAGTATGCAGGGACGTACCGGCACATAATGCGTACTTGCTAGTTCGCCCCGTTGACCGATATCAACTAGAAATATCCGCAGGAATGTCCGGGTATGCGTCGCCTAGAATCCGAAGCCCGTCCGTTACATTCTTGCGAATTATGATAACACTCGGATTTGGCGGCGGTCCAGAGACGTATCGGTACCCGCTAGGGGAATTCTCATCCGGAATTGAATGGTTTGTCGCCTCATTCGACGCAAGGTTAAGCAGGCCACGAAATGGATGGTTAGTAAAGTACGTGGTGAAGAATGGGTCGACGATCACCATTCGATGAGCGCCGTCGGACTCAAGCCAGCGTTCAATCACAATATTGACATGCTCATCTCTGAACGAATAGCCAATCACCCAAAGTGTGTCTGACTCTGCCAGCCTATTGCGCCATTCCCAAAACAGATCAAAGTATGGCCACTGGGCTGTCAGCTTATTTCTTCCGCCAAATAGAATAACATAGTCGTCATTACCTCGCCAGGAGTCGGAGTCGCCCCTAGGTGCAATGCCACTTAGCTTAATTTGATCATGCCGCCCGAGGGTTGCCAGCGCCGAGGTTGGCCAGTCGGATCGTGGGTGGCCCGTCGTGGCGGATACCGACGTCGGTGGGTCGTTTGACGCGGTAGGAGTTGTGGCGGGCGCGT
>DASUGU010000089.1:0-98592 GCA_036273855.1 Pseudonocardiaceae bacterium
CAGTTCGAGCGGACGCTGATCATCGTCGACGAGGACGCCTACGTCCACTACGTCGAGGGCTGCACCGCGCCGATCTACAAGTCCGACTCGCTGCACTCGGCCGTCGTGGAGATCATCGTGCGCAAGGGCGGCCGCTGCCGCTACACGACGATCCAGAACTGGTCGAACAACGTCTACAACCTGGTCACCAAGCGCGCCAAGGCGGAAGAGGGCGCGACCATGGAGTGGATCGACGGCAACCTCGGCTCCAAGGTCACCATGAAGTACCCGTCGGTGTTCCTGATGGGCGAGCACGCCAAGGGCGAGGTCCTGTCGATCGCGTTCGCCGGTGAGGGCCAGCACCAGGACGCGGGCGCCAAGATGGAACACCTCGCGCCGCACACGTCGTCGACGATCGTGTCCAAGTCGGTCGCCCGGGGTGGTGGCCGCACGTCCTACCGCGGCCTGGTCCGGGTGCACAAGCGCGCCCACCACTCCAAGTCGACGGTGAAATGCGACGCGCTGCTGGTGGACACCATCAGCCGGTCCGACACCTACCCGTACGTCGACATCCGCGAGGACGACGTGTCGATGGGCCACGAGGCCACGGTGTCCAAGGTGAGCGACGACCAGTTGTTCTACCTCATGTCCCGGGGTCTCACCGAGGACGAGGCGATGGCCATGGTGGTGCGCGGGTTCGTCGAGCCGATCGCGCGCGAACTGCCCATGGAGTACGCGCTGGAACTGAATCGCCTGATCGAGCTGCAGATGGAAGGGGCCGTCGGCTGACGATGTCGACACCAGAACTGACGACCACTGTGTCGAACACCGCACACAGCCACGGCGTCCCCGTGGCCAGGATCCCCAACGCCTCCCGGGCCGAACGGTTCGCGTCCTTCGACGTGGCAGCGTTCGAGGTGCCCGGCGGCCGCGAGGAGGACTGGCGATTCACGCCGATGAAGCGACTCCACGGCCTGCACACGTCGGCCGACGCCACCGGTGTGGCGACGGTCGAGGTGACCGGGCAGGCGCGGGTCGAGTCGGTACGGCGCGAGGACGAGCGGCTCGGCGTCGCCGGCACACCGGGCGACCGGGTGGCGGCTCAGGCGTGGTGCTCGTTCGAGAAGGCCACCCTGATCACCGTCCCCGGCGACACCCGGATCGACGAACCCGTCCTGGTCACGGTCGCGGGACCGGGCTCCGATCGGGTCGCCTACGGCCACCTGCAGGTGCGGGCCGAGCAGTTCGCCGAAGCCGTCGTCGTCGTGGACTACACCGGGTCCGGCGCCTACGCGGAGAACGTCGAGTTCGTGCTGGCCGACGGCGCGAAGCTGACCGTCGTCGCCGTGCACGACTGGGCCGACGACGCCGTCCACCTCACCGCGCACCACGCCCGCCTGGGCCGCGACGCCACGTTGCGGCACACGGTCGTGACGCTGGGCGGCGACCTGGTGCGGGTGGCGCCGACGGTGACGTTCACCGACCGGGGTGGCGACGCCGAACTGACCGGGCTGTACTTCGCCGACGCCGGCCAGCACCTGGAGCACCGGCTGTTCGTCGACCACGCGGTGCCCAACTGCCGCAGCAGGGTCACCTACAAGGGCGCGTTGCAGGGCGAGGGTGCGCACACGGTGTGGATCGGCGACGTGCTGATCCGTGCCGCGGCCGACGCCACCGACACCTACGAGCTCAACCGCAACCTCGTGCTGACCGACGGGGCCCGCGCCGACTCGGTGCCGAACCTGGAGATCGAGACCGGCGAGATCGCCGGTGCCGGGCACGCCAGCGCGACCGGCCGGTTCGACGACGAGCAGCTGTTCTACCTGCAGGCCAGGGGAATCCCCGAGGACCAGGCGCGCCGGCTGGTGGTGCGCGGGTTCTTCCACGAGATCCTCACCAGGATCGCCGTGCCCGCGGTGCGGGAACGGCTGGAGGCGGCCATCGAGGCCGAACTCGAGGCGGTCGGGGTATGACGACCCCTGGCTTTCGCGTGTGCGCACTGTCCGATCTGGACGATGACAAGCCGTTCGCCGTGGACGTGGACGGTGAGCCGATCGTCCTCGTCCGGCAGGGCGACGAGGTGCACGCGCTGCGCGACGAGTGCACGCACGCCGAACTGGCGCTGTCCGACGGCGAGGTCACCGGGAAGGGCATCGAGTGCTTCCTGCACGGGTCGTGTTTCGACCTGCGCACCGGCCAACCGTCGTCGCTGCCGGCCACCGAGCCGGTCGACGTGTTCGCCGTCCACGTGACCGACGGCGACGTGTACGTCGACGCGGGCCGACCGATCAACTGACTTTCGCACTGTCACATCAGGAGAGACGAAGCACGATGGCCACTCTGGAGATCAGGGACCTGCACGTGTCGGTCATGGCCGACGACACCGAGAAGCAGATCCTGGACGGCGTCGACCTCACCGTGAGGGCGGGCGAGACACACGCCATCATGGGCCCCAACGGGTCGGGCAAGTCCACTCTGTCCTACGCGATCGCCGGCCACCCCAAGTACAAGGTGACGTCCGGCGAGGTGCTGCTGGACGGCGAGAGCGTACTGGCCATGACGGTCGACGAGCGCGCCCGGGCCGGCCTGTTCCTCGCCATGCAGTACCCGGTCGAGGTGCCCGGCGTGTCCATGTCGAACTTCCTGCGCTCGGCCGCCACCGCGGTGCGCGGCGAGGCACCCGCGCTGCGGCACTGGGTGAAGGAGGTCCGGGCGGCGATGACCGACCTGGACATCGACTCCGCGTTCGCCGAACGGTCGGTCAACGAGGGCTTCTCCGGCGGCGAGAAGAAACGCCACGAGATCCTGCAGCTCTCGCTGCTCCAACCGAAGATCGCGATCCTCGACGAGACCGACTCCGGCCTGGACGTCGACGCGCTGCGCGTGGTGTCCGAGGGTGTGAACCGGTACAAGGCGTCCGGTGAGGTCGGCGTGCTGCTGATCACCCACTACACCCGGATCCTCAAGCACATCACCCCCGACTACGTGCACGTGTTCGCCGGCGGCCGGATCGTCGAGTCCGGCGGCCCGGAACTGGCCGACGTGCTGGAGTCCGAGGGCTACGTCCGCTACCTGGACAGCACGCGTGAGGGGGCGACGACACCGTGACGAGCACTCCTGGCGCGGCGGGCGCGCTGGACGTGGACGCGATCCGCAAGGACTTCCCGATCCTGTCCCGCACCATCCGGGACGGGAAGAAGCTGGTGTACCTGGACTCCGGCGCGACATCGCAGCGCCCCCGGCCGGTGCTGGACGCGGAACGGGTGTTCCTGGAGACCTCCAACGCGGCCGTGCACCGCGGTGCGCACCAGCTGGCCGAGGAGGCCGACGAAGCGTACGAAGGTGCCCGCGCGCGGATCGCTGAGTTCATCGGTGTCGGCGCCGACGAGGTCGTGTTCGTGAAGAACGCCACCGAGGGCATCAACCTGGTCGCCTACGCGATGAGCAACGCCACCACGGCCGGCCCGTCGGCGGAGCGGTTCCGCCTGGGCCCCGGTGACGAGATCGTCGTGACCGAGATGGAGCACCACGCGAACCTGGTGCCCTGGCAGCAGGTGGTCGAGCGGACCGGCGCCACGCTGCGCTGGTTCGGCGTGACCGACGAAGGCCGGCTGGACCTGTCCAACATCGACGAGCTGATCAACGACCACACCAAGATCGTCGCGTTCACCCACCAGTCGAACGTGCTCGGCACGGTCAACCCGCCCGCCCGGCTGGTCGCACGGGCCAGGGAGGTCGGCGCGCTCACCGTGCTGGACGCCTGCCAGTCGGTGCCGCACTCGTCTGTCGATTTCGGTGCGCTGGGCGTGGACTTCGCGGTCTTCTCCGGCCACAAGATGCTCGGCCCCACCGGTGTCGGCGTGCTGTACGGCCGGAACGAGTTGCTGGCGGCCATGCCCCCGTTCCTCACCGGCGGGTCCATGATCGAGATGGTGCACATGGCGCGGTCCACGTTCGCGGCCCCGCCGCAGCGCTTCGAAGCCGGCGTGCCCAACTTCTCGCAGGCCGTCGGTCTGGGTGCCGCGGTGGATTACTTGACGGCGGTCGGCATGGACCGCATCGCCGAACACGAGCACCAGCTGACGGATGCGGCCCTGCACGGACTGGCCGAGATCCCCGGCGTGCGGGTCATCGGCCCGACGCATTCCGGCGCGACGGGAACAGCCGACCGGGGCGGCGCTGTTGCCTTTGTCGTGGACGGCATTCACGCACACGACGTCGGCCAGGTCCTGGACGACAACGGCGTCGAGGTGCGGGTGGGCCACCACTGTGCGTGGCCGCTGCACCAGCGGTTCGGCATCCCGGCGACGGTGCGGGCCACGTTCTACCTGTACAACGACCTGGACGACGTGACCGCGTTGCTGGACGGGGTCCGCACGGCGCAGCGGTTCTTCGGGACGGTGTGATGCGACTGGATCAGATGTACCAGGAGATCATCCTGGACCACTACAAGCACCCGCACGGGCGTGGCCTGCGCGAGCCGTACGGCGCGGAGGTGCACCACGTCAACCCCACCTGCGGTGACGAGGTGACCCTGCGGGTGCAGTTGAAGGGCAGTGGTCCGGCGGCCGAGGTCGCGGATGTCTCGTACGACGGCCAGGGTTGTTCCATCAGTCAGGCTGCCACATCCGTGTTGACCGATCTGGTCGTCGGGCACACTGTGGAAGAGGCGTTCGGCACGATGGACGCGTTCGTCGAGCTGATGCAAGGCCGAGGCCAGATCGAGCCGGACGAGGACGTGCTGGAGGACGCGATCGCGTTCGCCGGCGTGGCGAAGTACCCGGCCAGGGTGAAGTGCGCGCTGCTCGGCTGGATGGCGTTCAAGGACGCCGTGGCCAGGGCCGACGCGGACACCGACACGACCGAGGTGAATCACCGATGACGAGCCACACCGACCACGACCCCCGCACGGCCGCCGCGCCGGGCACCTCGGCGACCGCCAACAGCGGCGCTGCAGGCGACCCGGGTGCCGGGCATGGCGCCACGGACGCCGGCGATGTCGCCGCGACCGGCACCGGCGTTGCGGGCGATGTCGCCGCGACCGGCGCCGGCGCTGCCGGCTCTGCCGCGACCGGCACGAGCGCTGGCGGCGATGTCGTCGCGACGAGCACGAGCGTTGCGGGCGACGTTGCCGCGAACGGAGCCGGCGTCGTTGGCGGCGCGCCCGCGAGCGGAGCCGGCACCGAGGGCGGTGTTCCGGACCGCAGCGCCGCGAGCCTGCCCGAACCGCCCGCACCCAAGGCCGACGTGGCGTCCATCGACGACGTCGAGGAAGCCATGCGCGACGTCGTCGACCCCGAGCTCGGCATCAACGTCGTCGACCTAGGCCTCGTCTACGACATCCGCGTCGACGAGCAGAACACCGCCGTACTCGACATGACCCTGACCTCGGCGGCCTGCCCGCTGACCGACGTCATCGAGGACCAGGCCCGCAGCGCGCTGGTCGGCGGCCCGGCCGGCGGCATCGTGGGCGACATCAAGATCAACTGGGTCTGGATGCCGCCGTGGGGCCCCGAGAAGATCACCGAGGACGGCCGCGAACAACTCCGCGCGCTCGGCTTCACGGTCTGACCTCAGGCCGCGCTCGGCCGCCGACTGAGCCAGGCCGGCCAGCCGCAGGGCACTGCTGCCCGCAGGGCCGACCAGCCCGACGACAACCGGTGGCCGGACGCCAGCCAGCATGCGACGCCGCTGGCTGGAGGCGCCAACCGGCAGGTCACGCCAGCCGGCGCTTTTCGACACGCACGCCAGACGACGCGGACCGGCAGCCGCGCCGCCCGGCAAGCGACGAACGTGCCGCGCATCCACCAGCCCGCGACGCGAGGACACCAGCCGCGCATCCACCAGCCTGCGACGCGAGGACACCAGCCGCGCATCCACCAGCCTGCGACGCGAGCCGGTGGGCCAGCCTGTCGCAAACGACGATGTCGGCGGCCGTGCTTCGGTCGGCAGATGGCGCGAGCTGGCCGCGCCGACCGATGGGCGACGCAACAAGCGATCCTGGCCACCGGCACCACGCCATCGATACCAAGCGGCAACCGGCAGATGACGCGGACCAGCAGGCGTGGGCCGATCGGTCGGCGCACGTCCGCTGACGGCGGCGCGGCAACCGGCACACGACGCCATCGGCACCGCACGTCGATCGGCAGACGAGGCGAGCTGGTGCACCCTCGGCAGACGACGCCCATTCGCGGCTCGGCTCCAGCACACGGTGACGGCTGGCCGTACGGAGCCAACTGCAGGCTGACGCCGACTACGGCTCTGTACCGACTACTGGCAGGTGGCGCCAACCCGCTGCGTGGCGCCAACTGGCGCACGAGACTGAGTGGGCGCCCGCTGTGCCGGTCCTGGCCGGGGCCTCGTATCAGCCTGGCGGCAGATCTGGCTGGGCGGCAGAGATGTTCCGGCGCGGCCGGGGTTGTTGTGGCTGCGATATATTCTCCTTGCTGTTGGTGGGTTGGGTTGGCGTTGCCGCGCGGCTGAATGCGGCTGATACTTGGATCATGAGTGCATTCAGCGAGGTCGAGCTGGCTTACCTGGCCAGCCAGCGGCTTGGTCGGCTCGCGACGGTTGACCGGGACGGGAATCCACAGAACAGTCCGGTCTCCTTCCGGTACAACGCCGAGTTCGACTCGATCGACATCGGCGGGTTCGGTATGGGTACCAGCCGGAAGTTCCGCAATGTGGCTGGGAACGGGCGGGTGGCGTTCGTTGTCGACGACATCGCTTCTCTTGATCCGTGGCGGGTTCGGTGTGTGGAGATCCGTGGCACCGCTGAGGCGTTGACCGGGCAGGAGCCGCAGCGGCCTGGGATGTCGGAGGAGCTGATTCGGATTCGGGCTCGGCGGGTGATCAGTTTCGGGCTCGCGGAGCCGGCTCCTGCGCGCCCTCATTGACCTGTCGCATCGCCCGGGCTATCGGGCCTCCTTTCTTTGGGCAGTAACGGGCTTTGGGGCCTCAGTACGGTGGAGCCGCTCCTGTGGGGTGGGATCAGTTGTTGGTGCGGGAGTGGCTCCGCTTTCGTCTCGTGGGCTCCCCGTGCGGGCATTGTGGCGCTGGTGGTCTACTTGTGGTGGTAGGTGATGGTCAGGGCGTGGCGGGTTCCTGTGTGGACTTTGCTAATGCCTTGGCGGACACGGACTTTGTAGTGGCCTCGTTTGCCGGTGGCCGGTCTGTGGCTGGTGGGGTGGATGATCGCTTCGCCTTGTTTCAACGTTATTGCTCTGCCTCGGGATTGGGCTCTGGGGTGGTTCTCGACCAGGAGTAGCTCGCCGCCGGTGTACTGCTTGCGGTGTTGGCTCAGCATGATCGTGAGTTGCAGGGGAACGTGGCTTCGTCTTGCTGGTGGAGGCTTTGGTACTCCTGGGCCCGGTGTTTGGTGATCAGCGTGGCTGGTTTGGACTTGTTGGGTCGGGTGTCCTGCCACTGTTCGGTTATGGCTGCCAGATGGGGGTAGCAGTTCGCCTGCAGTGTTGCCACTGTGGATGGGGGACTGGTGAAGCGCTGGTGTTCGCCCGGGCCCAGGGGGTAGATGTCCTGCTGGATGCGGTCTTGCCAGGGATCTGGTTGGTCGTACAGGGCTATCAGCTCGGCGCAGTCGGCAGCCGAGAGAGCCGGTGGCGTCACTGCGAAGCCCTGTTCGTTCACGGACTTCGTGATCGCCTGCCAGTTCCACGTGGCTACCGTGCCGGGGGCCTGGGGTTGGTGTCCTCATATAGATAAGAACCCCGACGAGGGTGGAACGGTTGCAGTTAGTCTTCGGAAAGTCCGGATTCTCTGATGGTGATGTTCAGACGGCCGCTCGGCAGGCCCAGGTCCGGGTCTCCTTCGGACCGTCGGATGCGCGGCACACCGTGGTACGCCAGGCGTGACGGGCCGCCGAAGACGAACAGGTCGCCGGATGCCAGCTCGATGTCGGTCCATGGCTGGTTGCGGGTTTCCGTGTTGCCGAATCGGAAGACGCAGCGGTCGCCCAGGCTCAGCGACACCACGGGTGCCAGGCTGCGCTCGTCCTTGTCCTGGTGCATTCCCATCTTCGCGTCGCTGTCGTAGTAGTTGACCAACGCGACGTCCGGCCGGTACGCGCGGCCGGCCTCCTCGTCCTCGTACGCCTCTGCCACGGCGCGTTGGCCGAGTTCGGCCAACCAGGCCGGGAACGGCTTCACCGGCGTGCGGGCCTCGTCGTTCACCGTGCGCGAGTAACCGTACGGATACCAGTGCCACCCCAGGCATACCGTCCGCACCGACATGACGCCACCGGTGGGTAACCGTGTGGTGCGCAGGCCGGCCGGTGGCTCCGACCATTCGCGACACGCGGCCACCAGGGACCGTTGCTCGCGCAGGTCAAGCCAGTCGGGCACGTGTACGGCGCCGGGCGCGATCTCGGCGTGGGGGCGGGGAAACAGGCCGGCCATGTCAGTCGGCCCCGTCGGGCGCGGGACCGCACTGCGGGCACGGACGGTAGCCGGCGTCCCGTGCCGCGGTGACGGTGGGAAAGCCGGTCCGCTCGGTCCGGACCCGTGAGCAGGTCGGAAAGCACACCATCCCCGTGGCATCACTGGCCACATAGCGGATGTCGAGTTGGGCCAACGCGTACACCTCGCCGAGATTAGTGCCCTCGGCGGCCAGAAGCGCATGTTTCACAGCTTGACCGAACACGTACTCACCCGGCGTGCCATCGGTATTGATCACCCGGTGGCAGGGAATCAGCACTGGGATGGGGTTCTCGCGTAGCACGACGTCCACCTGGTGCGCTGTTGCCTGTGGACCGACGCGGCCGGCGAGCCAGTCGTAAGGGCGCACCTGACCTCGGGGGATGGTGAGGACCGCCAGCAGCACCTCGCGTGCGAACGCGTCCAACCGGCTCAGGTCGAAGCGGATCCGGCCGGCTCGGTCCCGGTTCGACGGTGGTGTGCCGCCGGCGAGTAGGGGTTGGGCGAAGCGGCGGTGGAACTCGTCTGCGAACTCGTTGTCGTCGTCGTGGACGGTGTCGCTGGGGCGCACGTAGATGACGCCGCGGTGGGTGGAGGCGACGTACAGGTCGCAGACCGGGCCGGGCGTCCGGGCCCAGCGGGCGGCGATGCGTTCGAGCAGGCCTGGCGGGCCGTTGGCGGCGAGGGCGGCCAGGCCTTCGGTGAGGGCCTCGTCCGGGACGGGGGTGATGCGTGGGCGGTCAGGGGTCATCGGCGCGTCTCCACAGATGCTCGTCGGATGGGCGGTTGGCGCAGGTTGGGTGGGCCTTCGGTGGGGACGCGAGGGCCGGCGACGGGATCGGCCGGGCGGCGCCTCCTGGGCGCGCGCCTGGCCGGGGAGCCTCGGCGTGGGAGTGGGTTGGTGTGCAGCCGGCGGAGGCGGGCCAGGGCGCGGGAGATGTCGGATTTGACCGTGCCGGGGGAGCGGCCGACGACCGTGGCGATCTCGGCGATCGGTAGGTCGACCACGTGGCGCAGGACGACGGCCACGTGTTGGTGGTCGGGCAGGGCGGCGAGTGAGGCGGCCAGTTCGCGGCTGGTCTCGCTGTCGGCGATGGCCTGCTCCACGTCGACCCGCTCGTCCGGCCGGTCGACCTGTTCGTCGACCTCGTCCCACGGCTCGCACGCGGGCTGCCGGCCGGCGTCGCGCTGCTGGTTGCGGCAGGCGTTCAGCGTGATGGTCAACAGCCAGGTGCGCAGCTTCAGGGCCAGGATCTGGTCCGGTCGGTAGCCGGCCAGGGCGCGGTAGGCGCGCAGGAACGCCTCCGCCGTGACGTCCTCGGCATCCGCCCGGCCGCTACCGATCCGCAACGCAGTGGAGAACACGATCCGCCGGTACTTGTCGAACAGGAGGACGAATCCCGTGTCCAGGTCGTGCACCAGCGATCGGACGATGTCATCGTCCGATCGGCTCGGGGGCTGGTTGTTCACGCTGGTCACATAAGGTTGAACCCCGTGGTGATCACCGCGGTTGCGAATTTCGGCACCGGTCACTCGTTCGTGTCGCTGGTGCGGTATGACAGGGAACGTGGCCGAACTCGCGGACCTGATGCGGTCGTTCGCCGACGGTGGATCGTCGGCGTTCGGCCGGGACCTCACGGTCGTGGCGCCACCGGACGACCGTTCGGTGGGCGTCCTGGCCTTCGCCGGGCTCAACGTCATCGTGGCCGACCTGGCCGATGACTGGGTGCGCGAGCGGCTGCCGGACGACGACCTGTCGGCGCCGCTGGACCAGTCCTTCGTGACCGCCCTGGCGGCCGCGACCGGCCGGGTGCCGGACAACCTGGACGCCGTCCTGGCCGCGCCGGCCACCGGTCGCCACGGCGGCACGGACCTGATCGAGCTGACCGAGTTCCGGGAGCCGCTCTCGCCCCGGCTGGCCCGGGCGCTGAGCAGGCGGGTGGACGTGCGGGCCTGGCGGTGCCCCGGTGGCCTGCTGGTCATGGGCCGGGGCGTGGCCGGGCGGTGGGAGGTGTCGCTGGAGGTCGAGCCGGCGCTGCGCGGGTTCGGCCTGGGGCGCGGCCTGCTCGCGGCGGCGCGCGGGCTGGTGCCGGCCGGTGAGTACGTGTGGGCGCAGGTGGCGCCGGGCAACGCGGCGTCGATGCGGGCGGCGCTCGCCGCTGGTTTCCGGCCGACGGGGGCCGAGGTGTTGCTGCGGCCGCCGTCGCCGTGGCCCGATCAGGTGACTTTCGGGCCGTTCGGGTGGTTCGCCGATCCGGGGCGCCGGAATCTCGCGCCGGTGCCCGATGTGCCGGACGAGCATCTGGCCGGTCGCCTGGACGAGACGGGTTTGGGCGAAGCGACCGATCCGGGCCCTGCCACAGAATTGAAGACTGTGGATGACGATCTGGCCACGAATGAGCACACAGTTGAGCCACTCTCTGTATTGGGTGACCCGGCAATTGAGGGCGAAGCGGACGATTAGCTAGCCGAATGAGTGTCCGTCGCAAGGGGGCTGGCACGCATTCCACCTGGTCGTATCTTGACCGTGCGTGAGTACGGTGTAACGCTCCCATGGCCAAATTCACTCGCTCGGGGGTCCTTGCCGGGCGTGATTCCAGGAGGGCTCGTGCGTGCACTCTCTCGTCGCCGTGTCATGGCGGCGTTGTCCGGAGTCGCCGTAGCCGCAGCTACCGCGATGACCGGTATGGCTGCGACCACAGCCGTCGCCACAAGCGGCGTGATGACACCAGCAATTGGTGCCAACCCGGACTACAAGATCGCCGGGCATGTCGGTGCCAACCCGGCGGATACCACCTTCAGCTGCCAGCTCACGGTTCCCGCCCAGTGCTACGGGCCCAACCAGATCCGCGCCGCCTACGGCGTGGACCAGCTGGCCAACCACGGTCTGGACGGCCGTGGCGAGACCATCGTGATCGTCGACGCCTTCCAGAGCCCGACGATCACGCAGGACCTGGCCACGTTCGACACGCTCTTCGGCCTGCCGGCGCCGAAGCTCAACATCATCGCGCCGGACGGGCTGACCCCGTTCGACCAGGCCGACGCGAACCAGACCGGTTGGGCCGGCGAGATCACGCTCGACGTGGAGTACGCGCACTCGATCGCGCCCGCCGCCACGATCGACCTGGTGCTCGCCAAGTCCAACGATGACGCCGACATCCTGTCGGCGCAGAAGTTCGTGGTCGACCACAACCTCGGCGACACCCTGTCGCAGAGCTTCGGCGAGGCTGAGCAGTGCGAGGACCCGACCATCTTCAGCCAGGTCCACAAGCTGTTCCAGCAGGCCCAGAGCGAGAAGATGACCGTCTTCGCCTCGGCAGGCGACCAGGGTGCCGCCCAGCCGACGTGTGACGGTACTTCCTTCGCGAAGGCCGTCAGCACGCCTGCGTCCGACCCGAACGTCACCGGTGTCGGTGGCACGATCCTCGACGCCGACGGCACCACCGGTGCCTACAACGGCGAGGTCGTGTGGAACGAGCCGGACTTCCAGGCTGCCGGTGGCGGTGGGTTCAGCGTCGAGTACAAGACGCCGAACTTCCAGCGCGGTCTGCACCTGGCCACCCGTGGCGTGCCGGACATCTCCTACAACGCGGCCATCATCGGTGGCGTCCTCGCGGTGTGGAGCACCTCCGGCCAGGGTGCCAACCTGGTCTTCCAGTTCGGTGGCACCAGTGCCGGTTCCCCGCAGTGGGCCGGTCTGGCGGCGCTGACCGACCAGTTGGCGCACCACAGGGTCGGCGACATCAACGAGTCGCTGTACGCGTTGGGGACCAACCGCGTCCTGTCTGGCGCGCTGTTCCACGACATCACCGTGGGTGACAACACCTTCCACGGTGACGTGACCGTGCAGGGCTTCTCGGCGGCGAAGGGCTGGGACCCGGCAACGGGTATCGGCACGCCGAAGGCCAACCTGCTGGTTCCGGCTCTGGCCGCCGCCGCTCATGGCGGTCCCGGCCGCGACTGATCCAGCTCGGTGATCGATCAGGTGGCGAGTCGGCCCTGCCGGCTCGCCACCTGCCGTTCCAGGTAGTGGAACGTGGGCCGGGGGTGCATCAGGAAGTCGTGGTGCGAGATGTCCCAGGCGTAGGCGCCCGCCATGCCGAACACGACCCGGTCGCCGGCCATCAGCCGGGCCACCGGCACGTTCCTGGCCAGCACGTCCTTCGGCGTGCAGAGTTGACCCGCCACGGTGACCCGCGAGTCGGTCACGCCCGGTCGCGGCCATGGCCGGTCCCAGCCCGTCGGGAGCACGTCGAACGGCTGGTCGTGGCCCTTCGCGACCGGGGTGCGCAGGTGGTGGGTGCCGCCGGCGAGCAGCGCGAACGCCTCGCCGTGGCTGCGTTTGACGTCCACGACGGACGCGGCGTACCAGCCGCAGTAGGCCGTCACCGCGCGGCCCGGTTCGATCCGCAGCCGCACGCCGGTCCGTTCGGTGAGCTCCCGCAGGCCGGCGCCCAGTACGGCCCAGTCGTAACGGGTGTCCGGGTCGCGGTAGTCGACCGCCATGCCGCCGCCGACGTTGACCTCCGGCGCGCCCAGCCGGGCCGCCCACTCGACGACGGCCGAGGCCAGCTCGACCTGGTCGGTGGCGGGCAGGCCGCTGGCCAGGTGGGCGTGGATACCGTGCCAGGTCAGCGTTTCCGTCTCCCGCAGCACGGCCAGGCACTCGTCCAGCTCACTGGGGTCGATGCCGAACTGGCTGGGCCTGCCGCCCATGGTCAGCACGGCGGCACCGGTGGGCAGGGCCAGGTTGACCCGCAGCAGCACGCCGGCCGGCCGGCCGATCGCGGCCAGGCGGCGCAGTTCGTGCCGGCTCTCCACGTGGATCCGGTGGGTGCCGGCGGCCAGTTCGGCGTCGGTCTTGGCGGGACCGCCGAACGCCAGCGGCGCGTCCGGGACCACGGACCGGACGTGCGCGAGTTCGCCGCCGGACGCCACCTCGAACCCGTCGACCACACCGGCCAGCGTGCGCAGGATCGGCGCCGCCGGGTTGGCCTTGGCCGCGTAGTACCACTCCACACCGGACGGCAGCGCGGCCCGGATCGCGGTGGCGTGCTCGCGCAGGCCGGCCAGGTCGTAGACGTACGCGGGCAACTGGTCGTCGGGCAGGCCGGCGACGTGGTCGGCGACGGCGGCCGGGATCACGGCACGGCCAGCGGCAGGCGGACCGGCACGTAGCCCGCGCCTCGGTCGTTGGTGCGCCGCCAGCGGGCCAGCAGGTTCGCCTTGGCCGGCACCGGTCCGCCTGCCAGGACGGCGGCGATCTCCGGTGTGCTGGGCAGCCCGGCCAGTTCCCGGCCGACCAGCGCCCACAGGTCGGGCTCCAGGTCGGGTCGCAGGTCGGCCAGGGCGGCGACGAACTCGGCGACGTGGTTGACCAGCAGGCAGTACCCGACCCGCCGCCACGCCTGCTCGCGGCTGTAGGACAGCGACGCGGCCACGTCCGGCGGCAGCGTGGCGAGCGTGGCCGCGTGGTGGTCGGCCACCAGCTTGGTGCCTTCCAGGTCGCGGAACAGCAGCCGCACCGGCAGGCCGTCGTCGGACACGCAGACCAGCACGTTCTGCAGGTGCGGTTCCAGGACGACGCCGTGGTCGAACAGCGTGGCCAGCACCGGCGGCACGAGCAGCCGCAGGTACGCCGCCCACCAGCCCAGCACGTCGGCGCCCGCCAGGCCGGACACGTGCGCGTCGGACAGCGGGTACTCGTCGGCCACGGCGGCGGCCAGCAGCGGGGTGGCGCCCGCCGGCAGGTAGTCGGTGACGTCGTCGCGCACGATCACGCCGAGCCCGTCGCGCAGCCCGTCGACGTCGACCGTGCGGTAGCCGGGTTCGCGCAGCACCCGCACCGGCAGGTCGGTGGTGTCCAGCAGGTCGGTCAGGGCGACGGCGGAGGCCAGCTCGTAGACGGCGTTCTTGCGTACGCAGTTGGTGATCCGCACGTTCAGGCTGAACTTCAGGAAGCCGGTCGGGCCGTGCAGCGTGCGCACCGACGACGTGGGCGTGAACAGCGGACCGCCGGTGCCCAGGTCCAGCAGGTGGCCCGCGGTGATGTCGTGGCGCAGCAGGTCGAACTGCCACGGATGCACGGGCAGCAGCCGGTGGCCGTCGGGCACCGGGCGCAGCGCGTCGATGGCGCCGAGTTCACCGGACGCCCGTACCAGGTCCACCGGTACGGCCAGGTAGCGCAGCGCGATGCGGCTGCCGGTCTCCGGGGCGTAGTCCCGCCAGTCGCCGGTGGTGGCGGTGCGGGCCTTCGGGGTCGGGTGGAAGCGGTGGCCGAGCGGCAGCGACTGCTCGGACGCCAGGTAGCGGTCCGACGGGTTGGTGAATCGTTGGCGCAGCGCGGTTTCCGTCACTTCGTGGCTGGCAGCCACCTGCGCGGCGAACTCGTCGTTGGCCGTGCCGGTGGCCGCGGTCAGTTCGGCGGCGACCAGTTCGGCGACCTCCCACCAGGCGGCTTCGACCCACTCGCCGACCCGGTCCGCAGTGGCCGGCCCGGTGAACCGGTGGGCGCCGGACAGGGATCTGCGGCGCACCTCGATCCGCAGGGCGCGTCCGGTGTGCGGCAGCGGCACCCGCAGGTGATCACCGTCGGGCACGCCGGGGCCGATCTCGCGGAGGTAGCAGTTGAGCAGGTTGTGGGCGACCACGTGGTCGGCGCACACGGTCGGCGCGCCGATGGTCGGGGTGGACACGTCAGACGCTCCTGAGATAGTTCGGGCCGGTATAGGAGTAGAACTTGTTGATGTCGGCGGCGCCGGAGCGCCGCTTGGACAGCAGCGTGCCCGCGGTGACCATCGCCTTGACCGGCAGCCGGTCGGCGAGCAGGGTGCGGTCGATCAGCCTGCGGCGGTCGGGGCTGTCCGGATGGCGGTCGATCGCCGCGCACAGCAGGTCGCGGATCAGCCGCCGGTCGATGCCGCCCAGGGCGAACACGATCGCCGCGGCACACAGGTGCAGCGTGATCGTGGTGAACACGTCGACCAGCGGCGCGAACGAGTCGACGACGATCCGGCGGTCGTCCAGCAGCGCGGGATCGCCGCCGGGCGGCCAGTCGCCCAGCCCGCGCCGCAGCCGGCGGGGATGCAGTCGAGGGCCGTCGTTGTCCTTGACCAGCAACCGAAGCGGCTGGCCGGGCAGCAGGGACACGTTCTGCTGGTGGGACTCCAGGGCCATGCCGTAGCGCAACAGCAGTGTCACCTGGAAGTCCAGCAGCAGCGACAGGTACTCGGTGACCACGGCGACCCGGTCACCCAACTCGTCCACCACCAGGCCCATGCCGGTGGGGGCGGGCAGCGCGGCCAGCGGAATCGCGCCGAGCGGGACCCGGCGCACCAGGAAGGCGAGCAGTTCGTCGTCGGCGTGGGCGTAGGTCTGCTCGTCGGCCAGCACGATCCGGTCGGCGAACCTCGGCTCGGCGGCCAGCACGGCGGCGAGCAGGCGACCGGTGACGGCACCGTCGACCAGCGTGCCCGGTTTGACCGTGCGGCGGTTGCGCAGGCCGAGAGTGCTGGTGGGCAGCGGGAGTTTGACGTGGGTGCCCGGATCGGCCAGCACGGCGACGGTGCGCATGGACAGCGTCGGTGTCACGTCGACGGCGTCCGCGACGGTGAGCCGGTGCCGGGCGGTCAGCGGGTGCACCGGGAAGGGCACCAGGTCGCCGGGCATGCCGAGCTCGTCGGCGGTGGGCCACCAGTCGGGCAGCGTGCCGGCGGCCGTCACCGCCGAGGCCCGCACGGCCGCCCACCGCAGCCGGAACGTCGGGCCGTACTCGGGGGCGTAGTGCGACTGGTCGGCCGGGCTGATGCCGCGCCGGGCCAGGCCGGTGGGGTAGACGGGGTGGCCGAGATAGGCCGCGAGGACGTCGTGGCGCAGCGGGCCGGTGGTGGTGCGGCTGTCGCGCTGGAGCCGTTCGGTGGTCAGCGCGTCGCGGCATTCGGTGACGAACGCGTCGAAGCCGTCCCGGTCGCACTCGGGCACGCCGTCGCGCAGCAGCGCCAGAATCGGCTCCAGTTCGGTGAGTCGCGTGCCGTCCCAGGTGAGCTCCGGTGCCGACACGGCGATGTCGCACAGGAAACCGTCCGGCCGCACCGGAATCTCCAGTGAGTGTCCGGCGTAGTCGACGCGCAGTACACCGTCCACAACGGAACCACGGGTGCGGATGCCCTGGAAGTCCTCGCGCAGCAGGGTGTCCAGGACCGACGCCAGCAGCGTCACCGGATGTCCCAGCGGTGCACGTTGAGGAACTCGGCGGCCACTGCGTCCACCGTGGACCTGTCCGGGCCGGTGGTGCGCAGCACGCCGAGGTAGTCGCGGTTGGTGTTGGTGAGGGCGAGTTCGTCGCCGACCGCGCGCAGCGGCCGGTACACCAGGTGCACGTCGTCGCGCTGCTCGTCGACCGGCGGGGGAGCGTGCTCCAGCCGGCCGTCGCGGTCCACGCACGGCCAGTCGACCCGCCCGGCCCGCGTGGGCGTGTCCGGCGCCGGTGGCAGCGGTTCGCCGATGTGCACCCGGAGGATCTGCTCGAACAGGGGAGTGCCGGTGGTCTCGGCAAGGAGCAGGTCGCACTGGTCGCCGATGACCCGGTAGTTCACCTCGATCAGCCGGACCCGGTCACCGGACACGACGTACTCGGTGTGGCAGGCACCGAGACCCACGCCCAGCGCGGCCAACTGGGCCAGCACCGGCCCGGCGTCGGGCTCCGGGTCGAACACCATGCTCCGCTCGACGAAGTACGGCGGCGCGGACAGCGTGGTGCGGAAACCGCCCACCACCCGCAGCGCCGAGCCGTCGCCGACGGTCTCCAGCGAGCGCAGGTCGCCGGCGAGGAACTCCTCCACCACCAACGGTTCCGGCCGGCGCGACCAGATGTCCGCACACGCGGTGGTGAGCTCGGCAGTGTCGGCGACCAGCACGACGTCCTCGCTGGCCACGCCCTCCCGTGGTTTGACGACACACGGGAAGGGCGCGTCCTCGACGGTCCCGCCGGGCAGCACCTCCCGCGACCACACCGAATCCACCCCGGCGCGGGCGAGATGCCGGCGTAGCTGCGCCTTGTTCTTGGCCCGCAACGCCACCCGCCAGTCCTTGGCCGGCAGGCCGGCGTAGCCGGCGGCGAGCGCGGTCTGGGTCTGGAGGTGGTCGCTGTTGGTGAACACCGCCGCCGGCCGGTCGTGCCGGTCGACGTGATCGATGATCGCTCGGAAGTCGCGGACGTCGCACCCGACGATCTCGTCCGGCCCGTGCGGCAGGCCGGCGTAGGCGCGGGCGTGCGCCTCGGGCTGGTCGGTGAGCAGGGTGACCCGCAGGTCCAGCTCCGCCGCTGCCGGCAGGAACCCGTCGGTCACGGAGTCGGTCGGGTTGAGCGCGACCAGGCACAGTCGTTGTTGCGGCGGCATCCTCATCCTCGGGCAGGGCCGATCGAGGTGCCTAAGTTAGGTTAGCCTTCCCTCGTTTCGCAAGATCGTGATCGGGAATCCACACAGACAGGCGATCCACTCAGCCCGCCTTGGCCGGCGTGTGCCTGGGCAGTGTGGCGGTCATCGACGGCGGCGGTGGCGGCTGGCTGACCGGTCGCGGCCTGCCCTGACCGCTGCGCAGCACGTCGATCCGCTCCGTGCCCGGCCGGCCCACCACCCAACTCGATCCGGTGATCGCCTTGGCGCGCAGCTTCAGTGGCGCCAGCATCCGGGACACTTCGCGATAGCCGGTCACCGACCCGGCCGCGCACACCAGGGTGGCCAGCGACAGCGACACCGGAACGCCGTTCACCGCCCATGCCGTGTCGATCAGCCTGTTGGCCAGCGGCATCAAATGGTCCAGCGCGCTGACGAAGACGAAGTCGTCACCGCCGATGTGACTGACCCGGATGTCGGCCTGGTTCTCGGCGGCCTCGGCCAGGCATCGGCCGACGTCCCGGATCAGGTCGTCGCCGGCCGCGAAGCCGAACCGGTCGTTGACCGTCTTGAACGCGTCGATGTCCAGCCAGCCCACGGCGAACACGTCGCCGTCGCGGATCCGCCGGGTGACCGAGCGGTCCACCGACGCGCTGCCGGGCAGCCTGGTCAGCGGGTTCAGCGCGGCGGCCTCCTCGACCTTGCTGTCCGCGACCGCGCGGACCAGGTCGGTGGCGCGGACCACGCCGAGGCAGCGGAACGCCGCGTCCACCACGATCACGTCGTCGGTGCCGCGTGAGCGTTCCCCGCCGGACAGCACGTCCAGCAGGTCGAACACGGTGGCGCCGATCGGCACCACGCGCGGCTTGTCGGCCAGCCGGGTGGCGCTGCGCCTGGCGTGCAGGGCGTGGCCGTACGGGCCGGTGACGGCCAGCAGGAACCGGTTGCGGTCGATCATCCACTCCGGGCGGCCGGCGTCGTCCAGCAGCACCACGCAGGAGGCTTCCTGGTCGGTGGCGAAGGCGCTGCGCACGTCGTCCGCGGTGGCGGTGGCCGGCAGCGTGGTGGCCGGGTGCATCAGCTCGGTGACCTTGGGCGTGGCCGTCCGGTCCGGCTGCTCGGCCGGCACGACGACCAGCGGGTCGCCGGTCATCGGGGTGATCGTCACGTGGCCGGTGGGCCGGTGGCTAGCCGGGCACAGCAGGTCGCCCTGAGCCAGCCGGATACCCAGCCCGTGCAGGGTTTCCAGCTCGTCCGGTGTGGTGATGGCCTCGGCGATCAGTTGCAGGTCGCCGCGTTCGCACAGCGCCACCATCGACTCGACCGTGGCCCGCAGCCGCGGCTCGTGCGGCGCTCCGGCGGTCAGCGACCGGTCCAGTTTGATCAGGTCGATCTCCGGCCAGCCCAGCAGGGTGACCGGGGCGTCGCCGTCGCCGATCTTGTCCACCGCGAGCCGGAACCCGGCGTCGCGCAGGACGGTCACGCCCTGGCGGAACGCGCTCCAGCGCACCGACGAGAACGGCGGGTTGAGCTCCAGCACCACGTCGGCCGGCCGGCGGCCGGTCTCGCGCAACGCCTCCAGCAGCGGCGCGGCAGCCACGTGGGCGCGGCCGACGGACACGGCGAGCAGGTTGACGTGCAGCGGGATGCGGGTGTCGTGCTCGGCGGCGCGGCGGATGGCCGCTGCCGCGAGGCCGTAGTCGGTTGGGGTCAGCTGGCCGGTGTCGGCGGCGTGGCGCAGGAGCGATCGCACGCTGCCGTTCGTCGGCCTGGCCTTGGCCTCCACGGCCATGACGCCACCGGTGTGCAGGTTGAACACCGGTTGGTAGACGACCTGCACGTCGTCGAGCAACGCAGGCACTCGCACATGGTGCACCGGCCGCCGGTTAAGGCGAAAGCAGGTTCATGTTTTGTTCATGGGACGCGGGGCGTTTCACCTGAATGGATGTGTTCGGTATCACCGGCTCGGCAGGTCAGATCGGGTAGATGTCCGGTCGCATCCGGTGCCGGATCCGGTCGGCGATGATCTCGGCCCGGGTCGAGTCCGAGTGCGGGCCGATCCGGTGCTGGCCGCCGTCGCGCAGGGTCAGCACCACGTCGTGGGCGACGCCCAGCCGCCGCATGGTGCGCCGGGTGATCACCGACTCGACGTCGGCCAGGTCGACCGAGCTGAACTCGGTGTCCGCCGCGTGCCGGGTCACCCAGGCCGGCGTGGGCACCAGGGACAGCCCGCCCTTGGCCGCGTACACCTGGACCAGCCGGGTTCTGGTCACGCAGGCCAGTGCCGGCCGCACCCTGGCCAGCGGCCGGAACGGGTTGGTCACGTCCAGGTAGTCGGCGTGGTAGGCGAAGGCGTCCAGGATCCGCTCACCCTGCCGCAGCCTGCTCAGCGCCAGGCGGATGAACAGCGTCTCCACGCCGGCCAGCACGTCCCGGTGCCGGGCGTTGTCCCGCTGGTAGACCGATCGGCGGACGGTGGCCTCGTCCTGCCTGGTGCGCATGGCCGAACGCTAGGCGGCGACACCTGCCCGGCACGTCAGGGAAGCACCCTGGTGATCCCGGCCGGGAACCCCGGGTCTCAGCCCGGTTCCCCGACCAACCGGCGCAACTCCTGCCTGGAGGGCACGTCGAGTTTGTCGAACACGTGGCCCATGTGGTACTCGACGGTCTTCGGGCTGATGATCAGCCGGGCCGCGATCTCCTTGTTGGACAGGCCGTCGCAGGCCAGCCGCGCCACCGCCCGCTCGGTGTCGGTGAGCACGTCGAACGGGCCGTGGGTCACGTCGACGGCCAGCCCGAACCGGTCGACGACCACCATCGCCCGCGCGGTGTACGCGTGCGCGCCCAGCACCGCGAACTGGCGCAGTGCCGTGCGGATGTGCCGTTCCGCGCCACTGCGCCTGCCCAGCGCCAGCAGGCACCGGCCGGTGAGCAGCTCCGCCCTGGCCGCCTCCAGCGGCAGGCCGAGTTCGGTGGCCAGGGCGAACGCAACGCCGCACTCGGCACGGGCGGACCGTGTCTCACCCCTGGCCAGGTCGATCTGCGCCCGCACCCGTGCCACGCCCACCTGCGCCGACCGCCGGCCGCTGCGCTCCAGGTTGGCGGCGAAGGCGTCCACCGCCGCCACGGCCTCGGTCAGGCGGCCCAGCCGGGACAGCGCGTCGGCGCGGACCGGGCCGAGCAGGTAGGTGCCCGGTTCCAGTGAGTCGTAGGCGGCCTCCAGGTCCTGCGCGGCGGACAGCATCGTGGTGGCGTCACCCCGGGCCACCGCGACGGCCGCCCGGGCCCCGGCCGCGAACGCCATGCTGGCGCGGATGCCCAGCAGCGGCGCCCACTCGGCCGCCTTGCCGGCGTGCGCGTCGGCCTTCGCCCAGTCGCCGCGCGCGGCCCTCGGGTAGGTGGCCAGCGCGTGCAGCATGGTGTAGTCCCAGACCCTGCCGTTCTCCTCGGCGTCGGCGACCGCGAGTTCGGTGTGCAGCACCGATTCGGCGAGCATGCCCCGGCGGTACTCGACCTCGCCGAGGAAGCCCAGCGCCTGCGCGACCCGCAGCACCTCGCCGTTGGTGGCGCGGTCGGCCACGGCCAGCAGGTCGGCGTGGGCGCCGGGCAGGTCGTCGCGCCACAGCCGGATCATGCCCCGGGCCGCCAGCCCGTCCAGGCCGCCGGCCGCGCCGGGCAGGTGGACGCCGGCCAGGCTGGTCAACGCCTCGTCGCCACGACCGGCCAGGGCCAGCCCGATGCTCCTGGCGAACCAGGCGAACCCGGCCACCCACCGCTCCTTCGTGCCGGCCCGCACCGCCGTGTCGCCGTACTCGATCATGTCCGAATAGGACAGTGTGACGATGGCGATGACGGCGAGTTGGGAGGCGATCCTGGCGGTCAGGTCGACCGGTGCCGGTGAGGCGGGATGCCCGTGCGCCCGCACCCCGTCCAGCGCCCTGGCCAGCCGGTGCCGTGCCTCGCCGACCCGCCCGGCCAGCATCGCCTGCTGGCCGGCCACGTAGTCCCACCACGGCTCGGCCGGGCCGGCGGCGAGCTCGTCGGCGTACTCGGCGGCGGTCACCGCGTCGCCCGCCACCAGCAGCGCCTCCACCGCCGTCAGCAGCCTCGGCCCCCGCTCCCGGCCCGGCCCGGTCAGGTCGAGACAGGTGCGCAACTGGGCCGCGGCGACCGAGATCCTGCCCTGCCGCAACTGGTCGGCCGCCGCCTCGGCGAGATCGGCGGCCAACACCGGGTCGGGTCCGTCGGCGGCCGCGATCCGGTGCCGCAGCGCGGCGGCACCGGTGAGCAGGCCGGCCGCCGCCCGGTGCAGTTCACGCCTGCGGGCGGCACCCAGGTCGTCGTAGACGGCGGCCTGCACCAGGCCGTGGGTGAACTCCAGCTCCTCACCGGCGGTGCCGGGCACCTCGGTCACGAACCGGGCCTGCGCCGCGTCGGCCACCGGTGCCGACGTGTCCGCGAGATCGGCCAGCCTGCGCACGGTGGCCAGCCGGAACCGCCTGCCCAGCACCGAACCGGCGCTGACCAGCCGACGGGTCGGCTCGGCGCACGCCGCCAGCCGGTCGGCCACGATCAGGGCGACGTCCCTGGGCGCGGGCAGCGGGCCGGCGCCGGTACCGATCGAGCGCAGCGGCACCTGGTCCAGCACCGCCTGGGCGTGCAGCGGATTGCCGCCGGTGTGGTCGTGCAATCGGGCCGCGCCGGGCGGGTTCAGGCCAGGATGCCCGCCCGCCGACGCCAGTTCGACGAGATCAGCCGACGACAGTCCGCCGACCTTGAGGTGGCTGCCGCGCTCGTGGGCGAAGATCCGCCGCCAGCCCTCGTCCAGGCCGGGACTGGGCCATGGCCGGGCCAGCGCGCCACCACCACCGACCGGCTGGTGCACCACCAGCAGCAGCACCGGTTCGGTGACCGGGCCGGACAGCAGCCGCCGGGCCACGAACCGCAGCGCGGCCAGCGACGACCGGTCCGACCACTGCGCGTCGTCCACCACCAGCAGCAGTTCGCCGGCGGCCTCCAGGTGGGCCAGCAGGCCCTTGCCGACGAACAGCGGATCGGCCTGCGCGTCGAGGTCGTCCACCTGGGACACCAGGTCGACGGAGAGCTGCCGCGCCAACTGCCACAGCACGCCCCACGGCAGGTGGGCCTCCTGCTCGTCGCCGCTGGCCCAGACACAGCGGGCCGGCGCGACGTCGGCGCGGAACCGCTGCACCAGCGCCGTCTTGCCGATGCCGGACTCGCCCTCGACGCCGATCACCCGGCCCCTGCGGTCCCGGGCCTCCCGCCACGCCATGGTCAGGAACGTCAGTTCGGCGCTGCGGCCGACGAACGGAATCTGTTGTGTCGGAATTGTCACCAGGTCTGCTGCTCCGTCGGTACGGCGGCACTCCCCACTGTAGGTGTCGTGTTCGATCATCGGTTCATTTCGCCCCGCAGTACGGTTGCCGCATGTCGGCGGAAAACGAGAGCCGGACGACCCGCCGCTGGCGCCAGCAGGCGGCGCCGGGCGACCTGGTGGCCAGCCCGTTCCGGGTGGACCGGGACCGGGTGGCCAGCTCGCCGTTCTTCGGCCGGCTGGCCGGTGTGACGCAGGTGGTCAGCCCCACCGGATCCGGCCTGCTGCTGCACAACCGGCTCACCCACAGCCTGAAGGTCGCGCAGATCGCCAGGGCCGTCGCGGAACGGCTGATCGCCGACCAGGAGTCCGCCGGCCTGCTGGCCAAACTGGGTGGCTGCGACGTCGACGTCGTCGAGGCGGCGGCGCTCGCGCACGATCTGGGCCACCCGCCGTTCGGGCATCTGGGCGAGGAGATCCTGGACCGGATCGCGCGGCACCGGTTCAACCTGCCGGACGGCTTCGAGGGCAACGCCCAGTCGTTCCGGATCGTCACCACCACCGACACCCGGGGGCCCAGCGGCGTCGGCCTCGACCTGACCGCCGCGGTGCGGGCGGCGCTGCTGAAGTACCCGTGGACCCGGCTGCACTACCCGGACCCGCATCCCAGCGCGATGGCGGTGCCGCCGCGCGGGGCCAGCGAACCGCCGGACGCGCCGGGCTCCGGCTCGGCCAAGTTCTGCGCCTACGTCACCGAACTGGCCGATCTGGTGCAGGCCAGGGACGCGTTCGCGGACCGGATCGAGCCGTGGCAGCAGACCGTCGAGGCGTCGGTGATGGACACCGCGGACGACATCGCCTACGCCATCCACGACCTGGACGACTTCCACCGGGTCGGCGTCCTGCAGCACGCCACGGTGGCCGCCGAGTTCGGCCAGTGGCTGGCGCACGCGGGCGAGTTCGCCGACCTGGACGACGACGCGCTGGGCGCCGAGCAGCGGCAACCCGGCCGGGCGCTGGAGGCGCTGCGCCGCAGGCTGCACCGCCGCGACGGCTGGGCAGCGGAGGACGACGCCTTCGCCGACGCGGTGACCCGGGTGCGGGCCGAGCTGGTGGAGGGGCTGCTCGCGGTGCCGTTCGACGGGTCGGTGGCGGCCGAGCAGGCGCTGGCCCGGTTCTCCGCGCGCTGGACGGCCCGGCTGGTGGACGGCGTGATGGTCACCGCCGACCCGACGACCAGGACCGGGCACGTGCTGCTGGCCACCGGGGCCTGGCACGAGGTGCAGGTGCTCAAGTTCGTGCACCGCCACTTCGTGCTGCTGCGCCCGGACCTGGCACTGCACCAGCGTGGCCAGGCCCGGCTGCTCACCTCACTGGTGGAGGAGCTGGAGCAGTGGACCACCGACCGGCGGCAGGCCGAACGGCTGCCGCGCAGGCTGCACGAGCTGGTGGAACTGGCCGAGCACCAGTACGCGTCACTGGCCGCCACCGAGCCCGGCCTGCTGGTCGGCGCCACCGGTGAGGCGGCCATCGGGCCGGACGCGGTGCGCGCCCTGGCCAGGGGACGGGCCGTGGTCGACTTCGTGGCGTCGCTGACCGACAGCCAGGCCGCGGCCCTGCTGGAAGCGTTGACCGGGCGGCGCGGTCAGTTGTGGACGGACGCGTTCGCGCTCTGAACGGCGGCGGGCTGCCGGGGCGGGATGCGCTCGCCGGCCGGTGCGGGGATCACCGGCGGCCAGTCCCACTCGATCCCGAACAGGCCGGGGCCGACACCCAGCGCGACCGCGTGCACGTCACCGGTCGGACTGATGGTCAGGTTGCGCCGCCTGGCCAGGCGGACGTCACCGGCGGGGGAGCTGAACTGCTGGCAGCGCACCGGCAGGTTGCCCCGGTCGAACTGCACCTCGACCACGTAGTCGCGGACCGGCAGGCGCAGCCGGCGGAAGTAGGCGTCGGCGGTCGCGCCGTAGTCGGAGACCGGGTTGACCACCTGGTACTCCATGATCAGCGTCTCGCCGGTGGCCAGCGCGCGGTCGAACAGCAGCTCGGCGACGAGGATGTGCGCGTCGTGGTCGACCGCGATCCGGCCCAGGCGGCAGTTGCGCAGGCCGATGATCTGCGGCGCGTCCTTGGTGGCGACCTCCCAGTCGTAGACCAGGACCCAGCGGTCGGCGCCGTCCTGCTCGGCACGCAACACCTGGCTGACCCGCACGGTGTGCAGTTGCCGGCGGGCGTTGACCATGCACTGGTCGTGCTGGCTGATCCGGGCCAGGATGCCGTCGCAGGACGTGTTCACCCGGCCGAGCAGGGTGCCCAGGTTGGCGCTGTTCCACAGCACGTCCAGCGGGAGCAGTCGGCCGGTGTGCCGGCGGCGGCCTCGGGGGCGGGGCGGGCCGAGCAGCGCGGTGAGCGCGTTCGGCGGCACCCGGAGTACCGCTTCCAGATGGCGTAGGGCGTCCAGCGATTCGGGACGTTCGGGACGGCGGCGGCCGGACTGCCAGTAACTCAGCGTCGCGACACTGATGGTCACACCGCGCAGTTGCAGCCGGTGCTGGATGCGGTCGAGACTGAGCCCGCTGCCCTTGATCGCGGCGCGGAGGGCGTCCGGAAATGGCCCGCCGGCGAGAAGTCTCGCCAGTTCGGGCCGTACTGTCACGGGCCTGGCGATGCCGTGCTCAGTTCGACTGGCTGCGATAGTCATTGTGACTCCCCGTCGTCACGTCGTCACGCGAGAGTTACCCTACTTGGGTGACGCCTTTTGTTACACCCCCTTTCGGCGCCAATTAATGCGACGAACGGTGGGTCAAGTTCTGGCCCGACTGCACGCGATAGGCTCCGGGGCGCGCTGATCGCCGGCCGGGGAGGGTTCGCCCCGGAGTGGCCTCGACCAGGGGATCAGCCCTTATTTCGAGACTGACCAGGGCACCAATCGGCATGACGGCGGCGTGATCCACGTGGGCACTCAGTGAGTACGGTGCGGCCGGCGGCGGGCGGCGGACGCTTCGTCGAGGTATCCCCCGCGCGGGTGAGTGGCTGGTTCGACCGGTTCGGCGCGCGGCACGGTGGAGTGCTGTCCACGGCCATCGACGGTGACACGGTGACCGTGCTGGCCGCCGATCACGCGACCGCGCGGGTGACCACCCCGTTCCCGCCGCTGGGCCTGCCCGACGGCCGCCTGCCCGGTCTGGTGATCACCGGCCTGGTCGCACATCTCTGTCTGCCGCGCCGGATCGGCCTGCTGCTGGTCCGCCTCGGCGGGCACAGCATCGGGATCGCCGAGGAGGGCAGGGTCCTGGTCTCGGCCACCGACCGTAAGCAGGTGCACGGCAGGAACAAGGCGGGCGGCTGGTCGCAGCAACGGTTCGCCCGGCGCCGCGAGGGCCAGGCCGCGGTGGCGCTGCGCTCGGCCGCCGACGACGCGGCGCGGGTGCTGGCGCCGAGGGTGGGCGAGCTGGTCGCGGTGGTGCTCGGCGGTGACCGGCGGGCGCTGGACGCGCTGCGCGGTGATCTGCGGCTGGCCGCCGTGTTCGCGATCGCGCTGCCCAGGGTGCTGGACGTGCCGGAGCCGCGCCGGGCGGTGCTGGACGACGCCGCGGAACGGGCGCGCGAGGTGGAGATCCTCGTCACCGAGCCGTGAATCGGTAAATCCGGTGGTGGCGATCCCGTACACTCGTTGACGTGGTGGTTCGCACGGAGTGATGGGCTGTCCAGCTCGCCGGCCGAGGCTGGCGAGCAGACGAGTCCTGCCCGTAGCCAGGCTGATCACTCAGCCGCCACCCTCATCGGAGTTCTCCCGTGATCGTCGCTGCCGATCTTGAACTGCGCGCCGGCTCGCGCATTCTGCTGTCCGACACCACCCTCCGGGTCCAGCCCGGCGACCGGATCGGCCTCGTCGGCCGCAACGGTGCCGGCAAGACCACCTCGCTGCGCGTCCTGGCCGGGGACGGCGAGCCCTACGGCGGCACGCTGCAGCGCACCGGTGACATCGGTTACCTGCCACAGGATCCACGCGAAGGTGATCTTTCGGTCACCGCGAAGGACCGGGTGCTGTCCGCCCGCGGCCTGGACCAGTTGTTGCGGGACATGGAGAAGACCCAGACCGCGATGGCCGAACTGGTCGACGACAAGGAGCGGGACGCCGCGGTGCGCCGCTACGGTCGGCTGGAGGAGCGGTTCTCCGCGCAGGGCGGGTACGCCGCGGAGAGCGACGCCGCCCGGATCTGCGCCAATCTCGGCCTGCCCGAGCGCGTCCTCGCCCAACCGCTGCGCACCCTGTCCGGCGGCCAGCGGCGCCGGGTGGAACTGGGCCGCATCCTGTTCGCCGCGTCCGACGCCGGTGCCACCGGCCGGTCGGCCACCACTCTGTTGTTGGACGAGCCGACCAACCACCTGGACGCCGACTCGGTCACCTGGCTGCGCGGTTTCCTGAAGGCGCACGACGGCGGACTCGTGGTGATCAGCCACGATGTCGATCTGCTGGCCGCCGTGGTGAACAAGGTGTGGTTCCTCGACGCCACCCGGGCCGAGCTGGACACCTACAACATGACGTGGCAGCGCTACCTGGACGCGCGGGCCGCGGACGAGAAGCGCAGGCGCCGCGAGCGGGCCAACGCGGAGAAGAAGGCCAGCGCGCTGTTCGCCCAGGCGGACAAGATGCGTGCGAAGGCAACCAAGGCGGTCGCCGCGCAGAACATGGCCCGCCGCGCGGAACGGATGCTGTCCGGTTTGGACGAGACCCGGCAGGCCGACAAGGTGGCCAAGATCCGGTTCCCGGACCCGGCGCCGTGCGGGAAGACGCCGCTCACCGCCACCGGCCTGGCCAAGAACTACGGCTCGCTGGAGGTGTTCACCGGGGTTGATCTCGCGGTGGACCGAGGGTCGAAGGTGGTCGTGCTCGGGCTCAACGGCGCCGGCAAGACCACCCTGCTGCGGCTGCTCGGCGGCCAGGAGCGGGCCGACGCGGGCGAGGTCGTGCCGGGCCACGGGCTGCGGATCGGCTACTACGCCCAGGAACACGAGACGCTGGACCACAACGCCTCCGTGTGGGAGAACATCCGGCACGCCGCGCCGGACGCCGGTGAGCAGCAGTTGCGCACCCTGCTGGGCACCTTCCTGTTCAGCGGTGAGCAGCTCGATCAGACCGCCGGCACGCTGTCCGGTGGCGAGAAGACGCGGCTGGCGCTGGCCGGTCTGGTGTCCAGCGCGGCCAACGTCCTGTTGCTGGACGAACCGACCAACAACCTCGATCCGGCCAGCCGCGCACAGGTGCTGGACGCGCTGCGGCGGTTCTCCGGTGCCGTCGTTCTGGTCACGCACGACCCCGGAGCGGTCCAGGCCCTTGAGCCCGAGCGGGTGATCCTGTTGCCAGACGGTGCCGAGGACCATTGGTCGGAGGAATACCTCGATCTCGTGCAGTTGGCCTGATTAACCTGCGACGACGGGAATTGAGTCCTGTTCACGGATACTGCATGTGAGTGATCAGCCGCAGGTGACGTGTCGATCACACTCAGAAGATTTCGCTCACTCGCCTGGCGTTCCGCGCGTTCGTGTTCGATCATTGCGACGAAGGGGCCGCACGCGGTCCGACCTGCAGTGCGTGGAAGGCGGGACAAGGTGGCTGACCTGAAGAAGGGTGCCCGTATCACGGGCGCCACGCGGGACAAGCTCGCCGCGGACCTGAAGAAGAAGTACGAGAAGGGCGCCTCAATCCGTGCGCTCGCCGAGTCGACCGGCCGCTCGTACGGATTCGTGCACCGAGTGCTGTCAGAGTCCGGTGTCCAATTGCGTGGACGCGGCGGAGCGACGCGAACCAAGAAGAAGTAGGCTACCGCGCGGTAACACTACCGCGTGATCGGCCAGGAGAAGCCGGGCCCGGTCCGCGCGAAGCGCCGGGAGGGCCCGTGGGTGAGCCGGATGTCGAGGCCGAACTGCTCGAGCGGGGCGGCGTGGGCCTCGCCGTCGACGGTGCGTGCGCGACGATCACGTTGCGGCGCCCGGAAAAGCTGAACGCGCAGACCCCCAGCACCTGGGAGGCGCTGCGGCAGATCGGAGAGCGCCTGGCCCCGGACGTCCGAGTCGTGGTCGTCCGGGGTTCCGGCCGGTCGTTCTCCGCCGGGCTGGACCGTAGGATGTTCGCCCCCGACGGCGTACCGGGCGAGCCGGGATTCGCCGACATCACCACCGCACCACCGGGTGGTGGCGACGCGATCATCGACCGGTTCCAACAGGGCTTCACCTGGTTGATGGCACCGGGCAGGGTGACGGTGGCGGCTGTCCATGGCCACGCCGTCGGCGCCGGTTTCCAACTGGCGCTCGCGTGCGATCTGCGTATCGCCGCGGCCGACGCCCGGTTCACCATGGCCGAGACCGGTCTGGGCCTGGTGCCCGACCTGACCGGCACGCTGGCGCTGGTGCGCGCCGTCGGTTACCCCAAGGCGGTGGAGATCTGCCTGACCGGCCGGGCGATCCCGGCCGACGAGGCGCTGCGCACCGGCCTGGTCAACTCGGTGGTGCCCGGTGATCAGCTCGATTCGGCGGTGGACGAACTCGTTGCGGCACTGCTGAAACCGCCGGCCGGCGCGATGCGCGAGACCCTGGCGCTGCTGGCCGGCGCGGCCGACGGTGCGTCGTTGGACGAGCAGCGGGCGGCCGAACGGGCGGCGCAGTTGCGACGGCTGGCGGAGTTGCGGCAGTTGATGTCGGACTGATCGTCGATCATCGTGCCCGCGACAACACTTGCAGCGTGCGGACTTCCGGGCTCGGGCAGCGGGGTCAGCGCAGCGCCGGGACCCTCGGCGTGTAGCGCTCCATCAGGCCCGCGTTGGCCTCGTCGCCGCCGGGCACGTTGGAGCTGCGCCACAACGGCAGCGGTACGCCCTCCTTGGCGGCCAGGTCGGTCAGCGCGACCAGCACCAGGTCCCACAGATACGCGTTGGCCACCGTGGAGATCGGCGCGATGACGGGGGAGTCGGCCGGGTAGGTCGAGTCGCCGGGCGGCACGAGCGTGTCCAGCACGACGGTGGCCTGTTCGGCGACGGTGCTGCCGGCGCGGCGGGGTGCGACGGCACTGGCCGGACCGGACGTCACGGCCACCACGGCCCGCCCGGCGGTCCTGGCCAGGGTGGCCAGTTCCACCGGGTACGGGTTCACGCCGGACGTGGAGAACACCACCAGGACGTCGTGCTCGCCCAGCGGTTCCGGGCCGAGCACCTCGGTGGCCAGGCCGGAGCGGCGTTCGGCGGTGGTGCTGCTGACCGCGCCGTTCATCGGCAGCAGGTCGGGGTGGTACAGCGGCCGGACGCAGGCCAGCCCGCCCGCCCGGTAGAAGGTCTCGGCGACGGCGGCCAGCGAGTGGCCGGCGCCCGCGGTGTGCACCAGGCCGTCGGCCCGCACGCAGGCGAGCACGAGATCGGCCACCTCGGCGACCGCGTCGGCGTTGTGTTCGGACACCTGTCGCAGGTGCGCGCGAACGGTTTCGTCGTAGTCGCTGATCGTCATCGCCGGTGCGCTCCTCGCCGCTCTGTGGTCCAGATTGGTCTATACCAGCTCGGGACGTGGGTCAAGACCCGAGGCGATCCAGATCCTCCGGGCGGTCCACGTCGGTGCCGGTGGCCACGTCGCCGCACGGCACGTCCAGCACCTGATGCGTGCGCAGGTAGTCGCGGGCGCCCCGGTCACCGACGGCCGACGCGATCACGCCCGGCCAGTGCTCGGCGCCGATCAGCACCGGATGCCCCGCCACACCGGCATAACTGGCCCTGGCCAGCATGTCCGGCGCCGCGGTCGCGCGCACCCTGGCCACCGCCGCCGCGGTCACGCCGGGCACGTCCACCGGCAGCACGACGGCGGCCACCGCACCGGAATCGGCCAGCGCGGCCAGTCCCACCCGGACGGACGCGCCCATGCCCTCCGGCCACTCCGGGTTGTCCACCACCTGGTAGCCGGCCAGATCCGCCTCGGCCCGCACGTCCGCCGACCGCGCGCCGAGCACGACCACCACCGGCGCGCACCCGCCGGCCGCCAGCACGGCGGCGGCCGACTCGACGAACAGCCGCCCGCCGTGCCGCACCAACGCCTTCGGCATGCCCATCCGCCGCCCGGCGCCCGCCGCCAGCAGCAGTCCCGCGGTCGCAGCCGTCACCGGCCGCCCCAACTGGACAGGTGCGCCAGCAGCACGTCGGAGACCAGGCTGCCGGCCTCCTCGCACATCCAGTGCGACAGGTCCTCCAGCATGGCGAACCGGTACGGGCCGGTGACGTACTTCTCGGTGCCCAGGGCCGCAGTCGAGCCGACGGCGATGTCCTCGGTACCCCACAGATACGTGGTCGGCACGGTGATCTCACCGACCTCCGTTGTGGACATCCGTACCGCGCGGTACCAGTTGAGGGCGGCGGTCAACGCGCCCGGCTCGGTCAGCCGCGAGACGTACTCCTCGATGTGCGAGCGCGGCACCTTCCGCTCGTACACCTGGCGCAGCTGGGCGGCGTCGTCGGCCAGCAGGCGGCGTTCCGCGGTGCCCGTCTCCCGGAACAGCCGCATGTACGCCGACCGCTGGGCCTGGTCCTCGTCCTCGCGGATGGCTGCGGCGAACGGCGTCGGGTGCGGCACGGACAGCGTCACCAGCGACCGCACCCGCTCCGGCGTCCACGCGGCCGCCGCCCACGCCACGGCGGCACCCCAGTCGTGGCCGACCAGGTGGAACTCCGCCCAGCCCAGCGCGTCGGCGACCCGGAACACGTCGCCGGCCAGCTCCTCCAGCCGGTAGTCCTCGACCGCGGTGGGCCGGACACCGGGGGAGTAGCCGCGCTGGTCGGGTGCGACCACGTGGTAGCCGGCGGCACCGAGCGCGCCCAACTGGTGGTCCCACTGCAGGGAACACTCGGGGAAGCCGTGCAGCAGCAGCACCGGCTCGCCCCCGGTCGGGCCGGCGACGAGCGCGTCGAAGGTGCCGGGTTCGGTCGGTATCCGCAGGTGATCGGTCACGTCAGCCGACTCTACTGCCGGTGACGCACCGGGAAGCTCAGGCCCGGGCGCGCAGCGCGGCGAGCGCCCGGTCGGCGTGCACGCCCATCCGGACCTCGCTCCTGATCACCTCGATGACCTTCCGGTCGGTGCCGATCACGAAGGTGGCCCGCTTGGTGGCCAGCGGGGTGAACTTCCGGCGCACGCCGAACAGCGTGGCGACCGCGCCGTCCGGGTCGGAGAGCAGCGGATAGTCGAACGAGTGCTTGGCCGAGAACTTGGCCTGCTTGTCCACCTCGTCCGGGCTGATGCCCACCCGCTGCCCACCCGCGTCGGCGAACTCCTTGGCCAGGTCGCGGAAGTGGCAGCTCTCCATGGTGCAGCCCGGGCTCATCGCGGCCGGGTAGAAGAACAGGACGACGGGTCCGTCGGCGAGCAGCTCCGACAGCGTGCGCTTGGTGCCGGAATCGTCGGACAGCTCGAAGTCGGGGACGGTGTCTCCCGGTTCCATGGGGGTGGTCCTCTCACAGGCGGCGGTACCGTCGATCCTACTTCGCCGTGGACCGGTCGCCCTCGGCGTCGCCGGGCTTGGTCAGTTGTTGCACGAGGTGGTCGAGACCGGGCAGGGCCAGCATGATCGCCTCCCGGTCACCCGGCGGCAGCCGGTCCAGGGCGCTGCCGATCCGGCGCTCGTGCGCCGCCCGCCACTCGTCCAGCTGCCGGTGGCCGGCCTCGGTCAGCGTCACCCTGGCCACCCTGCGGTCGCTCGGGTCGGTCTCCCGGGACGCCAGGCCGGCCTCGACGAGCTGCTGCACCAGTCCGCTGACCGTGTTGGGCGCCAGGCGCTGCAACGTGGCCAGGCGGCCGATCTTGGCGGGCGCGTGGTCGGCCAGCGCCATCAGCAGTTCGACCTGCGCCATCGGCAGCGACTCCCACGGGTAGTCGGTGCGGATGCTGGTGCGCAGTGCCCTGCGCAGCCGGGTCACCACGTCGGTGAGTTGTTGCGCGTCGCTCGGGGCGGTGCGCTGGACCCGGTCGGGGAGCTGGTCGGCCTCCGTCATGTGGTCAGGGTAGTGGCCGACCGGCCGCCGTCCCGGAGTGCGGAACCCGGCGGGTCCTGCGGAGCAGGTCGATGGCCTCGCCCGCGGACACCGGTTCGCCGATCGACGGACCGCTGCCCAGGCGCACGCCGATGCCGCGCAGCCGCTCGCGGACCACCACGGTGTCCACGCCGTCGGCGACCAGCCGCAGGTCGAGGCGACCGGTCAGGTCGACGAGCTGGCGCAGCCCGTGGTCGAACGGCGAGTCGGCGTCGGACTCGGCGAACGCCCGGACCACACCCGGCGCCACCGTCACGCCGTCGACCGGCAGGGTGCGCAGGTCGACCAGCCCGGTGTTGCCGGCGCCGAAACCGTGCACCACGGCGCTCACGTCGATGGCCCGCAGCGTGTCCAGGTTCTCCAGCGGCTCGCCGTTCTCGTCGACCACCACGCCGGCCGGCACGCTCAGCCGCAGTTTCGTGGCCGGCGCCTTGGTCTCGGCGAGCAGCTCCCGGATGATCTGCACCAGGTCCTGCTCGCGGGCCATCCGGGCGGTGAGGTTGACGGCGACCGGCGGGGCGGCGTCACCGAACTCGTCCGCCCACTCGGCGACCTGCCGGCACGCCTGCTCGAGCATCCACCGTCCCATGGGGACGATGAAGCCGGTTTCCTCCGCCATGTCCAGGAAATCACCGGGGTGCAGCAGGCCGCGGCGCGGGTGGTTCCAGTGCAGCAGCGCGCGCAGGCCGGCGAGCGCTCCGTCGGCCAGGTGGTGCACCGGTTGGTAGGAGACCTGGAACTGACCGGTTTCCAGCGCGCCGGGGATCGCCGCGCCCAACTGGAACTGCGCCCGGTACTCGGCGTCCAGGTCGGCGTCGAACAGTTCCCACTGCGCCTTGCCGTTCAGCTTGGCGCGGTGCACGGTGATCTCGGCGGCCCTGATGAGTTCGGCCGACGTCAGGCCGGTGGCCTCGCGTTCCACGATGCCGACGCTGGCGCTGACCGCGACGCCGGTGTCCTCGTCGGAGTAGGTCGGCTCGGCCAGTTCCTCCATCGCGGCGGCGATCCGCTCGCTGATGCCGAACCGGTCGGTGGTGCCGGACAGCAGTACGGCGAAGCCGTCACCGCCGATCCTGGCCACCATCGTGGACGGCTCGGGGAACACGGAGCGCAGCACCCCGGCGACCCGCTTGAGCACCTGGTCGCCGGTGGCGTGGTCCACGCCGTCGTTGATGATCTTGAAGCCGTCCAGGTCCACGTAGCACAGGGCGACGTGCTCGTCCGGTTCGGCCTGCTGCAGTGCACTGTCCAGTTGGGACATGAACGCCGTGCGGTTGGGCAGGCCGGTGAGCTGGTCCTCCAGCATCATCGACATCTGGTGCTCGCGCAGCAGGTGGAGGTCGGAGATGTTCTCCACCACGGCGACCGCGTACTCCGGTTCCTCGGCGACGTCGCGCACCAGCGACAGCGACAGCCGGGTCCACACCGGTTCGCCGTCCTTGCCGACGAAACTCACGTCACCGACGAACTTGTCGTGCTCGCCGCGCGCCACGTGGCCGAACGCGGACAGCACCTGGTGCGTGTACGGCGGACTGATCTTCACCGACAGCGGCTGGCCGAGCAGTTCGTCCTCGGAGTGGCCGAGAATCTCGCACAACGCCGGGTTGACCATCTGGAACGTGCCGTCCAGGTCGGTGATCGCGATGCCGGCGGCGGTGGAGTGGAACACGGCCTGCCAGCGGGCCTCGGTGGCGCGGCGGGCCTGTTCGGCGACGTCCCTGGCGCGGAACACCGCCTTCTTGATCATTTCCTGCTCGTTGAACAACCGGTCCCGCAGCGCGGAGACGTAGCCGGCGGACAGTGCACCGGTCAGCCGGATGACCTTGTCCTGCCACGTCCGGTCGTACGGGATGCCGGCCGCGGTCAGCAGTTCGCCGCCCAGCAGCCGGATCGTGCCGTCCAGCGCGGTGTCGCCGGTGAGGTTGATGCTGACCAGGGCGGCCCCGGACTCGACCGCGGGCTGTGGATCGAATGGTTCGGCGCGCAGCACGTCGACGAGCGCGTCGGTGATGTCCAGCAGGAACGCCTCGATGTCCGACCGGGACAGGGCGACGTGGCTGCTGGACAGCGCGACGCCGGCCCAGCGCCGGGCCAGGTCGATTTTGCTGTGTTCCGCCGACTGCGCCGGGCCCTCTGGCACGTCAGTCACTCCGACCCGCTTGCCCGCCCGGCAGGACCATTGCCTGCGGGGACAGGGCCACGAACGGGTGCGTCGGGAGAATGTGGGAACGGCGGCATTGCCGCCTGTCCTGGCGGTTCTGTCGCGTGACGCCACTGCCGGCTGGTGCCCAGCTCGGGCGGTCCCGCACCACGGTCGCCTCCGGGGTTGACTGGATGTGCCGAGTGTAGGGATCAACCTACTGCCAGCATATCCGGTCCGGAAAATGCGGGAGTGAAGTCGGTGCACTTTACTCCGTACGAGTGATGATTTCCGCCCTGTCGACCGGCGATTCCCCGCCGGTCGACCGACACGAACCACGCGCTCGGGTGATCTGTCGCTTCCGGGCCTACCCTGGTCACCGGTGACGGCCACGGGCGCGGAGGGAGGCGGGTCGATGCGGCACACGGCCGAGTACGTCGGCGGGCCGCTGGACGGCAGGCGCGAGCCGCTGCCGCCCGCCAAGTCGTTCGTCGGCAACATCGTGACGCACGTGTTCCTGCACGGCGGACCCAAGATCGAGACCCGCTACCGGCTGGACCGCACCGAGGACGGCGAGTGGATCTACCGCCTCGTCGGCGACCCCGAGTGCCCCGAGTGACCGCGGTACCCGCCGGTAACAACTGTCATCTGTGAACACGACCGGGGCCTGACGGCCGTTGCCCGCCCCGGACAGTGCCGTTGGGCTACGTGAGCAACCAGTTGCTGCCCGTGTCCGAACGGAGGGTCCCCACATGCGGCGTGCACTGTTCCGTCAACGCCCCGTCCGACGATGGGGTGGTTCCCTGCTCGTCCTGGCCGCCTCGGTGGCCACCGCGCTGTCGGTGGCGGCGGCACCCGCTCAGGCGGTCGCCGTCACGCCCGCGGCGCCACTGCCCGGCCTGGTGATGAACTTCGGCTGCGCCACCGGCTCGGTCCACTGCCTCGGCGAGATGCGGGCCAAGCGGTCCAGCCGCGGCCTGCTGGCGCCGATGCTGATGGCCGGCCCGACCGGTCTCGGCCCGGCCGACCTCCAGTCCGCGTACAAGGTCGCCGGCAAGACCTCGGGTGGCCGGACCGTCGCCATCGTGGACGCGTTCGACGACCCGAACGCCGAGGCCGACCTCGCGCACTACCGCAGCCAGTTCGGGCTGCCGGCGTGCACCACCGCCAACGGCTGCTTCCACAAGGTGAACGGCAACGGGCAGGCCAGTCCGCTACCCAGCGCCGACGCCGGGTGGGCCGAGGAGGAGAGCCTGGACGTCGACATGGTGTCGTCGATGTGCCCGGACTGCCACATCACGCTGGTCGAGGCGGCTGGCGCGGACGAGACCTCGCTGGACACCGCGGAGGACTCCGCGGCCGCGTCCGGCGCGGTGGCCATCTCCAACAGCTGGGGCGGCGCCGAGGACAGCACCATCACCACCGACGACGCCCACTTCAAGCACCCGGGCGTCGCCATCACCGCCAGCTCCGGTGACTCCGGCTTCGGCGTCATCTGGCCGGCGTCCTCGCCGCTGGTCACCGCGGTCGGCGGCACCTCGCTGACCAAGGCCGGTAACACCCGCGGCTGGACCGAGACGGCCTGGTCGGGTGCCGGGTCGGGCTGCTCGGCGTTCGAGAGCAAGCCGGCCTGGCAGCACGACACCGGCTGCGCCAAGCGGACCGTCGCCGACGTGTCCGCGGTCGCCGACCCGAACACCGGTGTCGCCGTCTACGACACCTACAACACCTGCGGCTCCAGCTCGCTGTGCGACGTGCTCATCGAGCTGGGCCTGGTGACCGGTGCCGACGGGTGGGTGCAGGTCGGCGGCACGTCGGCCGCGTCGCCGATCATCGCGTCGGTGTACGCGCTGGCCGGGAACACCGCGACCATCACCGCGGGCTCCTTCCCGTACAGCCACTCCGGATCGCTGTTCGACGTCACGTCAGGCTCGAACGGGAGCTGCGGCGGGACGTACCTGTGCACGGCCGGCACCGGCTACGACGGCCCGACCGGCCTGGGTACACCGAACGGGACCGGAGCCTTCTGACCAGATTGGGCGGCAGATAGCCACGGCGCCGACCGGCTCAGCCGGCCGGCGCCGTGGTGCGTTCAGCGACGGAGGCCGCCGAACGCGACCGCGACGACGGCTTCGGCCAGTTCCCGCTGGTCGACGCCCCGGTCCGGGCGGTACCACTCGGTGATCGAGTTGACCATGCCGAACAGCAGGCGGGCGGTGAGCGCGGCGTCCACGTCCGGGCGCAGGCCGCCCTCGGCCACGGCCTGGCGGACCAGGTCGGCCACGGTCTGGTCGAACTCGCGGCGCCGGCGCAGTGCCGCCCGTTCCACCTCGGTGTTCCCGCGCACCCGCAGCAGCAGGGTGACGAACGGCAGTTCCGCGACCAGGACCTCCACGCTGCGTCGGACCAGCTGCTCCAGGCGTTCGGTCGCGGTGCCCTCGGTGAGCTCCGCGGCCGCCGCGGCCAGGCCGTCCAGTGCGCGGTTGACGGCCAGGCCCAACAACTCCGCCTTGCCGCTGACGTGGTGGTAGATGGCCGACTTGGTGATGCCCAGGCGCGCGGCCAGGTCCTCCATGCTGGTGCCGTCGTAGCCGCGCTCGTTGAACACGGTGACGGCGACCCGCAGCAGCGTCTCCCGGTCGTATCCGGGCCGACCCCGTCGCGTCTCCTGACCGAACATTCGGTCAGTATCGCACCGGACCGGCCGGCCCGGTACTGGCCGTAGGGTGGGCCGCATGGCCGAGTTGGAGGGATCGGACAGCAACGAGAGCCTGGGGACCGTGCTGCTCGCGGCCGGGGTCAACCTGGCCATCGCGGCCGCCAAGGCGGTGGGCGGGATCGTGTCCGGCTCGTCGGCCATGCTGTCCGAGGCGGCGCACTCCGTCGCCGACACGGTGACCGAGGTCCTGCTGCTGACCGCCCTGCGGCGCAGCGAGCGACCACCGGACGCCCGCCACCCGCTGGGCTACGGGCCGGAACGCTACTTCTGGGCGTTCCTCGCGTCGGTGGCCACGTTCATCGGCGGCGCGGTGTTCGCCGTGTACGACGGCATCCACACCATCCTGGCCGGCGAGGACCTGGGTAGCCCGCTGGTGTCCTACATCGTGCTCGCCGTCGCGTTCGTGCTGGAGGGCACGTCACTGGCACGTGGCCTGCGGCAGACGACCAAGGAGGCACGGCGCTGGCGGACCCCGCTGCGCACCTACATCCGGCACATGCCGGACACCACCGTGAAGGCGGTCGTGTTCGAGGACACCGCGGCCATCGTCGGCATCGTGATCGCGGCGGGCGGCCTGATCGGCAGTCAGCTCACCGGGTCCCCCTACTTCGACGGTGTCGCCTCCATCCTGATCGGGCTCACCCTGGCGTTCGTCGCGTTCACCCTGGGCCGGGACAACATGTCGCTGCTCATCGGCCGCTCGGTGCCCGATCGGGTGCTGCGGCTGATCCGTGCCGAGATCGAGTCACCGGAGGTGGTGACGGGTGTCGGCGACCTGGCCGCGATCCTGTTGGGCCCCAACGACGTCCTGGTCGCGGCCAAGGTTGACTTCGTCGACAGCGCGTCGGCGGTGGAGGTCGAGGCCGCCTGCGAGGACGTGGAGCAGCGCCTGGGCACCCGCTTCCCCGCCATCCGGCAGGTGTTCCTCGACCCCACGGCCAATCTCCGGGTGACCACCCGAGACGGCACCATGGCACCGTCCAAGGTGGACGATCAGTAGCCGGACCCGGCACCGTAGGGGAACAGCGTTCCCGTGCCGTCCGCCGTCGGGATGGTGACGGGCAGGTGCCCAGTCGGCTGCGCGGTGCCGACGATGGCGTTCGTCAGCGCCAGCAGGGACGGCGATTGGTAGTCGTAGGCGGCGAAATAGTCCGGCGCGGTGGGGAAGTAGGACACGTCGTACGGCCCCTCGACCGAGGCCACCACGACCGGCTTGCCGGTGGCCAGCAGAGCCGCCACCAGTTGCTGTTGCGTGGTGTCCGCCCAGGCGTTGCCCGTCGTCACCACCGTGACGTCGTTGGCCTTCGCCGCCGCCACGGCCGCGTCGATCGTGGCCTGGTCCGGTGAGCCGGTCCACAGCCGTTGCACCGTAGCGCCCGTCGCGGCCAGGTCGTCGGTCAGTGTCTGCGTCGTGCCGACACCCCAGCCGGTGACCAGCAAATGGCTGCCGGCCGCGACGGGCAGGGCGTGGTCGGTGTCGCGCAGCAACGTGATCGAGCGCCGGGCGATGCCGGCCATGGCGGCCACGTCGGCCGGCGTGCCGACGGACGCGGTGATCCGGTCGGGTGTGGTGTACGGGTCGGTGAACAGGCCTTCTTCTGCCTTCATGGTGAGGATGCGGGTGACCGACCGGTCGATCCTGGCCGGCGAGATCGTGCCGGCCCGCACCGCGTCCACCACCGTCTGGATGTCGGCCGGCACGTGCGCCGGCATCAGCAGCTCGTCGTCACCGGCGTTGATCGCGTCCAGGATCACCTGGTTCTCCGGGATGCCGGCCAGCGCACCCGCGCTCAGCGAGTCGGTGATGACGACACCGTTGTAGTGCAACTTGTCGCGCAGCAGCCCGGTGACGATCGGTGTGGACAGGCTGGCCGGCAGGCCGGACGGGTCCAGCGCGGGCGCCACGATGTGCGCCGCCATGATCGACCGCACGCCCGCGGCGATCGCGGCCCGGAACGGCGGGATGTCCCTGGCCATGATCTGCGCCCTGGTCTCGTGGCTGATCGCCACGCCGTCGTCGGTGTTCACCGTGGTGTCGCCGAGACCGGGGAAGTGCTTGGCCTGCGCGGCGACGCCGGCCCGCTGGTAGCCGGTCACCTCGGCGGCGGCCGTCGCCGACACGGCGGCCGCGCGGTCGCCGAACGACCTCGGCCCGTCCGCACTGTTGTGCGGATCGGTGTTCACGTCGACCACGGGCGAGTCGTCGACGTTGACGCCCATCGCGCGCAGTTCGGTGCCGGACACCGACGCCTGGCGCAGCGCGTCGGCCGGGCGGAACGTCGCGCCGATGGCCATGTTGCCCGGTGACACCGCCGCGGGCGCGCCGATCCGGGTGACGGTGCCGCCCTCCTGGTCGGTGCTGATCTGCACCGGAACCGGGTTGTCGCCGGACATCGCGACATGCTGCAACCCGTTGGACAGCGCACCGATCTCCTGCGGATCGGTGAGGGTGTTGGACCAGGTGAAGTAGATGATCCCGCCCAGGTGATACTGGGCGAGCAGGTCGGCGCCGTTGTTCACGGAGTCGCCGTAGACGGCGTGGTTGTTCGCGACGTCGGTGGGGTCCTCGGTGGTGGCGCTCGTGCCGTAGACGTAGGACACGAACATCTGCTCGACCTCCTCGGTGAGCGTCATCTTCGCCAGGACCGCCCGGACCTCGGCGGCGACGTCGGTCCGCGCAGGTACGGCGGACGCGGGCAACCGGGTGCTGTGCTCGCTGATCGACGGGCTGGCCGGGCCGACCCGGCGGGCCAGGATCTGGCGTGGCGTCACCCAGGAGTCGGCGATCGCCCGTACGCTGACCGAGCACCGCGCGATCTGCGACGCGATCGCGACCGGCCAACCGGACGTGGCATGCGCGTGGGCGACGGTGCACGTTGCCGGTGTGGAGCAGTGGTTGCGTGCCGCGCTCACCCAGCCGACATGGTGAACGTCGGTAACGCGGCCGGGTTGCGGCCAACCGGGTGTGGCTCGTTTTTGCCCCTGGCGCTACCCGAAAACTACGATTAATCTTCAGCTCAGCTGGCCGGTGTTTGAGGGACAGCGCGACACCAGTACCGAGTAATCGCAGTCAGACTTGTCGGGGTAACAGGTCTCCTTGGAGCACCCATGCCACGACCCGACGTGTCGGACTCATCCGTCGCGCCCAGACCTAACGCACTCGCGTCACTACCTCGCCGACCGGCCCCGGCACGACGGACGGACCGCGCCAATCCGCCGTCGCGGCCGGGGCCGGTCGGCACCCTGATCGCCGCCGGAGTGATCCAGTCCGGACAGGCCCTCACCTGGGTGCTCGTCGGTCTGCTGATCGGCACCGGGGACAACTCCCCGCGGCACGGGCAACCCGTCACTGTCGTGCTCGCCATCGCCGCGATTCTCGCGTTCGCCATCGGCTGTTTCGCCCTTGCCATGGCGGCCGGCACGCTGCGCGGCTCGGACGTGTGCCGCATCGCCAGCGTGCTCTTCCAGATCGCGTCCGCCGGCCTGGTCGTGGGCATCGGCACGTCGGTGGTCCGCCAGGTGGCGGATCCGGCCGCCGCGGCCGCTTTCGTCGTGCTGCTGGTGTCCTGCGTCGCGGTGGCGATGTTGCTGCTGTGGCCGCGTCAGTCCGTAGTGGACTGATCACTCCGGCCGCAGCCGCAGGCCCTGCATGCCGCCGTCCACCGCCAGGGCGATGCCGGTGGTGGCCGCGTTGAGCGGGCTGGCCAGGTAACAGATCGCCGACGCCACCTCCTCCGCCGACACCAGCCGGCCGCCGGGCTGCCGGGCCCGCAGCGCGGCCAGTTCGGCGTCCGGATCGTCGGCGGCCGCCAGCAGCCTGCGCACCCACGGCGTGTCCGCGGTACCGGGAGTCACGCAGTTGACCCGGATTCCCTCGCGGACGTGGTCCGCCGCCATCGACAGGGTGAGCGAGTACACCGCTCCCTTCGACGCTCCGTAGAGCGCGCGGTTGGGCAGGCCCGCCGTGGCGACGATGGAACACGTCTGCACGATCGCCGGGTGCCGGCCGGCCGCGGCCGACTCGCGCAGCAGCGGCAGCGCCGCCCTGGCGACCCGGACCATGCCCAGCACGTTCACGTCCATGACCCGGCGCCACTCGTCGATCTCGTTGTCCGCCACCGTGCCCTGCGCGCCGATGCCCGCGTTGTTCACCAGGATGTCGATCCCGCCCAACCGCCCGGCGGCCTCGGCCACCGCGCCGGCCACCCCGTCGTCGGCGACGTCGGCGGTGATCCGGACGATCGGATCGGGCGCCGCCGCCGGATCCAGGTCCAGGCACGCCACGCTCGCGCCCCGCTCGGCGAGCAGCAGCGCGGTGGCCAGGCCGATGCCGGAACCACCGCCGGTGACCACGGCCCGCCGGCCCGCGAACTCGGACGTCATAGCGCACTCCTCCAGACCGCACCGGACGGGAACAGGTGATCGTCGAGCGCATCATCGCGCAGTCGCGCGGAGAATCCGGGTGCGGTCGGCGCGGCGTACCGGCCGCCGGTGACCACCGCCGGGTCGGTGAAATGCTCGTGCAGGTGGTCGACGTACTCGATCACCCGGTCCTGCCGGCTGGCGCTGACCGCCAGGTAGTCGAACATCGCCAGGTGCTGCACCAGCTCGCACAGGCCCACCCCGCCGGCGTGCGGGCACACCGGTATATCGAACTTGGCCGCCAGCAACAGGTTCGCGATGTTCTCGTTGACGCCCGCCACGCGGGTCGCGTCGATCTGCAGCACGTCGATCGCCCGCGCCTGGAGCAGTTGCTTGACCACGACCCGGTTCTGCGTGTGCTCACCGGTGGCGATCCTGATCGGCGCGACCGCGGCCCGGATGGCCGCGTGCCCGAGCACGTCGTCCGGTGACGTCGGCTCCTCCACCCACCACGGCCGGAACGGCGCCAGCGCGCGGATCGCCTCGATCGCCGTGCCCACGTCCCACCACTGGTTGGCGTCCACCGCGATCCGCACGTCCGGACCGACCGCCTGCCTGGCCAGCCCGCACCGGCGCACGTCGTCCTCGGCGTTGGCGCCGACCTTCAGCTTGATCAGGTCGAAGCCGTCGGCCACCGCGGCTTCACTGAGCCGGACCAGCTTGTCGTCGCTGTAGCCCAGCCAGCCCGGCGACGTGGCGTACGCCGGGTAGCCGTTGGCCAGCAGGTCGGCCTCCCGGTCCGCGCGGCCAATGCGGGCCGCCCGCAGCAGGTCCAGCGCCTCGTCGCGGGTGAGCGCGTCGGTGAGGTAGCGGAAGTCGACCAGATCGACCAGTTCGCCGGGGGACAGGTCGGCCAGCAATCGCCACAGCGGCGTGCCTTCCCGCCGGGCGCGCAGGTCCCACAGCGCGTTGATCACCGCGCCGATCGCCATGTGCACGACGCCCTTCTCCGGGCCCAGCCAGCGCAGCCGCGAGTCGTGCACCAGCAGCCGCCACATCCCGCCGAGATCGGCGAGCGTCTCCTCGACCGGGCGGCCGACCAGGAACGGTGCCAGCGCGTCGATCGCGGCCACCTGCACGTCGTTGCCCTGCCCGATGGTGAAGGCGAAACCGTGGCCGGCGACGCCGTCGTCGGCGTCGGTGCGGATCACCGCGTAGGCCGCCGAGTAGTCCGGGTCCGGGTTCATCGCGTCGGAACCGTCGAGCCGGCGGGAGGTGGGGAAGCGGACGTCGTAGGTGTCGACAGCGACGATGCGCAACGGCCTCACCCCAGACCTCGGATGTGTGGGTGTCTACCAGGCGCGCGACACGGGTGTCCAGGCGAGCGGCGCCGGCCGCGACCCTGGAGAATCACCGGCATGCGGGACGTGGAGACGGTGCTGTTCCTCGTCGTGGTCGCGACCGTCGTCGCCACGTTCGCCCGCAGGCTGAGCGTGCCGGCGCCGTCGCTGCTGGTGGTGGTCGGCGTGCTCGTCGGGCTGGTGCCCGGCGTGCCCGAGGTGCGGGTCACGCCGGACATCGTCAGCCTCGTGGTGCTGCCGCCGCTGCTCTACGCGGCCGGCGAGGAACTGCCGTGGCGGGACCTGCGGGCGGTGTGGCGACCGGTGACCGTCCTGGCCGTCGGGCTGGTGCTGGCATCGGCGGCCGCCGTCGCCGCCGTCGTGGTGGCGATCACCGGCCTGTCGGTCGGGCTGGCCCTGGTGCTGGGCACCGTGCTGGCCAGCACCGACCCGGTGGCGGTCACCGCACTGGGCCGCAGGCTGTCGCTGCCACCCCGGGTACGGGCCCTGGTCCAGGCGGAGAGCCTGTTCAACGACGCGACCAGCCTGCTGCTGTTCCGGGTGGCGCTGATGGTCGGCCTCACCGTGGGCGCGGTCTCGTGGGGGCACGTCGCCGTCGACTTCCTGCTGCTGGCCGGCGGCGGCACGCTGGTCGGCGCGGCGGTCGCCGGCGGCGTGGTGCTGATCCGGCGGCGCACCACCGATCCCGTGCTGGAGACGGTGATCGCGCTGGTCACGCCGTACGCCGCCTACGTGCTCGCGGAGGCGTTGCACGGCTCCGGGGTCACGGCGGTGGTGGTGGCCAGCGTGGTGATCGGCACGCAGGCCTCCCGGCTGAGCACCCCGCACATCCGGCTGCAGGTGGACGCCGTCTACCAGACCGTGGTGTTCCTGCTGGAAAGCGTGGTGTTCGGCCTGATCGGGCTGGAACTGCCGACACTCGTGCGCTCGCTGTCCGGGCACGGCCCGGCCTGGCTGGCGCAGGCGCTGGCGATCACGGCGACGCTGGTCGTGGTGCGCGTGCTGTGGGTGTTCCCGCTGGCCGCGCTGAGCCGCCGGGCCGGTCGGCCCGCGTCGACGCGGCCCTCCTGGCAGGTGCCGGCGGTGGTGTCGTGGGCCGGTGCCCGTGGCGTGGTGCCGCTGGCCGCCGCGCTGTCCATCCCGCTGGTCACCGACGCCGGCACCCCGCTGCCCGGCCGCGATCTCGTCCTGCTGCTGGCCACCGCCGTGATCGTGATCACGCTGGTGGTGCAGGGATTCACCCTGGAACCGCTGGTCCGCTGGGCGGGTGTCGCGGTGTCACCGGCCGACGTCCGGCAGGAGGACCGGGTGGCCCGGCTGCACGTGGCCCGTGCCGGCCTGGCCCACGTCCACTACCTGGCCGACCTGGAACTGGCCCCCGAGGTGGTGCTGGAGCAGCTCCGCCACACGTTGCGGGCCCGGATCGACCGGATCGAGGCCGACCAGCGCGACGACACCGGCCCGGCGGAGTCCGGGGTGGCCGCCTACCGGGCGGTGCGCCGCGACGTGCTGGCGGTGCAGCGCGAGGAGCTGGACCGGTTGTTCGACGCGGGCACGATCAGCGACGCCACCCGGCGGCGGGTGGGCCGCGGCCTGGACCTGGAGGACGCCGGCCTGGGCGACGAACCCTGAGTCCGGCCGATCCGGGGACGGACGGTCACCGTCCGACCATAGGATCGGCATGTGTCGACACCGTCTCCGCCGCGGGCCCAGCGCCCGCGGCGTTTCGTGGTCTGTGGGGACAACCCGCTCGCCTACCGGCTGGTGAACGAGCTGGTCACCCGCTTCGGCGCCGAGGTCACCGTGGTGCTGCCGCGCGCCGACCGCAACCAGGGCCCGCTGCTCGGCCAGCTGCCCGGCGTGCGGATCATCGAGGCGGCCGTGCTGGACGACGCCACGTTGCGCAAGGCGGGCGTGATCGAGGCGCGGGCGCTGGCCCTGGTCGACCAGGACGACGTCGGCAACATCCACGCCGCGCTGCGGGCCGGTGATCTCAACCCGGACATCCGCCTGGTGATCCGGATGTTCAACACCAGCCTGGGTTTCCGCATCCGAACGCTGTTCGCCGACTGTGCGGTGCTGTCCGACTCGGCGATGGCGGCACCGTCGTTCGTCGCCGCCGCGCTGGGCGAACTGGCGCCCAGCCACGTCCGCCTGCCCGGCCAGACCCTGTACATGGCGCACCGCGTCGCGGTGCCGGCCGGCCGGGTGGTGTGCGGGCTGGCCGACACGTCCGGCGGCACCACGCGCCTGCTGCCCGGCGACCCGGACGACGCCGACCTGGTGCTCGCCCTGGCCGACAGCCAGCCTGCCGACTCGCCGTCCGGCCACCGGCGGGGCCGCTGGTCCACCGGCTGGCGCCGGGTGCGGGTGCTGCTGAGCAGTGTCCTGGTCCGGCTGGTGGTGGCCCTGGTGAGTTTGATCCTGCTCGGCTTCGTACTGATGGCCACGGTCGGCCACGCCGGTTGGGGCGGCGCGCTGTACCAGACGCTGCTGGACGCGGCAGGCGACGCGGTGCCCGACCGGGGGTTGCCGGCGGCCGGCCGGGTGTTGCAGTTGATCGTCACGCTCTCCGGGCTGGCGCTGATCCCGGTGGCCACCGCCGTCGTGGTCGACGGCCTGGTCCGGGCGCGGCTGACCGATCCCGGGCCGGACCCGGCGATGTTCGGCGACCACGTCGTGGTGGTCGGCCTGGGCAACGTCGGCACCCGGGTGGTGGCGCAACTGCACGACCTCGGTGTCCCGGTGATCTGCGTGGACGCCGACGAGGACGCGCGGGGCGTGCCGCAGGCCCGCAGGCTGGGCGTGCCGGTGGTGTTCGGCGACGCCACCCGGGAGGACACGCTGCGGTCGGTGTCGGTGGCCAACGCCCGGGCGCTGCTGCTGCTGACCAGCAGTGACGTGGCCAATCTCGAGGCCGCACTGCTGGGCAGGGCCGGCCGCGAGGACCTGCGGGTGGTGCTGCGGCTGTTCGACGACGACCTGGCCGAGCGGGTGGAGCGCGGCCTCGGGTTCGCCATCTCGCGCAGCGTGTCCCGGCTGGCCGCCGGGTCGTTCGCGGCCGCGATGGTGGAGCGGCAGGTGATCGGCACCATGTCGATCGGCCGGTCGGCGTTGATGATCGCCGAGGTGCCGGTGGTGGCCGGGTCACCGTTGGACGGCCAACCGGTGTCCGAGGCGAACGAGCCGCTGCAGGCGCGGGTGATCGCGCTGGGCCACCACGGTGTCGGACGGTTGAACTGGCATCCCGAGCCGGAGTACCGGTTGCGGGCACAGGACCGGCTCACCGTCGTGGCCACCCGGGCCGGGCTGGGCCATCTGCTCGCCAGAAGCATCCCGTCGGTGGCGCAGGAGGCTGCCGGCTGACTGTGCCGTCCGAAACTCGCTCTCCGTGCGCCCGGAACGCTGCCTGCTTGGTGCCACGGCACACTGTGGGTCGGTCTTGTCACCGTTGCGTCATGGTGGTGCATATACTCCGCTCGGCCAGGTGATCGGCACGACCGCGTGCGCGGCGCCGCCGACTGTCCAGAATGGCCACTGGCTCTCTCTTCCGATTCGATTCGCGTGGTGATGTCTCGTTGCGGCCCGGAGCACTGACGGAATGGTTCGGCGCTCTGCTCTCACTGGACAGTCGCGACCACGAAATATTCGAGACTTGCCGTGATCGAACGCACATTCCTGGATGGTGGCAATGACCGACCGCTTCTACTCGACAATGCGCATGCGCTACGTCGGGCGAGTCCTGGGGGAATGGCGGGGGAGAGCCGGCCTGACCGGGGACGTCGTGGCCGAGCGTCTCAACTGGGCCAGGTCGAAGATCAGCAAACTGGAGAACGCCAGCCAGACCATCACGCCCGCGGATGTGATCAGCATGGCGGTCGTCTATGGCGTCTCGGAGACGGAACGCGACGAATTGGTGGACGAGGTACACCATGCGAGCGAACGTGGTTGGTGGCTTTCTTACGGCGACGCCGTGACGGCCAAACGTTTCGATCGCTACGTCGACTTCGAGTCCGAAGCCGTGTCCCTGGTGAACTTCGAAATCGATCTCGTGCCCGGCCTGTTGCAGACCGAGGACTACGCCAGGGCGGTGGCGCGGGCCTTCACTCCTTCGGCTGACCAGTCGCAGATCCAGCACCGGGTGGAACTGCGCAAGCGCCGTCAGGCCAGGCTGTTCGCCGATCACCCCATCGAGTTCGACGCCGTGGTCAACGAGGTGGCGCTGCGCCAACTCGTCGGCGGCCGGGACGTGATGCGCGACCAGTTGAAACACCTCGGCCGCATCGCGCACCTGCCGAACGTCTCGATACGCATGATCCCGTTCGCCGTCGGTGCCTACCCCGCGATGGGCCGCCCGTTCGTGATCCTGAGCTTTGATCGTCCTGAGTGGTTGGATGTCGCGTACCAGGAGAATCTGAACAGCTGCATCTATGTAGAGGATCCGGCGGAGGTTGCGCAATACACTGCCGGCTACACCGGCTTGTGCGAGCGGGCGCTGGGCAAGGAGGAGACTCTGCTGGCGATCGACGACCTGGCCGGTGCGCTGTGAGCTGAACCTGTCGGCGGAGAGAAAGTGGACGACATGCGGGCGGACGACCTGTCGGATGCGGTGTGGCGCAGGAGTAGTCACAGCGGCGGCGACAACGGATCCCAGTGCGTGGAGATGGCGGTACGTGCCGGCCGTGCGGCGGTACGTGACTCCAAGGCGGTGGCGGCACCGGCGCTGGCGTTCCCCGTCGCGGCGGTGACGGCGTTCGTGACGGCCGCGCGGGAAGGCGACATCACGGGCGAACCGGCCACATCGGCCGGCTGACCCACCGCGACACCGGCCCGAACACGGCAGACACGGCAGGCTCACCGGTCCCGACACGGTTCGGGGCCGGTGAGCTCTCTCTGTCGGCCGGACCGGCTTGGATGGGCACATGGACATCCAGGATCTGGACCGGCGGGCCGTGCGCACCAGCGTGGCGCTGGTGCGTCAGGTCACGCCGGACCGACTCGACCTGCCCACACCGTGCGCCGAATGGGACCTGCGGGCGCTGCTGGCGCATCTGACCGTGCAGCACATCGGCTTCGCCAGGGCCGTCGCCGGCGAGCGCACCGAACTGGTCGACTGGCGGCCGGAACCACTGGCCGACGACTTCGTCGCCGCCTACGAACGGGCCACCGACCAGGTGATCGAGTCGTTCGCCGCGCCGGCCGGGCGGGCGTACCTGCCCGAGATCCGCGGCGGCGTCACCGTGCCCGGCGCGATGGCGATGGGCTTCCACTTCATCGACTACGTGGTGCACTCGTGGGACGTCGCGGCCGCGATCGGCGTGCCGGTCGAGTTCGACGACGAGGTCCTCGCAGCGGCACTCACCGTGGCCGGGCAGGTGCCCGCCGACGCGGCCAGCCGGGGTCCGGGGACGGCCTTCGACCCGGTGCTGCCCGAACCCGCGGGCGCCGCGACGCTGGACCGGGTGCTGGCGATGCTGGGCAGGTCACCGGCCTGGCCGCACTGATTCCGGGGTGATCATCGGCTCGCGTGACGCCGCCCACCCGGCGCGGTCGGTGGCTGGTCGCGTGGCTAGCATCGGGGCGTCGGCAAGTCGAAACATTCAGGGAAGGTCGTGGCACAGGTGCCCGTCAACGTCGCCGTCACCGGTGCGGCCGGTCAGATCGGCTACGCGCTGCTGTTCCGTATCGCGTCGGGCCAGATGCTCGGCCCGGACACCGAGATCCGGCTGCGGCTGCTGGAGATCCCGCAGGCGGTCAAGGCCGCCGAGGGCACGGCGATGGAACTGGACGACTGCGCGTTCCCGCTGTTGCGCGGCACCGACATCACCGACGACCCGAGGGTGGCCTTCGACGGCGCCAACATCATCCTGCTGGTCGGTGCCCGGCCCAGGACCAAGGGCATGGAGCGCGGCGACCTGCTGGAGGCCAACGGCGGCATCTTCAAGCCGCAGGGCGAGGCGATCAACGCGGTCGCGGCGGCTGACGTGCGGGTGCTGGTGGTCGGCAACCCGGCCAACACCAACGCGCTCATCGCCCGCACCCACGCGCCCGACGTGCCGGCCGACCGCTTCACCGCGATGACCCGGCTGGACCACAACCGGGCGCTGGCCCAGCTCTCCGGCAAGCTCGGCGTCCCGGTCACCGAGATCAAGAAGCTGGCCATCTGGGGCAACCACTCGGCGACCCAGTACCCGGACATCTTCCACGCCGAGGTCAACGGCAAGAACGCGGTCGAGGCCGTCGGCGACGACGCCTGGCTGCGCGAGACGTTCATCCCGACCGTGGCCAAGCGTGGCGCCGCGATCATCGAGGCGCGCGGCGCGTCGTCGGCCGCCTCCGCGGCCAGCGCCGCCGTCGACCATGTGCACACCTGGGTGCACGGCACGGCAGACGGCGACTGGTCGTCGGCGGCCGTGGTGTCGGACGGCTCCTACGGCGTGCCGGAGGGCCTGATCTCGTCGTTCCCGGTGGTGGCCAGGGACGGCCGCTACCAGATCGTGCCCGGCCTGGACATCGACGGCTTCTCCCGGGAGCGGATCGACGCCTCGGTGCGCGAGCTGACCGAGGAGCGCGACGCGGTCGCCGGACTCGGCCTCATCTAGCGCCCGCCTACGCTTGTCAGGGCCCGGTCGCCGACCGGGCCCTGACTCATGGGTGGGGAGCGCGTATGCGGCCGAGCATGGGGGCCGTCTGGTCGCTGCAGCGGGACAGGTCGGTGCTCAAGACCGGCGTCCGCAAGGGCACCTGGCGGCGGATGCTGCGGTTCGTCCTGCCGTACCGGGCGATCCTGACCGGGTTCCTCGCGGTCGTCATCGTGGACGCGGTGATCAGCGTGGTGAACCCGCTGATCTACCGGGACATCATCAACGAGGGCATCCTCGGCAAGAACGCGCGGCTGGTGATCGAGCTGGCGCTGGTGCTGGCCGGGCTGTCCGTGTTCGACGCCGGGCTGTCCGTCCTGCAGCGGTGGATCTCCGCGAAGGTGGGCGAGAGCCTGATCTTCGACCTGCGTACCGGTGTGTTCACGCACATCCAGCGGATGCCGCTGGCGTTCTTCACCCGCACCCAGACCGGTGCGCTGATCAGCCGACTGAACAACGACGTGCTGGGTGCCCAGCAGGCGTTCACCGACACGCTGTCCTCGGTGGTGTCGAACCTGATCACACTGGTGCTGACGCTGGTCGCGATGCTGCTGCTGTCCTGGCAGATCACCCTGGTGGCGCTGGTGATCCTGCCGGTGTTCGTCATCCCGGCCCGCCGGATGGGCAGCAGGCTGGCGAAGATCACCCGCGAGTCCTACAACCTGAACGCCGCGATGAACACCACGATGAGCGAGCGGTTCAACGTGGCGGGCGCCCTGCTGGTCAAGCTGTTCGGCCGGCCAGGTGAGGAGGCGGGCGAGTTCCGCGAGCGGGCCGCCCGGGTGCGCGACATCGGCGTCACGCAGGCCCTCTACGCGCGGCTGTTCTTCACCGCGTTGTTGCTCACCGCGTCACTGGCCACCGCGCTGGTCTACGGCTGGGGTGGTGTGCTGGCCATCGACGGTGTGCTCAACGTCGGCACGATCGTCGCGCTCACCGCGTATCTCAACCGCCTGTACGGGCCGCTGATCGGGCTGTCCAACGTGCAGTTGGACGTGATGACCGCGCTGGTCTCCTTCGACCGCGTCTTCGAGGTGCTCGACCTGCCGCCGATGATCGCGGAGAAACCGGACGCGGCGCCGATTCCGGGCGGTCCGGCGAGCATCGAGTTCGAGCACGTCGACTTCACCTACCCGACCGCGGACGAGGTGTCGCTCGCGTCGCTGGAGTCGGTGGCCGTGCTGGAGCAGGTGGCGTCCCGGCCGGTGCTGCACGACGTCGGCTTCACCGCGGCGCCCGGCCAGCTGGTGGCGTTGGTCGGGCCGTCCGGCGCGGGGAAGACGACGATCAGCTACCTGGTGTCCCGCCTGTACGACGTGCGGGCGGGCGCGGTCCGGATCAACGGGCGGGACGTGCGGGACGCCACGTTCGCGTCGCTGTCCGACACGGTCGGCGTGGTCACCCAGGACGCGCACCTGTTCCACGACACCATCCGCGCCAACCTGAGCTACGCCAAGCCGGACGCCACCGACGCCGATCTGGTCGCCGCGTTGCACGGCGCGCAGATCAGCTCGCTGGTGGAGTCGCTGCCGCAGGGCCTGGACACCGTGGTCGGCGACCGTGGCTACCGGCTGTCCGGCGGCGAGAAGCAGCGGCTGGCGATCGCCCGGCTGATGCTCAAGGCGCCCAGGGTGGTGGTGCTGGACGAGGCGACCGCGCATCTGGACTCGGAGTCCGAGGTGGCCGTGCAGGAAGCACTCTCGGTAGCACTGCGGGACCGCACGTCGTTGGTGATCGCGCACCGCCTGTCCACGGTGCGGGCAGCCGATCTCATCCTGGTGGTGGACGGCGGCCGGATCGTCGAGCGCGGCACGCACGACGAACTGCTGGCGCGCGACGGGTTGTATGCCGAGCTCTACCAGACCCAGTTCGCCGGGCAGGCAGGCTGACTTGGACGGTGATCTAGGATCAAGCGGTGACGGGTGGTACGACACTGACTCTCCGGGAACTGAACCGGGCCACACTGGCCCGGCAGTTGCTGTTGGAGCGCGCGGACATCCCGGTTGCCTCAGCGGTGGAGCGGCTGTGCGGCATTCAGGCGCAGGAAGCCAGACCACCGTTCGTCGGGCTGTGGACCAGAGTGGCCGGCTTCCGCGCCGAGGATCTGCATTCCTTACTGCACAAGAGAACCCTGGTTCGCGCCACGTTCCTGCGCGGCACGCTGCACTTACTGTCCGCTCGCGACTATGTGACGTTACGTGGCGCCGTCCAGCCGGTGCTGACCGACGGCCTGCGGGTGCTCGGCTCCCGGGCCAAGGGCCTGGACCTGGACCAGGTGCTGCCGGCCGCGGCGGAGCTGTTCGCCGAGCGGCCGAGGGATTTCTCCGAATTGCGTGACCTGTTGCAGGCCCGCTTCCCCGACCTGAACGAGCGCGCCCTGGGCTACTCGGCCCGGATGATGCTGCCGCTGGTCATGGTGCCCACCGACGACCGGTGGGCGTTCCCGTCGACCGCCTGCTTCACGCCGGCCGAGGACTGGCTGGCCGAACCGGTGTCCGACGACGAGTCGCCGGACGAGCTGGTGCGCCGCTACCTGGCCGCGTTCGGCCCGGCCACCGCGGCGGACGTGCAGACGTGGTCCGGACTCAAGGGCGTCAAGCAGGTCCTGGCGGAGCTGCGTCCGGAACTGGTGACGCTGCGGGACGAGCAGGGCAGGGAACTGTTCGACCTGCCCGACGCACCCCGGCCGGACGGTGACGTGCCGGCGCCACCCCGGTTCCTGCCGGAGTTCGACAATCTGGTGCTGTCCCACGCGGACCGGACCAGGGTGATCGCCGACGAGCACCGCGGTCACGTGGTGACGAAGAACCTGCGGGTGCGGGCCAGCGTCTGGTACGACGGTTTTGCCTGCGGTATCTGGGATCTGGAGCGGCGGCGGTCGGGTGTGGCGCTGCGGGTGACGCCGTTCGCGCCGCTGCCCGACGACGCGGTGTCCGAGTTGACCGACGAGGCCGAGGCGCTGCTGCGGTTCCTGGGGCCGGAGTCGGCCAGCACCGGGGTCAGGTTCGTGGCACCGATGGGTAGTTGATCCCGTCGGTGAGCAGCCGGAACGCGGTGTCGACGAGGTCGGAGTAGCGGGCGCCGGGGTCGGCCTCGCGCCAGGCGTTGACGGCGGTCTGTACCGCGCACACGCCGACCGAGGCCACCAGGTGCGGGCGCGGGTCGACGGTGTGGTCGACGCCCATCCGGATGCCGATCAGCCGGGCGAGTTCGACGATCCGAACCGCGCCCAGCTCGATGCCGTGCGCGGCCAGGGCCGGGTTGGTGGCGACCAGCCGTTGCATGGTCTCGTAGCGGTCGGCGTCGAATCCGCCCGAGCCGCTCTCACAGCGCCGCACCACCTCGACGAAGGCGTGGTGCAGCGCGGTCAGCACCGGCTCGTCGGCGGGCCGGGCGGCGAGCACGTCGACCAGGACGTCGATCTGCTCGTCCAGCAGTGACAGCGCGACTTCTTCCTTCGAGGTGAAGTAGCGGAAGAACGTGCGCGACGACACGTCGACGGCCTCGGCGATCTCGTCGATCGTGGTGGCGTCGAACCCTTTGCGGCCGAACAGGGTGAAGGCGGCGTCGATGAGCGCGCCACGGGTGCGCAGCTTCTTGCGTTCGCGCAGTCCGGCCTCCGTCATTCCCCGGATGTTACAGCCAGGTTCCCGATTTCGTCACTTCATGACAAGAGTCACAGAGTGCAGTTAGCAGGTTGACGTCTCTTGTCAGCTGATGACAGTTTTGGGTCATGCCCGAGCCTCCCAGTGGCCTGCTGGAACCGGTCGAGGACGTCGCAACCCGGCGTGCCCGGGGCAACCCCTGGCTGACCCTGGTCGCCGTGGCGCTCGGCGTCACGATGGTCGGCCTGGACGGCACGGTCGTGTCCATCGCCAACCCGGCCATCGCCACCGACCTGCACCCGACCCTGGCCGGCCTGCAGTGGGTAACCAACGGCTACCTGCTGGCGCTGGCCGTGTCGCTGATCATCGCCGGCCGGCTGGCCGACCGGTTCGGCCGCAAGCGGCTGTTCCTGGCCGGCGTGCTGCTGTTCGCGGTGGCCTCGGCGCTGGTCGGCCTGTCCGGCAACATCGGGCTGGTGATCCTGTGGCGGGTCGTGCAGGGCTTCGCGGGCGCCATGCTCCAGCCGGCCAGCCTGGCGATCCTGCGCAAGGCGTTCCCGGCCGACAAGCTGAACATCGCCATCGGCATCTGGGGCGGCAGCTCCGCGCTGTCCATCGCCAGCGGCCCGATCGTCGGCGGCCTGCTGGTCGAGCACGTCGGCTGGCAGTCGGTGTTCTTCATCAACATCCCGGTGGGCGCGATCACGCTGCTCATCGGCGCCCTGGTGATCCGCGAGTCCCGCGACCCGGACGCCGGCGGCACCTTCGACTTCCCGGGCGTCGTGCTGCTGGCCGGTGCGCTGTTCTCCTTGGTGTGGGGCCTGATCAAGGCGGCGGAGCTGGGCTTCGGTGACGCGCTGCCGCTGGGCTTCTTCGTCGCGGCCGTGGTGCTGGGCGTGCTGTTCGTGCTGCGGGAACGGGTGGCCGCGCAGCCGTTGCTGCCGCTGCGGCTGTTCCGCTCGGTGTCGCTGTCCGCCGCGACCGTGCTGGTCACGCTGGCGTTCTTCGCGCTGTTCGGCGCCCTGTTCTTCCTGACCCTGTACCTGCAGCAGGTGCACGGCATGTCGCCGGTCCGGGCCGGTGTGGAGCTGCTGCCGCTGACGTCGGTGTTCATCGTGTCCTCGCCGCTGGCCGGTTTCCTGACTTCGCGGTCGGGTCCCCGGCCGGTCCTGGCCGCCGGCATGCTGCTCAACGCGGTCGCCATGTTCGGCCTGTCCCGGCTGGGCGTCGACTCGCCGTACTCGCACCTGTGGCCGTGGTTCGTGTTGCTGGGCTTCGGTTTCGGCTTCGTCATCGTGTCCGGCACGGAGGCCGTGGTGGGCAACGCGCCGGTCGAGCTGGGCGGGGTGGCCGGCGGTCTGCAGCAGACCGGCATGCAGCTCGGCGGCGTCCTGGGCACCACCGTGTTCGGCACCGTGATGGCCACCAGGGTCGGCGACGTGCTGTTCGCCAAACTCACCGGAGCCGGCCTGCCGCCGACGATCGCCCGCCAGCTGGACGGTGCCAAGGAGTACGTCGCCCAGGGGGTCGCCCCGGTCCCACCGGGAGCGCCCGCGTCGGTCGCCCGGGCCGTCACGACCGGTAGCCATCTGGCGTTCCTCAGTGGTTTCGCCACGTCACTGGTGATCGCCGGGATCGTCTCGGTGGTCGCGGCGTTCGGCGCATTGTTGGTGCGGCGCGGCGAAAATGGTGGCGGAGGGCCGATCGCGCTCTAGAGTGCCCGGCATGCCGACGATCCATCGGGGTGCCACGCTCACTCCGCACTTCCGCGAGTTCCTGCCGGGTTGGGTCGCCCGGCAGCCGTGGTACGCAGGTTCGGGTGTGCCCGAGCTGACACCGGTGGGCTACTTCCGGTTCGAGGACCCGGCGGGTGCGGTCGGCGTCGAGACGCACCTGCTCCGGGACGACTCGGTGGTCTACCAGGTGCCGTTGACCTATCGAGACGCCCCGCTCGACGGGCCGCCGGAGGCACTCGTGTCGACGGCCCGGCACAGCGTGCTGGGCACCCGGTGGATCTATGACGCCGTGGTCGATCCCGTCTGGGTAGCCGAGGTGTCCCGCCTGGTCGCCACTAACGGGACGTCGTTGCCCAGCGGCAGGTCGGGCGTCGGTCCGGCCGAGGCCCGGGGCATCCGGATCAGGTCGGCGGAGCTGATGGCGGACGCGACGACGATCGAACTGCTGCGCCGGGTGCCCGAGGGCCACCCGCCCTACGATCCCGATGCCGTCGGCCTGGTGATGGGCTCATGGCATCCGGACGGAGCCGACGGCCCCGTCGCGACGGGGTGCCTGGCCGTCCTGCACCGGGACGGGGTCTGATCACCACCGCGCCGGCATCGTCAGCGGGATCGCCGTGCTCGTCGTGCGGCGTGGTGCGAACGCCCGCGGTGGACCGGTGCCGCCGCGGCGAGGCCCACGTGCCACGCTCCGCGGATCGCCGCCAGCTTGCGGTCGAAGTCGGGATCGTCGGCCAGTCTCCGCGCGCTGTCGGGAGCGGGGAGCTTGAAGCGGCGCCAGTCGGACAGCGTGACGCCGACCCGGGTCATCGTCTCGCTGCGCGCGACGCCGATGCCGTTGAACCTGGTCGTGTTGATGTCGGCCATGTCCGCCCAGGCATGAGTCCGCCGCCGCCAGACGCTCCGGGTCCGCAGGCCGTGCTCGTCGATCCGCGTGGAGCCGACATACGAGGCGACGACGATGTAGGCGGGCAGCAGCAGCGGTGCGAGGACGACGTAGATCGGCGTGCCGGCCGTCAGTCCCGTCGTCAACACCGCGACCAGCAGGGCCGAACCCAGGCTCACCCACCGCTGGCGCGGGGTGTACGCGAACGTCGACCCGGTCACCATCGGTCGTGCACACCGGCGCGGATGCGGCGGTCGTAGAGATCGGCGATCGCGGCCAGCGTCCGGTCCGACAGTGGCGGTACGTCGGCGGTGGCCGAGTTCGCCTTCGCCTGCGCCACGTTGCGGGCGCCGGGGATCACCGTGGTCACGCCGGGCTGCTGGATCACCCAGCGCAGCGCGGCCTGCGCCGGTGCCATGCCCTCGGGCACGATGCCGGCGAACTCGGCCGCCGCCTCGACGCCGGTCTGGTAGTCCACGCCGGAGAACGTCTCGCCCACGTCGAACGCCTCGCCGTGCCGGTTGTAGCTGCGGTGGTCGTCCGCGGCGAACACGGTGTCCATCGTGTACCGCCCAGACAGCAGCCCGGACGCCAGCGGCACCCGAGCGATGATCCCCACACCCGCTTCGGCGGCAGCCGGCAGCACGCGTTCCAACGGCTTGCGGCGGAACGCGTTCAGGATGATCTGCACGCTCGCCACACCCGGCCGCGCGATCGCCGTCAGTGCCTCGGCGGACGTCTCCACGCTCACCCCGTACCGGGCGATGCGGCCGTCGTCGACCAGCGTGTCCAGCGCGTCGAACACCTCGTCGGACGAGTAGACCGGCGTCGGCGGGCAGTGCAACTGGACCAGATCCAGGGTGTCCACGCCGAGATTGGTGCGGGACCGGTCGGTCCAGGCGCGGAAGTTGGCCAGCGTGTAGTTCGCCGGTTCCTGCGCGACCCGCCTGCCCATCTTGGTCGCCACGAGCAGCCGCTCGTGGTCGTGCTCGGCCAGGAACCGGCCGATCAGCCGCTCGCTGCGCCCGTCGCCGTACACGTCCGCGGTGTCCAGGAACGTGACGCCGGACTCGACGGCCGCCGCCAGCACGGCCAGCGCGTCGTCCTCGTCCACGTCACCCCAGTCGGCGCCGAGCTGCCACGTGCCCAGGCCGACCACGGACACCAGTCGGCCGGTCCGGCCGAGAATGCGTTCCTCCACAGGCGAAGCCTAACGAAGAACGCCGTCCACCCGCCTCGGCACGACGGCGCCGCCCGGTTCGTCGCGCAGCTCCGCCGGCAGCAGCCGCTGCGGCGCGTCCTGCCAGGCCACCGGCCGCAGGAACCGCCGGATCGACGTGACCCCCACCGACGTGTGCAGCGTGTTCGTCGCCGGCCACGGTCCGCCGTGATGCTGCGCCCACGCCACGGCGACGCCGGTGGGGAACCCGTTGAACAGCAGCCGGCCCGCCTTCGGCCGCAGCACGTCCACCACCGCCGTCACGTCCTCGTCGGTCAGGTGCACCGCGGCGCTGAGCGAACCAGGCAGCTTACGCAGTGCCGCCAACAGGTCCTCTTCGTCTACATAGGACACCAGGATGGTGACAGGGCCGAAGCACTCCTCGGTGAGCGCCTCGTCCAGGTGGGCCGTGTCGGTGCCGAACAGCGCCGGCCGCATCCGGAAGCCGTCGCCGTCCGGTGCGGCGCCGGTGGCCAGCGCCGCCATGCCGGGGTGGTCGCCGATGCGGGCCGTACCGGCCGCGTAGCCACGGGCGATGCCGCCGTTGAGCGCGACCAGCCCGCCCAACTCGGTGAACGCGGCGGCCGTGGCGTCGCGCAGCCGGTCACCGGCCTCGCCCGCCGGGACGAACGTCAGACCCGGCTTGGTGCAGAACTGGCCGGCGCCCAGCGTCGCCGACCCGGCCAGCCCGGCACCGATCGCCTCGGCCCGCTCGGCCGCCGCTGCCGGCGTGATCACCACCGGATTGATGCTGCTCAGCTCGCCGTAGAACGGGATCGGCTCCGGCCGGGCGGCGGCCAGATCGGCCAGTGTCCGGCCGCCGGCCAGCGAACCGGTGAACCCGACCGCCCGGATCGCCGGATGCGTCACCAGCGCCGCGCCCGCGTCCTGGCCGTGCACCAGGCCGAGCACGCCGGCCGGCGCGACGTCCCGCATGATCTCGAAGCAGCGCTGCGCGGTCGCCGGGTGCGACGGATGGGCCTTCACCACCACCGGGCAGCCGGCCGCCAGCGCGGCCGCCGTGTCACCGCCGGGCACGGAGAACGCCAGCGGGAAGTTGGACGCGCCGAACACCGCGACCGGCCCGATCGGCACCAGCATCCGCCGCAGGTCCGGCCGGGGACCCATCGGCGTGTCGCCCGGGTGGTCGATGATCGCCTCGACGTAGCTGCCCTCGTCCAGCGCCTCGGCGAACAGCCGGAACTGGTAGCAGGTCCTGGTCAGCTCCCCGTTCAGCCGGGTGGGGCCGAGGCCGGTCTCCCGGTCGGCCAGCTCGACGAGGGTTTCCCGCTCGGCCTCCTGGCCGTCGGCCAGGTTCCGCAGCAGTGCGGCCCGGCCACCTCGGCCGAGCGCCTCCAGGGCGGGTGCCGCGTCGGCGGCGGCCCGGCACAGTTCGTCGACCTGGGTCGGGATGGTCTCGTCGGCCACAGTGGCCACGACGGTGCCGGTGCGCGGATCGGTGCTGGTGACGGCCGTCATCGCTGGCATGCTCCCTTGCTGGCTGGGGTCCTCCGCACGGTAGCAGCCGACGGCACGGCGGTTCATTCGTCTACTGTGGACTCAGCGGTGAAACCGACGGTACGTTGGGCGCCGTGAGCAATCACAATCACCTCGACGCGCGCGCGGCCCTGGCCGAGGCCAGGAACACCGTGCGCCGGCCTGACTTCCGCCGGGCCATCGGCTGCGGCATCATCGCCCTGGCCGCGCCCGGCGTGTACTACGAACTCGGCGGCCTCCACGCGCCCGGCGGCCAGCGGATCGGCGTGTACGCGGCCATCGCCGCCTGCCTGCTGTTCGGTCTGATCGCGGTGCGTAGCGCGGCCAACGAGGTCGCCCGGCTGGTCGGCCGCAACGGCGGCCCGGCCGCCGCGAACGTGTTGCGTTGGGTGATCACCCTCGGTGGCTACATCGTGGTGGTCGTCGAGGTGGTGGCGCTGCTCGGCGTGCCGCTGGACCGGCTGCTGCTGTCCGGCGCCATCACGGGGGTCGTCGTCGGCATCGCGGCGCAGCAGTCGCTGGGCAACGCCTTCGCCGGGCTGGTGCTCCTGTTCTCCCGGCCGTTCGTGGTGGGGGAGTACATCACGCTGCGGTCGGGTGCCCTGGGTGGCCAGTACGACGGCAAGGTCACTGCCATCACCCTCATGTTCACCCGGCTGGACACCGTCGACGGCCCGGTGGTGCTGCCCAACTTGGGCGTGCTGAACTCGGCCACCGGACCCCGGCCCGCCCCGCCGCCGGAGGTCGAGCCGCCGCCACCACCCCGGCCGAGGCCGCGTCCGGTGCCCTCGGTACCCAAGGGCTCGCGGCGACGCCGGGCGGCCTGAGCACCGCCGACGTACTGTGCCTGCATGGGCAAGAAGGGCCGAGTGCCGAAGCGGGCCTACGAGCGCGAGCTGCTGCGCCTGCAGACCGAGCTGGTCAAGATGCAGCAGTGGGTGCGGGCCGAGCAGGCCCGGCTGGTGGTGGTGTTCGAGGGGCGGGACGCCGCCGGCAAGGGCGGCACCATCCAGCGGGTGGCCCAGCACCTCAATCCCCGGACCGCGCGGATCGCCGCACTGCCCGCGCCGACCGAGCGGCAGCGCACCCAGTGGTACTTCCAGCGCTACGTGGAGCACCTGCCGGCCGGCGGTGAGATCGTCCTGTTCGACCGGAGCTGGTACAACCGGGCCGGGGTCGAGCGGGTCATGGACTTCTGCACGCCGGACGAGTACCGGCTGTTCCTGGCCCAGTGCCCGGTGTTCGAGCGGATGCTCATCGACGACGGCATCCTGTTGCGCAAGTACTGGTTCTCGGTGAGCGACGACGAGCAGTTGCGCCGGTTCCAGGGCCGCATGGACGACCCGCTGAAGCGGTGGAAGCTCTCGCCGATGGACCTGGAGTCGCTGGCGCGGTGGGAGGACTACTCGCGCGCCAAGGACGAGATGATGGTGCACACCGACAATCCCGGCGCCCGCTGGTTCGTCGTGGAGAGCGACGACAAGCGCAGCGCCCGTATCAACATGATCGCCCACTTGCTGTCCACGGTGCCCTACCACAGGGTGCCGGAACCGAAGATCGACCTGCCGGACCGCCCGGCGAGCACGGGCTACCAGCGCCCGCCGAAGGAACTGCAGACGTTCGTCCCGGACCACGCGGCAACGTTGACGGAGTAGTTCTGCCGATAGTGACAAAAATGGAACCCGGAAATTGGCGTTGGTGACAAAAAACGCCACAACCATTTCGGGTTCCGGCCGCCCATGCCAGACTTCTCGCCATGCGTAGCCACCTTTTCCGCGCATTGTTGGTCGGTGGCGCCACCGTGGCGGCCGTGGCACTCGGCACCAGCCAGGCATTCGCAACCGGCATCACGATCACCGGAGCGAACACCACCTTCACCGCGACGAGCAGCAACACCACCATCGGCGATGTGTCCTCCGGGTCGACCTTCGCGTGCACCCGATCGACCATTGGCGGCAGCTTGGCCAATGTCACGAATGCCCCGCTGCCCTACACCACGACCAAGGCTGACGGGTCCCCGCATTCCATCACGAGCCTGACTTTCACCGGATGCACTGATTCGTTCGGCACCGCCACGCTGAGCGCCGGAGCCGCTGACCTGCCGGACGACTTCGTGTTCGACAGCCCCGGTCCCGACGTGCTGCGAACGGCGGGCACCGCCGGTGCTCTCTTCAGCGTGGCCGTGCTGACGTGCTCCTTCAACGTGGCCGGCACCGTGGAATTCACGTGGACCAACGGGACCATTGGTCAACTGAAGCTCGTCGGCAGTCGCCCACTGCACCCGACCGGCATCAGCGCGGGCTGCTTCGGCCTGGTCAGCTCCACCGACACTCTGGCTTGGACCGGCACCTACACGGTCACGCCCCCCACCATCATGATCGGATAATCCATGCGCAGACACGTCATCCGCACGTTGTTGGTCGGCGGCGCCGTCGCGGCGGCCGTCGCACTGGTCGCCGGCCAGGCATCCGCCAACGGGACCGTCACGATCAGCGGAGCAGGCGCGGCTTTCTCCACGTCGAGCACCAACGCTGTCCTGCAAGACGTGACCACCGGGCTGTCCTTCTCGTGCGTCAGCCTGGGCGTGAACGGCAGTCTGGCCAATGTCACCAGCGCCGCACTGCCCTTCACCACGACCCAGGTCGGTGGGGCCCCACATTCCATCGTCAGTGCCAACTGCTCGACGAGTGGCACGGCGGTGACTCCGGTCCTGCCGTGGGACATCGTGATCACCGCAACCAGCGCGACCCCGCCGCAGGCCAGCGGGTTCGTTCAAGGAGCAAGCGCATCCGGGCTACTGTTCCGCGTCTCCATGTTGACCTGCAGCTTCGGCGTGGCCGGGCAAGCGGACTTCACGTGGACCAATGTGACCGGCAACCAACTGAAGTTCACCGGTAGCGGAACGCTGCACCCCGTCGGCGTCTCCTCCGGATGCTTCGGCCTGATCAGCAGCAGTGACGTCATGACGTTCACCGGCACGTTCGGCTTCTCGCCGAGCTCCGTCACGATCGGCCCCTAGCCGGCGATGATCACGTCCAGGGTCCTTGGCCCGTGCACGCCTTCGACCCGGTCGAACTCGATGTCGCTGGTGGCCGACGGGCCGCTGATGAACGTGATCGGGCGGCCGGAGTCCAACCGGGCCACGGCTTCCGGCACGATGCCGACGATCTGGTCGGCCCGCACCACGCACAGGTGGTAGTCGGGGACCAGGGTCAGCGCCCGGCGGCCCTGGTCCGGGCCGGCGTTGAGCACGATCGTGCCGGTCTCGGCGATGACCAGCGCGCAGCCGGTCAGCACGCCGCCCACCTGGTCCAGCTCGGCCAGCGACAGCGGGTGGTCGGCCCGGTCCAGCAGCCAGTCGACCGAGTCGGTGCGCCACGTGGCCGGTATGCCGGGTGGCGCGGTCATCGTGCCGGAGGAGCGGGTGGCCAGCACGGTGGCGATCGCGGCCGGCAGGTCCGCCTCGGGGGTGCGGTGCACGGTGGCCTGGTAGTCGGCGATGCGTTCGGCGGCCAGTTCGACCAGGTCACCCAGGTCGCGGGTGCGCAGGTAGTCGCGGGGGATCGGTGCCGCTGCCCGGTGGCCGGCGCGGGTGATTCGGGCCAGGATGGCTGCTTTGGCGTCAGGCATGGGTCCGCTTCCACCAGGCTCGGAACGATTCGGTCGGCGGCATCGGGGCGTCCCGGCCGGCGGTCCACTTCTTGCCGGGGCCGGGCAGGCGGCTGATCTTGCCGTCGTGGCCCAGCAGCCGCGCCAACTGGCCGGCCTTCTGGGCCATCTCGTAGCGGAACGGGTCGCGCAGGATCCAGGCCAGCGCGGACATGCCGACCGCCTCCGCCGTGTACCTGCCCTTGGCGCGGGTGACCTCGGCCCGCAGGTGGGTGAGCACCTGGGGGATGTTGATCCGGACCGGGCACACCTCGTAGCAGGCGCCGCACAGTGACGACGCGTACGGCAGCGACGCCACCTGCGCGTCGTGCGGGTCGCCGGACAGTTGCGGGGCCAGGATCGCGCCGATCGGACCCGGGTACACCGAGCCGTACGCCTGCCCGCCGGTCCGCTCGTACACCGGGCACACGTTCAGGCACGCCGAACACCGGATGCACCGCAGCGCCTGGCTGCCCACCTCGTCGGCCAGGGTCGCCGTGCGACCGTTGTCCAGCAGCACCAGGTGGAAGTTCCTGGGCCCGTCGCCCGGTGTCACGCCCGACCAGATCGACGTGTACGGGTTCATCCGCTCCGCCGTGGACGAGCGGGGCAGCAACTGCAGGAACACCTCCAGGTCCGCCCATGTGGGCAGCACCTTCTCGATGCCCATCACGGTGATCAGCGTCTCGGGCAGCGTCACGCACATCCGGCCGTTGCCCTCGGACTCGACCACCACGATCGAACCGGTCTCGGCCACGCCGAAGTTGGCGCCGCTGATGGCCACCTTGGCGGACAGGAACTTCCGGCGCAGGTGTCGCCGGGCCGCCTCGGTCAGGGCACGCGGTTCGTCGGCCAGGTCGGCGGGTGCCTCGGGCATCTCGCGCCGGAAGATCTCCCGGATCTCCGCGCGGTTGCGGTGGATCGCGGGCACCAGGATGTGGCTGGGCCGGTCGTGGCCGAGTTGGACGATCAACTCGGCCAGGTCGGTCTCCACGGCGGTGACACCGCCCTCGGCGAGCGCCTCGTTCAGGCCGATCTCCTGGGTGGCCATCGACTTGACCTTGACCACCTCGTCGGCGCCCTGCGCGCGCACCAGGTCCAGCACGATCCGGTTGGCCTCGGCCGCGTCCTGCGCCCAGTGCACCACGCCGCCGCGTGCGGTCACCTCGGACTCCAGGCGCTGCAACAGATCGCCGAGATCGGCGAGCATGTTGTCCTTGATCGCGGCGCCGGCCGCGCGCAGCTCCTCCCAGTCGGCCAGTTCGCCGACCACCCTGGCGCGCTTGGTCCGGATGATGCCGGTGGCGTGGCGCAGATTGGCCCGCAGTTGCGGATCGGCCAGTGCGGTCGCGGCCGCCGTGGGGAATGCCGGGGTGCCCAGCCAGGTCACCGGGTTGCGCTGTCGGGCGCCGTCCGCTGTGGCTGCCATGGCTCCTCCTCCGTGCTGGCCAGGATCTCCGCGATGTGCAGGGCTCGGGTTCCGGCGCGCAGCCGGGACAGCCCGCCACCGATGTGCATCAGGCAGGAGTTGTCGCCCGCGGTGACCAGTTCGGCGCCGGTGCCGATGACCGAGCGCATCTTGTCGGCGAGCATGGCGAGCGAGGTGTCCGAGTTCTTCACCGCGAACGTGCCGCCGAAACCGCAGCACGACGTGGCGTCGGGCAGTTCGGCCAGCCGCAGCCCGCGCACCGCCCGCAACAGGCGCAGCGGCCGGTCGCCGACGCCCAGCATGCGCAGCGAGTGGCAGGTGGGGTGGTAGGTGACGCGGTGCGGGAAGTACGCGCCGACGTCGGTCACGCCCAGCACGTCGACCAGGAACTCGGTCAGCTCGAAGGTCCGGATGTCCGACGGCGGCAGGTCGGATTTCTCCACCAGCCCCGGGTGGATCTCCCGCACCATGCCGGCGCACGACCCGGACGGCACCACGACGGCGTCGTAGCCGGCGAACACCTGCGTGTAGTGGCCGGCCAGTTCGGCCGCCGGGTCGGGGTAGCCGGTATTGAAATGCATCTGGCCGCAACAGGTCTGGCCCAGCGGGAAGTCGACGTCGCAGCCCAGCCGGGTGAGCAGCCGGACGACCGCATTCGCGGTGTCCGGGTAGAACGTGTCCGTCACGCACGTCGCGAACAGCGCCACCCGCACCTGATCACCTCCACCTCGGCCGTGGCAATCCTAACCACGGTGGGCCGACGATCATGCTGTTCAACGTTGGCGCAGCGCCTCGTACAGGATGATCGCGGCCGATGTCGCTACATTGAGCGAGTTGGCCCTGCCGACCATCGGGATGCGCACCCGGACGTCGGCCGCGGCCAGCCAGTCGTCGGTGAGGCCGTGCTTCTCCGAGCCGACCGCGACGGCCGTGGGGCCGGTGAAGTCGGCGTCGGTGAACAGCGTGTCGGTGTCCGGGGTGGCCGCGATCAGCCGCATCGAGTGCGCCCGCGTCCACGCCAGCACCTCGGCCGAGTCGGCGGCGGCGATCGGCACCGAGAACACGGTGCCCTTGCTGGCCCGCACCACGTTGGGGTTGCCCCAGTCGGTGACCGGCTGCGCCGCGATCACGGCGGCCACGCCGACCGCGTCGGCGGTGCGCAGCATCGCGCCCAGATTGCCCGGTTTCTCCACCGACTGGCAGACCAGGGCCAGCGGGTTCGTGATGAGCCGCAGCGCGGCCAGATCGGTGGGCACGGTGGGCACGACGGCCAGCCAGCCGTCCGGCGACTCGCGGTAGGCGATCTTCTCGAACACCCGGGCGCCGACCCGCACGATCTCGGCACCGGTCGCGGCCACCGTGCCCACCAGGTCGTCGACGACGGCCGGGTCCCGCACCAGGTCGGGGCAGTAGTACAGGGTCACGGGCACGACGCCGGACTCGAGTGCCAGGCCCAGCTCCTCGTAGCCCTCGACCAGCATCAGGCCGAGCTGGTCGCGCTGCCGGCGGCGGCGCAGGCCGACCACCTGCTTGACGCGGGGATTGCTGACGCTGGTCAGTTCCAGGTGCGCCGATGTGCGGCCGTGCGCGGAGACCGGCTGCTGGGGCATGGCACTGATCGTATCGGTGCCGGTCAGCCGGCCGCCGGCAGCGGGATGCGCCCGAGTGCGTCGGACAGCGACAGCCTGCGCAGGTCGTCGGCCGTGGGCCCGGTGAGTTTCCTGGCGATGCGCACGATGTCGGGCAGGGCCTGCTGGTGGCAGTCCACGACGGCCTCGATACCGCGTTCCATGGCCGACACCAGGTGCAGCGTGGCCGCCAGGTCCCGCAGCGGTCCGGCCAGCGGGCCGTCCCGGCGGGTCCAGCGCCGGGCCAGGTGTTCGTTGAGCCCGGGCAGTTCCGTCACGCCTGCCCAGACCGGGTCCGGGGCGGCGTACCGCACCGTTCCCACGTGGCTGTGGCGCAGCGCGGCGGTGCACAGGAAGCACGGTTCGAGCGTGGTGTACAGGACATGATCGCGGTACTCACCGGGAGGGAGCGCGGCGAGCGCGTTGAGTTCCGCGTGCGCCACGTTGCTGCCGGCGATCTGGCCGCCGGGCGCGGCGGCCTCCCCGGACCGGTTGCGGCCCCGGGCGACGATCACGCCACCCTCGTCGACCAGGACGGCGCCGATCGGAATGCTGCCGGCCCGGAACGACTCCCACGCCAGTTCGAAGCACTCCCGCCAGGCCGGATCGGCATCGTCCCAGAAGCGGGTCACCGCTTGCGGCCGTCGTTACCGCCGTTGTCGAAGCCGGCGCGGCGCAGGGCGTCGGCGAGGGCGCCACCGGGTGCCGGCCGGTTGTCCTGCCGTGGCCGGCGCTGCTGCTGTTGCTGTTGCCGACCGCCGCCGCCACCGCCGCCGGAACGGCGCTCGGCACCGCGTTCCGGCTCGTCCTCCAGCCGCAGCGTCAGCGAGATACGCTTGCGCGGGATGTCCACGTCCATCACCTTCACCCGCACCACGTCACCCGGCTTCACCACGTCGCGAGGATCCTTCACGAAGTTGCGGGACATCGCCGACACGTGCACCAGTCCGTCCTGGTGCACGCCGACGTCCACGAAGGCGCCGAACGCGGCCACGTTCGTCACCACGCCCTCCAGCACCATGCCCTGCTTCAGGTCACCGATCTTGTCGACACCCTCGGTGAAGGTGGCGGTCTGGAACGCCGGTCGCGGGTCGCGGCCGGGCTTCTCCAGCTCGGCCAGGATGTCGGTGACCGTGGGCAATCCGAACGTGTCGTCGGTGAACCGGCCGGGGTCCAGCCCGCGCAGGATCTTGTTGTCGCCGATCAGCGTGCCGATGTCCTTCGTGGTGGCGGTCAGGATGCGGCGCACCACCGGGTATGCCTCCGGGTGCACGCTGGAGGCGTCCAGCGGGTCGTCGCCACCCCGGATGCGCAGGAAGCCCGCGCACTGCTCGAACGCCTTCGGTCCCAGCCGGGCCACCTTCTTCAGCGCGGTCCGCGACCGGAACGGGCCGTTGCTGTCCCGGTGCGCCACGATGTTCTCGGCCAGTCCCTCGCCGATGCCGGACACCCTGGTCAGCAGCGGCGCGGACGCCGTGTTCACGTCGACACCGACCGCGTTCACGCAGTCCTCGACGACCGCGTCCAGCGACCGGGACAGCTTCAGCTCGGCCAGGTCGTGCTGGTACTGGCCGACGCCGATGGACTTCGGGTCGATCTTCACCAGCTCGGCCAGCGGGTCCTGCAACCGCCGCGCGATGGACACCGCGCCGCGCAGCGACACGTCCATGCCGGGTAGTTCCTGGGCCGCGTAGGCCGACGCCGAGTACACCGACGCGCCGGCCTCGGACACCACGACCTTGGTCAGCTTCAGTTCGGGCGACAGGCGGATCAGGTCGGCGGCCAGCTTGTCGGTCTCCCGGGACGCGGTGCCGTTGCCGATCGCGATCAGGTCGACCTGGTGCGCCTTGGCCAGTTTCGCCAGCGAGATCAGCGCGTCGTCCCAGCGGTTCTGCGGCTGGTGCGGGTAGATCACGTCGGTGGCGACCACCTTCCCGGTGGCGTCGACGACCGCGACCTTCACGCCGGTGCGGAACCCGGGGTCCAGGCCCATGGTGGCGCGGGCACCGGCAGGAGCGGCCAGCAGCAGGTCACGCAGGTTGGTGGCGAACACCCGCACCGCCTCGTCCTCGGCGGCCTGCCACAGCCGGGTGCGCAGATCGATGCCCAGCCGCACCAGAATCCGGGTGCGCCATGCCCACCGGACCGTGTCGGCCAGCCACCGGTCCGCGGGCCTGCCCTGGTCGACGACGCCGAACCGGCCGGCGATGTGCCGCTCGTAGTCGCTCGGGCCCTCGTCCGGCGCGTCCTCGGGCGTCATGGTCAGGTCGAGCACGTCCTCCTTCTCGCCGCGGAACACGGCGAGCACCCGATGTGACGGCAGTTTCGGGAACGGCTCGCTGAACTCGAAGTAGTCGGAGAACTTGGCGCCCTCCTCGGCCTTGCCCTCCCGCACCGCCGACACCAGCCGGCCGCGTGTCCACAGCCGTTCGCGCAGCAGGCCGATCAGGTCGGCGTCCTCGGCGAACCGCTCCACCAGGATCGACCGCGCGCCCTCCAGCGCGGCCGCCGTGTCGGCGACACCCTTGTCCTCGTCGACGTAGTCGGCCGCCGCCGTGACCGGGTCGTTCGACGGGTCGCCGAGCAGCAGATCGGCCAGCGGTTCCAGGCCGGCCTCGCGGGCGATCTGCGCCTTGGTCCGCCGCTTCGGCTTGTAGGGCAGGTAGATGTCCTCCAGCCGGGCCTTCGAGTCGGCGGCGACGATCCGCGCGGCCAACTCGTCGTCCAGCTTGCCCTGCGCGCGGACCGACTCCAGGATCGCGGCCCGCCGCTCCTCCAGTTCACGCAGGTAGCGCAGGCGCTCCTCGAGAGTGCGCAGCTGGCCGTCGTCCAGCGCGCCGGTGACCTCCTTGCGGTACCGGGCGATGAACGGCACCGTCGAGCCACCGTCCAGCAGGCCGACCGCGGCGCCCACCTGGCCGTCGCGCACCCCGAGTTCGTCGGCGATCCTGCGGTTGATCGACTGCGCCAGCGCCGCGTCCGTATCCGTCACTACGTCTGCCCTCACCCGATGTCACTGTCCGTGCCGACTCCGCATTCTGCCGGGTGGCGAAGCGTTTGTCGCACGCGGGCCGTGGGTAGTTCGTGATCCAGGGAGTCGTGTGGAGGTGATCGGGAATGGCCGTGATCGCCCGCCTACCGGGGCCGGTCGAGCAACGTTGGGAATGGCAGCTTCGGGGAAGCTGCCGCGGGCTGGACAGCTCGCTGTTCTTCCATCCGGAATATGAACGCGGCCCGGCCCGCCACGCGCGGGAGGAGCGGGCCAAGGCCATCTGCCGGGCCTGCCCGGTGTTGACCGAATGCCGCAGGCACGCGCTGTCCGTGCGCGAGCCGTACGGCATCTGGGGCGCCATGACCGAGGACGAGCGCCGCAAGGCGGTAACGGTCGGCTGACGCCGACCGTTCCGTGTGGTCAGTCGCCGTCCACAGTGGCTTCGCCCGAACCCTCCGTTGTCATCGCGTCCCGCAGCGTGGCCAGGCTCGCCGAGAGCAGCCGTGACACGTGCATCTGGGACAGGCCCACCCGCTCGGCGATCTGCGTCTGGGTGAGGTTGCCGAAGAACCGCAGCACCACGACGGTCCGCTCCCGCTCGGGCAGGGTGGCCAGGGCGGGGAACAGGGATTGCCGGTCGACGACGTCGGCCAGCCGCTGATCGTCGGCGCCGAGCAGGTCGCCCAGCGACGCGGAGGCCGTCTCACCCGACGCGACGAGTTCGTCCAGTGACGCGCTCTGGTAGGCGTTGGCCGCGGCCAGCCCTTCCTGGACGTGCTCGACGGGCAGGCCCAGCGCGTCGGCCAGTTCGGTGGGCCGGGGTGCCCGGCCGAGATCATGGCTCAGCTCGGTGGTTTTCGCCGTGATGGCGGCGTGCAGTTCCTTGGTCCGCCTGGGTACGCGTACCGACCAGGTGCTGTCCCGGAAGTAGCGGCGCACCTCGCCGGTGATCGTCGGCACGGCGAAGGCCAGGAAGTTGCTGCCCCGGCTCGGATCGAACCGGTCGACGGCCTGGATCAGGCCCAATGCGGCCACCTGCCGCAGGTCGTCCTCGGGTTGGCCCCGGTTACGGAACCGTCGCGCGATGTGTTCGGCGATCGGTAGGTGTCCGGCGACGATCCGGTCCCGGACCACCTGTCTGGTCCGTTCCGGCAGTTGATCGTCTGCCATCTGGTCGAACAATGGAGCGAGATGGTCGTATTCGGTGTACTTCGTGGGTCTTGCAGCGGTCATCTGAGGTCACCCAGCCGGTTGACGGACTGTGGGCGGCGCGACACGGCACCAGAACCGCGCACTGGGGAGGCACGGCACGGACGGAAATTCGCCCCGGGTGCGGCTGTGCGCTCAACCGCTGTAACAACACTACGTCGCCCGCCGAAACCCGACAAGCACGAGGGGTCCGGGCGGCGCGTCGGTCTACGAAGGACCATTTCCTTGCTGCCGCAACATCTCCCACGCTATTTTCGCCGCGGCAAGGGCTTCCGGCCCTGGATCGGACAGCATGTGGTCGGCCCGGTCCCCGAGCAGTTCGCGTTCCGGCTCTTCAGCGGGCGCGTCGCCCACATGTTGAACCAGGGCCACGCTGAACTCGCGGAGCTTCACGTTGGCCTGCTGGCTGATCCGCACCAGCGTGCTGAACGCACCCGGTCCGGCGCAGCCCAGATGGGCCATCACGATGCCCTTGGCCTGCTCGATCACCCGCCGGTGCTGCACCATGTCCAGCACCTGGTCGGTGCGCATGATCTCGCCCGCGCAGTACTCGACGACCGCCGCGCTGGTCGCGATCAGCGGCTCGTACTCCTCCACGACCCGCAGGTCGGCCATGGTGGGCGCGTGGTCGAGGTAGATGGTCAGCAGGATCAACCCGCCCTGGCTCCAACTGCCGGGCAGCGCGACCATGCCGACCTCGGAGTGCTCGCCGTCCAGCCAACTGGTCAGGTCCGGCCACCGCTGGTCGGTGTGCAGGTTGTCCACCACGACGTGGTCGTCGTGGTTGGCCGCGGTGAGCAGAGGTCCGGCACCCGCCTCCCACTGGCGACGGTCCAGGTCGTCGGCCAGGCCGACGGCCGCCATGACCGTGCCCTTGGTCGCCGAGGGACCGGAGCTCAGTCCGACGCCGAGGCAGCCGGTCACCTGCTCGCACAGGTGGCCCAGCAGCCGGCCGACCAGCTCGGAACCCACCGTGAACCGCGGGGGTGGTGTCGAAGTGTCAGTCACAGGGCCAGGGTTGCCTGCCGGCTGACTCGACAAACCTGCAGGTGAGCGACACCACGAGCAGGTTTGGCCTCGCGAACCATTCGGTTCACCATGGAATCACCGCCCGAGCGGCTCCTGGGGTGTCAGGATCGCGGGCACACGGACGCGAGGAGAACCCCAATGGGCACGGTCATCATGCACAACGTGGTGTCGGTGGACGGCTTCATCGCCGACGAGAAGGACGACGCCGGGCCGCTGCACGACTGGTACTTCAGCGGTGACACCCCGATCACCGGAGGCGACGACCAGCGGTTCGATCATTCCGGAGCAGGCGTCGGCTTCCGGGTGTCGCGGGCGTCGGCGGACTACGTCCGGTCGATGTGGGAGTCGATCGGCGTGATCGTGATGGGCCGCCACCTGTTCGACCTGGTGAACGGCTGGGAGGGCCGGCCACCCACCGGCGACCACGTGGTGGTGGTGTCCCACCGGCCCAGGCCCGACGGCTGGCACCCCGAGGCGTCCTACCACTTCGTCGATGACGTGGCGGCCGCGATCGACAGGGCCCAGGAGCTTGCCGGGGAGCGGGCCGTCGCGGTGAACGCGGGCGAGGTGGGCGGCCAGATCCTGGCCGCAGGCCTGGTGGACGAGGTGGCCATGGACGTGGTGCCGGTGGTGTTCGGGTCGGGCAAGCGCTACTTCGGCGACATCGACGGGCAGCACCTGCTGGACGATCCGCACGTGGTCGTGCAGGGCGAGCGGGTGCTGCACCTGAGGTTCAGGGTCCGGCGCTAACCCTGGCTGTGCCTGCCGTTCGCGGTCCGGCGCAGGGCGCGGCGCAACTGCATGATCCGGCCGTAGCCGGGGATGGCGACCAGCAGCACGCCACAGATCGCGGCGAGCAGCAGGGCGACGCCCAGCGGCAGGTGGCCGTGCGCGCCGAAGAACGCGATGTCCACCCGCTGGCCGTTCTCGATGATGAACACGAGCAGCACGAGCAGGACGACGGCGGCGACGGTCGCGCCCACCCACAGGCCGCTGGTCCGGGTGCGCCGCACCCGGTGGAAGGCGTGTTCCGGAGCAGGTGTCGTCGTTGTCGGGTCATCGGTCGTCGAGGCCGGTGCCGGTACCGGCACCGGCGCGCCCGCGGTCTGGACGGGCAGTTGGTCCGTGTCCGGCGCGTCGGGGAGCTGCTGTTGCTCAGCCATGTCGGTCACCTGTGCTCTCGGCTGTCGTCTCGCCACCGGTGTCAGTGTGGCGCCAGTGGGGGATGTGAGCCTGGTTGGGCGGAACATCACCACCCTTTGGAGTACCCATATCCCTGCGTCGGGTCGACGTGTCCGCTGAGGATCAGCCCCGCGAGGGTGACCACGGCATGCGCGGCCCGCCCGGTGGGGCAGTCGGCGCGGACGGCGCGGCGCAGGTCGGCGGCCAGTCCGGCGAGCAGCAGGTGGGCCAGGTAGTCGGCGTCCAGGTCCGGCCTGGCCTGGGCGAGCAGGGCGCGGGCGTGCGCGTGCCAGGTCAGGTAGCCGCCCACCCGGTAGCGGGCGCCCGGCGACGCCGTCTCGGACATGTGGACCAGGTCCAGGTTGGCGTCCAGGAAGTCCACATAGGCGGCCAGGAACGCGCACAGCCGGTCACCGGCGGGCGCGCCCGGCCCCAGCGGCGGCGGGCCGACCTCCAGCGCGACCTGCAGCGCGTTCTCCCGCTCGGCGAGCAGGGCGACGCCCAGCCCGGCCTTGTCACCGAACCGCCGGAACAGCGTGCCCTTGCCGACGCCCGCCTCGGCGGCGATCTGGTCCATCGACACGTGGTCCACGCCGTGCTCGGCGAACAGCCGTGCGGTCACCTCGAGGATCTTCGCCCGGTTGCGCACCGCGTCCGAGCGTTCCTTGCGTGGCCGCACCACGGTCTCGTCACTCACAGTAGAGGGACTCTAGTCCGGATGTCCCGCGTTGCCACTCGAAATACCGATCAGCCGCGCCGCCCGCCGGCCAGCGCGCCGAGCAGCTCGGGCAGCGCGTCCAGGCGGTGTGCGCTGACCACGGCGTCGCAGTGCGGCCACGCGGCCGCCATGCCGCCGGCCAGCGGCTGGTAGCCCGGTTTCGCGGTGCGCGGGTTCGCCCACACCACCCGGTAGGCCAGCCGGGACAGCGCCGCCATCGCCGTGCCCAGCGCGGCAGGGTCACCGCTCTCCCAGCCGTCGGAGATGATCAGCACCACGGCGCCCCTGGCCATGCCGCGCCTGCCGTGGTCGCGCAGGAAGGACTGGATGGCGGCGGCGATCCGGGTGCCGCCCGACCAGTCCGGCGCCAGATGCCCGGCCCGGTCCAGCGCGTCACCGGGCCGGCTGCCGGCCAGCGCGGGCGTCAGCCTGGTCAGCCGGGTGGCGAACGCGAACGCCTCCGCCTTCGGGCCGCTGGCCGCGCAGTACAGCAGTTGCAGCATCGCGCGGGCGTAGGGCTGCATCGAACCGGAGATGTCGCACAGGACCACCAGCCGCCTGGGGGTGAGCCGTTCGGCGGTCCGCTCCAGCCGCACCGGGTAGCCGCCGGTCCGCCGCGCCTTGCGCAGGCTGGACCGCAGGTCGATCCGCCGCCCGGCAGGGGAGCGCCGCTGCCGCCGGGAGCGCCGCATCGGCGTGCGCAACACCAGTTCCCGCATCAGGTCGGCCAGCAATGCCAACTCGTCCGTCGTCAGCTCGGCGAAGTCCCGAGTGGACAGTCGCTCGCCCTCGGTGGCCACCGACGCCACCTCGTACTCGCGTTCCGACGTGCCGGTGCCGGACCGGGAGTCGATGCTGGGCGCACCGCTGGGCGGGCGCGTGGTGGCCACGCCGGGATCCTGACCGCGCTGCTCGGCGACGTCCACCATCCCGGCGAACACGCCCCGGAACACCGAGTCGAACACCGGCAGCTGGGCCGGGTCGCTGACCAGCGTCGCCATCGCGCACCAGTACAGCTCCGGCACGGTCGTCGGGTCGACGACGGTCACCGCCTGGGCGAACCGGGCCGAACGGTCCGGCCCGACCGGCATGCCCTCGGCCCGCAGCAACGTGCCGAACCGGGCAACCGCCTCGGCCAGGTCAGGCCTCATGGTCGACCAGCGCGCCCAGGCCGGCCTGGCGCACGAGGTCGGCGTCCTCCGCGTACTTCAACACGACACCCAGTGTGCTCTCCACCGCGGCCGCGTCCAGAGTGGACACTTGGAGCACGTCGAGCGCGACCGCCCAGTTGATCGCCTCGGCCACGCCGGGCGGCTTGGTCAGGTCCAGCCCGCGCATCCTGGCCACCGCCGTGGACACCTTGTCCGCCAGCCATTCCGCGCTCGGCGGCACCCGCCGCCGGATGATGTCCGCGACCCGGGCGGTGTCCGGGTAGTTGATCCAGTGGTAGAGGCAGCGCCGCTTGAGCGCGTCGTGCAGGTCACGGGTCCGGTTCGAGGTCAGCACCACGATCGGCGGCACGGTGGCCTGGAACGTGCCCAACTCCGGAATGGTCACCGCGGCGTCGGCGAGCAGCTCCAGCAGGAACGCCTCGAACTCGTCGTCCGCCCGGTCCACCTCGTCGATCAACAGCACCGCAGGCCGCGGGCCGGGATGCTGGATCGCGGCCAGCAGCGGCCGGGGGAGCAGGTAGTCGGATGCGAACAGGTCGGCGTCGCGCAACGTCTCGCCGTGCGACTCGGCCAGCCGGATCGCCAGCAACTGCCGGGGGTAGTTCCACTCGTACAGCGCCTCCGCCGACGACAGCCCCTCGTAGCACTGCAATCGGATCAGCGGCGTGTCCAGCGCGGCGGCCAGCGCCCGTGCCGCCTCGGTCTTGCCGACGCCGGGTTCGCCCTCCAGCAGCACCGGCTGGGCCATCCGGACGGCCAGCAGCAATGCTGTGGCCAGCGGTTCGTCGGCGAGGTAGCCGACGGAGTCGAGCCCGGCGCGCACCGAACGGATGTCGGTCAAAGCAGCCACACATCACCCCGGCTGGTCGGTCTGGTCCAGGAAGGCCCGGCGGCAGCCGGGCCCACAGAAGTACACGCGACGCCCGCCCACCTCGGCGGACAGCGTCGACGGCGTGATCGCCACCGTCATCCCGCACACCGGGTCCAGCGCCTCCGCCGTCACCACGTCGGCGACCGGCGCCGGCGTCGCGGGCCGCCGGGGCCGCTGGTCGATCAGTTCCGCGTAGATGGACAGCGCGATCTCGCTGGCCGTCCGGCCGCCGATGTCCAGTCCGGCCGGTGTGTGCACCGCTCCGGCCGGCACGTCCAACTCGGCCAGCACTGCCGAACCGCGCCGCCTGCTGGCGACCAACCCGACGTAGGGCACGCCGGACCGCACGGCTGCGGCGAGCACGTCCTGCTCGTCCCTGCCGTGCGAGGCCACCACGACGGCGGCCAGATCGGCCGGCAGCGCCGCCGCCGGATCGCTGGCCCGCACGTCGTAACCCAGCGCCGTGCCCAGTTCCACCAGTGCCCTCGCGATCGGACCCAGCCCGTAGACGTACACCAGCACCGGCGGCAGCATCGCCTCCAGGAAGATGTCCAGCGTCCCGCCGGACAGGCACGGGTTGTTCACCGTCACCGTGCCCTCGGTGACCGGCGCCGGCGAGTCCTCCTCGGTCGGCGTGATCCGCAGCAGCGTCGACTCGCCCGTCTCCAGCAGCCGCAGGCTCTGCAACCGCACGGTCGACTCGGCGCAACTGCCGCCGACGAACCCCTCCAGCGTGCCGTCCGGCAGCACCAGCGCCCGGTCGCCGGGTTTCGCGCTGGTCGGCCGTTCCGCCCGGACCACCGTGGCCAGCACGAACGGTGTCCGGCCGGACCGAAGTTGATCGGCCCGGCCCAACACGTCGGTCGCGGTGTTCATCCGGCGGTCACTAGCTGATCGCCATGTCGGTGCGGATAGGCCTGCCCTGGATGGCCCGCCACACCACCGGCGGAGTCAGCGGCATGTCGGCGTGCCGCACCCCGTAGGGCGCCAGCGCGTCGATCACCGCGTTCACCACGGCGGCGGGCGATCCGACCGTGGCCGACTCGCCGACACCCTTCGCGCCGATCGGGTGGTGCGGCGACGGCGTCACCGTCTCACCCAGCTCCCACGACGGGCACTCCACCGACGTCGGCAACAGGTAGTCCATAAAGGACGCACCGAGGTGGTTGCCCTCATCGTCGAAGGCCATCAGCTCCATCAGCGCCATACCCACGCCATCGGCCAGGCCGCCGTGCACCTGGCCCTCGACGATCATCGGGTTGATCCGCACGCCGCAGTCGTCCACCGCGATGAACCGGCGCACCTTCACCTGGGCGGTGTCCGCGTCGACGTCCACCACACAGATGTAGGCCCCGAACGGGAACGTCAGGTTCGGCGGGTTGTAGACCGTGGTGGCGTCCAGGTGGCCCTCGACGCCCTCGGGCAACTCCAGGCTGGAGTGCGCGGCCATGGCGATCTCCTGGATCGACTTGCCCGCCTCCTTGTCACCCCTGACGTACCAGCGGCCCTTCTCCCACTCCAGGTCGTCCGGGCTGACCTCCAGCATCGCCGACGCGACGATCTTGGCGCGATCCCGGACCTTGCGGGCCACGATCGCGGTGGCCGCACCGGACACCGGCGTGGACCGGGAACCGTAGGTGCCCAGCCCGAACGGAGTCTGGTCGGTGTCGCCGTGCACCACGTCGATGTCGTCCGGCGAGATGCCCAGCTCCTCGGCCACGATCTGCGCGAACGTCGTCTCGTGGCCCTGACCCTGGGACTGCACGGAGATCCGCAGCACCGCCTTGCCCGTCGGGTGCACCCGCAGCTCGGCGCCGTCGGCCATGCCCAGGCCGAGGATGTCCATGTGCTTGCGCGGACCGGCGCCCACGGCCTCGGTGAAGAAGCTGATCCCGATGCCCATCAGCTCGCCGCGCTCACGCTTCTCCGCCTGCTCCTTGCGCAGGTCCTCGTAGCCGGCCATGTCCATGGCCAGCCGCAGGGTGCGCTGGTAGTCGCCGGAGTCGTACTCCCAGCCGGTCGGGCACGTGTACGGGAACTGCTCGGGCCGCAACAGGTTGCGCATCCGCAGCTCGGCCGGATCCATCTTCAGCTCGGCGGCCAGTACGTCGACCATCCGTTCCACCAGGTAGGCCGCCTCGGTGACCCGGAACGAACAGGCGTAGGCGACCCCGCCGGGCGCCTTGTTCGTGTACACGCCCGTCACCTTGCAGTGCGCGGCCGCAAGGTCGTACGAGCCGGTGAACACATGGAAGAACCCGGCGGGGAAGTTGGTCGGCTGGGCGGTGCCGTTGAACGCGCCGTGGTCGGCGAGCACGTCCACCTTCAGGCCCAGGATCTTCCCGTCCTTGGTCGACGCGATCTCGCCGTGCATGTGATAGTCGCGGGCGAAGGACGTGCTCATCAGGTTCTCCGAGCGGTCCTCCATCCACTTCACGGCCTTGCCGGTCAGGATCGAACCCACCACGGCACACACGTAACCGGGGTAGATCCCGACCTTGTTGCCGAACCCGCCGCCGATGTCCGGCGAGATGATCCGGATCTTGTGCTCCGGGATGCCCGCCACCAGCGCGTACAGCGTGCGGTGCGCGTGCGGCGCCTGGGTGGTGCTCCACACCGTGAGCTTGCCGGTCACCTTGTCCATGTCGGCGACCGTGCCGCAGGTCTCCATCGGCGCCGGGTGCACCCTCGGGTACAGCATGTCCTGGGCGACGACCACGTCCGCGTCCGCGAACACCGTGTCCGTCACGGCCGAGTCGCCGGCCTCCCAGTCGAAGATGTGGTTGTCGGTCTTGCCTTCCTTGTCGTCGCGGATCACCGGGGCGTCCACGTCCATCGCCCGCTTGGCGTCCACGACCGGTTCCAGCGGCTCGTAGTCCACGTCGATCAGGGCGAGCGCGTCCCGGGCCGCGTACCGGTCGTCGGCCACCACGAAGGCGACCTCCTGGCCCTGGAACCGCACCTTGTCCGTGGCCAGCACGGCCTGCGTGTCGTAGGACAGCGTCGGCATCCACGCCAGGTTCAGCGTCTCCAGCACCGCGCCGGTCACCACGGCTCGCACCTTCGGGTGTGCCTCGGCCGCGGACGTGTCGATCGACACGATCCTGGCGTGCGCGAACGGGCTGCGCAGGATCGCGCCGTGCAGCATGCCGGGCAGCTGTACGTCGTCCACGTAGTTGCCCCGGCCCCGGATGAACCGCGCGTCCTCCTTGCGCTGCATCCGGCCGAAGCCCATCGGCGTCGCGTTCTCTTCGGTAGTGGTCATGACCGCACCTCCTCGACGGCTTCCGCCGGGTGCTCCGCGGCCCACTGGACGGAGCGCACGATGTTCTCGTAACCGGTGCACCGGCAGATCTGCCCGGAGATGGCCTCGCGCACCTCGTCGTTGCTCGGGTGCGGATGGTGATCGAGCAGCCAGCGCGCGGTCATCATCATGCCCGGCGTGCAGAAACCGCACTGCAACCCGTGACAGTTCATGAAACCCTGCTGCACCGGGTCCAGGCCCTTGTCGGTCTCCAGGCCCTCCACGGTGCGCACCCGGTGCCCGTCGGCCATCGCCGCCAGCACGGTGCACGACTTCACCGGTTCCTCGTCCAGCCACACCACGCACGTGCCGCAGTTGGACGTGTCGCAACCCCAGTGGGTCCCGGTCAGGCTCAGCACGTCCCGCAGGTAGTGCACCAGCAACAGGCGCGGCTCCACCTCACTGGTGCGGTCCTCGCCGTTGACGTTCACGGTGATCTGCATGCCTACGCCTCCCTGCCCTGGGCCCGGGCCGCCGCGACCCGCACCGCGCGGGTGACGAGAACGCCTGCCAGGTGCCGCTTGTAGTCCACGGGGCCGCGCTGGTCGGCCGACGGCGAGCAGTGCTCGCCCGCGATCCGGCCGGCCTCGACGAACCGTTCCTCGGTCGCCGGCCCGCCGCGCAGGAAGTCCTCCGCCTCCGCGGCCACGCCACCCTGGGCGCCCACCGCGGTCAGCCCGATGCCGACCTCGCTGATGTCGTCGCCGGACAGTTCGACCACCGCACCGGCCGCCGCCACCGCCCAGTCACCGGCCCGCCGCTCCACCTTCTGGTAGCTGCTGCCGTTCGGCCGGATGCGCACGCGGATCTCGACCAGCATCTCGCCGTCCGCCAACGCCGTTTCGTACGGTCCGACCAGGAAGTCCCGTGCCGCGACCGTCCGCCTGCCCTCCGGGCCCTGGCACACCAGTTCGGCCCGCAGCGCGCAGAACACCGCGGACAGGTCCTCGGACGGGTCGGCCTGACACAGCGAACCGCCCACCGTGCCCCGGTTACGCACCACCGGGTCGGCGATCACCCGTTCCGCGTCCCGCAGGATCGTGAAGTGCTCGCCGGCGACTGCCGAGTCGAGCAGTTGAGCGTGGCGCACCATGGCGCCGATACTCAGGTCGTCGCCGTCCAGCCGCAGTTGGGCCAGTTCGGCCAGGTCGTTGATGTCCACCAGGGCTTCCGGCTGCGCCAGGCGCAGCTTCATCATCGGCAGCAGGCTGTGTCCGCCGGCTACCACCCTGGCCTCCGGTCCGTAGCGGGCGAGCAGTGCCAGCGCGTGCTCCACGCTGGTGGCACGCTCGTACAGGAAGGGTGCGGGTACCTGCATGCGTCCTCCACCTCGTTGTGGACAACCAGCGTGCCGTCATGCTGACCAGCGGACAACTGGGAGATAATCGATCGGTTAGGAGGTGCTCTGAGCACCGCGAATGCGGTGATTTTCCAGCCCTCGCTCCGCATCTACCCAATTGCAGCGGAACGCTGAGCAGAAGGTGTGACGTGACCCTGACGCAGTTGAGTGCGTTTGTCCTGGTTGCCCGGCTGGGTTCGGTGTCGGCGGCCGCGCACGCGCTGGACGTCAGCGAGCCCGCCGTCTCCCAGGCGCTGGCCGCACTGCGCAAGCATTTCGGCGACCCACTGCTGGTCCGAGGCGCCAACGGCATGACCCTCACCGCGGGCGGCGGCCGCCTGCTGTCCATCGCGGCTCAAATGGTCGCGCTCGGCGCCGACGCGGAGGCCGGCGTGCGGGCGGCCCGGGGCGCGCCGGAACAGTTGCGCGTCGTGGCCGACAGCCCACTCGCCGAATTCGTCGCACCACCACTGGTCGAGGCGTTCGCCGTCCGCTCCGGCCACCGCATCGAGACCATGGCCGGCGTCGCCGCCACCGGCGAGATGCCCGTCCTGGTCGGCAACCGCCTCGCCGACCTGGCCATCGGACCCAACCTGGCCGGCGACAACACCCCGGAACTGTTCAGCCAGCCACTGTTCCGCGCCCGCCTCGTGGTCGTCGTCGCCGGCACCGAACGCGCCCACCGCAACCCGGCGCACCTGCCCTGGCTGGTCGACTCGTCCGGCACCGACCCGGACAGCGACACCGGCCGCTTGTTACGCGCGCTGCGGGTCGACGAGGAACGCCTGATGGTCTTCCCCAACCAGACCGCCGCGTGGGCCGCCGCCGCCGACGGTGCCGGCGCGGCCCCCGCGATCGAGCACCTGGTCGCGAACCGGGTCCGGCGGGGCGAGTTGCGGATTGTGGAAACGCCGGTTACTCCGTTCGCCGCGCCCTGGTACATCACCGGCCCACCCGCCGGCCGCCGCTCCGCATCGGCGGACTCGTTCGTGCACTTCCTCGGCACACCGGCGGCCATGCGCATCATGCGCGAGCCCGGCGCCGGTGTCCCCCCGTCCCGGTTCCGCCCACCGGTGTACGTGACCCTGTGGCACTGATCGCGGCCCTTCTGTCGGACCGACCAGGTGCGATGACGGACAGTGGCGAATGGCCACGTTCTGTTGACCAGGCCATGGGGTGGACCGCAGTGCGACGACTCGTCGGTTGGCTCGTGCTGCTTGGACTGATCGCATTCGGCGGCAGCATCGTCGCCGGGCCGTTCCCGCGACGAGCCACCGTCGATCCGCGGCGGCCCACGTCGAGACCAAAGCGGCCGGCCGGATGCGCGACCTCGATGTCCACGAAGGCATCATGGTGATCAACAATTCGCGGGGTGTCTGCGGCGCGGACGACGAAACCGGCTCGTACGGGTGTGCGCGCGTGCCCGGCGTGGTACTGCCGTCACAAGCTAGGCTCGTTGTCTGGTGGCCAGGCCCGCACGGCATGGCGACTGCCACTTTTGTCGGAGGTAAGGACGGATGACGACAGCGGCTGAGCACCACGTGGCCTGGTCCGATCTGGTTCGGCACAGCCATCTGGAAAACTGCGGTTGGCATGTCGCCGGCGTATTCCAATCCGCTTCCGCCACCTACAACGCCACCTTCCGTGCCGAGTCCGAACTCACCCGCTTCCTCGACCATGTGCTCACGGCCGGCGAGTCGTTCGGCACGTCCCGGCTGTACCGTCGGGCGGCGATCTACCCGTTCCGGCCCGAGTACGACCTGTCCGGCCTGCGTTTCCAGTTCAGTGCCGAACACCAGGTCGCGGCGGCCGCTTTGCTGGCTGACGATCACGATGCCGACCACCTGTACCGCTGGACCACCCGTGGGAACGCAGGTCGGGATGATCTGGTGTTGTCCTACGACTCGTGGAACGAGCACGAGACCGTGTTCCCGCGTGCCGCCTTCATCACCGTGGCGCAGTTGCGGGATGTGGTGCGGCAGTGGGCGTTCGGGGAGATCCTGCCGCCGCCCGTCGTGGGCTGGGGTGCCGCGCCGGCCAATCTCGGCTGGTTGTAGCACTATTCGTCGAGCCGGACCAGCCTTGCGTCGCCGGCAAGATTGAGCTTGCCGTGCACCTGTTCGGCGGATTTCGACGTCCAGGTCACGCGGGCGCTCGGTAGGTCGTAGAACGCGTCGTCTTCGCACAATTGCATGCCCCGGCCCAGATACGGCGAACCCTCGTGGTCCACGCCGCAAGTGGAGAACAGCCTCGGTCGCAGAAGCGACGCGTCCTCGGCGATGGACGCCTCAACCGTTCCCGGAACGAGTCCGGCGTGTCCTTGTGGTCGGGCGGGTTGTCGTCTGGCAGGTGCGGATCAGGATCGGGCGGCGCGATGCGCTGCGGAGGCGCCGCCCGGTCGAGCTGATGTCGTTTCTCGGCCAGGCAGCGCTGTATTGGATGATCGGCGGGCAGACCGGCATGATCGAGCAGCTGCGCTAGGTGCTGGGCGTCAACAGGCTGCCCAATGTCCACCTGCGGATCATGCCGTTCGCCGGCGGCCGGCAGCCGGCTCTCGACGGGCAATTCATGGTGCTGGATCGCACAATCGCGCAGGTCCTCTGGTGCGCCGCACTGCCGTTGCTGATCGCGCAGGTCAAGGGCCGGCCCGCCTGGTCAGAACCCCCGGACCCTGGTGATGGCGATCCGCAACGCCACGTGATAGGTCTGGGCGAACTTCTTCGCGCTGCCGCTGACGCTCACCATCGAGTCGCCGTACTTCGCTGCGTAGGCCGGGTTCTGGTCGGGCGGCAATTCGTCCGGCGCCAGTCGCGCCGTCCCGGTGACCACGACGACGTTGCCGCCGTACTCGTTGCTGTTCAGGTTCAGCGCCACCTGCGGACGCTGCCGGATGTGCACCAGCCGGTTGGCCGATGGCAGGTTGTAGACCACGATCTCGCCGTCGTCGTGCAGGAACCACACCGGATTGGGTTGGGGTGTGCCGTCCTTGCCGACGGTCGTCAGCCAGATGACAGGTTCGCCGGCCAGACGCTCGCGTACGGCCGTGCCGAAGGGGGTTTCCGGATCGGGTAGTGGGTCCGTAGCCATGCGCTCCACCCTACTGGCGAGCACCATGTCGACTCCAAGCATGTGCTTGACATCTGCCGCACGCGCCGGCACATTCAAAGCATGTCCTTGGAATCTGTCGGTGAGCGCAGGGTCCGGCTGCTGGACAACCCGATGGCGATCCGGGCCATGGCGCACCCGGTCCGGTTGGACCTGCTCGGCATCGTCGGCCGGGACGGTCCGATCACCTCGGCCGCCGCGGCCCGGCGGCTGGGCATCAGTCAGGCGTTGGCGTCGCACCACATGCGCCAGCTCGCCAAGTACGGCTTCGTCGAACCCGCCGAGGCCACCAACAGCCGCGACCGGCCCTGGCGGCTGACGCCCGGGTCGTCGAGTTGGACCGCCGCCCCGCAGGACCCGCAGAGCGCTGCCGCCGCCGACGTGCTGGGGCGGCTGTTCGCCGAACGGGCGCTGGCCAACCTGGTGGCCTGGCAGCAAAGGCGCGACGACGACTGGCGCGACCTCACCGGCGTCAGCTCGAACCTGATCTACCTGACCAGAGACGAACTGGCCGAACTGAACGACGCGATCGAGGCGCTCCTCGTGCCGCTGGTGGACCGGCGCAAGCTCGGCGACAACGCCCCGCGCCCGGCCGGCACGGTCCCGGTCGACCTCACCTTCCTGGTGTCCGTGCTCGAACCGACCGAATCGGGGAACTAGACATGGCACGCCTCTGGCGGCTGCTGGCCGCACACCGGGACTACCGATTACTGCTGACCGCCGGGCTCGTGTCGCTGACCGGGGACTGGGTACTGACCATCGGCCTGACGTTCTCGGTCTACGCGCTGACCGGGTCCACGCTCGCGTCCGGCGCGATGGTGCTGGCCGCGTTCGCACCGCAACTGCTGGGTTCGCTCGCGGGCGTGTTCGTCGACCGGTGGAATCGGCGACTCACGATGGTGGTGACCGATCTGCTGCTGGCCGTCGGTCTGCTGCCGCTGCTGTTGGTGCACGACGCGAGCCGGGTGTGGATCGTGTATCTGGTGGCACTGTGGGAAAGCAGCATCGAGCAGTTCTTCACGCCCGCCGAGCGGGCGGCCGTGCCGCACCTGGTCGACGAGGACGAACTGCTCGCGGCGAACGGTGCCAACGGTCAGATCCAGGGCATCGCGCGGCTGGTCGGCTCGGCGTTGGGCGGTGTGGCGGCCGGGTTCGGCGGGCTGGCCGCGGTGGCGTTGGTGGACGGGGTGAGTTTCCTGGTGTCGGCCGGGCTGCTGGTGCGGATTCGAGCGCTGCCCAAGGCGCCCGAGCGGGGTGAGGTGCGGCAGAAGTTGGCCGCCGTCGGGCGGGAGTGGCGGTCAGGTATCCGGCTGGTGTTGCGGAAGCCGTTGCTGCGCTTGATCTTCGTGTTCCTGGCTGTGACGTCGATCGGTGAGGGTGTGGTGACGACGCTGTTCGCGCCGTTCATCACCGGTGTGCTGCACGCGGGTGCGGCCGCCTACGGTGTGATCCTGGCGTTGCAGGCGGTCGGTGGTATCGCGGGTGGTCTGCTGGTGGCCGCGTACGGGCACCGGTGGTCGCCACGGGCGCTGGTCGGCGTGGGTGCGGTGCTGTTCGGCGCGATCGATCTGTTGCTGTTCCTGTATCCGTTGGTGGGGCACGCTTTGTGGCCCGCCGGTGTGCTGATCACGATCGTCGGCATACCGGGCGCCGCGATGGTCGCCGGCTACACCAGCACGTTGCAGGCCGGTGCCGACGACCAGCACCGGGGTCGCGTGTTCGGTGCCGTGGCGACGACGTCGGGTGCGACGAGCCTGATCGGTATCGCGGCGGCCGGCCTGCTCGGCGGGGTGCTCGGGGTGGTGCCGGTCATCGCGATCCAGGGTGTCGCCTACGTCCTGGCCGGCGTGCTCGTGGTGATCGCGCTGCGCCTACCAGGCGACGGGCAGCGCGCTGATGCCGTAGACGACGGAGAACGCGCGGAACGGGACCTGTTCGAACGGCACGTCGAGCCGCAGGGTGGGGAAGCGGTCGAACAGGGCCGGGTAGGCGATGCGCATCTCCATCCTGGCCAGGGGAGCGCCGAGACAGTGGTGGATGCCGTGGCCGAAGGCCAGGTGCGTGGTCACCGCCCGGGTGACGTCGATGTGGTCGAGATCGTCGCCGAGTGACGGGTCGCGGTTGGCGGCCGGCAGCGAGCACAGCACGAGTTCGCCTGCCTTGATCAGCTGGCCGTCCAGTGTGGTGTCCTCCAGTGCCATGCGGGGCATGACGGTGTGCACGACGGACAGGTAGCGCAGCAGTTCCTCGACGGCGTTGTCCACCCGGGCCGGGTCGCGCAGCATGGCGAGCTGGTCGGGCTTGCGGAGCAGCAGCAGGGTGCCGAGGCCGAGCATGTTGGAGGTGGTTTCGTGGCCCGCCAGGAGAAGCAGGTCGGCGACACCGGTGAGCTCGCCGTCGTCGACGGCGTCACCGTGCTCGCGGATCAGCATGCCGAGCATGCCCTCGCCGGGAGACTTGCGCTGCTCGGCGATCAGGCCGGCCATGTAGCGGCGGGCCTCGTCGCCCGCGGCGATCCGGACTTCGATGTCGCGGGACATGTCCAGCCGGGCGCGGGACAGGCGCTGGAACTCGTCGCGGTCGGAGTAGGGTACGCCGAGCAGTTCGCAGATCACCAGGGACGGCACGGGCAGCGCGAAGTCGGCCACCAGGTCGGCGGGCGAACCGGCGTCCGCCATGGCGTCCAGGTGTTCGGTGACGATGGTCTCCACCCTCGGGCGCAGCCGGCGCATGCGGGCGACGGTGAACTCGGCGGTGAGCAGCTTGCGCAGGCGGGTGTGATCGGGCGGGTCGTAACTGAGGAGGAAGCCGGTGCGGTTCTGGCTGCCCGACTCGTCGCCACTGCCCTGCAGCGGTCCCCGGCGGCCGCCCGAGCCGCCCGCGTTGCTGAACCGGGTCGTGTCGCCGAGGACGGCGCGAACGGCGTCGTACCGGGTGGCCAGCCATGCCTCGGTGCCCCACGGCATGGTCACGCGGCTGAGCGCGGACTCCTCGCGCAGGCGGACGAGTTCGGGAACCGGGTCGAACCGGTCGCGGCGGATGTGCACGGGCATCGTCGGCGTCTCGGTCATCGGCATGATCCCCATCAAGCGATATCGGACTATCGTTTGTACCGTGACCCTACCACAACCGGTAGTGACCTCTCAGTAATGCCGGATTCTGTTACCGTGCTGGCCATGGACGTGCCAGCGACTCGGCCGCTGCGGGCTGACGCGGCACGCAATGCGGAACGGATCGTGCGCGCGGCGCGGGCCGCGTTCGCCGAGTCCGGCACCGACGTGGCACTGGACGAGGTCGCGCGCCGGGCCGGTGTCGGGGTCGCCACGCTGTACCGGCGGTTCCCCAGCAAGGACGACCTGATCCAGGCCGTCGTCGAATGGCGTTACGCCGAACAGGTCGAACCCGTGCTGGCCGGCGCGCTGGCCGATCCGGACCCGTGGCGCGGCATGGTCGCCACCCTGGACGCGGCACTGACCGTCGCCGCCGAGGAACACGCCACCATCAAGGCCGCCCGCGACCCCCGCCGACTCGTCGACGCGATCATGGCCCGGTTCTTCACCGAACTCGCCACGATCGTGCGGCGCGGTCAGGACGCCGGCCAGATCCGTGCCGACCTGACACCCGCCGACCTGCCACCGCTGGTGTTCATGCTGATCAGCATGCTGCGGCTGACCGAACCCGGCGGCACGGAATGGCGGCGTTACCTGGTGCTGGTGCTGGACGCGCTACGACCGGCGTCCGCCAGCCCGTTGCCGCATTCCTGATTCCATTTCCTGCCGGCATTTGCACTAATCGGTTGTGCCGATCGGCGTGCGAGTAGCATGCCGCCCCTGATCTACGAAGGGTGGGGCGGATGTCGTTGGGTAGCGCCGTGCGGCGGGCATTAGGACCGTGGGAGCCGGCGGCGATTCGGGTGTACCGGGAATTGTTCATCGATCTGGACAGCCTGGCGGTGACGGTGGGTTCGGTGGCACCGCAGGCGAAGCGGATTCTGGAGGTCGGGTGCGGGGACGGCGCGATGGCCGCCGCGCTGCGCCGGGTGCTGCCGGATACGACGCTGCTCGGACTGGACCCCGGCATGGCCGAGCCGGGGCGAATGTACGACGGCGAATCCGCGGGAGTGGAATTCCGGCGGATCAGCACGGCCGAACTGATCGCCGAGAATCCGGAACCGTTCGACCTGGTCATGTTGTGCGATGTGGTGCACCACGTGACCGATGAACAACGGGCAGCGGTGTTACGGGATGCCGCGGCGTTGACCGCGCCGGGCGGCACGGTCGCGGTGAAGGAATGGGAGCACCGCGGCGGGATGGGCACCGCGGTGGCGTTCGTCGCGGACCGCGGGATCTCCGGGGACGCGGGAGTGCGGTTCATGCCGAGGGCGGAGTTGGACGAGCTCCTGGCCGCCGCGATGCCCGGGTGGGAGACCACCTGCGAGGCACGCATCCCACCCCGGCGGGCGAACCTCCTGCTGACGCTGCGCAGGCCCGCTTAGGCGCGAAGTCCGTCCGCGATCACCGCGAGCGCCCGCCGAGGCACACCCTGGCCCTGCTGGTGGGCGGCCAGAAAGACGGTGCTGAGCAGGGTGGACAGGTCGTCCGTGGTGACGTCCGGCCGGACCGCGCCCGCCGCCTGGGCCCTGGCCAGGAGCGTGCCCATGGACGCGCGGATGCTGTCGCGGGCCTCGGCCAGGCGGTCGGAGATGTCGACCCCGGCCGAGGTCAACGCGTCGGTCAGGTCGCGCTTCATGACGCCCTGCTCGGCGAGTACGTCGATCATCGTGAAGAAGGCCGGGCCAGGGTCCGGATCGGCGGCCCAGTGGCGGATCCGATCGCCCATGGCGGTGACGCGGCCGAGCACGATCGTTTCGAAGAGGGCTTCCTTGGTGGGAAAGTGGCGGTAGACGGTGCCCGCGCCCACGCCGGCGCGCCGGGCGATCTCGTCCAGCGGCACGGAGAGCCCCTCGTCCGCGAACGCCTCCTGTGCGGCGGCGACGATCCGCGCTCGGTTGCGGCGCGCGTCGGCCCGCATGCCGGGTTCAGCGGTCATGCGTCCATTATCGCGGGTCGGTCGGGGTGTGCCGGGTGATCAGGCGCGGTTGGAGTCGGCCTCGACGGGCCAACCGGCCAGTTCGCGGACGGTGCGCTGGGCCAGGACCAGGCCGGACACCTCGCCCTCGCTGAAGACCCGTTGCCGCAGGACGGCGGCGGGATCGTCGCCGACGAGCCGTTCGGCCTCGTCGACGCCGATCTTGGCGCCGTGTTCCAGCTCGGCCAGCCTGGCCAACAGCTCGGCGACCGCGACATGATCGACTCGCTCCATGTGCCCAACCCTAGTACGCGCACCCGGACCGGCCGTGGCACCTGCCCGGCCGGTCCGGGAATCGGGTCAGCTCACCACGCGGACGGTCCAGAAGTCGGAGGACAGGCGACGGTTGGTGAGATAGGCGTAGGGCATGGTGAAGTAGCCGTCCTTGCCCCAGGACGTGCCCCAGGAGTTGCGAACCAGGAAGCGCTGCTGCGCGTCGTCGTAACCGGTGGCCAGCACGGCGTGTCCGCCCAGCACCTGCTCACCCGGCCGGGGGAGTTGCGCCTCGCCGGTCGACGCGACCTCGTCGCTCTCGAAACTCTGGTACACGGTGAAACCGAAGACGAACGGGAACCCGGCCGCCAGGCAGCCGCGCATCTGGTCGATGTCCTGGTTCACCCGCTGGTAGGCCGTTGCCTTGTTGTCGAGCGCGTCCCGGTAGCACTGGTCGGTCGGCTTGGTCGCGGCGCGTGCGTTCGGCGGGAACACGTTGGTGTCCGGGTCGGCGGCGGCACTGTCGTACGGCCACTCCGACTCGGCGCACACACCCTGCTTGCTCACGCTGCGCAGGCCGTCGCGGATCTGGGCACCCGAGTCGGTGCCGATGTGGCCCTCGATGGCCCGCTCGTTGTAGTAGATGAACAGCCTCGAGGGCATGAAGTCGACCAGCTGCTGGTGCCGCAGCGCGAACTCGAACGCCCCAGCAATGGCGTTCGCGGTGCAACTGCCCAACCGGCCCTGGTCGTACACCTCGGGCAGGCCGGTGCTCAGGTCGGTGTTGGTCGGCAGGGTGGACAGAGCGGCACGCGGAGCACTGAACAGATGATCGCGCGCGTCGGGCAGATCGGCGATCCACCCGTAGCGAGCGATCCGACGTCTCGCCGGACTGGTCATGTCGGGAACCTCCTTGCTGACCGGCCTTCGCGGCCGGAGTAATGAGAACAGGAGGCGGAACCGGGCTGTCCGATACGCATAACCGGTGATCAACAGTCCTGTACCGGTGCAGTAGGACAGAGACGCACGAGCCGGAGCAATGCTTCGTGCACTATCGGTCGCGTGATGGGGGCCGAAGAGTGAACACCACAGGTCATACGACAGGTTCGAGCTGGTCGACCCGTGCCTATCCCACATGGCCGACGAAGAAGGAACGGGGTAACAGTAGGAAGAGAGTCGGCGGAGAAACCGTGCAGACGAAGAAGAGCTTCGATGACCTCCCGGCGGCGGTGCGGGAAACATCAGGGAGCATTGGCTCGACCTGACCGGCCAGGGCTCGGGTTCGGTTCGGGCGCACGACGGGCGAGCCGGTCAGCCGCGCGGCCATGACTAGGGTGATCCAATGGTCGATGACACCTGGGCCAGCCTGGCCGACCAATTCGTCGAAGGGGCCTACGCCACGGTGAAGGGCCGCGTGCGCACCTATGTGCTGCACCAGCATCTGCTGGAGCACCTACCGCCGCCGCCGGCACCGATACTCGACGTCGGCGGCGGGGCGGGCCATCAGTCGTTCCCGCTGGCCCACGCCGGCTACGACGTGACCCTGCTCGACTCCTCCCCCGCGATGCTGGACAAGGCCCGCGAGCGCCTCCAGCGGCTGCCCGAACAGACCAGGCGCCGGGTGAGGTTCATCGAAGCAGCCGGTGAGCACGCCGAGGAAACGGTGCAGGGGCAACGGTTCGCCGCCGTGTTGTGTCATGGCGTGCTCGGCTACCTGGAGCAGCCGGAGCCGTTCGTCGACCAGCTGTGCCGGTGCGCCGCACCCGGCGGCATCGTCTCGATCATGACGGGCAACGCCCACGCGACGGCGGTGCAGCCGGCCATGGAACGGCGGTGGGACGACGCCCTCGCGTCCTTCGACACCCGGACCGGTATCGGGGTGCTGGGCGTGCGGGGCCGGGCCGACACCGTCGAGGAACTCAGCGAACTCGTGCGGAGCGGCGGTGTGGAACCACTGCGCTGGTACGGGGTATGGCTGTTCGTCGACTGGCTCGAATTCAGTGGAGCCAAGCTGGACCCCGATGACGAAGACCAGGTGGCGGCGACGGCCGCGGTCGAACTGGAAGCCAGCCGGCGCGATCCCTACCGCCAGCTCAGTCGCGTCTTTCACCTCGTGGGGCGCAAGACCTGACGGTCAGGGCAGCAGGGCACCGACGTCGGCCGCGGGCATCGGGCGGCCGAGGTGGTAGCCCTGGCCGTAGTCGCAACCCAGGCCCTTCAGGTGCGCCGCCTGGGCGGCTTCCTCGATGCCTTCCGCCGTGACCGACACGTCCAGGTCGTGGCTCAACGTGATCAGCGCCGGCAGGATGGTCAGGTTCGACTTGGCCGCCTTGGTCTGCGCGTCCAGATCACGCAGGAAACTGGCCGCCAGCTTGAGATTCGTGACCGGCAGCTCGGACAGGTAGGCCAGGCTCGAGTAACCGGTGCCGAAGTCGTCGATCGCCAACCCGATCCCCATGTCGGCCAACCCGTGCACGATGTCCATCGCATCGTCGTCGGTCCCGATGAACGCGCTCTCGGTGATCTCCAGCTGCAACAGCTCGGCCGGCCATCCGGTGCGCCGCAACACACCCGTGATACCGGCCAGTAGGCCCGGTGTCCGGATCTGGGCCACCGCCAGGTTCACGCTCATGATCAGCGACCGCCCGGTCGCCGCCCGCCACGCGGCCGCCTGCGCGCATGCCTTCTCCAGCAACGCCAAACCGAGAGGCACGATCAGCCCGGTGTCCTCTGCGGACGGAATGAACTGCGCCGGACTGATCCAGCCGTGGATCGGATGGTTCCACCGCGCCAGCGCCTCGACACCGATCAGTTCCTGGTCGGCCAGCCGCACCAACGGCTGGTACGCCAGCTCGAACTCGCCCCGCGCCAGCGCGCCGGGGATCTCCGCGGTCAGCGTCTGCTTACGGACCTCGACGGCGTTCCGTTCGGCGTCGAACAGCGCCCACCGGCCGCCCTGGCGGTACCGGTCCTGGTTCGTCTTCGCCCAGCCGACACTGATGTCGGCGGCCCGGATCAACTCGGTCGCCTGCGCGCCCGCCACGGCCCGCTCCACGATCCCGGCGCTGGCCGTGATCGGGATCTGCATGCCGTCCAGGCGAATGGGATCGGCCAGCGCGCGCAGCGCGCGGTCGGCGACCTTCGCCACGTCGTCACTGTCGTTGGTGCGCGCCACACCGATGGCGAACGTGTCCCCACCCAGGTGGGCCAGGAAGTGGCCGTACCGGCCGGCCTGCGCGGACAGCCGGGTGGCCACCGCGAGCAGCACCTCGTCGGCCTTCTCCATGCCGATCGAGTCGTTGATCGCCTTGAACCGGTCGAGATTGACCAGGCACAGCCCCAACCGCGCGTCCTCCGGCGCCCTGGCCAGCGTCTCCGCCAACCAGCCGGTGAACTGGGCCCGGTTGGGCAGGTCCGTCAACTGGTCGTGCAGCAGCGCGTGCTGCAACCGGCGGTGGAGCTTCCGCTGCTGGTCGCGCCACGCCGTGCGTTCGGCCCGGTTGATGTCCTCCGCCGCGAGCAGTGCCGCGTCGCGCAGCGCCTCGGTGTAGCCGGTGGCGATCTGGCCGAGCAGCGCGGCCAACCGGCGCGGCGCCCGCTCGTCGTCGATGCCCAACTCGTCCAGCAGCCGACCGGCGAGCAGGTCGATCGAGTCGCCCAGCGCCTTCGGTGACGAAATGTGGCTGGCCACCAGCGTGCGGCCGATCTCCCGGCCGCGGGTCGGATCGAACGGCTCACCGGTCACGGCGTCGACGACGGCCCGCAGCGCGTTCTCCAGTACCGCCCTGGCCGTCGCCCTACCCGCCGGTACGAAACTGGATCGCGCCACCACCCGCGCCCACAGCCGCGCCATCGCGCTCAGCCGTGTCTCCGGCGGCACCACCCGCAACACCGGCGCGGCCGGCGCGTCGCGCTGTGGCGAACTGCCGTTCTCGGTCATGGTGCTGCTTCCCGACGTGAGAGTGCGGCTACGGACTGCCTGATCCCTGACCCCCCGGATCGGCGAGACGACCTGAGTACCCGGCCGTGATTGTGTCTCGACGGCAACCGAAAAGCCAGTGTGTCTGATCACCAACCTGTTGAGACACCCGATTACGGCTGCCGGGCGACCACGGCCAGCATAACCGGCTGGGCCAGGTCGTCCGTTTCCTCCGGATCAGGATGCCAGTCCGTCACCGGGACGATGCCTGGTTCGACCACGTCCATCCCGGCCAACAACACCCTGATCTCGTCAGGTGTGCGCAGGTAGCCGGGGGTGGCGTTGCTGCTGCGGTAGAGATCGGTGACCTCTCGCTGCTCCCTGGTGAGTTCCGCCACTGCCGTACCGTGGGTGATCACGAGATAACTATCACGGACCATCGAGGCCCGTAACCGCTCCATCGCGGCCACCACGTCGTCGAGGTCGCTGACGAAGTGCAGCACCGCGTTGAACATCGCCGCCACCGGCCGGTCGAAGTCGAGCAGCGCGGTGACCTGGTCGGTCAGGATGTCGTCCATGTCCCGCAGGTCGGCCTGTAACGCGTCGGCCAGCGGGTTGTCGGCCAGGATCGCCCTGCTGTGGGCGACCGCGACCGGGTCGATGTCGACGTACACGACCCGCGACTCCGGTGCCGCAGCCTGGGCGATCTCGTGCGTGTTGCCCAATGTGGGGATTCCGGAGCCGAAGTCCAGAAACTGCCGAATGCCCGCGTTGCGCACCAGCCACTGCACCGAACGGCGGGTGAACGCACGGTTGGCGTGGCCGACGGCGGCCGCGGTCGGCCACACTTCGAGTGCCTGGTCGACGAACTCGCGGTCGGCGGCGAAGTTGTGGTAACCGCCCAGTACGTAGTCGTAGACGCGGGCGAAGTTGGGCACGCTGACCTCGATGCCTTCCGGCACCCAGTCAGGTGGTTCAGCCACGCCGCCATGCCCTTCGCGTTCCTTGCCAGCGTCCATGATCCAGTACAGGCTACTGCGTCCTCGGCGACGGATGGCAGACCAGAGGATGACAATGTCATTGCGTACCAACGATGTCACGCGACGTGTGCCCGGATGTCACCGCGTGCGAGCGTTGATCGTCCTCATCGGACACGGAAGGTGACGGCCGGGTTGACGCTCAGCGCTGGCGCGCCACGACGGCGAGCACGGCCGGCGGTGGAGCGTCGTCGTCCTCGCCGGTGAGATCGGGATGCCAGTCGTCCACCGGCACGATGCCCGGCTCGATCAGCTCCATACCGGACAACATCGCCGCCACCTGCTCCGGGTCGCGCAGGTGCATGGCGGTGGGCGTGCGGTCCAGCAGTTCGCCGGCGCCCTGCTGCTGGTCCTGCCAGTCCCGCAGCGCGGTACCGTGGGTGATCGTCAGGTAACTGCCGCTGACCATGACCGACCGCAGCTCGTCCAGGATGCCGGTCGGGTCGTCCTCGTCGGACACGAAGTGCAGCACCGCGTTGAGGAGCACGGCCATCGGCCGGGTGAAGTCGAGCAGCCCGGTGACGTCCGGGTCGCGCAGGATCTCCGCCGGTTTCGTCAGGTCGGCCTGCAGCGCGTCGGCGAGCGGGTTGTCGGCCAGGATGGCCTTGCTGTGCGCGACGGCGATCGGGTCGACGTCCACGTACATGACCCGCGCGTCGGGCGCGATGGCCTGGGCGATCTCGTGCACGTTGCCCAGGGTCGGGATGCCGGAGCCGATGTCCAGGAACTGGCGGATGCCGGCGTCCACCAGCCAGCCCACCGAGCGGCCGACGAACGCGCGGTTCGCCCGTAATATCGCGCTCGCACCGGGCGCGACCGCTTCCAGCCGCTCGGCGTTCTCCCGGTCCACCGCGAAGTTGTGGTAGCCGCCCAGCATGTAGTCGTACATGCGGGCCACGTTGGGCACGGTGATCTCGACGCCCTCCGGCACCCAGTCGGGCCGTTCGGTCATGCCGCACGCTCCTTCACATCAGGGCTGCCGCGCCAGCACCCCGATCACGGCGGGCAGCGGTGTGTCGTCCGGTTCGTCCAGATCCGATGCGTCCGGGTGCCATTCGGTGACCGGTACGACGCCGGGTTCGATCAAGTCCATGCCCGACAGCAGCGCCGCCACCTGGTCCCGCGTGCGCAGGTGCAGCGACGTCGGCGTGCGCTCGTAGGCCTCCTCGACTCTCTCGCCCTGCGCCGGCAGGCCCTCGACGACGCTACCGTGCGTGATGCTGATGTAACTGCCGCTGACCAGCGGCTCCCTGATCCGCGCGACGATGCCGGCCGGATCGTCCGCATCGGACACGAAGTGCAGCACCGCGTTGAGCAGCACGGCCACCGGCTCGGCGAAGTCCAGCAGCCCGGTGACGGCCTCGTGGTAGAGGATCTCGGCCGGGCGGCGCACGTCGGCCTGGATCACCGCGGCCAGCGGGTTGCCGGCCAGGATCGTCTCGCTGTGCGCGACCGCGATCGGGTCGATGTCCACGTACATGACCCGCGCGTCCGGAGCCGCCGCCTGCGCGACCTCGTGCACGTTGCCCAGCGTGGGGATGCCGGAACCGATGTCCAGGAACTGCCGGATGCCGGCGGCCACCAGCCACCGCACCACGCGGCCGACGTAGGCGCGGTTGGCGATGCCGAGCGCGGCGGCACCGGGGGACAGCTTCTCCATCTGCGCCACGACTTCCCGGTCCACCGCGAAGTTGTGGTAGCCGCCCAGGGCGTAGTCGTACATCCGGGCCGCGTTGGGCACGGTGATCTCGACGTCGTCCGGCACCCAGTCCGGTCGCTCCTCCACGTCGACAAGGCTAGCGCCCGGCCGCGTGTTGATCGCCGGCCGATACGGTCACGTGCGCGAGATCATGCCGGTAGCCTCCGGCCGGTGATCGCACCGACGCCGCGTATCGCGAGGTCGTGCTCCGACAACCTGTCCGGATGCGGAGGTGACCGGCATGGCGGTACAGGTCGATTCCTGGGCCGGCGCCGAGAATGCCCGGCGCTACGCCGAGTTCGCCCGAACGCGTGCGACCTACCGGGAGACCAGCCGGGATGTGGTCGACCTGGCTCGCCCGGCGGCGCGGGCGACCGTCGTCGATCTCGCCTGCGGCACCGGCATCACGACAGAGGCCGTGCTGTCCGTCCTCGACCGGCGTGGACGCGTTGTGGCCGTCGATGCGTCGGCGGCCATGCTGACCGCGGACCGGTCGTTCATCCACGACGACCGGGTGCGGTGGCTGCACTCACCGGCCGAACGTCTGGGCGTCGACACGGTGGCCGGCGTGGACGCGGTGGTGCGCAACTCCGCGATCTCGCAGACCGATGTGGCGCGCACTGCGACGGCGGTGCGCCGCGTGCTGCGGCCCGGCGGCCGGTTCGTGTTCAACGTAGGCGCGGCGATGCTCGCCGATCACGCTGGTACGCCCGAGCCTGACCCGTTGGCGGACGCGATGAAGGAGATCGCGGCCCAGGAACACGGGTGGCGTCCCCCGCCACCCGATGCCAACCGGCGACAACTGTCCGAGACATCGCTACGACAGGTACTGCACCAGGCGGGTTTCGGCGTGGACCGGGTGGAGCACCGCATCTGTCAGACCACCGTGGCGGAGCAACACGCCTGGCTGTCGGTCCCGGTGTTCACCACCAACCTGTTCGGTGGCCTGCCGTATGACCAGCGGATGGCCGTGCTCGACAAGGCATACCGGCGTCTGGCCACCGATCACCCGCAGCCGGTCGCCACCCGTTGGGTCCTCTTCGTGGCCACCTCGAACGCCGCCTAGTGCGGTGATCGAGGGTCGCGCCACATCGTGGGCAGCGGTGGGGCGCCCTCGGGGAGTGCCAGGGCACCGGTGACCTCGAACCCGAAGTGCTCGTACAACGGCACGTTGGTGGTCTTGCTGGACTCCAGGTAGGCCGGGATCCCGGCCGAGTCGCAGCGCTCCAGCCGGGATCGCAGCAACGCCCCACCCACCCCACTGCCCTGCGCATCCGGGTGAACGCCGATCGCGAACAGATACCAGTGTCGTTCACGAGGGTGTGCCCGGATCTGAGCGCTACCCATCACCGAGGCGGTGCCCAGTCTCCGGCCGAACGCCCGAACGAGCCCGGGCAGACCGGCCAACTGCTGGCCGGCCCCCGGATGCGAGTGACCCGGAGGAAGCCACAACGCCGCCCCGACCAACCGGTCGCCGGCCCGAGCCAGCTCGACGCCGCCGCGCCGCAGTGCCTCGTGGCGCAGTTGTGTCCTGAAGAACAGCCGCAGCCGCCGCATCCGGCTGCTGTCATCGGGCAGCAGCCACGTCATCGCCGGATCGTCGAAGAACGCTTCCGCCATCGTCACCGCGATCCCGGACAGATCCCGTCGGGTCGCGGCCCGCACAGTGAGCTCAGGGTCCCCCATGGTTCGCGATGGTAGTTAGGTCCTGGTTCAAAAGCCTCCGTTTGCCCAAGACACCGGCTGCCGCCCTGGGCATTCGCGCTGCTGGGCTGGGCTTGTGAAACAAGCTAGTGCACCTCGAACCCGTCGCGGGCGCTCGCGGCGCGCAGGAACGGCACCAGGCGGGCGCCGAGCGCGGCGGGCGGTTCGCCCGGCCAGGCGTCGAACGTCGCGACCGCGGCGGCGCACTCCGCCGCGGTGACGTGCCAGCCGAGGCTGGTGCGCAGCTTGTGCAGCGGTATGCCCGGTCGGTCGGTGCGGCCGTGGTGGCTGAGGATCCTGGCCAGCGCGGCCTCGTAGTCCCCGGCGCGGCCACCCAGCGGCCTGCCCGCACTGTCGAAATCGGACACTCCGTACACGGCCCACATGGGGAACTTCGGCGGTGGGCCGGCGTCCACCACCATGCCCAGGGTGGTCATCGCGGCGATGATCCTGGCCATCCGGCGGGGGCGATACGTCAGGTCGGCAGGCGGCGTCGGGCCGCCGTCGACCGGTCGTAACTCCCACACGTAGCGCACATGATCACCGTAACGTCGGCGACCGCCCGCACGGTCGTGCTGTGCGGGCGGTCGCGCCCCTTCCCATCCCCCGGTCGGTCAGTCGACGTCGACCCAGTTGAGTGTCCGGTCGACGGCCTTGCGCCAGCCCGCGTAGCCCTTGGCGCGCTGATCGTCGTTCCACTCCGGCTGCCAGCGCTCGTCCTCGTTCCAGTTGCTTTCCAGCTCACCGGTGTTCTGCCAGAAGCCCACGGCGAGCCCGGCGGCGTAGGCGGCGCCCAGCGCCGTCGTCTCCGCGACGACCGGCTTGGACACCGGCACGCCGAGGATGTCCGCCTGCAACTGCATGCACAGCTTGTTGGCCGTGATGCCACCGTCCACCCGGAGCACGCCCAGCGTCACGCCGGAGTCCTGCTCCATGGCGTCCACGACGTCCTTGGTCTGGTAGCAGATCGCTTCCAGGGTCGCCCTGGCCAGGTGGGCGTTGGTGTTGAAACGGGACAGTCCGACGATCGCGCCACGAGCGTCCGACCGCCAGTACGGCGCGAACAGTCCGGAGAACGCCGGCACGAAGTACACGCCGCCGTTGTCCTCGACCTGCCGGGCCAGCGACTCGCTCTCCGCGGCACCGCTGATGATGCCCAACTGGTCACGTAGCCACTGCACCGCAGAACCGGTCACCGCGATGGAGCCCTCCAGTGCGTAGATCGGCTTGCCCGACCCGAACTGGTAGCACACCGTGGTGAGCAGGCCGTGCTCCGAGCGCACCAGCTCCTCGCCGGTGTTGAGGAGCAGGAAGTTGCCCGTGCCGTAGGTGTTCTTCGCCTTGCCCGGCTCGAAGCACACCTGGCCCACGGTGGCGGCCTGCTGGTCGCCCAGGTCGCCGGCCAGCCCCACCTCACCGCCGAACGGGCCGTCGGCGCGGGTCGTGCCGTAGAGGTCGGGATTGCTGGACGGCCGGATCGTCGGCAGCATCGACCTCGGAACACCGAAGAAGCCGAGCAGCTCGTCGTCCCAGTCCAGCGTCTCCAGGTTCATCAACATGGTGCGGCTGGCGTTGGTCGGATCGGTGACGTGCTGCCCGCCGTCCGCGCCGCCGGTCAGGTTCCACAGGACCCACGAGTCGGTGTTGCCGAAGATCGCGTCACCGGCCTCGGCCGCTTCCCGCACGCCGTCGACGTTCTCCAGGATCCACTGGATCTTGCCGCCGGAGAAGTAGGTCGCGGGCGGCAGGCCCGCCTTGCGCCGGATGGTCTGGCCGCGCTCGTCGCGGTCCAGCGCCGAGGCGATCCGGTCGGTGCGGGTGTCCTGCCAGACGATCGCGTTGCAGTACGGGCGCCCGGTCTTGCGGTTCCACACCACGGTGGTCTCGCGCTGGTTGGTGATGCCGAGCGCGGCCAGGTCGGACGCGCCCAGGCTGGCC
>DASUGU010000090.1:0-105105 GCA_036273855.1 Pseudonocardiaceae bacterium
GCCTGGGTGCGGGTGATGTGGCGTTGCTGGCAGAACGACACGCCCTACGACCCCGCACTGCACGGCGGCGCCTGTCAGCGCGGCGAAACCCAGGTCGCGGCCTGATTTCGGACCATAGGTTGACACAAGGGGTGTCATGCCAGCTCCTCGATCACGTTGGCCTGCCAGGGAACGTGCACACACGCGGCGGCCCGCAGGGGGTCAGCCGGGTCGGGCAGCAACGCGGGTTCGGCGGCGCACCCCTCGACCGCCGCCGGACACCGGTCGAGGAACCGGCACGGGTGGGCCTCTGCCGGTACGTCGATCGCCGCGCCCTCGGCCTCGTCCAGGGGCGCCGCCGGCACGCCCAGCCGGGGCACCGACTTGAGCAGCAGCTGGGTGTACGGGTGGACGGGCGAGTCGAACACCGCGTCCGTCACGCCGGTCTCCACGATCCGGCCCAGGTACATCACCGAGGTCCGGTCACAGATCTGCCGCACCACGGCCATGTTGTGCGACACGAAGATCACCGACAGGTCCAGCGTCCGCTTGAGGTCGGTGAGCAGGTTGATGATCGTGGCCTGGACCGACACGTCCAGCGCGGACACGGGTTCGTCGGCGATCAGCACGGTCGGTTCGACGGCCAGCGCCCGCGCGATGCCGATGCGCTGCCGCTGCCCGCCGGAGAACTGCCGGGGCCGCTGGGCCAGGGCGCTGTCCGGCAGGCCGACCAGGTTCATCAGCTCACGGCACCGGTCGACCACCTTGTTCCTGGGCACCAACTGGTGGAACCGCAGCAGCTCGCCGAGGGTCTGGCCCACGGTCATCCTGGGGTTCAGCGAGCTGTACGGGTCCTGGAACACCATCTGGACGGCCCGGTGCTGGGCACCGCTGCGCCGGTTCGGCAGCACGGCACCCTCGTACCGGACGGTGCCGGCGTCCGGGCGGTACAGCCCGACGATCGTCCTGGCCAGCGTGGACTTGCCACAGCCGGACTCGCCGACCAGCCCGAGCGTCTCGCCCTTGCGCAGCACCAGGTTCACGCCGTCCACCGCGCGGTTGACCACTGGTTTGGTGCCGAACAGCCGGTCGGTGATCGACACTCGGGACGTGAAGTGCTTGCTCAGACCCGCTACCGCGAGGATTTGATCGGACATCAGCGCAGCCCCGCCCCTTCCACAGCCACCTCGTCCGCCCAGCGGTCCGCGGTGTCCGCGCGTACACAGGCGGTCGCCCGGCCGCCGGTCTCCAGCAGGTCCGGCTCCGCCACCCGGCACTCGTCGGCCGCGAACGGGCACCGGGGCGCGAACGAGCAGCCCACGACGGGCAGCCGCAGATCGGGCTGCTGGCCGGGGATGGACAGCAGCCGGGCCACCCGCCGGTCCGGCTCGGGCACCGAACGCAGCAGCGCGAACGTGTACGGGTGGCGCGGGGTCATGGTCAGCTCCGCCAGGTCGCCCGATTCGACGATCCGGCCCGCGTACATCACGTACAGCCGGGAGCACGTCTGCCCGACGACGGCCAGGTCGTGGCTGACCAGCAGCAGACCGACGTGTTCGTCCTCGCGCAGCCGGCGCAGCACCTCCAGCACCCTGGCCTGGATGGTCACGTCCAGTGCGGTGGTCGGCTCGTCGGCCAGGATCACCCTGGGCCGGGTGGACAGCGCGATCGCGATGCACACGCGCTGCCGCATGCCGCCGGACATCTCGTGCGGGTAGTGGCCGTACCGGCGTGCCGGGTCGGGGATGCCGACCTTGGCCATCAGCTCGATCGCCGTCGACCGGGCCGCGGTGCGGGACATGCCCAGCTTGCGGCGCGGTGCCTCGGCGATCTGGTCGCCGACCCGCATGACCGGGTTGAGCGCGGTGAGCGAGTCCTGGAACACCATGCTCATCGTGTCGGTCAGCCTGCGGCGCAGGCGTTGCGGCGGCAGGCCGGTGACGTCCTCGCCGTCGATCAGCACCGAACCGGACGTGATCTTCGCCGGCCGGGGCAGCAGGCCCAGCAGGGCGCGCAGCGTCAGGCTCTTGCCGGAGCCCGACTCGCCGACCAGCCCGACCGACTCGCCCGCCTCGACGGTCAGCGACACACCGCGGACGGCGTGCAGGCGGCCGTGCGGCAGCGGGATGTCGACGTACAGGTCCCGTGCCTCGATGACGGGCGGGATCACCGGTTGGTCCTGTCGACGATGCCGTCGGCGATCAGCGCCAACGCGATCCCGGTGAGCACGACGCACAGGCCGGGAATCGTGGACAGCCACCACTTGGTGAGGATGAACTGCTGCCCGTCCTGGATCATGGTCCCCCAGTCCGGCGTGGGCGGCGGCACGCCCAGCCCGAGAAAGCCGAGTGTCACGATGGCCAGCAGGGTCAGTACGATGTCGCTCATCGAGTAGATGAACGCCTGCAGGATCACGTTGGGCATCAGGTGCCGCAGCAGGATCCGCCACGTGGGCAGGCCGCTGGCCTTGGCCGCCATGGCGTACTCCTGCTCCTTGGCCACCAGCACCTGCCCGCGCACGATCCGGCAGTACGCCACCCAGCCGACCAGCGTGATCGCGGTGTAGATGCTCGTCGTGCCTGGCCCCATGGCGAACACCAGCGCGATCACCAGGACCAGGAACGGGAACGCGATCACGATGTCGACGATCCGGCCGATGATCGTGTCCAGCCAGCCGCCGAACCAACCGGCGATCAGGCCGATCAGGGTGCCGATGATGAACGGCGACACCACGGCCAGCACGCCGACCCGCAGGTCGACCCGGGCGCCGTAGAGCAGCCGCGCCAGCACGTCCCTGCCGAACGAGTCGGTGCCCAGCAGGTGGTGCGCGGAGCCGGGTGGCAGGAACGTCGCGTCGAGGTTCTGCGCGATCGGGTCGTAGGGGGTGAGCACCGGCGCGAGTACCGCGCACAGCACGATCAGTCCGAACAGGACCAGACCCGTCACCAGCGGGCCGTTCCACCTGCCCCGCTTGGCCCGGGCGCCGACCGCGACCGGTTGGCCTGCCTCCAGTGGGTCGAACGTCGCCGCCGTCATGTCAGTTTCACCCTCGGATCGAGCGCCGCGTGCGTCACGTCGGTCAGCAGGTTCACCACCACCACCAGGATCGCGAACACCAGCGTGATCCCCTGCACGGTCGGGAAGTCCCGGCCGAGAATCGAGTTGATCATCTGCTGGCCGATGCCGGGCAGCGAGTACACCCGTTCCACCACCAGGGTGGATCCGGTCAGGTAGGCGATGTTCACGCCCAGCACGGTCACCGACGACACCGCCGCGTTGCGCAGCGCGTGCCCGAAGACCACGCGCCCGGTGCCGACGCCCTTGGCCTGCGCGGTGACGATGAAGTCACTGCCCAGCACCTCGATCATGCTGGCCCGCAGGCTGCGGATCAGGATCGGCGACAGGGTCAGGGCGATGGTGAAACCGGGCAGCACGATGCTGCGGAAGTGCTGGGCCAGAGTCGTGCCGAAACCGGCCACGGGCAACCAGTGCAGCTTCAGCCCGAACAGGAGTATCAGCATGATGCCCACCCAGAAGGCGGGCAGCCCGAGCCCGGCTACCGGCACCGCGCGGATGATGTTGTCCGCGACGCCGCCCCGCCGGGCCGCGGCCAGCACGGCCAGCGGCACGGCGATGACCAGCGTGAACACCACACCCGCGACGAGCAGGCACAGCGTCACCGGCAGGCTGGTGAGGATCAGGCCGGTGACCGGGCTGTTGTAGAAGTACGAGAACCCGAGATTGCCCTGGAACAGGTGGCCCAGGAATGTCAGGTACTGACTCCACAACGGTTTGTCCAGCCCCAGCTGGGCACGCAGCTCACGCACGGCGGTGGGCGTGGCGTGCGTGCCCAGCAGGGTCGTTGCCGGGTCGCCCGGGATCAGCCGGACCAGGAAGAACACGATCAGCGAGATCCCGAGCAGCACCGGAATCAGGGACACCAGCCGGCGCAGGATGTAGACGGCGTACTTCATCGGCTCCCCAGCCTCGTCACATGGACACGTTTTCCAGGTGGTAGTAGCCGGTGGGCAACACGTGGAATCCCTTGACGTTGGAGGTGCGCGAGTACGGGAACGGTGAGTAGAACAGGAACGCCATGAACGCCGAGGCGGCAGCCTGCTGCTGGATCTCGTCGTACAGGTTCTGCCGCTTGGTCTTGTCGAACTCCTGCTCGGCCTGGTGCACCAACCCGGTCAGCGTCTTGTCGTCGAACCCGGTGTTGAACGAGTGGCCACCGGACGCCGGGTCGAGCGCGTACTGCGCCAGCTCGTCGGGGTCGGCCAGGTCGTTGGTCCAGTAGGAGTGCGCGATGTCGTAGTTCAGCGCCGTGGTCAGGTCGTGCTGGGCGCTGGCGTCCACGTTCTGGATGTTCATCGTAATGCCCAGTTGCTTCAGCGATGCCTGGAGGATCTGCGCGATCGCGGCGTCCACGCTGTCCCCGGACATGGCCAGCCACGTGGTGGAGAAGCCGTGCGGGACCGAGGACTGCTGGAGTTCCTGGCGTGCCTTGTCCATGTCGAACTGGATGCCGGGCGAGTTCTTGTCGTAGAACGGGCCCGCCGGCATCATGAACGAGTTCGCCGGCTGGCCGTGCCCGAACAGGATGTTCTTGACCAGGGCCTCGCGGTCGATGGCGTAGGAGATGGCCCGCCGGACGTGCACGTCCTGGTACGGGTGCCGGGTCTGGTTCATCATGATCACGTCGGTCCTGGTCGACGGGAACAGGTCGACGGCCAGGCTGGGCGTGTTCTGGATCTGGGTCAGGCTGGAGAACGGCGGCGCCTCGTTGATGTGCGCCTGGCCGCCCTGCAACTGGATGGCGCGCGAGTTGTCGTCCGGCACGACCTTCCAGGTCACGGTGTCCACGTGCGGCTTGCCGGCCTGCCAGTAGTGCTGGTTGCGCTTCAGGCGGATGAAGTCGCCCTTCTGCCAGACGTCCCACTGGAACGGTCCGGTGCCGACGGGCGCGGCGTAGAACGCCTTGGCCGTCCTGCCGGCATAGTCCTTCGGGATGATCCCGTTGTTCGGGCAGCTCAGGTCGGCCAGCAGCGGGGCCCACGGGTACTTGGTGGTGACCACGACCGTCTGGGGGTCGGGCGTGGTGACCTCCTTGATGGCCGTGTTGATGAACTCCCAGCCGCCCTTGGTGGCGCTGGAGGCGTCGATGGAGAACTTGACGTCGGCCGAGGTCAGCGGCTGGCCGTTGTGGAACGTCACGCCCTTGCGCAGCTTGAACGTGGCGGTGAGGTTGTCCGAGGACATCGTGTAGCTCTCCGCCAGCCACGGCCGGACACCCTGGCCGTCCTCGGTCATCTCCACGAGGTTCTCGTACATCTGCTGGTAGACCCACAGCGAGGCGTTGCTGAACACCGTCGTCTTGTCCATGTCGACCGAGTCGTTGGCCCGGACGATGACGAGATCACCGCCCTTCGTGGCACCACCGCCGCCGGACGAACCGGACGAACTGCCACACGCGGCCAGTATCGGCCCGGAGGCGAACGCGCCCAGGCCCAGCGCACTGAGCTGGAGCATGCGGCGACGGCTGACGGCGGGCACCCGGAGGCCCGCTGGGATCGAGGGGTCTGACATATCAGCTCCTCCTGGCCGGCGCTGTCAACTGTTGACAGCGAGCGGGAGCGACTATGCTCCGGAGTTATTTGCGGGCGTGTTGGTTGACATACGTAAGGCTGATGGCCCTCGATGGACATCAGATGCAACGAAACCAGAGGCTAGATCATGCAACTTGGTTTGGGTAGTGTCCAGCCCGCGAGGATGGGAAAACGCAACCCAAGGGGCAGCCGGTGCGACTGACCATCATCGGCGCGGGTGCCATCGGCGGCACCGTCGGCGCCCATCTGATCCGGTCCGGACACGAGGTCCTGTTCTGCGACGGCGATCCGGAGCACGTCGCGGCCATCAACGACGCCGGCCTGTCCATCGAGGGACCGGTGGAGAACTTCACCGTGCGCGCCCGTGCGGTCACCCCCGACGCACTGCCCGACCGGCTGGACCGCGTCGCCATCGCCGTGAAGAGCCACCACACCGCGATCGCGGCGGAACCGTTGCGCGAGCGGCTGGCCCCGGACGGCTACCTGGTGAGCTTCCAGAACGGGCTGACCGCCGACACACTCGCGTCGGTCGTCGGCCGAGAGCGGCTCATGGTCAGCTTCGTCAACTTCGGCGCCGACGTACTCGGACCGGGCCGGATCATGCAGGGCAACGTCGGCACGTTCCGGGTCGGCGAACTCACCGGCGAGATCACGCCACGGCTGACCGAACTCGTCGCCGCGCTCCCCTACGCGCAGGCCACGTCCAACATCATGGGTTTCCTGTGGGGCAAGGAAGCCTACGGCGCCATGCTGTACGCCGGTGCGGTGTCCGACCTGTCCATCGCGGACTCCTTGGAGCAGCCCGAATGGCGGCCGCTGATGCTGGCCGTCGCGCGGGAGGTGCTGGCGCAGTCACCGGTGCCGCCGGAGTCGTTCGACGGTTTCGATCCGGCCGACCTGGAGGGTTCGCTGGCCCGGCTGGTGGCGTTCAATCGGGGCAGTGCCAAGTCGCACAGCGGCATCTACCGCGATCTCATGGTGCGCAGGCGCAAGACCGAGGTCGACGACCTGCTGCGCGACCTGGCGGGCCCGCTCACGACGTACGCAGGCGAACTGATCAAGGCCATCGAGCGCGGTGAGCGCACCTGCGAGGTGGCCAACCTGGAACTGCTGGCCGCCTACGAGCGCGCGAACCGGCTCGGCCGGCCGCTGAACGCCGTCGTGGACCTGCTGTCCGCGCCGCGCCGCGCGCCTGCCGGGCCGCTGCACGGCGTGCCGATCGCGGTGAAGGACATGATCGACATCGCCGGACGGCCCAGGGGCAACGGCAATGCCGCGTCGATGGCCGGCCCGCCGGCGACGGCCGACGCGCCGATCGTGACCGCGCTGCGCGACGCGGGCGCCGACGTGTTCGCCATGACGTCACTGCTGGAGTACGCGGCCGGTGCGGTGCACCCGGACGTGCCGGAGGCGATGAACCCGTTCGATCCGAAGCGGACCGCCGGCGGCTCCAGCGGCGGGTCGGCGGCGCTGGTCGGGGCGGGCGCGTGCGCGGTGGCGCTGGGCACGGACACCGGCGGGTCGATCCGGATTCCGGCGCACTACTGCGCGACCGTCGGCTTCAAGCCCACGCACGGGTCGCTGCCGGAGGAGGGCGTGCAGCCGCTCGCGCCCACGCTGGACCACATCGGACTGCTGGCCAGGGACGTCGCCACGACGATCGACGTGTTCGCCGCGCTCACCGGTCTGTCGCCCTCGCCCGCGGTCGATGGTGCGCTCCGGGTGGGTGTGGTGCGCGATCAGTTGGCCACGGTGCGGCCGGATGTCGCGTCGGCGGTCGGTGAGGCCGTGGCAGCGTTGCGGGCGGCGGGTTGTGCCGTCGTCGAGGTGGACGGCGTACCGTTCGCCGAGCTCATGGCGACGTTCGATCCCATCCTGCTGTTCGAGGCGTGGCAGGTGCACGGTGAGCGGGTCACCGCCGATCCCGGGCACTACGGCCCGGAAACGTTGCGGCTGTTGCGGTCCGGCGCGTCGGTGACCCCGGATGCCTACGCGGCCGCGCTGGGCGACCGCGTCCGGTTGCTGCCGGCGGCGCTCGGCCGCTACGACGGCGTCGACGTACTGCTCACCCCGGCGGCGCCCTACGTCGCGCCCGACACGACGCCGCCGATCGACACGCCGGACGGCGAGGCCGAGGGCATGTTCACCGCGGTGCACAACCTGACCGGGGCGCCCGCCCTGGTGCTGCCGTGCGGGTGGAACGGCGACGGTCTGCCGATCGGCCTGCAACTCTCGGCCCGGCCGGGTACCGACATGGCGCTGCTCGCCGCCGCCCGGCGGGTGGCGGACGTGATCGACTTCCAGCCACGTCCGCCCGTCATCGGCTAGCTCAGACCGAGCGCCAACCCGGCCGCCACCGGCGCCAGGTAGAGCAGCGGGAACGGAATGTGCGAGTACCAGCGTGCCCGCACGACGGTTGTCACCGCGCCCAGGAAGTACAGGATCAGGCCGATCGCCGCGAGCAGCCCGATGACCGGCACGAACAGACCCACCACCAGGCCTACGGCACCGGCGGCCTTCGCCGTGCCCAGCCACGGCAACCACGACCCGGGCACGCCGTACTCGGCGATCGGCTCGGTGACCCACTTCGCCCTGGCGAACACCGAGACGGCCGAGAACGCGACCATGGCGGCGCCGACGATGGTGACGATGACGTAGGCGGTCGACATCAGCTTTCCCCTTACCCCTGGTTGGACGCCCGGTTCGGGCGTCGTCACCTTCCAGACACGGTGGCGCCGGCGAATGTGACAACCGGCGACGGCCGAATCGTCCGGTACGGCATCCTGTCGGGCGTGCGGTGCGACGTGTTGGTGTTGGGTCCGGTGCTGGTGGCGGGCGCGGTCCGGCCGTCGTCGCCGCTGACCAGGACGATCGTCGGGCTGCTCGGGGTGGCAGGCGGCGACGGGCTGAGTGATGGCGCGATCGGTGACCTGGTGTGGGGCGTGGACCCGGTGCCGGTGTCGCGGTTGAACGTGGCGGTGCACCGGGCGCGGGACTGGCTGGACCGGCACACCGGCGGGCGGGTCCGCATCGACCGCACCACCACCGGTTACACGCTGCGTGGCGGACTCATCGACGCCACCCGGTTCACCGAACTGCTGGCCGGCGAGCCGAACGAACAGGACCTGCTGACCGCGTTGACGCTGTGGCGGGGCGCACCGCTGGCCGACGTGGTGGCGCTCGGCGGGGTCGAACCGCTGGTGGCGCCGCTGCACGAATGGCACCGCGCCGCGGTCCTGGGCTACGCCCGTGTTCTGGTCGGCTCAGCGCGGGCGGCGCAGGCCGTCGGGGTGCTCACCCCGGTCGCGGACACCCGGCCGATGGACGAGCAGGTGCACGCGCTGCTGCTCACCGCGCTGGCCGCGGACGGCCGGCAGGCCGACGCGCTGGCCCGCTACGACCAGGTGCGGCGGCGACTGGCCGACGAACTCGGCGTGGACCCGGGCACCGAACTGTCCGACGCGATGGTCGGGGTGCTGCGCGGTGCCGGACCCACCCGGGAGGTCAGGGCACCGGTGGTTCGTCCGGCGCAGCTGACCCCGGACGTGACGGCGTTCATCGGGAGGCGGCAACGACTCGCCGAACTCGACGCGGCGGCGGACTCGGGGACCAGGGTCGCCCTGGTGACGGGTGTCGGCGGCGTCGGGAAGACCGCGCTGGCCGTCCATTGGGCACACGGCAGGGCGGCCGACTTTCCGGACGGCCACCTGTACGTCGACCTGCGCGGCTACTCGCACGGGCGCCCGGTGACGCCCGCCGAGGCGCTGGCGCGGTTCCTGCGCGGCCTGGGGGTCGCACCCGCCGCGCTGCCTGCGGACACGGACGAGAGCGCGACGCTGTACCGGTCGCTGCTGGCCGGCAGGCGGATGCTCGTGGTGCTGGACAACGCGGCCGACGCGGCCCAGGTGCGGCCGCTGCTGCCCGGCGATCCCGGCTCGGCGGTGGTCGTGACCGGCCGGGACCGGTTGGACGGGCTCGTGGTCCGCGACGGTGCCACCCGGGTGGCGCTGGACCTGCTCGGCCCGGCCGAGTCCCTGGCGCTGCTGACGGTCGCGGTCGGCGACGACCGGGTCAGGGCAGAACCCGAGGCGGCTGCCGAACTGGCCGGGCTGTGCGGTCACCTGCCGCTGGCGCTGCGCGTGGTGGCGGCCAATCTGATCGCGCGGCCGAACCTGCGGATCGCCGACTGCGTCGCCACTCTCGCCGCCGACCGGATGGCGGGCCTGACCGTCAGTGGTGATCCGGCGTCGTCGGTGCACGAGGTGTTCGACCGGTCCTACCGTCGCCTGGACGCCGACGTGCGGCGGATGTACCGGCTGCTGGGTGTCGCCCCGGGCGCCGACATCACGGCTGCCGGCGCTGCGGCGCTGGCCGACGGCACCGAGGCGGCGGCGCGACGCGCGCTGGGTGCGCTGGTGATCGCACACCTGGTCGTCGAGGACGACGACCGGTACTCGATGCACGACCTGATCAGCGAACACGCCCGCGGCCGGGCCGATGACGACGAGCGGGACGCGGCCGTCGAACGCCTGGAGGACTGGTACGGCCGCACGGCCGAGGCATGCTGCCACCGGCTGTGGCCGAACATGCGCCTGCTGCCGAACGCGCCCGACATCGACGCGCCGCTGCCCGACGACCCCGCGGCATGGCTGGCCGCCGAGACGGCGAACCTGATCGCCGTGGTGCGGCACGCTGCCGACCACGGCCGGCACGACTACGTGTGGCGGACAGTGCACGGCACCCGTGCCGTGCTGGACTTCGGTGACAGTGCGGCCGCGCTGCTCGCCTCGGCACGCCTTGGCCTGGCCAGCGCGGTCGAGGTGCGGGACTGGGTGGGCATCTCGGCGCTGTCCCGGCTGGTGGCCAGCACCTGCCAGCGCACCGGGCAACTGGCCGAGGCTCCGCAGCACACCCGGATGGCGATCGAGGCCGCCGACCGGGTCGGGTGGGTGTCGGCCAAGGTGGCGGCGCTTAACGACCTGGCGATCTGGCACGGTTCGACAGGAGAACTGGCCAGGGCCAACGAGATTCTGCGCGAGGTGGTGGCCAACTGCACGACGCCGGAGCTGTGGTACCTGCGGGCGCAGGCGTTGGGCAACATGGCCACGGCGTACCGATTCATCGGCGACCTGCCGGCCGCGGCCCGGCACGCCCGGCTGTCGCTGGCCGCGTACCGGAGGCTGGACAGTGCCGGTGAGGGCTTCGTGCCCAGCCTGCTGGAGCTGGCCGTGGTGCAGTACGAGATGGGCCGGCTGACCGAGGCACGGCGCAACATGCTGCTGGTACGGTGGGCGCCGCCCGAACTGTCCCGTTTGGACACTCGGTGCGGGTCGGCCGACTGGCTGGCGAGGGTGGAGTGCGCATCGGGCAACCTGACCGACGCCGTCGCCTACGCCGACGAGGGTGCGGAACTGGCCGTACAGACGCAGGACCAGGAGCGGCTCACCAACGCGCAGGCCACCCGTGGACTGATCGAGCTGCGGCTGGGCCGGCCGGCCACCGCGCTGGACCACTTCCGGGCAGCGGCCGGCATCGCCGTCGCCGCCACCGATCCGGCCGCCGAGGCCGCCGCGTTGATCGGCATGGCGGCCGCCCACCAGGCACTGGGCGAGTGGGAGCTCGCGCTGGCGCACGCGGAGGGCGCGCTGCGCATCGCGCGGGACCGCGACTACCGGCTCGTCCGGTCCGACGCCCACACCATGCTGGCCACCGCCGACCTCCGCCACGGTCGCACGGCGGCCGCAGCGAGCCACGCCCGACAGGCGCTCGCCATGGCAGGCGCGTCCGAGCACCGGGCCGAGCGGGCCCGCAAGGTACTGACGGAAACAGATGCGGCCACGGATTGAGCGCACCGTCGGCACAGGCGACCAGCCGAGGCTGCTCGCCCACCCGCCGATAGGCGTGGCCAGGCGTCATGGCAGCGCATCATCGGCGCGGCGGCCAACCTGGGCAGGTCGCCCACCCGCCGGCAGGCATGACCGAGAAGGACAGCAAGGCGCCCACCGCACGGATACGGCCACGGATTGAACGGACGTCGGCACAGACGACAGCCGGGGCAGGTCGTCCACCTGGCGATAGGCGTGGCCGAGCAGGCCCGCGACGTGCTCACGGAAACGGGTGCGGCCACGGGTTGAGCGGACCGCCGGCATACGCGGCCAGCCGGGGCAGGTTGTCGACCCGGCGGTAGGCGTGGCCGAACGTCATGGGCAGGGCGCCCGGCACGACGACCTTCGCGCAGGCCAGTTCCCGCGCCCGCAACTCCGGCGTGGTCTGGTCGACCACGAGCACGTCCATGCCGGAATCCGTGTAGCGGGCTACCAACTCCAGTAGGTCGTCCCGCAGGTCAGCGTTGCGCGGGCCGTTCGGCGGCCCGGCCGGACCCGCCGGTTCGTCGAGGAACGACGTCCTGGCCGCCGCGACCGGATGCGCGTACAGGAGCGCGTGGTCGGCCATACCCCGCACCAGCGACGGCTCCTCCGCCATGGCTCCGGCCCGCTCCTGGAGCGCCGGGTAGCGGTCGGCGAGGTCGCGGTAGAACGGTCCCAGTTCGGTCAGCGCGTGCTCGGCGGCCGCGTCGAGCGAGGACGGGTGCGCGGCCGTCGCGCACGCGAACGCCGGACCGCCGGCCGATGTCGCGCACGCCAGCACGCACGGCACCCGCTGCTCCACCGACATGTCGAACAACGTCACCCGGCAGCCGGCGATCTCCCCGCCGGGCAACCGGGCAGGCCGCGCCGGGCGTACCAGGTCAGCAGGAACGCGTCCCGCTCCGCCACCTCCAGCAGCCCGTGCAGGATCGCCTCCTCAAGGCACCCGCCCACCGCGGACCCGTTCGACGTCTCGTACACGAAGCTGCGGTGCCGGGGCGTCGGGCTGTTCCGGCCGTAGTAGGCGACATCGATCGGCAGCAGCACGTCGTCGTCGCGTCGGAACGAGTACGCCCACACCCAGTCGTAGTCCCGCGTCGGGGAGAACCGGTCCAACGCGAAACCGGGCCGCAGAGCGGCATCCGGGCCGTGTGTGCCGAAGGTGCGCGGGTCGATCGCGCGGTCCCGCAGTTCCCAGGACGACCCGCGCACCACCGGCACGTCGTGCGGCAGCCAGCCCGACCACCGCTCCCACGCCTCCAGCACCGCGATCCGCCGGGCGGTGTCGCGGTCGGCGGACCGGCCGTAACCGCGCACCGCGACGCCGGGACGCACCGCGAGCGCCGCCGACGCCACGTGCGTCCCGGCCACGACGTGTTCGGTGAGACCGGTGACCGGGCCGGGATCGAGATCGGTGAGCGGGCGGATCCGGTAGTCGTCCCGCGACCGCTTGGGCCGAGGGCACAACCGGATCACGACCAGGACACCAGCGTCTTCTCGTATGCCGAGACCTGGTGCGCGGTGCCGCTCAGCCCGTCCAACTGACTCCAGATGAAGTTCTTCATCGTGCTGATCGCCTGGTAGACGTGCTTCTGGGCGACGTCGAGCGGGGTGCCGACCTGCGTCTGCTGCGCGTCACCGGCCTGGTAGATGGCGCTGACGTCGGCCTGGCACTGGCCGGCCAGCGAGGACGCCTCCGAGTAGATCTTGCTCCCCATCGACTTCAGCGTGGCCACCACCGAGCCCGACTGGCCGGTCAGGGCCGTGTCCATGCCCTTGACCTGCGGGAGCTGGTCCGAGCACAGCTTGCTGATCTTGCCGAAGTCCTTGTCCGCCTCCTCCGCCGCGTCGCCCTTCCACTGCGCCATCGCGGTCTTGCGTGCGTCGGCGATGTCGTTCACGGCGTTCTCCAGCGCGGCAGCCGCCTTGCTCAGCGAGTCGGCCACGGCGTCCACAGCGGACAGATCCCAGTTCATCTGCTCGATGTGCTGGGACGGCAGCATCGTGTCGGTGTTGCCGTCGATGTCGGTGTCCTTGTTCGGGTTCCACCGCTGCTGGTAGGCGGCCGCGATCATGGTGTAGGCGTTCTCCAGCGGTGCCAGCACGGTGATGGTGTCGGACAGGTCCCGGTCGCTGAACGACACGCTCCCGTCGTCGGTGTTCTGCATCTGTTGCCTCGTCCCCTATTCGATCGTCGGGTGCTCGCCGCATGCGCCGCCGGCCGGCCCCGATTCGCCCGCGCCACCGCTGTCCGTCGCGCCACCGCTCTCCGTCGCGCCGTCCGTCCCACTGTCGCCGGCGCCGCTGTCCCCCTCAGCGGCGCCGGCGTCCGCACCGGCACCGGAATCGCCACCGCTGACGTCACCGTTGCCGTCGAGTTCCGGCGGCTTCATCGGGTCGTACTTCTCCCCGAACTGCTCCATCTCCTTGATGCCGGCCTCGGTCGACTCGTTGAAGTGCTTGGCGGTCTCCGCGTCGCCTTCGTGGTATGCGGTGATCGTGTCGCCGAGCGCCTCGATCATCCCGTCCAGGATTTCGGCGCATTTCTTGATGTCCTGTTCACGGGCGCTCACCGCCTTGTTCCATGCCGAGGTGATCGCGGCCAGGTATTGGTCGGTGCCGAGTACCGTCGCCGGCAGTTCCGCCTTCTTCAGCTGGTCGGATGTCTCACGGAGTTGGTCCACCGCGCTGTCCATCGACTGGCTCGCGTGCAGCAGATCGGTCGGACTCACCACATAACCGTCACCCATGCCGACGAAGGATGGTCGAGCCGACTTACCAACGGCTTACAGCCGGCTCAGGCGACCGCCCATGGTCAGGGCGGCGCGGACGAGTTGCGCCTTGTTGCCGACGCCGAGTTTGACCCGGATCCGCTTCACGTAGGTGTCGACGGTGTGGTGGGAGATGCCGATCCGGTTCGCCACCTGACCGTGGGTCAGGCCGGCCGCGATGTGCCTGAGCACCTCCTGCTCGCGCGGTGACAGGGTGGCGACGGCGACGAACGAGGCAGGCGCGCTCGCGGCGGCGGGCCGGACGGCCTGGCGGACGGTGGCCGGCAGGTTCGCGGCTGCGGCGTCCCGCGGGCAGACGGCGGCCCGATGTGCGGCAGGCTGTGGTGTTCCGGTGCCGGGCGCGGATGGTGCACCATTGCTGGTGGCGTTCGTGGTGGGCTCGCCGCCGGAGCCCGAGCCGCGGGCGCGGCTGCGGGACGTGTTGCCGCCACCGCTGATCCCAGCTGTGTTCCACTTCGCGCCTACGCTGCCCCTGCTGCACAACGGCAAGGCCGACCGGACGCGGCTGGCCGCGCTGGCGTCGACCGGACAGGAGGACCGATGACCATGCCCACCGTCGGCGACCGCATCCGGCTGCACCGCTACGGTTCCAGCCCGGCGGCGGCCGCTCTGCTGTACTGCTTCCCGCACGCCGGCGGTTCCGCGCCGTTCTTCCGGACGTGGCCGATGCTCCTGCCCAAGGGCGTGGCGTTGCGGGCGTTGCAGCTGCCCGGTCGTCAGGACCTGCTGGCCGCACCGCCGTTCACTCGGATGACTGAACTTGCCTCGGTCGCGGCGCGGCAGATCACCGCGGACGCGGACGGGCTGCCGTTCGCCCTGTTCGGGCACAGCATGGGTGCGCTGGCCGCGTTCGAGACCACCCGTGAGCTGCGCAGGCTGGGCCTGCCGCTGCCCAGGGCGGTCGGCGTGTCCGCGGCCAGGGCGCCGCACCTGCCCCGGTTCACCGTGGCCAGCACCGAACTGACCGACGAGCAGCTCGTCCGGCGGGTCGACGAGCTGGGCGGGATGCCGGCCGAGGTGCTGGCCGATCCCGACCTCATCGAGCTGGCGCTGCCCTCGCTGCGGGCCGACTTCGAGCTGCTGGAAACCCATGTGCACGTGGCTGAGCCGCCGCTGGACGTGCCGCTGCTGGTGTACGGGGGCACCGCGGACGAGCACGTACCGCCGGAGTCGCTGGCCGGCTGGGCGGAGCACACGACGTCGCCGATTAGACTGCGACGGTTGTCCGGCGACCACTTCTACCTGACCCGCTGGTCATCGCGCATCGTCGCCGACCTGTGCGACGGGTTGACCCGCTGACCCGAGGTGTGACCCGTGTCCCTGCTCCGCGTCGAGAACGTCACCTTCTCGTACGGCGCCCACACCGTGCTGTCCGACGTCACGTTCACCGTGGCGGCGGGCGACCGGCTGGCCGTCGTCGCCCCGAACGGCACCGGGAAGTCGACGCTGCTGCGGCTGCTCGCCGGGGACGAGACACCGGAGAGCGGCAGCGTCACCCGCGTGGGCACGGTCGGGCTGCTCCCCCAGGAACGCGACCTGCGGGCCGGCGAGACCATCGCGGCCTACCTGGCGCGCCGGACCGGCGTGGCGGAGGCCGAGGACGTGATGAACCAGGCGGCCGTCGACCTCGCCGAGTCGGTGCCAGGCGCCGACGACCGCTACGCCATCACGCTGGACCGCTACCTGGCCCTGGGCGGCCCGGACCTGGACGCCAGGGCCGCGACGGTCGGCGCCGACCTGGACGTGCCGGCCGATCACGACCGGCCGACCGAGAGCCTGTCCGGCGGCCAGGTGGCGCGGCTGGCGCTGGCGGCGATCATCCTGGCCCGGTTCGACGTGATCCTGCTCGACGAACCCACCAACGACCTGGACATCGACGGCCTCAACCGGCTGGAGGACCACCTGCGGCACCGACGCGGCGGCAGCGTGCTCATCTCCCATGACCGCGAGTTCCTGCGCCTGACCAGCACCGACGTGCTCCAGCTCGACCCGCACAGCAGGACCGCCACGCGGTACGGCGGCGGCTACGACGCCTACCTCACGGAGTTGGAACGCGACCGGATGCGCGCCGAGCAGGACTACGCGGCCTACGCCGCCAAGCGCGGCGCATTGGTGGAACGGGCGCGGGAACAGAAGGAGTGGGGCCGCGCCGGGGCCAGCCGCGCCACCAACGCGGCCGCCCGGGCGAAGGAGCCGGACAAGAACATCCGGTACTTCCGGCAGCAGGGCGCGCAGCAGACGGCGGCCAAGGGCGCGGCGACGCTGCGCGACCTGGAGCGGCTGCCGGTGGTGGAGCAGCCGCGCAAGGAATGGCAGCTGCAGTTGCGGTTCGGCGCGCAGACGCGGGGTTCGGACCTGGTGGCGACACTGTCCGGGGTGGTGGTGCGGCGCGGCGGTTTCCAGCTGGGGCCCCTTGATCTGGAGATCGGCCGGGGTGACCGGTTGGCCGTGCTGGGCGCCAACGGCAGCGGCAAGTCGACCCTGGTCGATGTCCTCACCGGTCGGTGCGCGGTCGATGAGGGCACGGTGGCGCTGGGCACCGGCGTGGTGATCGGCGAGATCGGCCAGGGTCGCGACACGTTCGACCCTGGTGAGTCGTTGCTGGCCGGCTTCACCGGTCGCACCGGGCTGGTGGAGTCGGAGACGCGGACGCTGCTGGCCAAGTTCGGCCTGGGCGCGGAGGACGTGCTGCGGCCGGTCGGGACGTTGTCGCCCGGTGAGCGGACCAGGGCGGACCTGGCGCTGCTCATGCACGAGGGCGCGAACCTGTTGTTGTTGGACGAGCCGACGAACCACCTGGACCTGCCCGCGATCCTCCAGTTGGAACAGGCGCTCAACAACTACGACGGCAGCCTGGTCGTCGTCACCCACGATCGAGGATTTCTTACTGCCCTCAACGTGACCCGCCAGCTGGAACTGTCCGAGGGCCAGTGGCGCTAGCCTTGCGGTATGGATCGTCTACCGGTGCCAGGCCGGTGAGCGTCGATGACGGACCAGGAGCAGTCATACGACGCTACAACTGGCGGCCGCGTTGACCGGAGTGGCCACCGCGGAGCTGATCGTGGACTTCCACCTGCCGATCCAGCATCCCTGGGTCGGACCTGCAGTGGTCGCCCTGATGGCGCTGCCCTTCTGGCTCCGGTGTTTCGCTCGACGTGACAAGCGCGCGTCCTAATCACGTCACCGCGCGGGAACGGAGCCTGGCCTGCGTGTAGATGGCCGCGGCGACCAGGATGAGGAAGCCCTGGAAGAAGTACTGCCACGACTGGCCGAGGTTGAGGAACGTCGTCGCGTTGAGCACCTGCTGGATCAGTGCCGCGCCCAGCAACGTGCCGATGAACGAACCGCGGCCGCCGAGCAGGCTCGCGCCGCCGAGTACCACCGCCGTGATGCTGGACAGCGTGTAACTCACGCCCTGCGTCGGGTCGCCGACCCCGATCTGGGCCATCAGCAGCAAGGCGCCCACGAACGTCAGCAGTGCGCACGCCACGTAGGCCAGCACGTGCGTCCGGTTCACCTTGACGCCCAGTCGCCGCGCCGACTCCTCGTGCGACCCGACCGCGCGCAGGCCACGGCCCCAACTGGTGAATCGCAGCGCCAGCTCCAGCGCCACGGCCGCGATCACCGCCACGATGAACGCGATCGGCACGTACCCGATGGTCGCCGTGATGTACCCGGTGACCGTCGTGCTGATGAACCCGCCCTGGAACGGCCGCAACAGCAGCGACACGCCTTGTAGTCCGATGTAGAGCGTCAAGGTCGCCGCTACCGCCGTGAATCCGCCGTACCGCACCAGTAAACCGTTGATCAGGCCACTCGTCGCGGCCACCGCGATCATGATGACGAACGCGAGCACCACGATGATCGGCGACTTCCCGCCGACCACGAAGAACGACGCGATCACCACCAGCAATCCGGCCAACGGCCCGACGGACAGGTCGATGCCGCCGGTCATGATCACGATCGTCTGGCCCATGCTGATGAACGCCAGCGCCGTCAACAACGTCAGCACCGAGATCACGTTGAAGGGCGCCAGATATCGGGCGTTGTGGGCGAACGTGTAGGCGCCCAGCGCGAGGATCACCAGGGCCAGGATCACGCTCGGCGCGTAGTCGCCGCGCACCAGTTGCCGCAGGCGGGAACCGGACGTGGTGCCGGTGTCGCGCACGGTCGTGGTCGCGCCCACCACGGCGGCTGTGATGTTCTCCTCCGTGACGTCGTCGCCGGCCAGCTCGCCGACCACGTGACCGCGGGAGAACACCACGACGCGGTCGCACAGGCCTTCCAACTCCTTGGCGTCCGAGGACACCACGACCACGGGCACACCGGAGCCGGCCACGTCCCGCATGATGCGGTAGATCTCCGACCGGGCGCCGACGTCGACGCCCTGGGTCGGCTCGTCGGCGAGCAGGATCTTCGGCGACGCCAGCAGGGCCCGGGCCATGACGACCTTCTGCTGGTTGCCGCCGGACAGCGACATGACGTTGGCCTCGATGGACGACGTCTTCACCGACAGCTGGTCCACCTGCGCGGTGACCGCGACCCGCTCCCGGTCCCTGCCGATCACGCCGCCGTTGGCCAGTGACCGCAGTGCGCTGACGGCCGCGTTCTCCCGCACCGACATCGCCGTCATCAGGCCCTCGGCGTGCCGGTCGGCCGGCATGTACGCGGTGGACTCGACGAGTTGCCTGCCGCGCATCGCCTCGCCGTCCAGGGTGATGCCGCCGGACGAGCGCACCAACCCGGCCAGTGCGCGCAGGAACTGGCTCTGCCCGTTGCCGACGATGCCGGCCAGGCCCACGATCTCGCCGTGCCGGACCTGCAGGCACGCGTCGTGGAAACCCTCGCCGGACAGGTTGTCGACGTTCAGGCTGACGGTGGCCTGCGCCGGATTCTTCGGCGGGAACGTGGTGGCCAGTTCACGGCCGACGATGAGCCGCAGCAACTGGTCGTCGTCGATGTCGGCGACCGCGCTGTGCCCTCGGGTGCGGCCGTCGCGCAGCACGGTCACCTCGTCGGCGATCTCGCGCACCTCGGCCAGCCGGTGGGTGATGTAGATGACCGCCGTGCCCCCCGCGGCCGCCTGGCGGACCTGGTCGAAGAGGATCTCGGTCTGGTCGGCGCCCAGCGGCGCGGTCGGCTCGTCCAGGATCAGCACCGTGGGTTCGAGCGCGACCGCCTTGGCCACCTCCAGCAACTGTTTCTGGGCCACGCCGAGCTGGTCGACCCTGTCCTGCAGGCGGACCCGGGAGCCGACCCGCCGCAGCAGGTCGACCATCCAGGCCCGGGTGTCGCCACCGGTGCGCATGCGCTCGGCGGGGACGGCCACCCGGATGTTCTCGGCAACGGTCATGTCCGGCAGCACGGCGGGATGCTGGTGGACGATCGCGATGCCCATCCGGGTGGCCATGTCGGTGGTCAGGACCGGGAGGTGCTCGCCGGCCAGGGTGATCCGCCCCTGGTCCGGCTGCACCGACCCGGACGCCACCCCCATCAGGGTGGACTTGCCGGCGCCGTTCTCCCCCAGCAGGGCGTGCACCCTGCCGGGGCGGACGTCGAACGAGACATCGGTCAGGGCGTGCACCGCCGCGTAGCTCTTGGACACGCCGGCCAGGCTCAGCACCGGGGTGGCCGTGATGGGCTCCACCGTGGGACGCCTCCGTTCGGGATCGTCTGGTTACTTGAGCGCGGCGATCTGCTGGGCGTTGGTCAGCGAGCTGGACACGAACGCGTCCATCGGCAGGCTGTTGTCACACGTCACCGCGTGCGGCTGCCCGGTCAGCGAGTCCTCGAAAGCGCTCTGCGGGTACACCGTCGACTTGGGGATCACGCCGCCGCTGGCCTTCGCGATCGCCACGTCCACCGCCAGCCGGGACATCGCGTTCTGCGACGACACGGTGAACAGCTGGAACCCCTTGCCGGCGTCCTTCTGCTGCTGCCAGTCGCAGGCGAGCTGGTTGGCGTCCTCGGTGGCGATGGCCGGGATCTGGCGGCCCGCCTGGGCGAACGCGGAGAACGAGCTGGCCAGTGCGGCGCCGAAGTCGGTGGTGATGGCGTCGATCTTCGGGAAGCGGGCCAGGGCCGCCGTGACGACCTGCTGGGTCTTGGCCGCGTCCCAGTTGGTCACCTCGTAGGGCGTGGTGCCGACGAACTTGATGCCCGGGTAGTTCTTCAGCACGCTCTGCATGCCGGTGTACTCGTCCAGGCTCTGCGAGTTGGCAGGCGGGCCGCCGAGGTTGAGCACGTTGCCCTTGCCGTGCAACGCCTTCACCAGCCAGTTGGCCCACAGCACGCCCGCCTGCTTGAAGTCGGTGCTGACGAAGTAGTCGTAGTCGACGCCCGCCTGCCCACCGGGGCTGACCCGGTAGGGCACGGTGGTGACGCCCGCCTTGAACGCGCTGCGCAGCGCGGGCAGCATCGCCTGGCCGGCGTCCGGGAACACGACCAGTGCCTGGGTGCCCTTGGCGACCAGGCCCTGGATGTCGGAGATGGCCTTCTGCGTGTTGCCCTGGCCGTCGGTGTAGGAGAACGAGGTCACGTTGGGGCACTTGGCCACCTCGGCCTTGGCCTCGCCCACGGTGACCTTGCGCCAGTTGTTGTCGCCGAAGCCGTCGGCCAGGGCGAAGGACACCTTGTTCGGGCCGCACCAGGAGGGGACGTTGGCGTTCGCCGGGCGCCCCACGGTGTTCGCCGCGTTCTGGGTCCCGCCGGTGTTCACCGAACAGGCGGACAGCACCACGGCCAGCACGCCGGCTGACGCGAGAAGGGTTCTGCGGAGGGTGTGGGAGGACATGGGGACCTTCCTGGAGGGGTTGCCCGCGGCGGCCGTCAGGCCGCGGCGTCGTCGGTGACGGACCGGCCGCGGCGCATCCAGCCACGGACGGCGGCCCAGTTGACGGTGTAGATCGCGACGCCTGCGGCCAGCGCGATCGCCTGGACGATGTTGCTGGTGGCCGGGTTGACGCCGAGGGTCAGCACGAACTGGTCGAGTTGGGACAGGAAGAGGGCGGCGACGGCACTGGCGACGGGACTGCCCTTGCCGCCCAGCAGGGACGTCCCGCCCAGCACGACGGCCGCGACCGACGGCAGGAGCTGCGAGTCCCCCTGGAACGCGCTGGGCGTGGTGACGATGCCGCCGAGCAGGATGCCGGCGACCGTGTACAGCAGGGACGCCCAGACGTAGGCGCCGAGTTGGTGGCGGCGGACCCGCAGGCCGGCCAGGCCGGCAGCGACGGCGTTGTCGCCGACCGCCTCGAAGCGGCGGCCCGCGACCGACCTTTTGATGAGAAAGCCGACCACGGCGGTCAGCACGACGGCCACGTACACCGAGTACGGCAGGCCGAGGAACTGTCCGGTCGCGATGGTGTGCATCGCCGACGTGGTGCTCGTGGGTGAGCCGCCGGACACGCCGAGCACCGCCGCGTAGAGCAGTGCGTTGGTGCCCAGCGTGGTCACGATGGCCGACATGCCCAGCCGGCTGACGACGAAGCCGTTCACCAGACCGGCGGCCAGTCCGGCGGCCAGCGCGATCAGGATCGCCACCGGCAGGGTGCCGTTGTCCCCGTTGGGGATGTGAGTGACGAGGATGACGGCCAGGGATACCGTGCCCGGCACGGACAGGTCGATGCCGGCCTGCTGGACGACGAGGGTCTGGCCGAGCGCGATGATGGCCAGCACGGCGGCGAAGGGCAGCATGCCCTGCACGGAACTGCGGGACAGACTGTCCGGTTCGGCCACCAGGCTCACCAGGAACAACAGGACCGTCGCGATGACGATGGTGAGCAGGCCGCGGGACGCCCGGCCGGTGCGCAGCCAGCGACGCGGTCCACCCTCGGTGTCCCGGCCGGGCCCGGCACCGGTCGGCGACGGCGTACCGGGTGTGGTCGCCATCGCGGAATCCCTCGCCGTCTCGGTCATCAACTTGCTCCTCGGCACCATCGCCGTTCCCGAACGTTCATCAATGCTGTACAAATCCCGCTTGCTCGTCAAGAGACAGTGGACAGGTTTACGAGAATGTGTCGGTCCTTCGTTATGGGCAAATATATTGGGGCACAACGAAACAGCCTCCCGCTGCGCGGAGGCGGTGTCGTGGGTGGACGGTGACTCACCGTCTCCTATGCAGTTCAGCGATCGTGGACATGTCCCGTTCGCCCAGGCCGGCGGCGGACGCCTGGTCGGCGACGCCCCGCACCACCTCGGCCAGCGGCATCGGCGACGACCTCGACTCGGCGAACCGGAGAATGAGGTCGATGTCCTTGCGCATCAGGTCGACGGTGAACGCCACCGGCTGACCGTCCGGGTCCGCGAAGGACGCCCGCTTGTACAGCACGTACGGCGCCGCCACGGCACTGCCGGCCAGCACCTCCAACGCCGTCGGTCTCGGCACACCACCGCGTTCGGCGAGCACCAGCGACTCGCCGACGGCGGCGTTGAGCGTGTGCAGCACCGAGTTGACGGCGAGCTTCATCGCCTGGCCGGCGCCGGTGTCACCGACCCGGAGCACCCGGGCGGCGAACGACTCCAGCACCGGCGTGGCCCGGTCCACCGCATCCTGGTCGCCACCGGCCATCACCAGCAGCGACCTCGACCGCACGCTGGTTACACTGCCGGACACCGGAGCGTCCACGAACGACACGCCTGCCTCGGCCAGTTCGGCGGCCTGGGTCCGTGCCTCGGCGACGCCGATGGTGCCCAGGTCGCACACCACGGCGCCCGGACGTACCGCGCCCGCGACGCCGTGCGGACCGAACAGGACACTGCCCAGTGCGGCCGCGTCGGCCAGCACGGTGAGGACGACGTCGGCGTCTCGGACCGCGTCGGCCGGCGTGGCCGCGTGTTCAGCGTCAGCGGACACTCCGAGGGCGGCCAGCTCGTCGGCCAGCCTGCGGTGGCCTGCCGCGCTCCGGTTCCACACCCGCGTGGCGTGGCCCGCGCGGACCAGGTGGGCCGCCATCGGCGCGCCCATCCGGCCCAGGCCCAGCAGTGCCACCCGTGTCACCGCCATGGGTCCACCAGGATCTTGCCGGCCGCCCTGCGCTCCACCAGCGCGTCCAGGCCGTCCGGCACGAGCGCGTCCAGACCGATCACCCGGTCCAGCAGGTGGGTCGCGATGTCGCCGCCGGCCAGCAGCGCCAGCGCGGCAGGGATGTCGTCACCGCACACGTGGGCGACCGTGGACAGCAGGTCCACCTCGCGCAGCGTGGCGTCGGCCAGGTCGAGCGACTGCGGTTCGTGGGCCAGCCCGACCAGCAGCACCCGGCCACCGCGCGCGGCCATCCGCACCGCCCGCTGCGCCGAACCCGGTGCGCCGCTGGACTCGATGACCAGCGGTGCGCCCTCGCCGCCGGTCAGTTCGCGGACCAGCGGGACGGGATCGCGGTCGGCCACGTTGTGGGTCTCGGTGGCGCCCAGGGCGGTGGCGGTGCGCAGCCGGTCGTCTGCCACGTCCAGCGCGATCACCCTGGCCGGCCGGCGCCGGGCCAGGCCGCACAGGATGAACGACCCGATGGCGCCCGCGCCGATCACCACGACCGTCTCGTCCGGTGCCACCCGCGCGCGGCGCACCGCGTGCAGGCCGACGGCCAGCGGCTGGGCCAGGCCGGCCGCGTCGTCCACGCAGTCATCGGGGATCGGGACGCAGGTGGCAGCCGGAACGGCGGCGTACCCGGCGAGCCCGCCGTCCGCGTTCAGGCCGAGGGTCCAGTAGCGGGCGCACAGGTTGGTCCGGCCGGACCGGCACCACCCGCACGCACCGCAGGACACGCCCGCTCCGGTGGCGATCCGTTGCCCGGCCAGGTGGTCCGCGCCCGGGCCGTGGTCGACGACCTCGCCGACGAACTCGTGGCCCATCACCATCGGTCCGATGTGGCCACTGGCGGCGTGCTTCCGGTGCACCGGGAACATGCCGGGTCCGTGCAGGTACTCGGTGGCGTCGGTGCCGCAGATGCCCGACCGGGTCACCCGTACCAGCACCTGGCCGGCGCCCGCGGTGGGCACCGGACGTTCCTCGATCCGCACGTCCTTGGCGCCGTGGTAGACGGCGGCCCGCATGGTCGCGCTCATCGGGCGGCCTCCGACACCAGGTGCACCTTCACCTGGTCGCGGTCGGTCCGCACGATGTCGATGGCCTTGTCCGCCTCGGCCAGCGGAACCGTCGCGGTGACCAGTGGCGACAGGTCGACACCGGCCCGGGCCAGGAACCGCAGGGTCCTCGGCCACACGCCGGGCGAACCGATGATGCCCGTGATCCGGAGTTCCTTGGACTGCACCAGGCCGAGTTTCGCGGGTGCCGAGCCGCCGACGTCGATGCCGACGTTGACCAGTCGACCGCGGAAACCGGCGATCTCCAGCGCCACAGCCATGGCGGCCGGCTTGCCGCTGGCCTCGATGACCACGTCGGCACCCCGGCCGTCGGTGTGTTGATGCACGGCGTCGACGAAGTCGTCGGCGGTCGGGTCGAGGTGGACGTCGGCACCCAGCCGGCCGGCCAGCGCGGCCCGGTCCGGGTTGGGCTCGGCCACGATCACCCGCGCTCCCCTGCCCCGTGCGGCCGCGACCACGCCGAGCCCGATCGGGCCGGCACCGAGCACGGCGACCGTGTCGCTCGCGTCCACGTCCCCGGCCCGCAGGATCGCGTGGTAGCCACAACTGAACGGCTCCACCAGCGCGGCCTGCGTCCACGTCATCGAGTCGGGCAGCCGGTGCAGCCATTCCGGCCGGGCGACGAAGAACTCCGCCGCCGCACCGCTGATGCTGAACCCGAAGTGGTCGGAGCCGATGACGCACTCGCCGACCACCCGGTCGCCGACCGACACGGCCGTCACGTCCCGGCCGGTCGCCACGATCTGGCCCGCCCACTCGTGGCCGGGGATCACCGGATACTCGAACGGGATGATGTAGCGGCCTTCCAGCAGCTCGATGTCCGAGTGGCAGACGCCGACCGCCCGCGACGCCACCAACACCTCGTCGGGGCCGATGTCCGGCACCGGCAGGTCGGCGACCTCCGCCGCCGCGCCGCCGACGAATCGCAGCGCCTTCACCGTGCCTCCCGGTTCAGGTGCGACTGCGCGTGCCGCAGCGTGGGCAACTGGCCGGTGACCGTGTAGTAGCGCTGGCCGGCCACCAGGAGGTCCTCGGCGGGGAACTTGGTGATGATCTCGCAGCCGTCGTCGGTGACCACGAGTTCCTCCTCGATGCGGGCCGCGCCCAGCCCGTCGGCGGAGGGCCAGTAGGTCTCCAGGGCGAACACCATGCCCTTCTCCAGCACCTCGGGGTGGTCCAGCGAGACCAGCCGGGAGAAGATCGGTTTCTCCCAGATGGACAGGCCGACGCCGTGGCCGTACTGCAGGGCGAACGCGGCCTCCTCGTCCGGGAAACCGAACTCCTGCGCGGTGGGCCAGACCGACACGATGTCGGCCGTGGTGGCGCCCGGCCGCACCAGCGCGATCGACTCGTCCATGTAGTCGCGGCACCGGGTGTAGGCGTCGCGCTGCGCGGGTGACGCGCTGCCGACCGCGAACGTCCGGTAGTAGCAGGTGCGATAGCCCAGGTAGCTGTGCAGGATGTCGAAGAACGCGGGGTCGCCGGGCCGGATGATCCGGTCGGAGTAGACGTGCGGGTGGGGAGCGCAGCGTTCACCGGAGATCGCGTTGACGCCCTCGACGAACTCCGAACCCATGTCGTAGAGCACCTTGCTGACCAGCCCGACACACTCGTTCTCGCGCACGCCGGGCCGCAGGAACTCGTACAGCGAGTCGTAGGCGGCGTCCACCATCGCGCACGCCTGGGTGAGCAGCGAGATCTCGGTGTCGGTCTTGATCCGCCTGGCCTCCAGGAACACCTGCTGGCCGTCCACCACGGTGACGCCGGCGGCCTGCAACGCGGCCAGCACCGGCATCTCGATGACGTCGACACCCACCGGCTGGTCGGCCAGCCCGTAGAGGTCGAGTTCCCGGCGGACCTTGCGGGCCACCTCGGCGGCGATGCCGGCGTCCGGGTGGAAGGCACCGCGCAGCGTGGAGATCCCGGCCCGCGCGCCGGACGGGTTGCGGCTGCCGTTGGCGCCGTGGTGCGGCGCGTGCGGGTCCTCCGAGCGGGCGGCCGAGTAGTCCAGCCACGGCGAGTAGAGCTGGTGGTGGCGGGCCGCCGAGCCGAAGTCCCACACGATCGGCTCGCCACCCCTGACCAGTAACGAGAAGCGGATCAGCTTGTCGATCGCCCAGGTGCCGATGTGGGTGGCGGTCATGTAGCGGATGTTGGTGAAGTCGAAGGCGAGCACCGCGCCGAGCTCGGACTTGTCCAGTTGCTCGCGCAGCCGACGCAGCCGGTCGTCGCGCAACCGGTCCAGGTCGACCCGCTGCTCCCAGTCCACGGCGTTCGTGCCGTACGTGGCGGTCGCGCTGCCCATGATCGTGCCTCTTTCTGCCGTGTGGTCTAGGAACCGACCTGGACCAGGACCTTCTGCGCGTCGCCGTCCGGGTCGAGCAGCCGGTCGAAACCCCTCGGGACGATGTCGTCGACCGGGATGACCTCGGTGAGCACCCGCTGCACCGGATAGCGGCCGGTGCCGATCAGCGCGATGATCCGCGGGAAGTCGTACACCGGGTAGCACCACGTGCCGACCAGCGAGAGGTCCTTGTTGGACAGTGCCATCGGGTCGATCGTCGCCGGCCGGACGTGCAGCCCGACCTGGGTGGCCATGCCGTGAGCGCGCAGGCTGTCCAGGGCCGTGGTCAGCCCGCCCTGCGAGCCGGAGCACTCGGCCGCCACGTCCACACCGATCCCGCCCGTCAGGTCGCGCACGGCGTCGGGCACCGCGTCGGTGAGCGGGTCGAGGACGGTGGCCACGCCGAACGCCTCGACCAGCGCCCGGCGCTTCGGGTTCGGCTCGCTGACGATCACCCGCGCGGCACCGGCCGCGTGCGCGTACAGGGTGGCCAGGGCGCCGATCGGGCCGGCTCCGGTGACCAGGACCGTGTCGCCCGGTCGCAGGCCGGTCCGGTCGACGCCGTACGCGGCGACGGCGGCCGGTTCGACCAGCGCGCCCTGCACGTCGCTGACCTGCTCGGGCAGCCTGCTGACCTGGTAGGCCGGCACGACGACCTGCTCGCTGATGCCGCCGCCCTGCCAGCTCAGGCCGGTGCACGCCATGGTGGCGCACAGGTGGTTGAGCCCGCGCCGGCAGTAGTAGCACTGTCCGCAGTAGACCAGCGGCATCACGGCCACGCGGTCGCCGACCGCGACGTCGGTGACGCCCTCGCCGACCTCCAGCACCTGGCCGGCGAACTCGTGCCCGAGGATCTGCGGGGCCGACGCGCCGGACAATGGGTGCGGGGAGGTGGGGATGACGATCGGGCCGGCGGCGTACTCGTGCAGATCGGTGCCGCAGATGCCGCACACGGACGGGCGCAGGCGCACCTGGCCCGGTCCGACCAGGCCGGGCTCCGCCACCTCCTCGACGCGAATGTCGTGCTTGCTGTGGTAGACGGCGGCGCGCATCCTCAACTCCCGTGGGTGGCCGGCGGGGTTCGCCAGTGTTCAACGCCCGTGTACAGCGATAGTGAACTGCCCGACGGCCCCGCAGTCAACGGCTTGCCGGAAATTCGTGGCCGGCCGAGGACATACCCCTGGTCACCCGTGGGAACTCTTGACGTGACGGTCCACCCGACTGTTCACTGCGACGAAACGAAGGAGCATCGACCGATGGCGATCGCCACGATCAACCCAGCGACCGGCGAGACCGTGCGCACCTTCCCCGCCCTCGACGACGACCAGATCGAGGCGGCGCTCGCCGCGGCCGCGAACGCCGCGCGGGAGTACCGCTCGACCACGTTCGCCCAGCGCGCCGGCTGGCTGCGCCGGACCGCCGACCTGCTGGACGCCGAAGCCGACGCCACGGCCGCCACGATGACGCTGGAGATGGGCAAGACCCTCGCGGCGGCCAGGGCCGAGGTGCACAAGTGCGCGACGGCGTGCCGGTACTACGCGGACAACGCGGAGTCGATGCTGGCCGACGAGCCCGCCGAAGCGGACGCGGTCGGCGCCCGCCGCGCGTACGCCACCTACCAGCCGCTCGGCGTGGTGCTGGCGATCATGCCGTGGAACTTCCCGCTGTGGCAGGCCGTCCGGTTCATCGCGCCGGCGCTGATGGCCGGGAACGTCGGCCTGCTCAAGCACGCGTCCAACGTGCCGCAGTGCGCCCTCTATCTGGCCGACGTGCTGGCCAGGGCCGGTTTCCCGGCGGGCGCGTTCCAGACGCTGCTGATCGGCTCCGGCCAGGTCGAGCGGGTGCTGCGCGACCCGAGGGTGGCCGCGGCGACCCTGACCGGCAGCGAACCGGCGGGCCGGTCGGTCGGCGGCATCGCAGGCGCCGAACTGAAGAAGGTCGTGCTGGAGCTGGGCGGCTCCGATCCGTTCCTGGTGCTGCCCTCGGCCGACCTGGACCGTGCCGCGCAGGTGGCCACCACGGCCCGCGTGCAGAACAACGGCCAGAGCTGCATCGCGGCGAAGCGGTTCATCGTGCACGCCGACGTGTACGACCGGTTCGCCGAGGCGTTCGTGACCCGGATGAGTTCGCTCGTGGTCGGCGACCCCACCGACGAGCGGACCGAGGTCGGCCCGCTGTCCACCGAGCAGGGCAGGGCCGACCTGGAGACGCTCGTCGACGACGCGGTCAAGCTGGGCGCCACGGTGCTGTGCGGCGGCGCGCGCCTGGACGGGCCGGGCTGGTTCTACCCGCCGACCGTGATCACCGGCATCACGCCGGACATGCGCCTGTACACCGAGGAGGCGTTCGGGCCGGTGGCCGCGCTGTACCGGGTCGATTCGCTGGACGAGGCGCTGACGATCGCCAACGCGACGACGTTCGGGCTGGGCTCCAACGTGTGGACCACCGACCCCGACGAGCAGCAGCGCTGCGTGCGCGAACTGGCGGCGGGCGCCGTGTTCGTCAACGGCATGACCACGTCGTACCCGCAGCTCCCGTTCGGCGGCATCAGGAACAGCGGGCACGGGAGGGAACTGTCCGCGCACGGCATCCGCGAGTTCTGCAACATCAAGACCGTCTGGATCGGCGACTGACAAGGAGTCCCATGTTCCTCGGCGACCGTCTCGGCCACCTGTCCTACTCCACCCTCGTGCACCCCGGCGACGACTGGGACCAGATGAACGCCAGTCTCGCCACCTACCTGCCCGAGGTGAAGCGACGGGTGTGCCCGGACGCGCCGTTCGGCGTGTCGCTGCGCCTGTCCGGTTCGTCGGCGGCCCGGTTGGCCGGCTCGGCGGCCGACCGGGAGCGGCTGCGCGAGTTCCTGGCCGCCGAGGACCTGTACGTCTACACGGTGAACGCGTTCCCGCAGGGCTCGTTCAAGGGCGGCCCGGTGATGGAACGGGTGTACGAGCCGGACTGGACGTCCGAGTCGCGGGTCGAGTACACGACCCGCGTCGCGGACGTCCTGGCCGACATCACCGGGCCCGGCGTGGAGCCGACCATCCAGACGATGCCGCTGGCGTTCCGGCCCAACGTCGCCGATGAGTCCTATGTGGACCTGTTCACCCACAACGTGTTACGGGTGGTGGCCCACCTGGTGGACGTCGAGCGGCGGACCGGCCGGCGGGTGAAGCTGGCCATCGAACCGGAGCCGTTCTGCTACCTGGAGCTGATCGAGGAGGCGGTGACGTACTTCCGCACCCGCCTCTACTCTCGGCAGGGCGCGTCGGACCTGGCGCGGTTGGCCGGTATCCCGCTCGCCGAGGCGTACGGGGCGCTGCGCCGGTACGTGGGTGTGGTGCTGGACATCGGGCATCAGTCGGTGGAGTTCGACGACATGCCGACGTCGCTGGCCTTGCTGGCCGAGCACGGCGTGCCGATCTTCAAACTCCAGGCGGCGGCCGCGCTGTGGGTGCCCGAGGTGACCGACGACAGCGTGCGTGAGTTGGAGCGGTTCACCGAGACGATCTACCTCAGCCAGACGTCGGAGTTGCGGGACGGCAAGGTCACCGCGTTCCTCAACCTGTCCGACGCCATCGAGGCGTGGCGGGCCTCCCCCGGCGGGCGGCGCGAGTGGCGGACGCACTTCCACGTGCCGGTGTTCCTGGACGACCTCGGGCCGTTCCGCACCACGCGGTTCGCCATCGAGCAGGCACTGGACGCGCACCTCGCCCAGGCCCAGTCCACCCACCTGGAGATCGAGACCTACACCTGGGACGTGCTGCCCGCCCACCTGAAGACCGGCGACATCACCGACTACGTGGTCCGCGAACTGGAGTGGGTCATGGGCCGGCTGCTCACTCCCGTGGCGGGATGATCTTGTTGTCCCGCAGGCGGTCGAACAGGTCGAGGAACGACCGGCGCGTGTCCCGGAAGCCGGTGAACCCGTGAGTCCGGCTCTTGGTCATGTCGGCGAACGTCTCGGTCTGCCGGCCCAGATCGCCGTCGGTGTGCCACCAGGAGGCCAGCCGGTCCAGGTCGTCACGCACGAGGCCGTGCCGCTCGGCGATGCGCTGCCAGGTCGGGCCGGCGTCGGCGAACCGCTCGGCCAGCGGCTGGGCGTGGCCGGGGTAGGGCGCGACCGGCACGCCCAGGCCGCGCGCCACCACCGGCCAGAGCTGCCGCCAGCGGAACACGTCGCCGTTCACCGTGTTGAACGCCTCGTCGACCGCGTTCGGGCTGGTGGCCGCCCACGCGACCTGCTCGGCCAGCAGGGTGGCGTCGGTGAGATCGGTGACGCCGTCGAACTGCTGCGGCGAGCCGGGAAACACGAACGGCTCGCCGGTCTCCCGGCACAGCGCGCCGTACAGCGCGAGCGTGACGCCCATGTTCATGGCGTTGCCCAGCGCCCAGCCGATCATGGTGTGCGGGCGGTGCACCGACCAGGTGAAGCCGTCGCGTGCAGCGGCAGCGAACAGCACGTCCTCCTGGTCGTAGTAGAAGTTCTGGTTCGGCAGCCGGGGCTGGTCCTCGCGGAACGGGGTCTCCATCGGCGTGCTGGCGTACGCCTCGAACGGGCCGAGGTAGTGCTTCAGGCCGGTGACCAGCGCGACATGCTGGACGGGTTGGTCGGCCAGCGGGTCCAGGACGTTGCGCAGCAACGCCGAGTTGACCACACAGTTCTCCGCCTCGGTCGGGCGCCGCTGCCAGGTGCAGAAGAACACGTGGGTCGGCCGGACCCCGGTGACCGCGGCGGCGGTGGCGTCGGCATCCAGCAGGTCGGCGGCGACGGGCGTGACGCCCTGGTCCACCGGCGAGCCGCCGCGGGACAGCCCGTAGACCTGCCAGCCGTCCTCGACCAGCCGGCGGGCGGTGTTGTTGCCCGAGATGCCGGTGACGCCGACGACGAGCGCGCGATTGCCGTCCACCACGGTCGGTCTCCTCTCGTTTGGGTGGCAGCCTGGACGAGCGGTGCGCCACTGTCAAGTGGCACTGAACAGTACGTCCGGGACATGGCGGTTTTTTCTCCGCCGTCGTTCGAATACGCTGAACAGTGGGGGTCACGTCCCCCGAACGTGCCAACGATCCTGAGCTGAGGTGCATTCGTGACGGCGAGAAGCGGTTCCCCGGCGGCGACGCCCGGTGTGTCGCGCCGAGGGCGGTCGACCGGTGACGGTGACCTGCCGATCCCGGCCGACCGCAGGGACGCGATCATGAGCGTGGGTGCCAAGCTGCGGGAGCGGCGGCTGGCGGCGGGCGTGTCGCTGCGCCAGTTCGCCCGGGATCTCGGCGTGTCGCCGTCACTGGTGTCGCAGATCGAGAACGGCAAATCGCAGCCGTCGGTCGCGACGCTGTACATGATCTGCAGCCGGCTGGACGTGTCCATCGACGAACTGTTCAGCAATGCCGGTGACCCGCCGCCGGCCGTCGAGACGGACACGCACACGTTCCGCGGTGCCCTGGCCGCGTTGAACGAGCCGCAGCAGCGCGGCACGAGCCCGGTGGTGGAACCTCAACAGCGGCGGCGACTGGTGCTGGACTCCGGGGTGACCTGGGAACAACTGTCGGCCGCGCACGGTTCGGCGGTCGACTTCCTGCTGGTCCGCTACGAGGTCGGCGGCAGCTCCGTGCCCGGCGAGCACCTGACCCGCCACTCCGGCATCGAGTACGGCTACATCATCAGCGGCACCCTGGACGTGTCCCTGGGCTTCGAGACCTACCGCATCGGCCCGGGCGACGCCATCTCCTTCGACTCCGCCACCCCACACCGACTCACCAACAACGGCGACATCCCGGTCGAGGCCATCTGGTTCGTCCACGGCCGCAACCACGAGGTCTGACCCACCCCGCGCGGCTGCGGCGACCACGATGGCAGCCGCCGGTGACATCGTGGTCGGTCTATGAAGCCCGTCATCGGATGTCTCGCCGCCTACGGCGTCACGATGGTCGGCGATCGGTTCGCCGAGATCGCGCTGCCCGTCGCCGTGCTCGCGGCCACCGGTAGTCCGGCCGCCGCAGGGACCGTCGCCGCAGGCATCCAGGTGCCCGGGCTCGTGGCGGCGCCCTTTCTCGGCGGTTGGACCGACCGAACGTCCAGGCGCACCATGCTCGTGCTCGCCGATGCCATCCGGGTCGTCGGGTTCGCCGGATTCGCCGTGCTCGCCGCGACCCACACCACCGGGCTCGTCCCGTTCCTGGTGATCGGCGCGGTCGTCGGTTGCGGCAACGTGCTGTTCGCGATCGCCGGTCAGGCGATCCTGCCGCAGCTCACCAGCGGGCTGGGTCGGGCGAACGCCGTCGTGGAAGCCGTGGACAGCACGTCACTGCTGGTCACGCCACCCATCGCCGGTCTGGTCGTGGCCGGCCTGGGCGCGACCTGGGGACTCGCCGCGAACGCCATCTCGTACCTGGTGTCCGGGACGCTCCTCCGGTCGCTGTTGCCGGCGCTGCGACCGCCGCCCCGGCACGACGGACCACGGCTGCTGGTGCCGATCGACCGGCTGCAGGTCGCGCTGCAACTGGCGCTGATGGCGTTGTCCGCGCACGGCGCCGCGATCGTGCTGGCCATCCTGGTGCTGGGCCGTGACCAGTTGGGACTGTCGGTGGTGCGCATCGGGTTCGTGCTGTCGGCCGCGGGTGTCGGCGGGATCGCCGCCAGCCTGGTGGCGGCCCGGTGGCCGGTGCGGCGGCCGAGCGCGCTGGCGTGGACCTTGCTCCTGGCCTGTGTCGCTGCCGCTGGGCTCGCGCTGGCCGACGGGTTCTGGTGGGCGTTGGTGGCCAACGGCGTGCTGGACGGGTTCGTCACCACCGGGTTCATCGTGTCCGCGACGCTGCGCCAGACACATACGCCGAACGCGGTCCTCGGTCGGGTGGGTGCGGTGTCCGCGCTGGCCAACAACCTGGCCCGGATGCTGGGCGTCGCCGGCATCGGCGTGGTGCTGGGCGCCTACGGCGGACGGGTCGGCGTGGTCGTCGACGCGGCACTGCTCGGCGTCGCCGGGCTGGCGGTCGCGGCGATCAGTGCAGGGCGACCTTCAGCAACCCGATCAGTACCCCCAGCGCCGCGCTGACCAGCGCGTACACCACCACCCACCCGACCCGCAGATGCGCCCGCCGCGCCGCGAACACCCCCCACACCACCAGTTGCGCGATCGAACACAGCTGCGCCGCGTCCACCGCCACCGACTGGCTGGCACCGGCGATGTCCACCACGACGAGCACGAGGACCAGCAACGCCCCGCCGAGGATGATGCCCAGTTCCTGGGTGAGCGACTCGACCACGACGGGCAGGGTCAACCGGTGCGGCTCCTCGCCCTCGGACAGTGCCTGCCGGGCGATCGCGTCCGCGTAGACGTGAGCCAGCCAGTAGACGACCAGGGTGCCCAGGATGGTGCCCACCATCTCCGGGACGTTCTCGCTGCCGGCCGCCTCGGTGGCCAGGAGCGCGGCGGCCACGATGGTGCCGTAGATCGTGGCGCCCGGGTTGTTGCGCGGCCACAGCAGTTGCGACCAGTGCTCGGCTGCGGATCTGCGGGTGTCGGTCACGGCTCAGGGTACGACGGGGTCACCGCGGTCCGCCAAAGCAGTCCATCTTGGACAGTGCGGACCGCCTGGCCGCGGGTGCGGCGCAGCAGCGCGGGGGATCGCCTCGTGCACCGCCCGGCAGGCCAGGGCGCGCCGGAATGCGATCCGGCCGCGCGCGTCCTGCTGCAACAGGCCGCGCCACAGCGCCTCGGCCAGGCCGGTCCGGCCGGGCTGTTCGGGCAGCCCGGTGACCGCGAGCAGGGTGGTCTCACCTGCCGGGTCGCTGAGGACGGCGGCCGCGCCGAGCACCGCCGAGCGGGGACAGGGCCAGCCCGTGCACGCTGGTGGCCACCTGCCGGACCGCGTCGACCACCGGGCCCAGCGTGTCGGGCTCGCGCAGCGGCGGCACACCGCGACCAGGCGATCGTGATCGTCGCGGCCGGCGAAGAACTCGTGCAGCAGCAGGGTCTTCCCGATCCCGGCCTCACCGGCCACCAGCACGACGGCCGGCGGGTCGGCCAGTGCCCTGCCCAGTTCGGCCAGTTCCGTGGCGCGGCCGACGAACGCGGGCGGCGACAGGACCGGTGACCGTGGTACGGCACCGGCCCGCACCGCCGCCGGGTCGGCCATCGACGCCCTTCGTAGTTCGGCCGGAATGGAACTCCGCAGGTAGATCATGCCGCGATCGTGTCCGATGTGGCTACCCGTCCCGCCGGATTGGGGGGCCGCCGTGGGGCGCGCCATATGATATCCGATTCGGGGCGTATTTCCGTCATCGAATTGTCAGGTTGCCGTTTCCTATTCGTTCGAGGCAACAGGAAACGCGTATCACCTGAATTGACGCGGGTTCATACTGATGCCGGCTGCCTGATTCGCTCCCCGGTCTGGGACAGTAGGGGAACGGAGAGCGGAGTGACATGGGTGACGAGAACTTCGGCGCGGAACTACGCAGGCTGCGCGTCAAGGCGAATTTATCACTGACCGAACTGGCCCAACGCATTCACTACACCAAGGGCTATCTGAGCAAGGTGGAGAACGGCATCGCGCCGCCGAACGAGGCACTCGCCGCGATCTGCGACACCGAACTGCGGACCGGAGGGACATTGAGCGCCGTGGTACCCCGTCGTCGCCGCAAGATCAAGGCCCGCACCTTCACCGTCCGGCCGGCCGGGCTGCCGTCCACGACACCGTTCTTCATCGGCCGCGAATCCGAGATCGCCACCATCGACGGGATCCTGCGCGGCACCCAACCCGGATCGCCCACCGTGTGCGCGGTGGACGGGCTGGCCGGCACCGGCAAGACGGCGTTGGCGGTCCATGCGGCGCACGCCGTGCGGGACGAGTTCCCGGACGGCGTGCTGTTCCTCGACCTGCACACCTACACGCCGGGTGCCACCGAGGTGGGCAGCACCGAGGCGCTGGACCGGTTGCTGCGCCAGCTCGGCGTGCCGGGCGACGAGATTCCCCGCTCCGCCGAGGACCGGGCCGTGCTGTACCGGGGCTGCCTGCTGGACCGGCGGGTGCTGGTGGTGATCGACAACGCGCGGAGCGCGGCCCAGGTGTTGCCGTTGCTGCCCGGCGATCCCGGCTGCCGGATGCTGATCACCAGCCGCAACCGCCTGCCCGGCCTGGACGACGCGCACCACGTGTCGCTGGGTCCGTTGTCCGACAACGAGGCTGTCGAGCTGTTCGCGTCGGTCGCCGGGCAGAGCCGGATGCCGGCGGACGCCGACGGCAGGCGGCTGGTGGCCAAGGTGGTCGACCAGTGCGGGCGGCTACCGCTGGCCGTGCGCATCGCGGCCGCCCGCTACCAGGGCACGCTGTCCTGGACGCCCGCCGATCTGGTGGACCGGCTGGCCGACCGCCAGTCGCTGTTCGAGGAGCTCGACGACGGCACGCGCAGCGTGTACGGCGCCTTCCGCCTGTCCTACGAGGAACTGGCGCCCGCCCTGCGCGAACTGCTGGTGTTCCTGGTGTTGTACCCCCGTACCGACGTCGACCCGTATGTCGCGGGCGCCCTGGTCGACCTGCCGATGGTGCGGGCCCGGCGGATGCTGGAGCACCTGCAGACCGCGCATCTGGTGACCGCGCGCACGGACGGCCGGTTCGGCAGCCACGACCTGGTGCGGCTGTTCGCCGAGGAGACCGGTGTCGACGACGTGCCGGACGAGCGGCGCAAAGCCGCGCTGGGCCGGCTGCTGGACTACGCGGTGCTGGCCGCCGAGCAGGCCGACGTGCGGATCGCGCCGGGCAGGTACCGGCCCGACATGGCGGTCGAGCGCCGGCCGGGCGAACGGGAGTTCCCGGACGCAGCGGCGGCGACGGCCTGGCTGGACGTGGAATGGTCGGCGTTGACCGCGCTGGTGCGGGTGGCTGCGGACAGCGGGATGCACGATCGGGCGTGGCAACTGGCGTTCCTGTTGCGGGACTGGTTCTTCCTCACCAAGCAGTGGCAGCCGTGGCTGGAGACGCACGAGATCGCGCTGGCCTCGGCGCGGGCGGTCGGCAACCGCTGGGCCGAGGCCACCACGCTGAACAACCTCGGCATCGCCCACGTCGACCAGGGCGACCTGGACGCCGCGGACAGCTACTACCAGCAGGCCCTGCCGCTGTTCCGGGAGCTGTCCGACGAGTACGGCCAGGTGACCACGATGGCCAATCTCGGCTGGACGCACTACTACCGGGGCAGGTACGAGGCGGCGCTGCGTGACCTGTCCGCGGCGGCCGAGTTCTACCAGCGGACCGGTGCGGAACGGAACGCGGCGATCACGTCGCGCGGCATCGCGCTCGCCGAGACGGCAGTCGGCCGGTACGCCGACTCGCTCGCGCACGCCACGGACGCGCTGAACACGTGCCTGCGGCTGGACCTCTCCGTCGGTGCGGCCATGGCCCTGAACTGCCTTGCCTGGACGCATTTCCGGGCCGGGCAGCATGACATGGCCGCGGTCACCTACCGGCAGGCGGTGGAGATGGCGGAGCGGGCGAACAGCTCCTACGAGGCGGCGCGGGCCATGACCGGGCTGGGCAACGTCGCGGCCGCCGCCGACGACCTCGTGGAGGCGCGGCGCTGCTGGGACGATGCGGAGGAGCGCTACCCCAACCTGAACACGGTCACCGTCGGCGAATCCAGGGCCAGGCACACCGAAACGCCGTGACCGCTACTGCCTCGGCGTGGGGTGCCAGGTGCTCAGGGCGCCGGTGCTGCGGAGTTCCTCGACGTCGCCGACGGTGATCGGGCGGCCGGGCAGCGGGTCGGGCGGCGTGGTGCGCATCCCGTCCAGGGTCAGGGCGAACAGGCGCTCGAAGGCCATCTCGGACAGTGGTTCGCCGGGCGGCGGCACCAGCCTGGCCAGTGCGGTCATCGCGAGTACCACGTCGCCCACGCCGATGTCGGCGCGCAGCACGCCGACGTCGTGGGCCCGCTGGACGACGCGGCCGACGATGTCCATCAGTTCGGCGCGGATCTCGGTGACCTCGGGCGAGTCGACCACCGAGTTGAACGCGCGCGGCGACAGCACGCTGAGGATCAGGCCCAGCCGTAGCTCCAATGTGGACCGCAGCATCCGGCCCAGCGCGACGTCCGGGTCGGACTCCTCGTCCTCGATCACCCTGGCCAGTTCGCGCAGCCGCTGGAAGTTGTCCACGCTGACCGCGCGGATCAGTTCGTCCCGGTGCGGGAAGCGGCGGTAGAGCGTGCCGATGCCGACCCCGGCGGTGCGGGCGATCTCGTCCATCGGCACATCGGGACCACGCCGCACGAACAGGGTCCGGGCCGCGTCGATGATCTGCTGGCGGTTGCGCCGGGCATCCGCCCGCAGCGGCGCCGACACCTCGTCGCTCGCGGTCACCGGGGCCCTCCGACTCGCGGTGGTGATCACGTGAGTATCGCACACGGCGTTTCACCCGATCGGTAGATCGACCCTGCGCTGTCACGCGCTTACGGTGAGAGAAAGCGGAATAATATCCTCCACATACTCAGGATGCGCCGATGACCGAGATGTCCGCGCCGACCACCGAGCCGACAGCGTTCCCCCAGCCCCGCGGCTGCCCGTTCCACGCCGAAGCGCCCTACCGTGACCTGCGCGAACAGCAGCCGGTGAGCAGGGTGACCCTGCCGACCGGCATGCGGTCCTGGCTGCTCACCCGGCACGAGGACGTGCGCGCCATGCTCGCCGATCCCCGGTTCAGCGCCGACCGCCGCACGCCCGGCTTCCCGGTGTTCGCGCCCGGCCAGTTCGCCTTTCGGGACCAGGCGCCGTCGATGATCACGCTGGACGGCGCCGAGCATTCGGCGGCCCGGCGCGCGGTGATCAGCGAGTTCTCGGTGAAGCGGATCGCCGCGCTGGCACCGAGGATCCAGGAGATCGTGGACGGGTTCATCGACGACATGCTCGCCGGGCCGAAGCCCGCCGATCTGGTGCAGTCACTGTCGCTGCCGGTGCCGTCCATGGTGATCTGCGAGATGCTCGGCGTCCCGTACAGCGACCACGACTACTTCCAGTCCCGCACCACACGGCTGATCAAGCGCTCCACGCCGGCTGAGGAACGGGTGCGCGCGGTCACCGAACTGCGCGAGTACCTGGCGAGCCTGGTCGACGACAAGATCGCGCACCCGTCGGAGGACGTGCTGGGCCGGCAGATCGAACGGCACCGGGCCGAACGGGGCACGCCGGACCGCGCGGCGCTCACCTCGCTGGCCGTGCTGCTGCTGCTCGCCGGCCACGAGACCACGGCCAACATGATCTCGCTGGGCACGCTGGCCCTGCTCAACCATCCCGACCAGTTGGCGGACCTGCGCGCCGACCCGGCGAGCACTCCCCTGGCCGTCGAGGAGATGCTGCGCTACTTCACCATCGCCGAGTTCGTCACCTCGCGGATCGCATCGGAGGACGTCGAACTGGGCGGGGTGACGATCCGGGCGGGCGAGGGTGTGGTCGGGGAGGCGTTGTCGGCCAACCGGGACGACCGCGTGTTCACCGACCCGGAGGCGCTCGACCTGGACCGCGGCCGGACCAACCACGTCGCGTTCGGCTTCGGGCCGCACCAGTGCCTCGGCCAGAACCTGGCCCGCAAGGAACTGCAGATAGTGTTCGACACGCTGGTGCGCCGTGTGCCGACCCTGGCGCTGGCCGCGGACGTGGTCGACCTGCCGTACAAGGACGACGCGACCATCTACGGCGTGTACGAGCTGCCCGTGACCTGGTGAAGGGGAACACGATGCGGATCAAGGCGGACCGGGGTGTGTGCGTGGGCGCGGGCCAGTGCGTGCTCACCGAACCTGCCGTATTCGACCAGGGCGACGACGGCCTCGTCGTGCTGCTGGACGAGGCGCCGGAGGGGGCACGGGCCGACGCAGGCCGCATGGCGGTCGACCTGTGCCCGTCCGGTGCGCTGTCCCTGGTCGAGGACTGAGTCAACGGGACAGGACGTAGATCCTCGGGTTGAGCTTGCCGATCATCTGGTAGACGCCCCACAGGCAGTCGGTCAGTTCGGCCTCGTACGTGTCCGTGCCGTACCGGCTCTCGTAGGCCTCCCGGTTGCGCAGCATGCGGGAGGCCCACAGCAGCTGCCGGCTGCTGGTGTGCGGGCCGTTCTCCTCCACGCCCTCGCGCCACGAACCCTGCAGGTCGATGCGCTGCTCCACACGCAGGCCCGAGGCCGCGATGCAGGCGTCGATGTGCGCGGGATCGGTGCTGGGCGCGTGGATGGCGCACGGCGGCCACAGGCGCTCGGCCTCCGCCTCGGTGAGCCAGTCCGTGGCGGTCATGTGGAAGATCACCGCGTAACCGCCCGGACGCAGCACCCTGCGGAACTCCCGGTAGACCGCTTCCAGGTCCGCGATGTGCACCAGCACGTCCCGGCACCAGATGAGGTCCACACTGCCGTCCGGCTCGGGCAGCCGTTCGGCCACGCCCTCGTCGACCCGAACCAGGGCGGCCACGGCCGGATCGGCTTCGGCCAGGGCACGCGCGGCACCGTCCAGGTGATGCTGCACCGGTTCGACACCATGGACCCGGAAACCGAACCGACGGGCCAGTTCCAGGCAGTGGTAGCCCTTGCGGGCGCCCACGTCCACCGCCAGCGACCCGGCCGGCAGACCCAACTCGGCCACGAGGTCGAACAGCAGGTCGAACGACGGCGGATTCAGGCTCTGGTTCAGCTCGGCCTCGAACTCGTCGGCGCCCGCGAAGGCGGATCCGTAGACCTCGTGGATGGTGCGCATCCGTGACATGGCGCGGACGCTAACCGGTCCGGCGGGCCGCCGCCGCTCATTTTGTCGGCCGCCGCTCCGCGGCTTCACACCTCAGCACGACGTCGCCCGGATCTCGCGCAGCAGGTCGAACCGGAACAGCACGTGCATGGCCCGCTGTACTCGATCGCCATGCATCTACCGTGCCGCCACGGTCAACGTGAATCCGTCGCCGATCCGGGCCACCTCCGCGAACCCGCAGTCGGCCATGACCTCGACGCCGATGTCGTGCAGTCGCCGGGTGCGGGCGGCGCAGCAGTCGGCGAGCAGGGTGACCGGGTAGTCGCGCATGAACCCGGCCCGGACGGTCGACTCGACACAGATGTTGGTCACCACACCGCACACGACCAGTTCGGTCGCGCCCAGGCCGTGCAGCAACGGGTCCAGCGACGTCCACAGGAACGGGTCGAACCGCACCTTGTCCACGACCAGATCGGTGTCGGTCTGACCGAGCTCGTCGACAACGGCGGCGTCCCAGCTCCCGGCGAGCAGTCCGTCCACCGATGCGAGTGCGGTGTGGGCGGCACGCAGCCGTTGACCCTCGTCAGCCCTGCCCGGCCGGTAGACGTGCCGGGTGAACACGATCGGCACACCGGCCGCACGGGCATCGGCCACCGCGACCGCCGCGTTGGCCACCGCCGCCTCGACGCCGTCCAGTCCGTACCCGACGGTCGGCATGGAGCCGTCCGGATGGCAGAACCCGTTCTGCATGTCGACGACCATCAGTACGGGTGTGCTCATCGCGACCTCCGTGACTCGAATGGCGAACAGTGTCACGGTGGATCGCCGGGGCCGCGCTTGTCAACGTCCGCAGTGGACGGTCAGCCCCACTGGTACTTCAGGAACTTGCCGTCCAGCGTCACCACCACCCGCTCGCCGCCCGGATCCTCGCGCCGGCTCACGTCCAGCTTGAAGTTGATGGCGCTCATGATGCCGTCACCGAACTGCTCGTGGATGAGTTCCTTGATCGTCGGCCCGTACACCTGGAGGACCTCGTAGAACCGGTAGATCGTCGGATCGGTGGGCACCGGTTGGTCCAGCGCTCCCCGCATCGGCTGCGCGCACAGCGCGGCGACCACGTCGTCGGGCAACTCCAGGATGCCGGCCACCACGTCGGCCTGTGCGGCCGGCACCGGGTGCTGGCCAAGCAGTGCCGACGTCGTCCACGCCAGCGGGGCGTCGATCGCCGCCGCGATCCGCTCCCAGGTCAGGCCAAGCCGTGCCTTGGCGGCGAGTACCGCGTCCGCCGCTTGCTGCTTCGTCGTCATGTGCCGCCACCGTAGTCGCGCCGGGTTTCCGGCGCGTTGCGTGCCGCGTCCGCCCTGGCCCGCAGGTAGCGCTGTTCCGGCTGGCTGAGCGTCCGCCGCGCCGCCTCCGCGAACGCCGCCCCCGCCTCGTCCCACGAACCAGCCATCTCCAGGAGGTGACCGCGCATCGCGTGCCATCGGTGATGGTCCGCCACCCGGTCGTCATCGGCCACGGTCGCCAACAGGTCCAGCCCGGCGGCCGGGCCGTGCACCATGGCCACGGCCAGCGCACGGTTCAGCGTGGCCATCGGGTTGGGCGCCACGTGGTCGAGCAGGTCGTAGAGCGCGATGACCTGCGGCCAGTCGGTGTCCTCGACGTCGGCGGCCTCGTCGTGCACGGCCGCGATCGCGGCCTGCAACTGGTAGGCCCCCACCGGTCCGCTGGCCAGCGCCGCCGAGATGAGCTCGATTCCCTCGTCGATGGCCGCCCGGTCCCACCGGCCGCGGTCCTGCTCGGCCAGCGGGATCAGCTCGCCGTCGTCGCCGACCCGCGCGGGCCGGCGGGCGTCGGTGAGCAGCATGAGCGCCAGCAGGCCCTGGGTCTCCCCGTCTGCCGGGCGGAGGCGGTGCAACTCCCTGGTCAGCCGGATCGCCTCCCGGGTCAGGTCGGTCCGGCTGATCCGGGTGCCCGAGGACGCCGTCGAGCCCTCGGTGAAGATCAGGTACAGCACGTGCCGCACGGCGGCCAGCCGCTCGTCCAGCTCCTCGGCCGGCGGCAGGCCGAACGTGGCACCCTTCAGCTTCTGCTTGGCGCGACTGACCCGTTGGGCCATCGTCGTTTCCGGCACGAAGAACGCCCCGGCGATCTCCGCTGTGGACAGGCCGCCGACCGCCCGCAGGGTGAGCGCCACCCGGGACGCCGGAGTCAGCGCCGGGTGGCAGCACAACAGCAGCAGCACCAGTGTGTCGTCCCGGTCCGGGTCGGGCTCGTCGGCGCCGGGGAACCGGCTCGACTCGGCGGGTGGCGCGCCCAGCGCGATGCGGTCCTCGCGGGACCGCCGGGAACTCTCGCTGCGCACCAGGTCGATCAGCCGCCGGGTCGCCACGGTGACCAGCCACGCCTTCGGGCTGTCCGGCACGCCCTGGCCCGGCCAGTCGGTGGCGGCGGCCAGCAGCGCCTCCTGGACGGCGTCCTCACACAGGTCCAATGCCCCGTGGCGGCGCATCAGAATGCCGAGGACCTGCGGCGCGAGTTCGCGCAGCAGGTCCTCGACCTCACGCTCGGCTGTCACGAGGTGACGCCCAGCTCGTGCAGGATCGGCCACACCTCCACCGCGTTGTACGACGCGAACGGGTAGTCCGCCGCGATGGCCAACGCCTCGTCCTCGTCGGCCACGTCCAGCACGAAGTAGCTGGACACGTACTCCTTGGCCTCGACGTAGGGGCCGTCGGTCACCGCGGGCACGCCGTCGCGGACCCGCACGGTCCTGGCGGTCTGCTCGTCGCCCAGGCCGTAGGCGCCGAGCAGTTTCCCGGTCGCGCTGTGGCGCTTGTTGAACGCGTCCACCTCGGCGATCGCCCTGGTCAGGACGTCGTGCGGGAACGACTCCCACATTTCCTTGTTGCCGTAGATGATGGCGATGTACTTCATGACCTTCTCCTTAGCTCATCGCCGCCCCGCTGGCGACTTGTCAGCGATGGGTCGGAGCCAGGAGCCGGTCATCGACATCCTGTCAGCAGATTTCTCAGCCGACTTTGTTCGCCGCCCAGTAGTCGGCCGACGCACGGGACGCGGCCGCCGACTCGGCGTCCTCGAAACCGGGCGCCATCGACGCGTCGGTGCCGGCCAGGTACTGGTGGTGCTCGATGCCCAGCAGCCGGATCCAACTCTGCTGGCCGAAGGTCAAGGCGATGAAACAGCCCAGCTCGACCAGTTCGGGTTCGGAGAAGTGCGCGTGCAGCCGCTGCCACAGTTCCGGGCTGTTGGTGCCCCACGCGATGGCCTCGGCGTAGGCGAGGGCGGCCTTCTGCCGGTCGTCGTAGCGATCGGACGACTCGAAGTTCAGCAGCTCGTCGTAGTGGCCCTCGTCCAGGCCGGCCGCGCCCGCCTTGATCGACCGCTGGTTGCCGCAGTACTCGCACTTGACCGTGCGGGAGATGTAGACCCGGCACAGATCCTTGATGGCGTGGTCACACACGCCTTCCCGGAACGTGGTCCGCCAGGAGTCGGCGAACGCCCAGAACGCGTTCGGCGCGTGGGCGCGGACGGCCGAGCTCTCCGGACGCGGCGTGCCCTCCCGGGCACAGCGGTCCATCTCCTCGCGCATCCGCTCGTCCATCTGCTCCAACGGAACGTAACTGATCTGCTGCTCCATGAAACGTCCTTGTCGTCCGGTTTCTCAGGCCAGGATCTGGATCGGGTGTTCCAGTGTGGACACGAACGCCCGCATCCACTCGGCGGCGAGCGCGCCGTCGACGGCACGGTGGTCGACCGACACCGTGCAGGTCAGCACCGCACCCACCCGGACCTCGCCGTCCTGCGCGTACGGCTCGTTCCGCACCGCGCCCACCGCGATGATCGACGAGTGCGGCGGGTTGATGATCGCGGCGAACTCCTCGGTGCCGAACATGCCGAGGTTGCTGACCGTCGTCGAGCCGCCCTCCAGTTCGTGTTGCTGGAGACGTCCGCTGCCGGCCCGCTCGACCAGATCACGGATCCGGCCGGCGATCGTGGAGATGCTGGCCGACTCGACCGAGCGCAGCACCGGGGTGACCAGGCCGCGTTCGGCCGCGATCGCCACGGCGACGTCGACCGTCTCGTACCGCCGCATCGCGTCCGGCGTCCAGATCACGTTCATCGCCGGGACGAGCACGTGCGCGCGGGCCACCGCCTTCACGATCAGGTCGTTCACCGAGATCTTCACCGGCGGGTGCGACTCGTTCAGCTCGCGGCGCAGCGCGAGCAGCCGGTCGACCCTGGCGGTGCCGCGCAGGTAGAAGTGCGGGACGGTGCGCTTGCTCTCGGACAGCCGGTCGGCCAGCGCGCGGCGTCCCCTGCTGTGCGGCACTTCCGTGTAGCCGACGGCGGCGGTCTCGGGTTCCGGCGGCGGTGGCGTGGGTTCCGCCGGGCGGGGGCGGTCGAGCACGAGTTGGACGTCGCGGCGCAGGATGCGGCCGTTCGGTCCGGTGCCGGTCAGCTCGGTGAGCGGGATGCCGGCCTCGCGGGCCAGCCGGCGGGCGATCGGGCTGGCGAACAACCGGTGCCCGTCGGTGCCGGGAGCCGGTGCCGGAGCCGGTGCCGGAGCCGGTGCCGGCGGTGCGGGTGCTCCGACGCCCAGGTCGCGCAGTGCCGCCGCCAGGTCGTCGACCGACTCGCCGGGCGCGGCGAGCAGCGCGATGGGTTCGCCGACACCGACGTCGGTGCCCTCGGTGACCAGCCGCTTCAGCAGCACGCCGTCGGCCTCGGCCTCGATGTCGACGACCGCCTTGGACGTCTCCAGCACGGCGATCACGTCGGACCGCGAGTAGGCGTCGCGCTCGGCGACCGGCCAGGACAGCAGGGTGCCCTCGGTGGTGTTCGCGGCGATCTCCGGCACGCGCAGCAGGTGCGGCACGGTCAGTACCTCGCGATCTCGGTGAGCAGGGCGACCACTTCCTCGGTGCGCGCGATCGCCGCCCGTTCCAGGACCTTGCTGATGGACGGCGAGGCCTCGCCGCCGGTGACGCGCTGGACGGGGTGGTCGAGCCAGTCGAAGTAGCGGCGCTGGATCTCGTCGGCCAGCCACCCGCCGTAGGAGGTGCCCACCGGACCCTGCTCGGCGATGACGACGTGGTTGGTCTTGCGGATGCTGGCGCCGATGGTGTCCCAGTCCAGGCTCCCCCGGTCCAGCCAGCGCAGGTCGATCACCTCGGCGTCCACGTCGCCCACCTGTTCGACGGCGTCCAGCACGAACCCGGTCATGGCGAGATAGGACAGCACGGTGACCTGTGATCCGGCGCGCCGCACCGATGCCTGGCCGACCGGCAGGCAGTGGTCCCAGTCGCCGTCGGGCACCTCGCCGGTGGTCGGGTAGAGGTCGACGTGTTCCAGCACCACCACCGGGTCGTCGCAGCGCAGGGCGCTGTTCATCAGTCCGATGTAGTCGGCCGGAGTGGACGGCGCGACGATCCGCCAGCCGGGCGCGGAGGCGAAGATCCCGGCCGGGTCCATGGAGTGCTGCGACCCGTAGCCGGTGCCCATCGCGATCTTGGCGCGCAGCACCAGGGGCACGGCGGTGGTGCCGCCGTACATGTGCCGCGCCTTGGCGATCTGGTTGAACAGCTGGTCGGCGGCCACCCACAGGAAGTCGGCGTACATCAGCTCGACCACCGGCCGGTACCGGCCGTCCAGCGCGATCCCGCCGGCCAGGCCGGTGAAGGCGTTCTCGCTGATCGGGGTACCGAGCACCCGGTCCGGGTAGGCCTCCTTGAGTCCCCGGGTGGCGCCGTTGGTGCCGCCGTTGAGCCGGTGTACGTCCTCCCCCAGCACGACGATGCGCTCGTCGGTGGCCATCCGCCTGGCCATCACGCCGGCCACGGCCTCGATGAACGTGGCCTCCTTGACCGGCCCGGTCGGCGCTTCCGTCGGGGCGTCGGCGAACTCGGCCAGGTCACCGCGCACGCCGACGTCCACGAACGCCGGGTCGGGCCACTCGGCGGGCTTGATCTCCCGCTGGCCCGGTTTGCCGCCGGCCAGCGGCCGGAACACCCGAGAGCCGATCTCGGCCATCAGGTCGGCGGCCCGCCGGGTGGCGTCCTCGGTGGCCGGTTCGGTGAGCAGGCCGCGCCGCACCAGGTGGCCGGCGAGCTGGCCGATCGGGTCGCGGGCCCGCCACTGCGCCTCCTCCTCGCGGGTGCGGTAGCGGAAGGCGCTGCCCGGGAACGGGCCGTTCTGGTGGAAGTAGCGGTAGGTGTCGGCCTCGATGAGGGTGGGCCCGTTGCCGGCCCGCATGTGGGCGACCGCCTCCCGCATGGCGAGGTGGACGGCGAGCACGTTCATGCCGTCGACCTGCCAGCTCGGCACGCCGAAACCGGGGCCGCGGGCGGACAGCCGGTGTTCGCCGGTGGCCTCGTCGACCGTGGTCGACACCGCGTAGCGGTTGTTCTCCACGAAGAAGCAGACCGGCAGGCGCCAGGCGGCGGCCAGGTTGAAGGACTCCAGCGTGGAGCCGATGTTGATCGCGCCGTCCCCGAAGTAGGTCACGGCGACGGCGTCGGTGCCGGCGTGCCGGTGCGCCCACGCCGAGCCGAGCGCCTGCGGCACGCCACCGCCGACGATCGCGTTGGTGCCGATCGCGCCCGCCTGCTGCCACTTCAGGTGCATCGAGCCGCCCCGGCCGTGGCTCCAGCCCCGGTCCAGGCCGCAGATCTCGGCGAAGGTGCGCAGTACGACGTCGCGGACGTCGTCGGAGTAGTCGGCGGTGGGGTCGAGGCCCTTGGGTTCGGCGTAGGCCAGGGCCTTGGCCAGGAACTGGTGGTGGCCTCGGTGCGAGCCGTTCACCGTGTCGTCCGCGGTGAGGGCGAGCACCGAGCCGACCGCGCCGCCCTCCTGCCCGATGCTGGAGTGCGCCGGGCCGTGCACCAGGCCGTCGGCGGCCGCCGCCAGGACGTACTCCTCGAAGGCGCGGATCAGCACGAGCTGGCCGTACGCGGCGGTCAGCAGGGCGGGGTCGGCCGCGTCCCAGTCGTCGTCGTCCGTGACGATCCCGGTCCACGGCACCGCCGTGACGAGTGAACGGTGTTGGGCCACGAATGGATCCATTCTGTCGGTCACACTCGCTGTTCGGTTGCCAGCTAGGATAAGTTGGATCCAATCCAGGATCAAGGGAGGACCGATGGGCGGAGTACCGGGACTCACCAGGGTCGATCACATCGGGATCACCGTGCCCGACCTCGAGGCGGCGTCGGAGTTCCTGATGGACGTGCTGGGCTGCGAGTACATGTACTCGCTCGGTCCGTACGAACACGACGACGACTGGATGAGCGAGCACCTCAACGTCCATCCCAGGGCCGTGATGCGGCAGCTGCACTTCTTCCGGTGCGGCGGGCAGGCGATCTTCGAGGTGTTCCACTACGAGGCGCCCGAGCAGGACGCGACGCCGCCGCGCAACAGCGACGTCGGCGGCCACCACGTCGCCTTCTACGTGGACGACCTGGACGCCGCCGTGGCGTACCTGCACGACAAGGGTGTGCGGGTACTGGGCGAGCCGACCGCGAGCAGCGGCCCCAGCCAGGGGCAGCGGTGGGTGTACTTCCTGTCGCCGTGGGGGATGCAGTTCGAGCTGGTGTCCTACCCGAACGGCAAGGCGTTCGACCACCACCCGGACTGGTTCCTGACCGGGAATCCGCGTTGACGGCCAGTCCCGAAGTCGCCAGCCAGCGCATCGCCGCCCACCTGCGCGCCGAGATCCTCAGCGGCCGGATCGGGCCGGGCGAGCGGATCCGGCAGGAGGACGTGGCCGCGCGGCTGGGCGCCAGCCGGCTGCCGGTGCGCGAGGCGCTGCGCATGCTGGAGGCCGAAGGGCTCACCGAGCACGCCGCCAACCGGGGTGCCCGGGTGCCGGCGCTGAGCATGCGCCAGGTCCAGATGCTCTACCGGATCCGTGAGCGCGTCGAACCGCTGGCGCTCACCGACGGCCTCCCGCACGTCGACGCGGCCCTGCTGGACCGGTTGACCGAGTTGGAGGCCCGCATCGAGGCGGGTACCGGCGTCGGCGAGTTCCTGGCCCTGGACCGGGAATTCCACCTGCTCACCTACTCCACGTGCGACCAGGAACTACTCACGTCGATGATCGTCCGGCTGTGGAACTCGACACAGCACTACCGCCGGGCCTACCTGACGATCACCGGCATGAGCCACCGCTGGATCGCGCACGCCGAGCACAACCTGCTGATCGAGGCGATGCGCCGGGGCGACCCGGACGACGCCGAGCGCTACCTGGCCGGCCACATCCGCCGCACCCGAACCGAGTTGTCCCGCCACCCTGAGGTGTTCGTCTGACCTTTCAATGGAACTCGTGCACGACCTCGATCCGACCGACGATGTGCGCGTTGAACTCGTCCAGTTCCTCAGCCGGCACCCACAACTCGAGAATCGTCCGGCCGCCCGCCCGCTGGACCGGATACCGGGCCACGAAATCGGACTCGACCTCGAACCGGGTGACGAAACCGGCGCCGTCGTGCTCGACGTTCCAGTCCCGGGCGATCTGCACCGCGTAGTCCACGTTCAGGACCGGGTAGAAGATCGGCTGCCCGGGCAACCGAGGCGGCCAGGCCCGCCAGTCCAGTTCCCGCACCAGCTCCAGTTCCTTCGGACCGGTGGGCCGCCACAGGGTCGTCGTCGCGTTCTGGCCGAGCATGGAGCCTGACGGTACCGACGGCCCGACCGCGTCGGCCACCGACTATCGACGTCGCGGCATACTGCTGGCGTGCGGGAGTACTTGATCGCGACCGATGACGACGACTTTCTCGGCCCCGTCCCTTCTGATCGGTGGGAAGACGTGCTCCAGCCGGCCGGCTGGGTGGCGGCGCCCGCGGCCGGCGACGGCGAATACCGGATCGCCGTCGAGGGTGTCGAGATCGAGTTCGACTGGGAGATGCCTGGCCTGCTGGTCATCGTGCACGGCTCGCTCGACGAGCCGGTCGTGGAACGGATGCTCGCCACCGTCGCGCGCCAGGTCGGTGCCGAGCTCGGGGTACGGACCCGGTTGGTCCCGCTGTAGGTCACCACTGCACGGCGACATACCTGGTTTCGGTGTAGTCGAGGACTCCCTCGTGGCCGCCTTCGCGGCCGATGCCGCTCTGCTTGACCCCGCCGAACGGAGCCGCCGGGTCGCTGACCAGGCCGCGGTTCAGTCCGATCATGCCGGCCTCGATGCGCTCCCCCACCCGCAATCCCTTGGCCATGTCACCGGTGTAGACGTACGCGACGAGACCGAACTCGGTGTCGTTGGCCAACCGCACCGCTTCGTCCTCGCCGTCGAACACCACGATCGGTGCGACCGGGCCGAAGATCTCCTCGCGCAGGATCGGCGAGTCGGCCGGCACGTCGGTCAGGACGGTCGGCTCGTAGTACCAGCCGGCTCGGTCCGGCCGCGTCCCACCGACCAGTACCCGCGCGCCGCCCGACACCGCCTCGCGGGCCAGTGAGTCCACTTTGGTCACCGCATCGGCGTTCACCAGCGGCCCGACCTGGGTGCCTTCCTCGACACCGGGACCGACCACCAGCGCACCCATCCGCGATGCCAGACCGGCAGCGAACCGGGCGGCGATGGGCGCCTCGACGTAGAGCCGGTTGGCCGCCGTGCACGCCTCGCCCGCGTTGCGCATCTTCGCCACCATCGCGCCGTCCAGCGCCGCGTCCAGGTCGGCGTCGGCGAACACCACGAACGGCGCGTTGCCGCCCAGTTCCATCGACGTGTTCACGATGTTGTCCGCGGCCTCGTGCAGCAGCACCCGGCCGACCTCGGTCGACCCGGTGAACGACAGCTTGCGCACCCGCGGGTCGTGCAGCATCGCCGACACCACCTCGCCGGACCGCCTGGCGGGCAGCACGTTCACCACCCCGGCCGGCACGCCCGCGGCCTCCAGGATGTGGCCGATGGCCAGCGCGGTGAGCGGTGTGTCGCTGGCCGGCTTGAGCACCATCGTGCAGCCGGCAGCCAGTGCCGGGCCGATCTTGCGGGTCGCCATCGCGGCCGGGAAGTTCCACGGCGTCACCAGCACACAGATTCCCACCGGCTGGTGGGTGACCAGGATCCGGTTGGCCCCGGACGGCGCCGTGGCCACCGAACCGTTGATCCGCACGGCCTCCTCGGAGTACCAGCGGAAGAACTCGGCCGCGTAGGCGATCTCGCCCCGGGCGTCGGCCAGGGCCTTGCCGTTCTCCAGGCTGATCAGGGTGGCCAGTTCGTCGGCCCGCGCGGTCATCAGGTCGAATGCGGTCCGCAGGATCTCGGCGCGCTGCCTCGGCGGGGTCGCCGCCCAACCGGCAGCGGCCGCGTCGGCGGCATCCACGGCGGCCTGGGCATCGGCGACCGCGCCGTCGGCGACCGTGGTCAGCACCGCGCCGGTGGCCGGGTCGAACACGTCGAAGCGCCGCCCGTCCGACGCGGGCACCGACTTCCCGCCGATCAGCAGATCCGTGTGCAGGCCCGCGACGAGCTGTGCTGTCATGGCGACCTCAGTAGGCGTTGGCGACGAACAGGTCGTCGGCGGGGAACTTGGTGATCACGCGCGGCCCGGTCTCGGTGACGACGACCTCCTCCTCGATCCGTGCCGCGGAGAAGCCGTCCGATGCCGGGCAGTAGGTCTCCAGGGCGAACACCATGCCCGGCTGGATCTCGATGGGCTCGGTCATGCTGTTCAGCCGGCTGATGATCGGCCGCTCGTGCAGGCCGAGCCCGAGGCCGTGGCCGAACTGGAGGCCGAACGCGGCCATCTCGTCGGCGAACCCGAAGTCCGTCGCGGCGGGCCACACCGCGGCCACCCGGTCGGTGGTGACGCCGGGTTTGACGGCGTCGATCGAGGCGTCCATCCACTCGCGCGCCTTGGTGTAGGCGTCGCGCTGGGACGCGGTGGCGCTGCCCACGCTGAAGGTGCGGTAGTAGCAGGTGCGGTAGCCGTTGTAGCTCTGGATGATGTCGAAGAACGCCTGGTCGCCGGGCCGGATCAGGCGGTCGGAGAAGTTGTGCGGGTGCGGGTTGCAGCGCTCGCCGGACACCGCGTTGATGGCCTCGACCTGGTCGGAGCCCATCTCGTAGAGCCGCTTGTTGGCCAGCGCGACGATCTCGTTCTCCCGCACGCCGGGCTTCAGCGCCTCGACGATGTCCTGGTAGACGCCGTCCACCATGGCCGCCGCCTGGGTGAGCAGCATGATCTCGTCGGGCGACTTGATCTGCCGGGCGTCCAGCATCAGCTGCTGGGCGTCCAGGACGGTCAGCCCGCTGCGCTGCATCTCCATGAGGAACGGCGGTTCGACGATGTCCACGCCGATCGGCTGGCCGTCCAGTCCGTGGTCGCGCAGCAGGCCGTGGACCTCCTGGACCGCCGAGGCCATCAGGCCGGCGGTCGGGGCGATCGCGCCACGCAGGCCGAGCATGCCGGCCCGGCAGTTCTCCGGCGCCAGCCACGGCGAGTAGAGCTGGTGGTGCTTGGCGGCCGACCCGAAGTCCCACAACATCGGCTCCGCGCCGCGCATCAGCAGCGCGTAGCGGGTCATCTTGTCGCCCAGCGCACCGCCGATCCACGTCTGCGTGGTGTAGCGGATGTTGTAGAAGTCGAACAGCAGGAAGGCACCGCAGTCACTGGACTCCAGCGCCGCCCGGGCGCGGGCCAGCCGGTAGTCGCGCAACCGGTCGAAGTCGACGCGCTGCTCGAAGTCGACACCGCCGTGGCCGGGCGCCGGGAGTGGCCGAGCCTCGTTCATGCCGGTGCCAGCCCGTCGTCGACGACGGCGTTCTCCGACGTCAGCTCCATGCCGGAACGCCGGGCCTGCTCCAGGAGCAGCGTGGCGAAGTCCTCGGTACGGTGGCCGGCGCCCAGCGCGGACGCCACCAGGGACGCGGTGAGCGCGGCCACCGGCATCGGCACCTCAAGGTCGTGCGCGGCGGCCATGCCGAGGTCGAAGTCCTTGAGCAGCAACGGCATGGTGAACGTCGGCGCGAAATCGAGGTTCACGAACGCGGGCGACTTGTACCGGCTGAACGTCGACCCCATGACGGACTCGTTGAGGAACTCCAGGAACGCTGCCCGGGACGCCCCGCCCTTCTCGGCGAGCAGCGTGATCTCGGCCAGCGACTGGGTGACGACACCGAGGAACACGTTGTGGCAGATCTTCACCAGCCGGGCCACCTCGTCGGAGCCCACGTACGTCACCCGGCGGCCGAGCAGGTCCAGCAGCGGCCTGGCCGCGGTGAACGTCGGCTCGGGGCCGGACACGGCCAGCGTCAGCTTGCCGGCGGCCACCACCTTCGGGTTGCCGCTCACCGGCGCGGCCAGGTAGTCGGTGTCCCGCTTGGCGGCCGACTCGCGCACCTCCGCGGACGCCTCGGCGGACACGGTCGAGCAGTCCACCAGCAGGCCCGGTGCGTTCGCCGGGTCGGTCAGCAGGCCGTTGCGACCGGTGACCACCTCCAGCAGGTCGGCCGAGGCGGACACGATGCTGAACACCACGTCCCGGTCGGCCAGGTCGGCCGGCACGTCCACCGCGACGGCACCCTTGGCCACGACCGGATCGGCCTTCGACTTGGTCCGGTTGTAGATGGCCACGTCGTGACCGGCGTCCACCAGGCGACCGGCCAGTTGCAGTCCCATCCGGCCGGCACCGATCCAGCCGATGCGTGGTCGCTTGCCACCCTGATAGGCCATCGTCGAATCCCTTCGGAGAATGTGTGCTACGCGAGTTGTTCGGCCACCCAGTCGGCGGTGCGGTACCGGTGCATCGGCGCGACGTTGGCACAGCCGTGGTTGCCGATGTCGATCGCCAGCAGCTTCGCGCCCGCCACCTCGTCGGCCAGCCGCTGCGCGTCCTGCCACGGGATCAGCCGGTCCCGTTTGCCGGCGACGACCAGCAGCGGGCAGGTGATCAGCTCGGTCCGGCCGGCCATGCCCAGTGCCAGGGCGGCGCGGCGGGCCTCGTCGTCGGTGGCGCTGCGGCTGCGCACCCGGAACGTCTCCCTCGTCAGCTCGGGCAGGCCGCCCCACACCTCGCCGAAGTTGTACGGCCCGCACAGCGCGACACACGCCTTGACCCGGCTGTCACCGCTGGCGATGCGCGGCGCGTAGTACCCGCCGAGGCTCACGCCCCAGATGGCCACCCGGTCGGCGGCGATCTCCGGGCGGGCGCAGATCCAGTCCAGGACGGCCGCGCCGGGCACCTCCCAGTCGCCGCGGATCGGCAGGTCGTACTCGGCCTCGCCCTGACCGGGGCCGTCCACGGACAGCGTGGCCAGGCCGCGTAGCAGGAACAGTTCCTCGGTGGAGCGGAACTCCTCCTTGGTGGAGTCCAGGCCGGGAATCAGCACCACCGCCGGGTGCGGGCCGGGGCCGGCCGGCAGGCGGAGCACGCCGACGATGTGGCTGCCCTCGAACGGGATCTCGACCCGCTCGCCGGGCGGGTCCAGATGGGGCAGGGCACGCATCAGGCAGCGCACCGCCGAGGTGTGGGCCTGCCGCATCTGGTCCAGGTCCTCGACGAAGACGAACTTGGCGAAGTGGTAGTAGGTGGCCGCCTGGGCGTAGTGCGCGCCAGCGGACCGCATACGTTTGTTGTCCTGGGCCTCGTCCCCGAGCGCTTCGTGCTCGGCAGCCACCGCCGACCATGCGTGGCACCACTCGCTCCAGGCGTCGATCGAACCGGTGATCCGCTCGAAATCACCAGCGGTGACGCCGTTTGTGGTGAACCGGGGTGCCCAGTGCGCGATCGCCGATGCGAGCCGTTCGTCCACCGCTCCACCTCCACCAGCACGCGATGACTGCAATCGAGTGCACTCTGCATGGTGGGACCGGCACGCGTCAATGCCCCGACCAGTTCGTCACAGTCGGATATCCTTCGCGCATGCAGCAGTTGAAGGTCACGTTGCGCGATGTCGCCGCGCACGCCGGCGTGCATCCCGCGACTGCCTCCCGCGCCCTGAGTGAGGCCACCCGCCACCAGGTCAACGCCGAGACGGCGCGCCGGGTCGTCGCCGCCGCGCTGGAACTGGGCTACGAGCCGGACCTCACCGCACGCACGCTGCGTACCGGGCGCACCGCCACCGCCGCCGTGCTGATCCCCGACCTGACCAACCCGCTGTTCCCGCCGATCGTCCGAGGCATCGAGGACACCCTGGCCGAGCGCGACTTCACCGCGCTGATCGCGAACACGGACAACGACACCGAGCGCGAGCGGCGGGTGCTGCGGGCCATGCGGGCGCGCAACGTGGACGGGTTCATCCTGCTCACCGCGCACCGCAACGACGAGACCCTGGCCGCGCTGATCCGCGACCAGATCCCGGTGGTGACGGTCAACCGGACGGCGTCCGGGCCGGACGTCTCGTCGGTCAGCCCGGACGACAACGCCGGGATCAGCGCCGTCGTCGACCACCTGGTGAAACTTGGCCACACCCGCATCGCCACGGTCGCCGGCCCGCGCACACTGAGCACCGGCCGGGCCAGATACAAGGCCATCACCGCGGGCCTGCGCCGGCACGGCCTGCCGCTGCCCACCGAGCGGGTGGTGTTCGCCCGCGCGTTCTCCGAGGCCGAGGGTCGGCGCTGTATGACGGAACTGCTGGCCAACACCGACGCCACGGCCGTGGTCGCGGCCAACGACACGCTCGCCGTCGGCTGCCTGGACGCGCTGCGCGACTCGGGTCGCAGCTGCCCGAAGGACATGTCGGTGACCGGGTTCAACGACATCCTGTTCATGGACAAGCTGTCCCCGCCGCTGACCACCGTGCGTATCCCACACACCGAGATGGGCGTTGAGGCGGCACGGATCCTGCTCGACCAACTGCTGGGCAGGACCACCGCCACCAAGCACGCCGTGCTGCCCATCAACCTGATCGTGCGCGAGTCCACGGCCGCTCCCCGGCGCTGAGCCCACCGGCCGCGCACGTCATCAAAGATATCGTTGACAGTCTTTCCGTGGCTGGTTACGTTCCCGGACAGCGAACGATTGCAGGAATGCCTTCACCGGAGGGGGCGAGCGATGGCGAACCAGGTGTCGTCCTCGTCCGGGTTGACGGTCCTGTCCCATCACGACCTGGGCGGACGGCCCGACGGGATGCAGGTCGTCCGCGAGGGCGACTTCCTCTACGTCGGCCACACCGGCACCACCGGAGCGGGCACCAGCATCCTGGACGTGAGCGACCCCGCCGAGCCGAAGCTGGCCGAGCAGTGGCCGGCACCGGCCAACTCGCACACCCACAAGGTCCAGGTCGCCGACGGGCTGCTGCTGGTCAACCACGAGAAGTTCCCCTACCGGAAGCCGCCCGCCGGTCCGGTCTCGGCCGGCCTGGCGATCTACCGGCTGGATGACCCGGCGCATCCGGAGCGGATGGGCTTCTGGTCCTGCGGCGGCTCGGGCGTGCACCGTGTCGTGTGGACCGGTGGGCGGTATGTCCACATGTCCGCGACGCCGGAGGGTTACCGGGACCGCATCTGGATGGTACTCGACATCGCCGACCCGACCACGCCGGTCGAGGTGGCGCGGTGGTCGTGGCCGGGCCAGCGGATCGGCGAGGAACCCACCTGGCCGGCCGGAAAGCGTTACGCCGCACATCATGCGCTGATCGACGGCACGCGGGCGTATCTCGGTTTCGACGACGGCGGCATGGTCGTCCTGGACGTATCCGACCTGACCGACCCCACCATGGTCACCCGGCTGGAGTGGGGCGGCGGCGCAACGCACACCTGCCTGCCGCTGCCCGGCCGCGGCCTGGTGGTGGTCACCGACGAGCAGCAGTACGACGGCCCGGACGCACCCGAGCGCACGATCCGGATCGTCGACGTGTCCGGCGAGCCGGCGGTGCTGTCGAAGGTGCCGGCGCCCGCCGGTGACTTCGCCGGGCTGCCGCTGCGGTTCGGCGCGCACAACCTGCACGAGAACCGCGCCGGCTCCTACCGCAGCGAGCGGATCGTGTTCGCCACGTACTTCAGCGCCGGCCTGCGGGTGTACGACCTGGCCGACCCGGAGCGGCCGACGGAGATCGCGCACTGGGTCGGCGACGCACCTGCCGGCCAGCCGGTCCCCCAATCGAACGACCTGTGGGTGGAGGCGGACGGCCTGGTGTGGGTGACCGACCGGATCGGCGGCGGGCTGACCGCGCTGCGCCCGGACTCCGCGCTGCGCGACCGGCTCGGTGAGGCGCGAGCGGCATGACGACCCAGGTGATCACCAGGCACCGGCTGCGGGTGTGGGCGGGCTACGTCGGCGGTGTCGTGCTGGGCGCTGTCGCCTGGCAGCTCATCGGCATGCAGACCAGCAGCCAGACGTTCGTGCCGATCACGGCCACGCTGAGCAGGCTCGGCCAGCTCATCGCGGACGGCACGCTGCCGGCCGCGCTGTGGACGTCGTTCCAGTCCTATCTGGTCGGCATGGCGATCGCCCTGGTGCTGGGCGCGTTCGTCGGCCTGCTGCTGGCCAGGCGGCGGCTGCTGCGCACGGCGTTCGAGCCGTACGTGGTCGCCCTGTACGCGACGCCGATGGTCGGGCTGATCCCGTTCCTGCTGGCGTTGCTGGGTTTCGGCTTCTGGTCGAAGGTCGTCGTGATCGTGCTGTTCGCGTTCTTCCCGGTGCTGCTCAACACGCAGCGCGGCGCGCAGAGCATCTCGCCGGAACTGCTGGACGTGGCCCGCTGCTACCGCTCGTCCGAGTGGGACGTGTGGCGGCACGTGATCATCCCGTACACGTTGCCGTTCCTGATGACCGGTGTCCGGCAGTCACTGGCCCGCGGCCTGGTCGGCATGATCGCGTCCGACTACTTCCTCAGCTCGGACGGCCTGGGCAGCCTGCTCATCACGGCGTCCGAGCGGTTCGACACCGCCGAGATGCTCGCGGTGACGCTGACCATCACGGTGATCGGCCTGATCCTGATGGCGATCGGGCGGCTCGCCGAGTCGTACTTCGCGCGCTGGCGGGTGGGCGGATGAGCGAGCTTGCGAGCGAATCAATGTCACAGCGCCTCCCGCGAATGCGGCCGCCGAGCGCCAGCGAGGTGCGCGGATGAGCAAGGTTGTGGCGACGCTCACCGACGAGGTCGCGCCCGAGACCCAGGCCACCGCGACGCAGGCGGCGGATGCCGAGGGCTCGACCGCTCGGCGCATCCTGGGCTCGACCGCGCTGCGGATCCTCGCCGGTGTGGTGCTGCTGGCGATCTGGCAGTTCGGCGTCACGCTGTTCGCGCCCGCCTACGTCGCCACGCCGCTGAACACGGTGAAGCGCATCCCGGCGGTGTTCGCCGATCCGGCGTTCGGCGGCGACGTGCAGACGACGTTGCTGGCGATCATCGAGGGCCTGGCGATCGCCGTGGTGATCGGCACGCTCGTCGGTCTGGTGATGGGCCGGCTGCCGGACGTGAACCGGGTCCTGGGCATGTACGTCGGCACGTTCTACGCGATGCCGCTGATCGCCGTGGTGCCGTTGCTGACCGTGTGGTTCGGCTACACGCCGGAAGCCCGGCTGGCCATGGTGGTGCTGGAGGCGGTGCTGCCGATCATCTACAACGTTGCCGAGGGCGCGCGGCTGGTGCCGACGAACTTCCTCGACGTGACGAAGATCCACCACGCGCCGTGGTGGCGGGTGTGGGGCGGGGTGGTGCTGCCCAACGCGCTGCCCTACGTCCTCGCCGGCCTGGACCTGGCGATCGGCCGGGCGCTGATCGGTGCCGTGGTGGCCGAGTTCGTCACGGCCATCCCGGGCCTGGGCTACTACATCCTGTTCAACGTCCGCTCGTTCCACGAGAACGAGGCGATGGTGGCGCTGCTGGTGCTCGTGGCGTTCGCACTCGTGCTGCGCGCACTGATCAATCTCGCGATTTCCCGCGGGTTCCGCTGGTATCGACCCGCTTAGGAGGCCGGTGTGACGAGTGGCGGTGACACGAAGATCCGCGTGGACGGCCTGGAGAAACGATTCGGCGACCGGGTCGTGTTCTCCGGTGTCACGTTCGACGTGCACGAGGGCGAGGTCGTCTCGATCGTCGGCCCGTCCGGGTGCGGCAAGACGACGCTGCTGCGGTGTGCGGTCGGGTTGGCCAGGCCCAGCGGCGGCGAGGTGCGGATCGGTGGCGAGACGGTGGTCGACCCGCCGGAGGGCGTCGCCATGGTGTTCCAGCATTTCGGCCTGTTCCCGTGGAAGACGGTGACCGCGAACATCGCCTACGGGCTGACCGTGCGCGGCATGTCCAGGCGGGAGGCGGCACCCAAGGTCGCGGCCCTGATCAAACTGGTCGGGCTGGAGGGTTTCGAGAAGTCCTACCCCTACCAGTTGTCCGGCGGCATGCAGCAGCGTGCCGGCCTGGCCCGCGCGCTGGCGATCGAGCCGAGCGTGCTGGTCATGGACGAGCCGTTCGCCGCGTTGGACGCGCAGACCAGGGACGTGCTCCAGCTGGAGCTGCTGCGGATCTGGGACACGCGGCAGGCCGCGATGATGTTCGTGACGCACTCGATCGACGAGGCCGTGCTGATGGGCGATCGGATCGTGATCCTGCGGGGCCGCCCGAGCAGCATCTTCGACATCGTCGACGTCGGCATTCCCCGGCCCCGCGACCGGTCCGCGGTGGACTCCGAACGGTTCCGCGTGGTGCGCGACTACGTGTGGCGTGCCGTCATGCAGGACGCCGAACTCACCACGGCCGAACGGCCCGCTGACGTCGGCGCGATCCGCGTCAACCACTGACCATACAGTCACGGAGGAAGCGAACATGGCACGACTGTCGGTCTCCCGGCGCATCGCCGCGTCGGTGACGGCCACGCTCCTGGCGGCCATCGCACTGGCCGCCTGCGGCTCATCGAACTCGTCCGGCGGAGGCGGCTCGAACAGTTCACTGCCGTCGCTGACGCTGGGCTCGCCGGGCATCCCCACGGTGATCTCCGGCGTCCTGCCCTACATCGCCCAGAAAGAGGGCTTCTACCAGAAGTACGGCGTGAACGTCACGATCAAGAGCTTCCAGACCGGCACCGACGCCACGCGCGCGGTGGCGGCCGGGCAGATCAACATGGCGATCATGCCGCCCGCCCAGTTGCTGGAACTGACGTCGCAGGGCACACCACTGGTGGCGTTGCAGGGCCAGGAGTTCCCGGACTGGGTCGTGGTGTCGACCGACCCGAGCGTCAACTCGTGCTCCGCGCTGAAGGGCAAGACGATCGGCGTGGACGCGATCAGCGGCATCCGGTACATCGCGCTGTTGCAGATGCTGCGCACGTGCAACCTGAGCATCAACGACGTGCACCCGTTGGCGTTCCCCGGCAACGCGAACCCGCAGGCGCTGGTCGCCGGCCAGCTGAAGGTGTCCGTGCTGCACCTCAACGAGGTCGTGGACGTGCAGGGTCAGGGCAAGCAGCTCACCACCGCGGTGAAGATGTCGCAGGCGGTGCCGGACACCATGTACGAGATGTACGGCACGACCAAGACCGACCTGGCGAAGAACCGGCAGGCGTACGTGAAGTTCGTGGCCGCGCAGATCGCCACCATCAACTGGATGAACGACCCGAAGAACGCCGACCAGGTGGCCCAGTTGGCGACGGTCGTCGGTGACACGAAGGCGTCGCTGCTCAAGTCGATGGCGCAGTACCGGACGCTGAACTTCTGGTCCTCCACGGACGCCGCGCTGCCGCAGAAGAACATCGACAACACGATCAAGGCACAGGTGGCCGCCGGGAACGTGAAGGCGAGCCAGGCGCCGACCTACAACCAGATCGTCGACCTGAGCGTGTACTCCGACGCCCAGAAGCTGGTCTCGGGCAAGTCCTGAGGCAAGGCTCCGGGATGCGCCCCCGCGCAGGGCGCATCCCGGGTCCGGCTACGTCTGGCGCGGGTCGACGATCCCGGTGCGCAGCACGTCCCCGTTGGCGGCGTCCAGTGCGTTGTCCAGGTCGGCCACCGCCTCCGGGCGGCCGTGGCGGCGGCGCAGGGCGAGCACGTTGTCCAGCGCGGCCGCGTTGACCATGCCGTCGACGATGACGCCCTCGTGCGGGTCGTGCAGAACCCGCACCATCTCGTCGGCGGCATCGCCGGTCACGTCGTAGGTCTGCTCGATCAGATCGTCGTCCGCCGGCAGGCCCAGCACCCGCCGCGCCGCCTCCTGCCACGCGGTGCAGAACCGGGTCACCACGTCGGCGTGCTCGTCCAGCCACGGCGTCGCTCCGGCCAGGACGGTCCCCAGGTAGGGCTGGACGTGTTCGGACAGCCGCCCCAGCACGACACAGCCTGCGGTCCGGGCCGCGATGGTCAGGCCGCCGTAGAGCAGTGTCGCGTCACACTTGCCCTCGGCCAGCGCCACCGCCCGCCGGGGCGTCGCGCCGAGCGCCACCACCTCGTAGTCCTCGTCCCGCCGCAACCCGTGCGCCGCGAGCAGGTCGTAGAGCCAGAACGCGAAACCGGACTCCGGGACGTCCACCCCCAGCCGCCCGCCACGCAACTGGTCGACCGAGTCGACCCTGGCCAGCAGCGCCAACCCCAGCCCACCGTCCACCGCGCGCACGATCCGCACGTCCAGCCGCTCGCCCAGTGGGTTGTGGCTGCCGAACCGGTAGGCGGCGACGTTGTCCGGGCTGGTCAGCACCAGGTCGTACTCGCCACCGGTGAGCGACCGGAACTGGGCCGAGGACGAGGTCACCGGCTCGGCGGTCACCGACAGGCCATGGGCGGCGAAATCGGCGGCGGCCAGGACGGCCGACGCCGAGAAGTAGCCGACTCGCAACGGTTCGGACACGCGGATCCTCGATTCTGGCAATCGAATGCAGTCGTCCTCGGCTGCATACCTGACGTGTTTGACAGTCGTCAAGACCGATTACTACGCTTCACCGCGAACGATTGCACCACTCCGCAGGAGGTCGCGCCGCGTGCCCGACACGTTCTCGTTGCGCGTCAACGGTGTCCGGCACGATGTCCCGTGTGCGCCGGACACGCCGTTGCTGTACGTGCTGCGCAACGACCTCGGCCTGATCGCGGCCAAGTTCGGCTGCGGGCTGGGCCTGTGCGGGTCGTGCAACGTGCTGGTCGACGGCCAGGCGGTGCACTCGTGCGACACCCCGGTGTGGTCGGTGGCGGACAAGGAGATCACCACCCTGGAGGGCCTCGGTGACGAGCGCGACCCGCACCCGTTGCAGCGCGCGTTCATCGACGAGCAGGCGCTCCAGTGCGGCTACTGCACGGCCGGCATGATCGTCACGGCCGCCGCCCTGCTGGACCGCACGCCCGATCCCACCGATGCCGAGGTGCGTGCCGAGCTGGCCGGGAACCTGTGCCGGTGCGGTGTGCACAACCGGATCGTGCGTGCGGTGCGGCGGAGCGTGGCCCGGTGACATCGCCGAGCCTGACGGCCAACCCGGATCCGACCGCCTGGATCATCCCGGGGCCGGAGCGCACCATCGTGGTCCGGTCCGGGAAGGTCGAGCTGGGCCAGGGCGTGCTGACCGCGCTGGCGCAGATCGTCGCGGACGGCATGCGGGTGCGGCTGGACCGGGTGCGGATGGCCCCGGCCAGCACCGACGGCAGCCCCAACGAGGGCTACACGGCCGGCAGCCTGTCCGTCCAGCACTCCGGCGCGGCGCTGCGGGCGGTGGCCGCCGCCTGGTACACGGCGCTGGGCGACGCCGCCGAGACCGCGTTCGGCACGGACATGTCCGACGTCGAGGACGGCACGATCACCGCAGACGACGGCCGCACGCTCTCCTACTGGGACCTGCCGCCGGACGTGCCGCTGGAGATCGGTGGACCGGCCGCCACGCCCGGGATGGTGGGCACCAGCGTGGCCCGCCTGGACATCCCGGGCCGCGTGTTCGGCACCCGCCGGTACCTGCAGGACGTGCGGCTGCCCGGCCAGTTGTTCGGGCGGATGCTGCGCCCGCCGAGCCGCTCGGCCCGGCTGGTGGCGGTGGACGACGGGCTGGTCAGGGCGGTGCCCGGGGTGGTCGACGTGGTGCGGGAAGGGGACGCGGTCGGGGTGATCGCCGAGCGTGAGGACGCCGCCGTGCGGGCCCTGGACGTGCTGGCCGACGGGTGCACGTGGAAGCAGGAGCCGTCGCTGCCCGACCAGTACGCCCTGGCGAACTACCTGCGGTCGGCGCCCGCCGACGAGACCGTGCAGGCCGAGCGGGGCGACGTGCCGGCGGGCGCACCGGCGGTGGAGGCCACGTTCAGCCGGCCCTACCTGGCGCACGCGTCGATCGGGACGTCGTGCGCGATCGCCCGCCGGGACGGTGACCGGCTCGCGGTGTGGACGCACAGCCAGGGCGTGTACCCGCTGCGCGGCGAGCTGGCCCGCTGGTTCGGGATCGACGCCGACCACATCACCGTCACCCACGTCGAGGGCGCGGGCTGCTACGGCCACAACGGCGCCGACGACGCGGCAGGCGACGCCGCGCTGCTGGCCGCCGCGGTGCCCGGCCGGCCGGTGCACGTGGTGTGGTCGCGGCAGGACGAGCTCGGCTGGGCGCCGTACGGGCCGGCGATGGCGGTCACGGTGCGCGTCACCGTGGACGGCGAGGGTCGGCCGGCGCACTGGACGCAGGAGATCTGGTCCAACGGGCACTCCAACCGGCCGGGTTCGGCCGGCAATCCGCCGCTGCTGGCCGCGATCCGGCAGACCGCCGACCCGGTGGCGTCCAGCGATCCGCCGCTGGCCAGGGGCGGCGGTTCGGCCCGCAACGGCGTGCCCGGGTACACCGTTCCCGGACTGCGGGTGGTGACGCATCGGTTGCGCACCATGCCGTTGCGCACGTCGGCGATGCGGTCGCTGGGCGCCCACCTGAACGTGTACGCGATCGAGTCGGTCATGGACGAACTCGCCGAGGCGGCCGGCGCCGACCCGGTGGAGTACCGGTTGGGGCTGTTGGACGACCCGCGCGGCCGGGCGGTGATCGAGGCAGCGGCCGAGGCGGCGGGCTGGGGCACGGCGAAGGTGGGACCGGAGGGCGGGCGGGGTATCGGGTATGCCCGCTACAAGAACATGGGCGCCTACTGCGCCGTGGTGGCCGATGTCGAGGTGACGTCACGGATCGCGGTGACCCGGCTCACGCTGGCGGTCGACGTCGGGCTCGTGGTGAACCCGGACGGCGTGCGCAACCAGATGGAGGGCGGTGCGGTCCAGGCGTTGAGCTGGACGACGATGGAGCAGGTGCGGTTCGACGCGCACGACGTGACCAGCCGCACCTGGGAGGACTACCCGATCGCCCGGTTCGCCGACGTGCCGCCGATGGCGACGGTGATCGTGAACCGGCCCGACCAGCCATCACTCGGTGCCGGCGAGGCATCGCTGGGCCCGACGGCCGCCGCGATCGGCAACGCGGTACGTGACGCGCTGGGCGTGACCATCGGCGACCTGCCACTCACCGCGGAGAACCTGATGCGCGACCGGTGACGCGACCGGTGGCACGTTCGAGCAGACGGATTCACCTATGACCGCCCCAAAGGGAAGAACCACTGCATCGTGCGCATAACCGTCGCCGCCGCGTAGTACCTGGTCACCTCGGTACCTGGCCGGAAGGGTCACCGACCTGGGGTCGGATGGGTGCTGGGTCGGAGTAGCACCAACGTCCAATGGCAGATACGACTCGCCCGAGGCGACTATTGGGTCATGGCACCGCGACCACCTTGGGCAGCCGCCGGAGCGACCCGGCGATCCTGCCACGGTGGCCGGCGACGCGGACGTCCGGTGTGGACGGGCGAGAGCTGGTAGCGGGCACTGATGGCAAGGGAAAGGAAAACAGTCATGAACGGCTTCGTCAAGGGGCTGCTGGCGACAGCGGCCGCGGGGACGGCGGCGCTGACCATCGCGGCCTGCGGCACCACTCCATCCACCCCGCTGGTCCAACCGGCAGCGGCGTTCACCTCCACGATCCCCGAGACCACGATCGTTCCGCCGCCGAATGCCAGCACCTCGGCGAGCCCGCCAACCTCGTCGGCGCCGTCGACCAGTCGGGACCGGGACGACAACGACGCCAACGACGACCGCGGTGGCGCCGCCGGGTTCGACAACGACCTGGACGACAACGACGCCAACGACGACCGGGGCGGCGCCGCCGGGTTCGACAACGACCTCAACGACAACGACGCCAACGACGACCGCGGCCACGACGGCGTGAACCACGACCTGGGCGACGACCACGGTGGCGACCGTGGCGGGCGTGGCGGCGACGACGGCGGCCACGGCGGCCGGCACTGACCGAACGACCAGCCCGGCACCGCGTCAACAGCGACGCGGTGCCGGCTCTTCCACTGTCCTTCTAGGACTGCCGGCTGATGCGTAGCTCGATCGCGCGCACCCCTTCCCGGAACGCGGGACGGGTGGTGGACCAGCGTTGCGCGACCGTCTCGGCGGCCAGGGCGGTGGTGTGGTCGGGTGTGGTCAGCGCGTCGCGCAATGTCGCGGTGAGGGTGCGGACGTAGGCGGGTTCCTGGCGGTCCAGCCGGTGGCCGAACGCGAGGGCGTCGGCCACCGGATCGTCGGTGACGGCGGCCACCAACCCCACCCGCAACGCCGCCGCCGCGCCCCAGACCTCGCCGAACAGGCAGGCGAGCGTGGCCTGCTGGCGGCCGACGGCTCTGGCCAGCAGCCAGGCGTGCCCACCGCCGGGGTGGATGCGCAGTTCCGCGAACCGCGTGTCGAACACGGCGGCCGGGCCGGCCAGACGTAGGTCACAGGCCAGTGCGAGATTGCAGCCGGCACCCACGGCCGGGCCGTGCACGGCGGCGATGCTCGGCAGCGGTGACCGCAGCACCCGTAGAAACCCTTGGTAGACATACTCGACCGGGCCGAAGTCACCGTCGGCCGCCGCGCTGAGCGTCGCCAGTTCGGCCCCCGCACAGAACGCACTGCCCGCGCCGGTGACGACGAGACACCGCACGTCCGGATCGGCCTCCAGGTCGTCCATGGCCAAGCCGATGTCGGCCACCATCTCCGCCGACAGGATGTTCCTGCGGCGCGGCGCGTTCAGCGTCAGTACACCGACTCCGCCGTGCCGGTGGACCGTCACCAGACCTGTCATCGCGACAGCACCGTGCACGTGGAGAACTGGGTGGACCCGCCCTGGCCGGTGGCCACCGCCACGGCCGCACCGGGCACCTGCCGCTCCCCCGCGCATCCCATCACCTGCAGGGCACACTCGGCGAGCCGGACCAGTGCGGTGGCACCGACCGGATTCGCCGCCTGCGGTCCGCCGGACGGATTGATCACCGTGCCGCCGCCGTCCCTGGCACCGTAGCCGGAGTCGACCAGATCGGGCCCGTCGGCCGCGGCGCACAACCGCAGTGGCGCGTACGCCATGGTCTCGGCGTTGTCGAACGGGGCGTGGATCTCGATGACGTCGGCGTCATCCGCCGACGTCAGCCCGGCCTCGGCGAAGGCGTGGCCGGCGGCACGGTGCAGGGTCAACAGATCCACCAGATCGCCTGCCGGGCGCCCGATCCGGTCGCCCATGCTGTAGCTGTCGGTCACCGTGGCCCTGCCGCGCACGTAGGCGGCCCGCCCGGCGGTCGGTGCCCGCCCGATGACCACGGCACACACTCCCTCGGACACCGGGCACGCGTCCAGTTGGCGGACCGGCCAGGCCAGCATCCGGGAGGCGAGCACGTCGTCGACGGTGTGCGGTTTCCTGATCTGGGCCAGCGGATTGCGGGTGGCGTGGGCGAAGTTGCGGGCGGCGACGGCCGCCCACTGCTCTGCGGTGTAGCCCCACAACGTCATCATACGGCTGGCCCGCAGCGCCGACATGGACACTGTGGACAGTCCGGTGTCGCGCTCGTAGATGGGATCGAAGATCGAGTTGAACACCGCTGGCACGCTTCTGGCCTGGGCCATCCGCTCCACGCCGACCACCAGGGCGAGGTCGCCGTGGCCGGCGTCGAGCAGGTCCATCGCCGCGTACGCGGCCGCGATGCCCGTGGTGCCCCCGGTGTTGACCCGCAGGCTCCACCGGCCCACCGCGCCCGCGGCGGGCAGGAACCGCTTGTCCGGCGAGTTCTCCCCGGCCAGGCCGTCCGGCGCGAAACCGCCGATGACCAGGTCGATGTCCCGGTGGGTGACACCGGCATGGGCGAGTGCCTCGCCGACGGCAGCCCGCACCAGTTCCGGTGTCGAGCCCTCATGCCGGCGGCGGTAGGGGGTCTGGCCGACGCCGACGACGGCCAGTTCGCCGGTCACGCCGGCTCCAGGACGAAGGAGAAGTCGGTGATACGGCCCTCGCACTCGTCCCGGAACGCCACCCTGACCCTCGGCCGGGTGAGCAGCCGTCTGCCCGCCGCGTCCACATCGGACAGATCGATGCCGTGCACGAAGTTGAGCACGGCCGTGGACGCATCGTCGAGCATGACGTAACCCACGACGAGCGGCGGTTCGGGCAGGCCGGGGAACGACGTGGACAGGATGGTGAACGTCTCCAGAGTGCCCTCGTCGCCGACCTGGACCCAGTCCGTGGTGGCGGTGAAGCAGGTGTCGCAGAACCCGCGAGCCGGCACCAGGATCCGGCCGCAGTCCGGGCAGGTGCTGCCCATGATCCTGCGGTGGCGCAACTCGTCGAAGAAGCGGCTGGCCGACTCGCCCGCGTAGTAGGTGTAGTCGAAGTTCCAGTGACCCTCGATGGTCAGCGGCTCCACGCCGTCTCCTTTCCCAGTACCACTGCCGCCTGCGTCTGGGCGGCGACCACGGACGATCCGGTGGCCAGCGCGAGCCGGCCGCCGCGCAGCAGGCGCTCCCGGGCGCGACTGATCCGCACCAGGCCCATGGCGGGGTCGCAGTAGCCGGCCGCACCGCCGCCGTCCGGGTTGAGCCGGTCGGCCTCGGCCAGCAGCGCCATGCCGGCGCCCCGGTCGGCCGCGCCGACCGCCTCGGCGGCGAGGGCCTCGTCGAACGCGGTGAGGCCGTCCAGTTCCAGGACGTCCGCATCACCGATGACGTGACCGGCGGCGGCCAGCGCCTGACCGCCGGCCGCGTGCAGAGCGGGCAGGGCGAGCAGGTCGCGGTCGCCGATCTCGAACGGCTCGGTGGACATGCCAACGCCCAGCACCCGTACCGGAGTCGGTCGGCTGGTCAGCACCACGGCGGCCACCACGTCGGACCAGACCGGCAGTTCCCCGGTGCGCAGCGGCCACGCAGCTCCCGGTGTCCTGGCTGGCGGCCGGTCCTTCCGGCGGGCGGCGAGTGCGGCGCGGTGCCGGTCGTAGTCCGGGTAGGTGGCCAGGCTCAGGGCGGCACGCATGCCGCTCACCGCGATCTCGGTCATGGCCAGCGGGCGGGTGGTGAACGGTTCGAACAGCGCATGCGACACCTCGTCGACGGGCATCTCGCTGGCCCGGCCCCAGCCGGCGACCAGGCACGTGTCCACCGAACCGGACCGCACCCTGGCGTCGCCGAGCACGAACGCCGTGGCGCCGTCCTCGGCCAGGCGGGTCTCGTCCTTCAGGTAGGCGGCCGCGGCCTGGGCGGTCACCATGCTGGTCAGGCCTCGGCCGTCGACCAGGTCGTGCGCGGCCAGCACCACGGCCCCCAGCTCCGCCGCGGTGACGTCCGCGTCGCCGAGCGCGGCCCGCACGCAGTCGAAGATCAGGTCGGTCAGGCTGCGGGACCGGTCCGCCCAACCGACGCTGACAGCTGATCCCCGCACGTACACCGGTCGCACCGCCACCTCCTTATGCCGGGGCCAGGCCGTGCCAGGCCGGGTCGTGCCCGATGACGTCGGCGGCCAACACCGCCGACCATTCGCGTTCGCCGCCGTACTCGTCCCGCCACGACCACAGGGCGGTGGTGTGGCGGTGCAGCGGGTACTCGCGGGTGATGCCGATGGCGCCGTGCACCTGGTGGGCGAGGCGGGCCGCGGTGCCGGCCGCCATGCCGGTGCGGATCTTCGCCACGGCGACGGTGTGCCGGGTCGGGTTCTGGATGGCGTGGTCCACGGCGGCGGTGGCCGCCGTGGACTCCCCGGCCAGTGCGGCGAGTTCCTGTTGCACCGCTTGGAAAGCGGCGATCGGGCGGCCGAACTGTTCGCGCTCGGCGCAGTACCGGACGGTGATGGCCAGCACCCGCTCGATCGCGGCTGCCAGTTGCACGGCACGAGCCAGCGCACCGGCGGTCCGGATCTCGTCAACCACGTTGTCGACCGGCGACGACGCGAGCACCGGACCGGTGAGGTGGACGGTGTCTCGGGGTTCGCCCGCCAGGTTGGTGCCCGGTTCGACAACGGCGTGTTCGATCAGGTCAACCCGGTTGTCGATGACACTGAGAAAGTGGGTGGCCCAACTGGCCCACGGCACCCGGTCACCGGCAGCGACCACGCACACCGCGCCTGCGGGCAGCGGAATGCCGGCCAACGTGAGCACCCGGGCCGTGACGAACAACAGGTCGGCTACGGGCAGCCGGTGCCCGCTGGCCGCGCACGCGGCGGCAACATCAGCGGCATCACGCAGGTCGCCGCCGGAACCTCCCAGGTCTTCGGCCAGTCCCACTGCCGTCCAGCCGCCGGCGACGAGCTGGGCGAAAGCCGTGGTCGGGTCGGTGTCCAGTAGGGCGGCGACCGCCTGGCGGACGTCGGAGCCCATCACGCGACCAGGCTTCGTGCCACGATGCCGCGGAGGATCTCGTTGGTGCCGCCGCGCAGGGTGGCGTCCGGGCCGTGCAGGGTGGCCTCGGCGAGCAGGCGGGCCAGGTCGTCTCCCGCGTGCTGGTCGGGTTCGGTGGGCACCAGGTCGCGGGCCAGGTCGACCACGCGGGACTCGAACCGGGTGCCGAGATCCTTCACCAGTGCGGCTTCGATCGCCGGTGCCTCGCCGCGCTGGAGTGCGTCGGCGACGCGGGTGGCGAGCGCGCGGAGGGTCTGGAGTTCGGCGAACAGGCCGCCCAGCCGGGGATCGGCGGTGCGGCGGGCCAGCGCCCACAGCAGGGGCGCGGTGGACAGGAACCGTTCCGGGCCGCTGCGCTCGTAGGCGAGTTCGGCGGTGACCTGGGCCCAGCCCCGGCCCTCGGTGCCCAGCAGCGCGTCGGGGCCGACGTCGACGTCGTCCAGGATGACCTCGGCGAAGTGGGCATCGCCGTCCAGTGAGCGGATCGGCCGGACCTGCACGCCGGGCGCGGTGAGGTCGACGATCAGTTGGGACAGCCCGTCGTGGCGGGTGTCACCGGTGGACGTGCGCACCAGGGCGAGCAGGTGATGGGCGCGGTGGGCGTGGCTGGTCCATACCTTGGTGCCGCTGATCCGCCAGCCGTCCCCGGTCGGCACGGCTCTGGTGCGCACCGACGCCAGGTCTGATCCACTGTCCGGTTCGGACATCCCGATGGCGAAGAAGCACTCGCCCCTGGTGATGGCCGGGAGGTAGGCGGCGCGTTGGGTTTCTGTGCCGTGCTTGAGCAGGGCGGGGCCGATCTGGCGGTCGGCGAACCAGTGGGCGGCGACCGGTGCGCCCGCGGCGAGCAGTTCCTCGACGAGGACGAGCCGTTCCCGTTCGGTGCGGGCGGCACCGCCGTAGCGCTGGGGCCACGTCATGCCGATCCAGCCCCGGCGGCCCAGTGCGCGGCTGAACTCCGGTGAGTGCGAGGACATCCACGAGTCGCAGTGCGGTGTGAAGTCCTGGGTGGCCAGGAACGCACGGATCTCGGCGCGTAGTGCCTGTTCCTGGTCCACGTCGACAGTCTGACGGCTGCCATTGACAGTGTCAACACATCCGTTGACGATGGTGGACATGGACGGATGGGGACGTTGGGGTGCCGACGACCAGCTCGGCGCGCTCAACCTGCTCGGCTCGGCGGCGGTACGGCGGGGCATGGCCGAGGTGCGGGACGGCACGGTGGTGTCGTTGGCCACGCCGATCGTGTCCGGGCGCGGTTTCGGTGTGGTGGGGCGGACTCCGCCGACGCACTACATGGTGCGTGACGGCGGTGACTACGCGGCCGGGCTGCCGGAGCGGGCCGGGTTCGGGTTCGCCGACGACGTCGTCACGCTGCCGGCGCACGGCGTCACGCATGTGGACGCGCTGTCGCACGTGTGGCGGGACGGGTTGATGTACAACGGTTATCCGGCCGGCGAGGTGACCAGCAAGGGGGCCCGGAAGCTGGGCATCGAGCGGATGCCGCCGATCGTCACGCGGGGTGTGTTCGTGGACACGTGCCCCGGTGGACTGCGACACGATCCGGTGCGCGTGGACGAGCTGCGCAGGCTCGTGGCCGTGCGGCTCCAACCAGGCGACGCGCTGCTGGTCCGCACCGGCTGGCTGGACGCGTACCTGGCCGGTGACACGGATGCGCGGGCGTGGCCGGGGCTGGACCGGGACTGTGCCGACTGGCTGGCCGAGTCGGACGTGGTGCTGGTCGGCGCCGACAACGTCGGTGTCGAGTCGCTCCCATCGTCCGACCCGGACTGCCAGGTACCCCTGCACATCGCGCTGCTCCGCGGCCACGGCATCCACCTGGCCGAGTTGATGAACCTCACGCCCCTGGCCGAGACCGGCCGCGCGACGTTCCTGTTCGTCCTGGCACCGCTGCCGCTGGTCGGCGCGGTGGGCAGCCCGGTCGCCCCGGTCGCCGTGCTCTAGCGTCCGACCATGCCCACAGTACGCATCGCGCATCGCAGCGACCCTCGACCAGCTCGTCGCCATCTACAACCACTACGTGGAGCACTCGTCGGCCACCTTCGACACCGAGCCCGTCGCGGTGGCGAGCCGGGCCGCCTGGTTCGACTCGTTCTCCGACACCGGGCCCCACCGGCTGCTCGTGGCATGTGACGGCGAACGCGTCATCGGCTGCGCGTCCAGCGGTTCCTACCGCGAGCATCCGGCGTTCGCCCGGACGGTCGAGTTCAGCGTCTACCTCGACCCGACATATCGGGGTGGCGGCGTCGGGTCCGCCCTGTACGGCTCCCTGCTCGAACAGATCAGCTCGGCGGACGTGCATCTCGCGGTGGCCGGGATCGCGCTACCGAACGACGCGTCCGTTGCCCTGCATCGCAAGTTCGGGTTCGCCGACGTCGGCGTATTCGATGAGTACGCCACGAAGCGCGGCGAGTACATCAGCTCCCTGTGGATGCAGCGCCGGTTGTGAGATCGGCTACTCCGCGAAGGCCGGCAGGTCGAAGTTCAGCACCACGCACGGCTCGTTACCGGTGTTGCGCAGGTCCAGCTTCTCCGCCGGCTCCAACGAGACGGCCGCGTGCTGACGGCAGACAGTGCCGCCAGCGTCCACCTCACCGGACACCACGAAGAACAACCGCCGCCGGCCGTCGGCGACCAGTGTGACCGATCCGTCGGTGTCCAGGCGGTACTCGTTGGCCGCCGTACCGCGCTCGTTGAACACGCCCAGCGCCCGGCGGAACACGCCGTCGCCGCTGTCCAGCGGCTGCCAGCCGAACGCCTCCGGGTCCATCACCACCGGCTCGGTGAACCGCGGCCGGACGTACTCGATCCCCCGGCCGTTCACGTGTTCCCACACGGCCTCGTAGCCGTCCTGGTTGCGGGTGGTGCCGGTCTCGTCCTCGTACCGGTAGATGCCCTTCTCGAACCGGCCGCGCTGCTTGAGCTCCGTCGAACCGCGCCGGGTCTCGGGGTAGCTCATGAAGCCGTGCCCGGTGGGGCCGGCGAACTGGAGCATCAGCGCGAGGCAGCCGCCCTTGATCTTCTGCGGGCCGTAGTAGCCGCCCTCGGCGAAGTAGCCGAGATGGCCGACCGGTACATCCAGGTTGGCCGAGTAGTTCAGCGGCATGTTCAGCGGGTAGCGGAACTGGTCGAAGTTGTGGTGGTGGCGGGGCGAGTAGGTGCCCTCCGGGCTCCACTTGATCAGCGTCAGCTCGTAGTTGTCCGGCGTGCCGGCCTCGCCCCGGGCGAGCAGCTTGTAGTCGGTCCGGCCCTCGCGCTGCCCGGCGTACCGCTCCCACTCCGCCTCGTCCGCGCTGGTGATCCGCATCCTTGCTCCTTCGGTCGTGGCTGCTATCCGATGGCCGGCCGCCATCGGGAGGCTCGGGACTGCAGGCGCGCGATGATCAGGTCGATCACGATCGACACGACCACGACGATGACCAGGGCGGCCCAGATGGCGTTGACGTCGAACAGGTTCTGCCCTTTCACGATCAGGTAGCCCAGGCCGGACGCGCCGCCGACGAACTCGGCGACCAGAGCGGCCTGGAACGCGAAGCCCACGTTGGACCGGGAGTTGGCCAGCAGGTCGATGGCCAGCCACGGCAGGTAGACGTGCCGGACCAGGTTGGCCCGGCCGGCGCCCATCAGCCGCGCGTTGACCACCACCTCGCGGTCCAGCCCGGCCAGCGCGCCGGCCACGCTCACCGCGACCAGCACGAAGATCACCACGAACACCAGCGCGACCCTGGACACGAAGCCGAAGCCCAGCCACACCACGAAGAACGGCTGCAACACGAGCCTCGGCACGCCGTTGCCGAAGATGAGGAACGGTTCCAGGACGGCCCGCGCCAGGTCGGACAGCCCGATCAGCAGGCCGAGTCCGACGCCGACGGCCGTGCCGATACCCAGGCCGACGGCGAGCAGCGCCATCGTCGACCCGAGCTGGTGCAGGATGGTGCCGTCGGCGGCCCAGCCGGTGAGGGTGTGCCAGACACCTGCCGGGGTGCCGAAGAAGCTGCCGTCGACGGCACCGGTGCTGCTCCCCCACTGCCACAGCGCCACGATGCCGACCACCGCGACGACCTGTGCGGTCAACAGGCCGGTGTTGCGGGCTACTCGGTGGGTTGGGGCCGCCATCGGCTCAGCCTCCGTTCCACGACGACGAGAATCCGGTCCAGTGCCACGGCCACGAAGGCGACCACCACGATGCCGGCGATCACGTCGGCGGTGGCGAACGTCTGCTGGCCGTGCGCGATGAGATAGCCCAGGCCCTGGTTGGCCGCGAGGTACTCGGCGATCACCGCGGCCAGCAGCGCCCACGCGCTGGACACCCGCAGGCTGGCGATCACCTGGCCGAGCATCGCCGGCCCGTACACGTTGCGCAGCAGGTCGGTCCGGGACGCACCGAGCACCCGCATGTTGGCGATCAGGGTCCGGTCGATCGTCTGCACGGCGGCGGACACGGCGTAGAACACCATGAAGCCGATCAGGCTGGCGATGAACAGCACCTTGGACTCCAGCCGGGTGCCGAACAGCAGGATGAACACCGGTGCCAGGGCGATCTTCGGCAGGGCGTTCAGCGCGGCGATGAACGGCGCGAGGAACCGGGTGACCAGTCGACTGGGCGCGGTGATCGCGACCAGCACCAGCGCGACGGCGACGCCGAGCAGGTAGCCGAGCACGGCCTCCTGGAGGGTGGCGCCGAAGCTGACCCACCACGAGCCGTCGGTGAGCCACTGCCCGATCCGCTGCACCACCGCGGCCGGTGTGCTGAACACCAGCGTGGCGTAGGTGCTGCTGGAGCCGCCCACCTGCCATGCCGCGACGAACGCGCCGACCAGCACGACCCGCACCGTCCACACGATGGCGGTCCGGCGGGCGGCCTGCCGCCGGCGCGCGTCGGCCCGCGCCGCGCCGGTGGGGCGGGCCGCCGCTTCCTGCACCGCGGTCATTTGCTGTTGACCTCGCTGATGGCCTTCTGGGCATACGTGTTGTCGAAGTCGGCCGCCGTGGACGTGCCCTTGGGCAGTACGCCGGTGGCGATGGCGAAGTTCGTCGTGTCACCGAGCTGCTGCTGGGTGAACGTGCCGTCGAGGCTGCCGAAGCCCGCCTTCACCAGCGGCCAGATGACGCCGAACGTGTCCTTGTTGGAGCTCTGGAAGTCCTGCGGCATCAGGGCGAGCACCTTGTTCGGGTCGGCGGAGTTGGCTTGCACGGCGACGAGTCCCTGGCGCAGCGCGTCGACGAACTTCTGGGTCAGGGCGGCGTTCTTGGACGCGTACGCCTTGGTGGTGACCATCGGCAGGCCGAGCTGCCGGCCCCAGATGGGCTGCACGGTCCGCGGGTCGTTGGTGTTGAACACCGCGTAGCCGATGCCGGCCTTGATCGCCTGGGCGGCGGACGCGGAGTCCATCGCGACGATGTCGGCGCGACCGGTCTGCAGGCTGGGGATGAACGCGCTCACCGCGCCGATCGCCAGGTGCTTCTGCTTGTCCCAGCCGATGCCGGCCGCGTCGGCGGCGCGGGCCATGAACACCTGGCTGACCGAGCCCTCCGCCGTGTAGGCCCAGGTGGCGCCGTTGTACTTGGCCAGGTCGGTGCCCCTGCTCGACTCGAACTTCTTGGCGCCGACGAACACCACGGCACCGCCGATGTACTGGTTGAACACGCCGACGTAGCCGCGGCCCTTGGAGTTGGCCGTCATCACCTGGGTGGCACCGCAGATGCAGAACTGGTCCGAGCCGCCGGCGAATGCGGAGAAGGCGAGCGTGCCGCTCTCGTAGATGTCCTGCTTGATGGTGATGCCCCGGCTGGCGAAGTAGCCCTTCGCGTTGGCCACCAGGTACGGCGCGAAGATCGGGTTCTCGCTGCCGGACACGGCGACCGAGATGGTCTGCCCACCGCCACCGCCTGCCTGCGTGGTGGCGCCGTTACCGCCGCTGGAGCACGCCGTCAGTGCCAGTGGCACGGCGAGCACCAGGGCACACAGCCATGCACGTCGTTGTCGCATGTCGATTCCCTCCGCGGGTGTGACAGGACCAGGGAGGCGGCCGTTGACCGGCCGGCTATCCACCCAGTCCGGTTTCGTAGGCTTTCTTGACCTCGGCGCTGAGCAGCGCCCAGATGTCGCGTTGCAGCGCGACCGCGTGCTCGTCGTAACGGATCTGGGCCAGGTCACGGGGGCGGGGTAGCCGCACCTCGTACTCCCCGATCACCCGTGCGGGTCCCGCACTGAGCACGACGACCCGGTCGGCGAGCTGCACCGCCTCCTGCAGGTCGTGGGTGATGAACACGACGGTCGGCCGTTGCAGTTCCCACAGCGACAGCAGGTCGTTCTCCATCAGCGCGCGGGTTTCCACGTCCAGCGCGCTGAACGGCTCGTCCATCAACAGGATCTTGGGTTCGTAGGCCATGGTCGCCGCGATGGACACGCGCTTGCGCATGCCACCGGACAGTTGGTGCGGGTAGGAGCTGGCGAACTTGGTGAGGCCGACCCGCCGCAGCCACGCCTCGCCCCGGTCCCTGGCCTCGGCGCGGGCGACGCCGCGGAACCGCAGTGGCAGCACGATGTTCTGCAACGCGGTGCGCCACGGCAGGAGCGCGTCCTTCTGGAAGATGAAGCCGACCTGGCGCTGGATCGAGGTGACCTCGTCGCCCAGCACCCGCACCGAACCGTCGGCCGGAAAGGACAGACCGGCGATCAGGGACAGCAGTGTGGACTTGCCGCAGCCGGACGGTCCGACGACGGCGAGGAACTCGCCGGGCGCCGCGTCCAGGCTGACGTCGTCGATGGCGACGAACGTGCCGCCGGACGTGGTGAACTCGCGACGGATCCCGTCGAGGCGGATCGCGGGCCCTGGCACGTGATCCGGTTCCTTCGGCTGCGGACCCGCGGTGTCGGAGACCGACCGCGTGGTTCCCGCTGATGTCGAACTCAATTCGGCTCCCTGCGCTCTCCCGGAGTCCTCGACGACGCATCGATGCCGTGGTCGCGATGTGAGCTCCTGCACAATCTATGTCCGCCTCGCACAGACTGTCAATACACCTGTTGACGAAAGGCACGGTCTACATCAGATCGTTCTCCGGCAGCAGATCCGCCAGGTCCGCCTTGATGAACAGGGCGAGAAAGCGCGAGTACAGCCGGCAGTCGTTGAGGGCTCCGCCCATCAGCCAGAAGCCCTGCTGGGCGGTGGGGCGCCACATGTTGCGCATGAAGCCCTCCCCGTCGAACCCCCACACCGGACCGACCCGGTCGGCCACGGAGCCACCGAACAGGCGGCGCACGGTCTCCTGCTGGTTCTCGTAACCGGTTGCCAGCACGACTAGATCGGCGGGCAACTCGCGGCCGTCGCGCAGCCGCAGACCGCCCCCGGTGAAGGTGTCGATATCGCGCGCCTGCACCAGGTCGATCGCCTGCTCGGCGATGAGATCGGAACAGCCGACGTTGATGTAGTACCCGCCGCCCTGGCGCAGGTACTTCATGTGGAACCCGGTGCCGTCGTGGCCGAAGTCGGTCTCGAAGCCCGCGTCGGCCAGGCGGTCCAGCAGGTCCCGGTCCAGCTCGCAGGTGCGTTTGGTGAGCCACTGGTAGGACTCGCGCAGCACCGGGTACGGAATGGACGCGGTGATCAGGTCGATGTCCTCGGTGGGCCCCTCCGAGTACAGCGAGTACACCATGGTTCCGCTGGGTACCAGGCTGACCACGCAGGTGGGGCTGCGCTGCACGATCGTCACGGCGGCGCCGTTGCTGTGCAGTTCCTGGGCCACGTCGTGGCCGCTGTTGCCGGTGCCGACGACGACGGCCCGCCGGCCCGCGTACGGGATGCCGCTGTCGAACTGGCTGGAATGCATGACCTCGCCGGCGAAACCGGCCAGACCGGGCAGTTCCGGCCACTTGGGCAGGCCGCTCACGCTACCGGTGGCGAGGACGACGTGCCGCACGGTGACGGTGCGTTCCGGCTCGCCGTCGCGGCGCAGCCGGGCGGTCCAGGTCCGGGTCGACTCGTCGCGCTCGGCACCCGCGAACTCGGTGCCCGTCCACACGTTGAGCTCCATGAACTCGGCGTAGCCCTCCAGCCAGCCGGCGAGCTTGTCCTTGGGCAGGAACGTCGGCCAGGTGTCCGGGAACGGCAGGTAGGGCATGGAGTTCGCCCACACCTCGTTGTGCAGGGTCAGCGAGTGGTACCGGTTGCGCCAGTTGTCGCCGATCCTCGGGTTGCGTTCCACGATCAGCGTGTCCACGCCGATCTGGGCCAGCCGGGCGCCCAGCGCGAGTCCGGCCTGGCCGCCGCCGACGATCAGCACGTCGGGGTCGTGGTCGGCGTACTCGGCAGCGTGCCGCCGCTGGTCCAGCCAGTTGTCACCGGCGAAGTGGGTGGAGAACTCCACGCCGGACGGTCGCCTCGGCCCGGTTCGCTCCTCGAAGCCACGCAGTTCCTGCAATGTGGTGAGCAGGAGCCACGCCTTCGGCGTGGTGCCGTCGTCGTCGTGCAGGAGCCGGACGAAGCCGGTGCCGGAGCCGATCTTGGTGTCGTAGTCGAAGTAGCCCTCGATCACCGTCCTGGCCGAGCGGCGCACGATCCTGGGCGCCATCCGGCCGGCCGCCACCCGCACGTTGCGCGGCTGAGTGTTGGCGATGGTGCGCTCGTAGGCCTGCTCGACGGCGGCCCGGCCGGCGAATGTGTGGTAGCCCCAGGTGAAGGCGATGATGTCGCGCCAGTAGCCGTCCTCGGCGTACAGCTCGGCGACCCGGACGGCGTCGCCACCGGCCAGAGCGGCGCCGTAGGTCTCGACCCAGGACGCGAACACGCGCCCCGCGGTGTCGGTCATGCGGTCCTCCCCCACGTACTCGTCGCGGATGTCAACATTGGTGTTGATGTCCGGTCATCCGGCCAGTGCCGCCCTGGCCGCGTCGACCACCAGCTCCCCCACGGCGGGATGGGCGTGGTTCGACGCGATCAGGTCGGACGCGGTCAGTTCGGCCTGCATGGCCAGTGCCACCAGCGCGACCGTGCTCGCCGCGTCCGGGCCGACCACGGTGGCGCCCAGAATCTCCTCGCCGACCGGGTCGACGACCAGCTTCACCACGCCACCGTCCGCGCCCAGCACCAGCGCGCGTGCGTTGCCGGCGTACTCGGCGTAGCCGACCGCCGGAGGCCGGCCGGCGTCGCGGGCCTGGCTCTCGGTGAGCCCGACCGACGCCACCTCAGGGTCGGTGTGCAGCGCGCGGGGCACCAGATCGCGACGCATCGGAGTGGACCCGCCGTGCAGGTTGGCCGCGGCCAGCCCGCCCTCGACACGGGCCTCGGCGGCCAGCATCAGCCCACCGGTCACGTCACCGGCGGCACTGATCCCGGGCGCCGTGGTGCGCAGTTCGTCGTCCACCACCACAGCGCCGCTGTCGTCGACCCGGACGCCGATCCGGTCCAGCCCGAGGCCGTCGGTGTTGGGGCGGCGGAAGTCGGCGAACAGCACCAGGTCGGCGCCGATCTCCTGGTCCGCGACGCTCACCAGCACCTCGTCGTCGGCCGGCTTCACCGCGGCGACCGGCGAACCGACCAGCACGGTGACACCGAGCTGCCCGGCGACGAACTCGGCCACCTCGGCGTCGGCGACCGCCCGCAGCGTGGGCTGCTCGTCGATGACGGTGACCTGGGTTCCGGCGTGCCGCAGCAGGGTCGCCCACTCCAGGCCGAGATGCCCGCCGACGACCACCACGGCCCTGGCCGGCACCGCGCCCAGACCGAGCGCGTCGGCCGACGTGATGACCCTGCGGTCGCCGACGTCACCGACGGCGGGCAGGTAGGTGGTGGCGCCGGTGGCGATGACGATCCGGTCGGCGGTCACGATGATCTCGCCGTCCGGCCCGGCCACTGTCGCGGTGTGTGCGTCCTGAAAGGACAGTCGGCCGGCCAGCAGGTGGACACCCGCCGCGGCCAGGCTCCGGCGCACGCCGTCCCGGACCCGGTTGACCACCCGGCCGGCCGCGGTGTGCGCGGCCTCGATGTCGAATCCGGCCCGCCGGGTGGCGGCCGCGTGCAGCAGCGCGTTGCTGGGCACGCAGCCGGCATTGACGCAGGTGCCGCCCAGCTCGCCCGCGTACACCAGGGTCACCTGGCTGCCCAGGCGGGCCGAGGTGAGCGCGGCCTCGGCACCGGCGGCACCGGCGCCGACCACGAGCACGTCAGACATGGACAGCCTCCTCCCACGCGTGCGCGAACGCGGCCACCAGGTCGGCGTCGCTCGGCCGGTCCGCGCCGTACTCCCGCTCCAGCGACGTCATGGATCCGCAGTCCGGACCGCATTTCGGCACCACGGCACACAGGTCGAGATCGGCGGCCACGTTGAGGAACACGCCGAACGACGACACGGTGCGCCGCACGGCCACGCCGATGGTGGCGATCCGGCGATCGGCGTGCAGCCACACCCCGCTCCACCCGGACCGCGACCGAGCCGGCACGTCCAGTGCGCGCAACGCCCGGACGGTCACCCGTTGCAGGGCGTCCGGATAGTCGGCGGCGCCACCGAACCGGCTGACGTCGGCCACCGGGCACAGGCACAGGTAACCGGGGTCCAGGTACAGGGCGCTGCCGCCGCGCACGGTCCGCACCCGCGCGACACCGGTCTGGTCCAACTCCGCGTCGTCGCGCAGCAGGTAGGGCGGGCGCGGGCCCGGATAGGTGATCGTCGCCGGGTGACGGGCCACCAGCAGCGTGTCCGGCCGCTGACCGGCCAGCCGGGCGGCCAGCAGGTCGTCCTGCACGGTGACGAACGCCGGCACCGGCAGGTGACCCAGGTCGACGACGTCGAGTGCGGCGACCGCGGTCACGACGAGTAGCCCATCGGGTAGACCCCGCTGGTGTAGGTCTGGGCGAGGCATTCGTCCGCGGTGGGCAGCGGGTCGTCCTTGGCGGAGGAGAACCCGTCCCGGATGGTCCGGTCGGCGTCGACCCGGATGGCGGCCACGGCGTCGTCGTCCAACTCGCCTGACTCCCGCAACTGTTGCTCCAGGCGCGGGACCGGGTCGATGGCGCGAGCGGCCCGTACGTCGGCGCGGGTCCGGTACACCTCGGGGTCGCCGATGAAGTGGCCGACGAACCGGTAGGTGCGCAGTTCCAGCAGGGTCGGACCGTCGCCCGCACGAGCCCGGTCGGCCGCGCGGCGCAGCGCGTCCCGGACGGCGAACACGTCGTTGCCGTCGACCAGTTCGCCCGCGATGCCGAACGCACTGGCCCGGTCGCTGATCCGCTCGGTCGGTGACATGTCCTCGAACCGGGTCGAGTAGGCGACCAGGTTGTTCTCCACCACGTACACCACCGGCAGCTTGCGGATGCCGGCGAAGAAGCACGACTCCCACACGGTGCCGGCAGCCGAACCGCCGTCACCCATGCCGCACACGACGATCTCGTCGCGGCCGCTCAGTTGCAGGCTCAGCGCGACGCCGGTGGAGATGCCGGCGTTGTGGCCCAGCACCGGGTTCTGCGGCCAGGCCCGGACCCGGTCGTCGAACGACCCCATCAGGTCCACGCCACGCCTGCCCCGGTTCACGCCGGTGGCCTTGCCCAGCATCTCGGCCCAGATGTCCCGGATCGGCACACCACGCAGCAGCAGGAATCCGTTGTTGGTGCGGTGTGTCCCGTTGAGATAGTCGGTGGGCCGCACTCCGTGCGCCACGCCGACCGCGATGGCCTCGTGGCCGGTGCCCGGGTGCAGGCCGCCGGGGATCTCGCCCGCCTGGAAGATCTCCACCTGGATCTCGTTGAACCGCCGCAGCAGCACCAGTTCCCGGTAGTAGTCGAATGCCTCCGACGGTGCCTGTCGTGCCATGTCTGTGCTCCTCGCGTTCGGTCAGCCGGTCAGTGCACCGCGAAGCCCGTGCCGGGATCGCTCAGCACGTCGCGTACCTGGTTGAGGAACCGGACGGCCGGTTCGCCGTCGATGACCCGGTGGTCGATGCCCAGGAACAGGTTCAGCACCGGCCGCACCACCACCTCGTCGCCGACCGCGACCGGCTGGCGCTGGATGCTGCCGAAACCGAGGATCGCGCTCTGCGGCAGGTTGATGATCGGGGTGCCGAAGTCCAGGTCGTAGACAGCGCCCATGTTGGTGAGGGTGAAACAGCCGCCCACCAGGTCGTCCGGGCCCAGTCGGCCGGACCGGCCCAGCTCGATCAGCCTGCTGCGTTCCGCGGAGATGCCCCGCAGGCCGAGCCGGTCGCAGTCGCGGATCACCGGCACGATCAGGCCGTCCTCGCCGAGCTGGATGGCCAGCGAGATGTCGATGTCGTTGAGAGTGACCAGATCGCCGCCGTCGATGACGGTGCGCAGCATCGGATTGTCCACCAGCACCCGGGCCACGGCCTTGACGAACAGGTCGGTGAACGTGACCCGCTGCCCGTGCCCATCGCCGTTGATCCGCTCACGCAGCGCGATCAGCTCGGTGACGTCGGCGGCCAGCGACATGGTGGCGTGTGACGCGAGTTGGGTGCTGCGCCGCATGTTGTCGGCGATGACCCGGCGCATGGTGCCGGCCAGCGGGGTGCGGGTCGCGTGGCGGCGCATCACCTCGGTGGCCAGGGGAACTGTTGCCGAGTCTGTCCCGAGTGGAGCGCCCGCGACCGACCTGGGCGACAGGTCGACCGCGGGCGAGCCGGATGCGGTGGCCAGGCGGGCGTCCTCGACGTCCTTCTTCTCGATCCGGCCACCGGGGCCGCTGCCGTGGATCGCGGCCAGGTCCAGGCCGTGGGTCTCGGCGAGCTTGCGGGCCAGCGGCGACGCCTTCACCCGGCGCGGCTTCCCGTTCCCGGCGGTGGGCGGCGGCGTGGTGACCGTCGTGGTTGCGGCGCCGAATGCCCCGGTGGCACCGAGTTTGGTGGTGCTGGCGTCGAAACCGCCGGGCAGCGCGGCATCGGGCACGGCGGAGTTCTGGCCGACGGCGTCGAAGTCGATGACCTCGTCCGGCCCGCCGATCACGCACAGCGCACCACCGACGGGCACCGCCTGCGCGGCCTGGGCGTAGATGTGGCGGATCGTGCCGCCCGCCGTGGCCTCCACCTGGTAGTTGATCTTCGACGTCTCGACGCCGACGACGAGATCGCCTTCGCTGACCGTGTCCCCGTCGGCGACCAGCCATTCGGAGACGACGCCCTCGACCATGGAGAGGCCGAGCTTGGGCATTCTGACGACGACGGCCATGTCCGGCCCTTTCAGTGGAGGTTCTTGCGGACGAAGTCGGTGATCTTGGCCGACGTGATGAGGTAGGCGTCCTGGATCGGCGCGCTGAACGCGATCGGGAACTCCGGTGCGCCCAGCCGCAGCACCGGCCCGTCCAGGTCGTCGAACGCGAACTCCTGGATGGTCGCGGCCACCTCGGCGCCGAACCCGGAGAACCGGGGCGCCTCCTGGACCACCATGGCGCGGTTGGTGCGGCGCACCGACTCCAGGATCGCCTCGCGGTCCAGCGGGCGGATGGTGCGCAGGTCGAGCACCTCGATGTCCAGGCCGTCGGTCTCGGCGAGCTCCTCGGCCGCCTTGACCGACTCACGCACCGGCCAGCCCCACGCGATGATCGTCAGGTCGGTGCCCGGCCGCTGCACCGCCGCCCGGCCGATCGGCACCAGACCCTCGTCCGGCTCGTCGGGTATGTCGCCCTCGATCGAGTAGAAGTACAGGAGCTTGTGCTCGAACAGGATCACCGGGTCGTCGCTGCGCAGCGCGGACTTCAGCAGCCCGTAGGCGTCCGGCGCGCTGGACGGGTACACGATGGTCAGTCCGGGGAAGTTGGTCAGCAGCGCTTCGAGACTCTTCTCCTGCGACGCGGTGAACCGCAGCCCGCCGCCGATCGGGCCGCGGATGGTCAGCGGCACCTTCACGTCGAACATGAACGGGTAGTGGCTGGCGCCGTCGATCACCTGGTCGGTGCACAGGGTGATGAAGTCGGCGACCATCAGGTCCACCATCGGCCGGTGGCCGGTGAGCGCCATGCCCAGGCCCATGTCGAACAGCGCCGACTCGATGATCGGGGTGTCGATCACCCGGTTCGAACCGAACTCCTCGATGAGTCCCTTGGTGGTGCCGTAGGGCCCGCCGTGCGCGCCGACGTCCTCGCCGATCACCACGACGGACGGATCGCCTGCCATCTCCTCGCGCAGCGCCCGCCGGATCGCCTCGAAATAGGTCATTTTCATGTGCCCATCCCCACGATCGTGGCCACTGTCGACAGCCGTCACGATAGCCGGGCCGCGAATCAGTCGTCAACACTAGTGATGACAGATGGCAGCATGGCTGGTTCCGAACACGACGGGCAAGCAGCATTCACCACTGTGCCAACAGGAATCAGCCCGCCGCGTCACCAGACGTCAACCAACAGTGGTGTTGACGAGTCAGGGCACGACGGGCCGAGTGAGGGACGAAAGGGAGGTTCAGCGGGTGCGCTTGGGCCGCTTGGTCGGCTGCGCCTTGGTCTCCTTCGCGGCGGCGGACGGCCGGCGCCGAGGGCTGCGCACCCCGCGCAGGAACAGGTCGGCGAACGACTTGCCGATCTCCGCACCGGTCAACCGGCCACCGGGCACGAACCAGCGGTGCGTCCAGTTGACCGCGCCCATGATGGCGAACATGACCAGCCGCGCGTCCAGGTCGGCGCGGAACTCGCCGGACTCCACGCCGTCGGCGGTGATCCGGCCCACCGCGGCCTCGTACCGCCGGCCCAACTCCTGCAACTGTTCGCCGGCCGCCGAACCGTCACCGGGCACCCGGCGCATGTCCTCCTGGATGTACAGGTGGATGAACGGATAGTTGCGCTCGTAGGCGTCCAGCAACGACTGCACCAATCGCTGCAACCGAACCGTGGACGGCTCGTCGGTGGCCGCGATGTTCTCCGCGACGATCACGATCTCCTCGACGGCCTGGCGGACCAGCGCGAGGAAGATCTCGTGTTTGCTGCCGTAGTAGTAGTAGACGCTGGCCCGGTCGGACCCCAGCCGCGCGGCGATGTCGTTGATGCTCGCCGCTTCCAGGCCCTTGTCCTTGAACACGTCGGCGGCAGCGTGCAACAGCCGGTCGCGCTTCTCGATGTAGCCCATGCTCGGGTCGCGCCGCGCCTGGCTGCGGCGCCGGCCGATCGAGCTGGGCACATCGTTCCGGGCTGGTTCCGCTGCTCCGGCCATCCGCTGTCAGTCCTTCCGACGAGTCCCGTTCAACCTACCCGTTGACAGCATCCCACGTGGGCCGTCACGGCTCGAACGTGACGTGCAGCGCGGTGAGGCTGCGCGACACGACTGTCGGCACGTACCGGGGTTCGGTCTCGTCCACGGTGAACCCGCGGAACGCCCTGGCCAGCGCGGCGAACGCCTCCTCAGCCTCCAGTCTGGCCAGCGGTGCGCCCAGGCAGGTGTGGATGCCCTGCCCGAAGGTGGTGTGCCGGTTGGGACTGCGGGTGATGTCCAGCCGTTCCGGATCGTCGAACCCGGCCGGGTCGTGGTTGGCGGCAAGTTGCATGAGCAGCACCCGGTCACCCCGGGCGATCCGCTGGCCGGCTATCTCCAGCGGTTCCTTGGCCCAGCGGGCCTGCGCCCGCATCGGGCCGTCGTAGCGCAGCACCTCCTCCGCGGCACCTCGGGCGAGTGTCGGTTCGGCACGCAGCAGCTCCCACTGGTCGGTGAACCGGGAGAAGGCGACCATGCCGTTGGCCAGCAGGTTCATCGTGGTTTCGTGGCCGGCGAACATCATCAGGATCGCGTTGGCGACGATCTCGTCGTCGGTCAGCGCGTCGGTGCGGTCGGCGGCATCGACCAGGCCGGTGAGCAGGTCGTCGCGCGGTTCCCGCCGGCGGGCGGCGACCAGTGGCCGCAACAACTGTTCGGCCCGCCGCATCGACTCCTCGCCCTTGCGCATCCGGTCGGCGTCGTCACCGCGCACGAAGATGACCGCCGCCAGGTCGGTCGACCATTCGCGGACCGAATCCCTGGCCTCCGCCGGCACCCCGAGGAACTCGGCGATCACCACCACCGGCAGCGTGAACGCGAAGTCGGACAAGAAGTCCATTGCGGACTGTCCACGTGCCTGTTCGATCAGCGTGTCGACCAGTTCGCGTACCCTCGGCCGGACGCGCTCCACGGCCCGTGGGGTGAACGCCTTGTTCACCAGCCGCCGCACCCGCGTGTGGTAGGGCTGGTCCTTCCAGACGAAGAACTTGGACAGGAACGAGAACAGCTGCTGGTAGTCGGATGCCGCGTCGCGCAGCTCCTCGCCGAACGGGCCGGCGAACTTCTCCGACGACAGCCGCACGTGGTCACGGAACCCGTCGACCACCTCGGGATAGCCGGACACCATCCAGCCGTGCCACCGGTCGTTCCACCGGATCGGGCCGACCTCGCGCAGCCGGGCGTAGTAGTCGAACGGCCGGTCGACGGCCTCGGCCGACAGCAGATCGTCCAGGTCGGGAACTGACAGGGCCGTCATCCGTACCCCTCTCGCTCGTCAGGTGTCAACGATCTCGTTGACCAACCGGTGGTTGCGGTCGATCCGCAACCGCCGCTGCTCGAAGAACTCCGCGGCGCTGCGGCTCGGGATGATGGGTGCCGCGCAACCAGCAGTCCGGCGTGACCAGCGCGATCACCGCGGGCCGGTCCCCGGTGTCGACGTACCGGAAGTAGCGGGCCTTGAGCTGCTTGATCCGCTCGATGTCCCACAGCGCCGCGACCGGTCGATACCGGCCATCACGCCGCCACCGACACCCGGTATCCGGCCGGGCTGTCCGGCCGCGCCCGCACGAACGGCAGGACCCGCCGCTGGATCAGCTCCAACGACCGCCACGCCACGTCCGGATCGAGCCCGCCGACCAGCGGCGCGAACGTCACCCGGCCGTCGTCGCCCAGCTCGTCGCACAGCGCGACACACTCGGCGGGCGTCAGGATCGGATAGTCACCGCTCGCCCGCAGCGACTCGACGTCCGGATACGCCCGGAAACCCGTGTCCAGCCCGGACGCCGCGGCCAGCGCCGCGTAGGCGTTGCTCTCGTGCAGGCACGCCGGGCCGATCTCGCGCCACTCCCGCTCCGGGTCCTCGGCCACGTGCACGGAGAACGGCGCCGACCTCGGCAGCGGCCCGGGATCGGGCCTGCCCAACGCCAGCACCGCCGACCGGTAGGTGTCATAGCCCCGGCCGCGCACCGGCAGGAACCCGTCCGCGATCCGCGCCGCCCGCCGCGCGGCCGCCGCCGACGTGCCGCCCAGCAGCAACGGCGGCCCACCATCCTGGTACGGCAACGGCCGCACGCACACCGGCCGACCGTCGAACTCGAACGACTCCCCGGACCACGCCCGGCGCAACACCCCGACTGCCCGCTCCACGTCGGCCGGGCGCCGGCCGAACGACCGCCCGAACATCTCGTGCTCCCGCCGGTCGTACCCGGCACCGACCACCACGACCAGCCGGCCACCGCACATCAGGTCCAGCACGGCAAGGTCCTCGGCGATCCGCACCGGGTCGTGCAGCGTCACCACCAGGGCCTGCAACACCACCGTCAGCGAACTGGTCACCGCGGCCACACCACCGGCGAGCACCAGCGGCGATGGCAGGTACCCGTCCGGCACACCGTGGTGCTCCCGCAGGCAGACCCGGCCGAAACCCACCCGGTCCGCCCACGCCACCTGCTCCAGGCACGCCCCGTACTGGTCGGCCCGCCGCCGCGCGTCCATCCCGGGCAGCCGCAGGTCGGACACCAACCCCAGCACGGCCATGGCCTACGACGCCCCGACCCGGCTGTCCCGCCCGGCCCAGTACGGCTCACGCAGCAGCTTGCGGGAGATCTTGCCCAACGGTGTGCGTGGCAACGGTTCCGTCGTGATCCGCACCCGGCCCGGCTTCTTGTACGAACCCAGCCGCCGCACACACGCCGCCACCACGGTCTCCGGCGTCACCGGCCGCTCCGGGTCCACCACCACCAGCGCCAGCGGCGTCTCACCCCACCGCTCGTCGGGCACTCCGAACACCGACACCTCCCGCACCCCGGGCAGCTCGATGATCACGTGCTCCAGCTCGGCAGGCCAGATGTTGAACCCACCGGAGATGATCATGTCGTCCTTGCGGTCCTGCAGGTACAGGAAGCCGTTGTCGTCGAACCGGCCGATGTCCCCGGTCAGCACCCAGCCGTCCACCACCCGCCGGGCCGTCATCTCCGGCTCACCCCAGATGCACACCATCTGCCCGTCGCTGCGCAGCGCGATCTCCCCGGTGCAGCCCACCGGCAGCGGCCGGTTGTCCTCGTCCCGGATCTCCACCTCCGAGTACGGCAGCGGCCGCCCCACCGACGCCAGCGGATCCGACCCGGTCACCTGCGCGAACCACTCCGACGGTCCCAACCACGTGCCGGGCACGCACTCGGTCTGCCCGTACATCTGGTACATCCGCCCGGACAGCAACTCCGCCGCCGCCAGCACCGTCCGCCGGTCGATCGGCGCCCCGCTGACCACGAACGCCTTCAGGCCGGACAGGTCCAACCGGGGTGCGGCACCGGTCTCCAACGCCCGCAACAGATCGGACAGCATCGTCGGCACGCCGAACACGAAACCGCCGTGCTCGTGCAGCAACTCCATCAGCCGCGCCGGGTCGAAGCGCCGCTCCAACACGTTGTACCCGCCGGCCAGCCAGGTCGGCACGAACAGGTAGCCCGACCCGTGCGAGATCGGTCCGACGTGGATGCTCGCGTCACCCAGCGAGATCGGCGGCAACAGGAACGTCCAGTTGCGCTCGGTGTTCATCCACGCGCGGTGCGAGAACGCGATCCCCTTCGACATCCCCGTCGTGCCGGCCGAGTGCCGGATCACGTGGAAGTCGTCCGGGTCGATCACCGGGTCCGGGTCGATCGCGGGAAACCCCGCCAGCCACGACTCGTAGCCGTCGTCCCGCACGACCACATGGGACAGTTCGGGCAACGCGTCGCGCAGCCCGGCCACCTCGTGGTGGTACTCGGCGGACACCACCAGCACCGTCGACTGGGTCTGGCGAAGCATGTGGATGTGCGCCTCCGCGCTGTTGCGCTTGTACAGCGGCACCCGCACGAAGTTCCCGATGGCCGTACCCAGGAAGAAGTCCGACGACGCCAGGCAGTTGTCCTCCAGCACCGCGACCCGGTCGCCCGGCCGCACCCCCAGGCTCGCCATGGCGTTGGCGAACCGCAGGCCCCGCTCCCACGCCTGCCCGAACGTGAGCGACCTGCCGTCCCCCAGCACGGCCACCCGATCGGCGTTGATCGCCGCGGCTCGCCGCATCGCGGACCGGACGTCCAACATGGTCAGCCCTCCTGTTCCGCGATCCGCGCGAGTGCCTGGCGCTGCACCGGAGAGTCCTCGGCCAGCGCCAGGCACGCGTTCATCAGGTTCGGCTCCAGCCGCAGCCCGGCCGCCGCCCACGTGCCGTCCGCCCGGGTGTCGCCCGTGCTCGGCAGCCGGTCCCGCATCCGCAGGTACAGCGACAGGATGTGGGTCGCCGACAGGTCAAGCGCCAACGTCAGGAAATGCGTGCATCCCCGGGTGCCGCCCATGATGTCCAGCACCTGCCGCCGGTAGCCCCGCTTCAGGGACAGGCCCTCGAGTTCGGACAGCGGTGGGATGGTCGACGCGCACACGCCGTAGGGCTGACGCAGCGAACGACCGGTGACGTCGAGGATCTCCAGGTCCGGCACGGAGATCGTGGTCTCCAGGCGCAGGTCGTGGATCACCTCGACGTCCGCCGGATCGTCCAGCGCCACACTGGTGTCGCGCAACGAGCCGACCACCGTGAGTGTCGATTCGGAAACCGGGAGCACGTCGAGGGTCTTCTCGCGCCGAGCGCTTCGCTGCGACATCAGGCACATCACCACCCGGAGGTCAGGAGACCCCGCCATCGTCCACCACGGTCACAACCGTCGTCAACACCTCTGTTGAGAGAATTTCAACAGTAGTGTTGACGAACTGGTTCAGTAGTAGATGCTCCCCCGCACCCCACCGCCCACGGCCACCGCGTCACCCGTCACCGCAACACTCCTGGGCGACGCCAGGAACGCGATCACGTCACCGATCTCCGCCGCCGTCACCATTCGCCCGATGGTGATGTTCGCCGACAACGCAGCCGCCGCGTCCGTCTCACTCACCCCGTGCGCCCGGGCGTACCCCTCGATCACCGACGGCGTCCGCTCCGTCACCGTCATCCCCGGATGCACCACCGTCACGTTCACCCCCGACCGACCCAACTCGTCCGCGAGGTTCTTCGTCATCGCCGCCACCGCCACGTTGCGCACCGAACCCGCCACACTCGTCGCCTGCCGCGCGGCCAAACCACTCACGTTCACGATCCGTCCCCACCCCTGCTCCACCATGTGCGGCGCGGCGGCCCGCGCGCAGCGCAGGTAACCGAGCACCTTCGTCTCCACCTCGGCCCGCACGTCGTCGTCCGTCGTCCCGGACCACCCGCGCGCCGTGTTCGGACTCGCCGGCTCGGCCGCCGCGTTCACCAGGACGTCCACCCCGCCCCACTCGGCCACCACCCGCGCCACCATCGCCCGCACCGCGCCGTCGTCCGTCGTGTCCGCCACGACGGCCAGCACCCGCCGCCCGTGCCGGCCCAGCCGCTCGGCGGCCGCGTCCAGGGCGTCCTGGTTCCTGGCCACCAGCGCGACGTCCGCGCTCTCGGCGGCCAGCGCTGCCGCGGCGGCGAAGCCGATGCCCCGGCTGCCGCCGGTGACGATCGCGCGCTTCCCGGTGAGCTGAAGATCCACTGTGATTCCACCTTCCAGAGCCGATGTCGGCCCAGTTGTACAGCTGCCTGCGATGATGGCCAGGTGCCCGAGCGATTCGCGCCCGTCGAAGCCCTGATCGTGGTCGACATGCAACAGGGCTCCCTCACCGGGGACGAGGCGGTCGCGGACGCCGACCGGCTCACCAGCACCATCACCGACCTGCTCCGCCGCGCCCGGCAGGCCGACGCACTGGTCGTCCATCTCCAGAACGACGGCGCCGAGGGGGCGGTCGACGAGCCCGGTCGGCCCGGCTGGCACCTGAGCCTCGCGGCGGCCGACGAGACCGTCGTCCGCAAGACCACCGACGACGGCTTCGCCGGCACGTCCCTGGGCGCGCTGCTGGTGCGCCACCGGGTGCGGCGCCTCGCCATCGCCGGGGTGCTGTCCGAGATGTGTGTGAGCGCCACGGCCCGCACCGCGCTGGCCATCGGCTACTCCGTCGTCCTGCCCAGGGACGCCCACTCCACGTACCCGGTCGACGACATCCCGGCGCCGGTCGTGGCCAGGGTCGCCGAACACGCCCTCGGCGACGACCTGGAAGCAGTTCCGATGTCGGCCACAGTCACCTTCGTGGCCCCGCTGAGCGAGTCCGGGCGACTACGGGTCGACGATCACAGGTAGTCGTGGTAAGCCGTGTGCTTCACCGTGGAGGGAGCGCGCATGGCACGAGAACGGGTGCTGGTCGTGGGCGGCGGCATCGCCGGGCTGTCCTGCGCCATCGCCATGGGCAACCACGGCCACACGGTGGACGTGGTCGAGCTGACCGGTCACGTGGAGTCCGAGTCGGTCAACCTCAACGGCAGGCCCGTGGACGCCCTGGCCGATCTCGGCGTGCTCGCCGAGTGCTGCGCCAGGGCCAACGCGCAGGCCGGCCCGGTGTTCGGCAACCTGTTCGACGCGTCCGGCCGGCCCAGGAACGTCCGCCACCGGCCGCAGGAGCCGCACAGTCCCCTGCCATCGGCCGTCGTCATCCACCGGCCGGACCTGATCGACGTGCTCACCGACGCGGCCCGGAAGGCGGGCGCGAGCATCCGGATGCCGGCCACGGTGACGTCGATCGTTCAGGTCCCGGAGAGCGCGCTGGTGTCGTTCGACGACGGTTCGACGGGCGAGTACGACCTCGTGGTCGGCGCCGACGGCGTGCACTCGACGGTGCGGCACCTGGTGTGGGGTGACGGCGTGCGGCCGGTCTACTCCGGAGCGCTGGGCCTGCGGTGGATCGCCGGCATGGTGCCGCGCGGTCAGCAGGGCTTCTACTACGCGCCCGGCACCGTGGTCGTGGTCGGCGAACTGCCCGGGGAGCGGGTTTACGTCGCCACGTTCGCCGACACCGACCAGGTGGACGTCACCCAGCCCCAGGCCCGGGACATGCTGCGCGGAGTGCTGGCCGCGTACACGGCGCCCTACCTGCTGGAGCTGCGGGACCGGCTGGACGACACGCAGCGGATCGTCACCCGGCCGTGGGAGTCGTTCTGGCTGCCGAACTGGTACCAGGGCCGGGTGGTGCTGATCGGCGACGCGGCCCACGCGACCGGTCCGTACCTGCCGGCCGGCGGCGGAATGGCGCTGATCGACTCGGTGGTGCTGGCCGAGGAACTGGCCGAATCGGACACGGTGCCCGACGGCCTGGCCGCGTTCCTGCGCCGCCGGGGGGACCGCGCCCGGCTCGTGGTGGAGACCAGCATCGAGGTCAGCCGCCTGCGCCGCTACGACGACGCCCAGGCCGACGACCTGGTCGTGGCCGCCCTCCGCACCCTGGCCCAACCCTACTGACCGCGGACCCTGCTGGTGCGCCGGCGCTACACGCCGGTCTGGGCGGTCACCTTGCCGGCCTTGATCGCCCGGCCCAGTGCCGCGTGGTCGCGTTCGGTCTGGTCGGCGTAGCGGGCGGAGAAGTCGGCGATCGCCTCGTCGAAGGTGGTGCCACGACCCAGGTAGGCGGCGATGGCGATGTTGTCGCCCGTCCGGGCGTGCGCGCGGGCCAGGGTCCAGCCGCACAGCCTGCCGTACGCGGCCATGCCGGAGGGCTTCATGGTCTCGACGTCGGCGCTGCCCTTCCAGTCGCGCAGCTGGCGCACGTAGAAGTCGCGCTGCGCGCCGTCGAAGCCGTGCACGCGCACCCAGCCGAGGAAGATGTCGCTGACCGTCTGCATCTGCCGCTGCCCGACCACCACGCGCTGGCCGGCGTTGTCGAACTCGCTCGGCCCGACGAACTGTTCGAGCACCGACGGGCCGGCCTCCTTCGCCTGCAGGAACAGCGGGTCCTGGTCGTCGTCGCCGAGCAGCAGGAGCATCCAGCACCGGGTGCCCACGCTGCCCACGCCCACGACCTTGCGGGCCATGTCGGCCAGCCGGTAACGGGACAGCAGCACGCGCCGGTCCGGCTCCAGTGTGTCCCGGTACTCGCTGAGCACCGCGGCCAGCGCTTCGGCCACCTCCATGTTCCCGAGGAGCTCGTCGAGCCGCACGATCAGTGGCTCGTCGGACGCGATCCGCAACCGGCCGGCGTCCTGCGTGGTGAAGCGGTGCAGCGCGCCCAGGTTGTCCTTGGTCCGCGCCTTGGCCAGGGCCGAGTCGAGCTTGCGGCGCTTGCTACTGCTGAGCTGGTTGCGGTAGGTGGCCTCCACGACCTCGATGTCGGCGTGCGCGTACCAGACCTCCAGCGCCGGGCGGCAGGCCAGTTCGCGCATCCCGTTCCGGTAGGCGGCGACCGCGGCGAGCACGCCGGCCCGGCACTCGCGCTCGGTGTACCCGTTGGTGCGCCCGGCGACCTCCAGGCTGGCGGCGAGCCGCTTGACGTCCCATTCCCACGGGCCGGGCAACGTCTCGTCGAAGTCGTTGATGTCGAACACCAGCCGCCGCTCCGGGGACGCGAACAGGCCGAAGTTCATCAGGTGGGCGTCGCCGCACGCCTGCACGGTGAACCCGGTCGACGGCGTACCCGCCAGGTCGCTGGCCATCGGCAGGGCCGCGCCGCGGAAGAACGTGAACGGCGACACCGCCATGCGGCCGTACCGGATCGGCAGCAGCTCGGGGACCCGCTGACCGTCCTGGCTGGCCAACAGGGTCAGTGGACCGGGCCGTCGCCGGTTGCGGGTGAACTCGGCATGGCTGGACCTGGGCACCGCCGCACGGGCCGCCTTGCCCAGCGCGGCCCTCTCGTCGCGGGTCAGAACGTCGACTGCCACCCGGCCAGGGTCACCCCGATCGGCCGCGTCCGCATCACCTCGCGCAGGTGAGCCGCCCTACGGCACCGGCAGCCGCTCCCGCACGGCCGTGGCGAGCGCCGTGATGGTGGGGGTCGCCAGGAACACGTCGGCGATGTCCACGCCGTAGTCCAACTGGAGCTTGCTGACGATCTCGACGGCCACCAGCGAGTCCGCGCCCCGGGCGACCAGGTCGTCGTCCGCGTGCAGATCGGTGACGCCCATCGCGTCGCGGCAGACAACGGCCACGGCCGATGCGATGTCCCGCACCGCTCCCCACCTTTCGCCGATACCGGAAATAGGCGGCGAGGTTATCGCTTCGGACCGTGCCGTCACACGACACTACCGTTCCGTGGATCGCGACCGGCGTTTCCGGATGTAAGTTTCATCCTGCGAACTCCATGGCCAGGCCCGGGAAGCGGGCGCGGCGCGGAACTCCTTGACAGTGCATGGATGCCGCCAGTAGCGTCCACGCGCCATCGGGGGCGGCACATTTCTTCTTTTGTTGTCACGTGGCACGGCCCCGTGACTCCGCACGGATTCCCGGGGGTGTTCGTCGTGTCTTCTCCTGGCAAAACGAGAAGGCTGCACCGGTTGTTGCCGACCGCGGGGCGCGGTGTGCTGCTACCGGTCGACCAACCGTTCACGGTCGGCCCGCTGCCCGGACTGGTCGACCCGCGCCGGGACCTGCCCCGGCTGCTCGCCGGCCGGCCGGACGCCGTCATCGCGCACCGGGGCCTGATCGCCCAGGGCCTGCTCGCCGACAGCCGCTCGGCGGTCGTGCAGCACCTGTCCGCCGCGACCACGCTGTCCCACCGGGCCGACGCCAAGACGCTGCTCACCGGCGTGACCGACGCGCTGCACCTGGGCGTGGACGCCGTATCGGTGCACATCTCGTTCGGTGATCCGGAGGAGCCGGCCATGCTCGCGGCCGCCGGGCGGGTGGCCGCCTGTTGCGACGAGTGGGGCCTGCCGCTGCTGATCATGGCCTACGTGGCCGGTGTGGCGCCGGACCGCGAACCTGCCAAGATCGCGCACGCCGCGAGGGTGGCCGCGGAGATCGGCGCCGACGTGGTCAAGGTGCCCTACACCGGATGCGTGGACAGCTTCGCCACCGTCGTCGCGTCCTGTTTCGTACCCGTGGTGGTGGCCGGTGGCGCCAAGGCGGACTGGTCCCGGGTGCTCGCCGACGTGTCCCAGGCCGTCACCGCGGGCGCCCGTGGCGTGTGCGTCGGCCGCAACGTGTTCCAGCACGACGATCCCCGTACCGCCCTGGCCGCACTGCGGGCCGTCGTGCACGGCGAGCCAACGGCCGGCCGGCCCGAACCCGCGAAGGTGCCCGCCCATGTCTGACCGCAGGGCGCCCGTCTGGTGCGACCTCACCACAGCGGGTGACACGTTCCCCGACGTGCTCGCCGCCGTCCTGCAGGCACCGATCGAGGGTGTCCTGGTGCGACCGGACCAGGCGGCCGGGCTGACGCTGCCGCCGAGGGTCGAGTTGTGCGTGCTGGTCACGTCGGCGGCCGACGTCGACCGCCTGGACGACGTCAAACCGGACACCGCCATCGCGGCCACACCCGAGCTGGCCACCGGTGCGCGTTGTGGCGCGCTCGTGGAGGTGACCGACGAGGCCAGCATGCTGCGGGCCGTCGAGCTGACGTCGCTGGGCACCGTCGTGGTGTCCTTCCGGGACACCACGAACATCCCGCTGGAACTGATCGTCGCGGAGGCACAGCTGCGCGGGTCGCGGGTGGTGAAGGTGGTGCGGTCGGTCGAGGACGCGATCGTGGCCAGCGGTGTGCTGGAACGCGGCCCGGCCGCCGTGCTGGTGGCGGCGGCCGACGTGGCGATGGTCGGCGAGCTGTCCAGGGCGCTGCTGGCCAGGGACTCGGTCCAGCTCGACCTGCGGGAGGCCGAGGTGGTGCGCACCGAGTCGGTCGGCATGGGCACCCGGGCGTGTGTGGACACGGTGTCGCTGTTCGACGCGGACGAGGGCATCCTCACCGGTTCCACGTCCGGCGGCGGCATCCTGGTGTGCGCCGAGGTGCACTACCTGCCCTACATGAACCTGCGCCCGTTCCGGGTGAACGCGGGCGGCGTCCACATGTACGCGTGGGGACCGGACGGCCGCACGCCCTACCTGAGCGATCTGGGCGCCGGCGAGCGGCTGCTCGCGGTCAACACGGCCGGTCGGGCCCGACCGGTGGTGGTGGGCCGGATCAAGGCGGAGGTGCGGCCGTTGCGGCTGATCGAGTGCCGCGCGGACGAGACGACGATCAACGTGTTCCTGCAGGACGACTGGCACGTGCGCGTCTTCGACAGCGCCGGAACGGTCCGCAACTCGACGGACATCCGGGTCGGCGACCGTCTACTGTGCACACTCGACCGGCCGGGCAGGCACGTCGGCATCCCGGTGACCGAGACGATCGCCGAGTTCTGATGGACCTCGTCGCCCTGCTGGAGCAGCACCGCCCGGACCGGCTGGCCGTCGCCACCGCGTCGGCCGCACTGACCTACGCCGAACTGCTTACCGCCGCCCGCGACCACACCCCGTGCCGCGCCCTGGTGGCCCGCGCCGCGATCGGGACGGCGGTGGCGCTCGTCGCTGCCGTCATCGCCGACGACACGCTCGTGGTGATCGACCCGGCCGCGCCCGAACCGGAGGTGGCGCGCACGCTGGACCGGTTCGACCGCGACGGCCTGCCGTCCGGGCTCGGCCTGTCCACGTCCGGGGTGACCGGTGAGCCGAGATCCGTGGTCCGCCCGTGGTCTTCGGTGGCCGCCAACGCGGCCGCGTTCGCCGACGGGCTCGGGCTGACCTCCGACGACGTGGTGCTGACGACGTCGGCGATGCACCACAGCTACGCCGTGTCCGCCGGGCTGTGCGGTGCGCTGGCCGCGGGCGCGTCGTTCGTCGCGCCGGGTGGCCTGGTCTCCCCCGCCGTCCTGGCCGGCCACATCGACACCTACCGGGTGACGGTGCTGCTCAGCGTGCCGATGCTGTACCGCTGGTACACGGCGGGCGTGCCGACCGCGCACCCGCCCCGGCTGTGCGTGTCGGCCGGTGCCCCGATCGGCGCCGACCTGCGGGCCGCGTGGGACAAGAACGTCGGCTGGCCGCTGGTCGAGCACTACGGCACGTCCGAGCTGGGCCAACTCACCGTCGCCACGCCGGAGGACGGTGGCACGGTCGGCGGGCCGCTGCGCGGCATCCGGGCGCGCGCCACGCTGCCCACCGACACCGGCGACCACGAACTCGAAGTTGCGGTGGACGGCCCGCCCGCCGTGCTGCTGGACTCCCCGCCACGGCCGCTCACCGGCTGGGTGGCCACCGGGGACACCGGTGTGGTCGACGACGAGGGCCGGGTGACCATCACCGGCCGGCTGGGCGACACGGTGAACGTCGGCGGCAAGAAGGTGGCGCTGCGCGAGGTGGAGGACGTGCTGCGCGCGCTGCCCGGCGTGCGGGATGCCGCTGTCGTGACCTACGGCGACGACCCGATGGTGCCGAAGCTGTGCGGTTTCGTGGAGTCCGACGGGGAGTTCGACGAGTCGGCGGTGCTGGCCGCGGTGCGGGAACGGTTGGCGCCACACAAGGTGCCCAGGCGGGTGGTGCGGCTGCCCGGTCTGCCGAAGACCGGTTCGGGCAAGGTGCGCCGCCGCGACCTGCGCCTGCTGGTCACCCCCGAGACGGTGGACGTGCCGTTCGCCGGTCCGGGCGCCGGGTTGAGCCCGCTCACCTGGGGTGGGCGGGCCATCCGGCGCTCGATCGACTGGCTCGGCACCGAGGCCCACTACTTCAACGACCGGCACGTCCTGCCGCTCCCGGACGGCATCGCGCTGGCCACGGTGACCGGTGCCCTGGCCGCGCTGGTGTCGCGGCACCAGGCGATGCGCGCCCACTACCCGACCGTCGACGGGGACGTCGTCCTGCGGGTGGCAGGCGAGGGCACGCTGCCGGTGACCGTCTACTCGCTACCGCAGGGCGACGCTCGGGAGTTCGCGGAGCGGGTGGCGCGGGAGTCCGGCCGGGTTTTGTTCGGCGAGAACGAGTTGCCGCTGCGGTGTGCCGTGGTGCGGTCGGCGGGCGTACCGAGGTTCCTGGTGCTGGTGCTGTCCCACCAGTCCATCGACGCGTGGACGGTGGACATCCTGCTGGACGAGCTGCGCCGGCTGTGGGCGGGCGAAGCGTTGCCCGAACACCCGTGGCAGTTGCTGGACCAGGCGGCCGACGAGGCCACCGGTGACAGCCACCGGCGTGGCGAGGCGGCGCTCCGGCGCTGGGCGGCGTTCTACGCCACGGCCGACGCGGCCATGTTCGACCTGCCCGCCCGGCCGCCCGAACCGAAGCCGATCCGCTCGGTGATCATGACGTCACCGGCCACCGAACTGGCCAGCAGGCTCGTCGCCGCCCGGCTGGGCGTCAGCACATCGGTGGCACTGACCGGGATCGTCGCCGCCGTGCTCGGCCACCTCACCGGCCATCAGCGAGTGACCCTGCTGCTGATCTCGGCCAACCGGTTCGACAGGAGGCGGCGCGGCCTGGTGGCGCCGCTGGTGCAGGACGTGCTGTGCCAGGTGGACCTGGCGGGCGACCTGGACGCGGTCATCCGCGACACCGCCCGGCGAACCCTGATGGCGCACGCCAACGCCTGCTACGACCCGGCCGCCGAGTCACGGGTGCGGCGGGAGGCCGAACTGGCCAGAGGCGTGTGCTTCGACTTCCACGCGGCGATCGTCAACGACGTCCGGCTGCGTGGGGCCGGTGACGGGCCGGCCGGCAGCGATCCGGCGGCGCTGCTCGGAAAGACGGCGTTCGAGGACGGTTCGAGCTGGGCCCGGCAGAACACCAAGTTCTTCGTTCGGATCATCCGCTCCCCCGACACCTGCCGGATCGAGCTGATGGCCGACACCCGGTACGTCCCGCTCGCCGACATCCGGCCGGTGCTGAGCGCGATCGAGGCGGTCACCGTGGCGGCCGCGAACGGCCCGGTGCCGGTCGCGGCGCTGTGCCCGGCGCCGCTGCCGCGCGGCGACACGTGGGTGCGGTGTGCCGCCGGGTGGGTGGACACCGTGGCGCTGGCCGACTTGGTGCGCGGCCAACCGTGGTGTGCGGACGCCCGGGTCGAACTGGTCGACGGTGTGCTGACCGCGTACGTGCGGACCGACCAGTCGCCGGCCTTCGTGCGCGAGGCCGTCGTGGCGGCGTTGCGCGGCTCGACGGTGGCCGTCGCACCGGAACGCCACGTCGTCGAGCCATGCTGAACGGCTACCGCGCCGTCCTCGCCCGGCCGGCCGCGCGGGCGTTCTGCGCCACCGGTTTCGTCGCCCGGCTGCCGGTCGCGATGACCGGCGTCGCCGTCGTGTTCCTCGCCCACGACGCGACCGGTTCCTACGCCGTGGCCGGTGTGCTGAACGCGATCGCCATCTGCTGTTCCGCCGTCACGGGCCCGATGTTCGGCCGGCTGGTCGACCGGTTCGGGCAGACGACGGTGCTGCTGCCCCTGGTGATCGCGCACGTTGCGGCACTTGCCGGTCAGGTGGCGGCGGCCGTCGGCCACGCACCGGTCGTCGTGCTGTGCCTGACGTCCGTCCCGGTCGGCGCGCTCACGCCCGCGATCGGCGCGTTCACCAGGGCCCGCTGGTCGAACCTGCTCGGTGGCACGCCCGACCTGAACCGCGCCTACGCGCTGGAGTCCGTGCTGGACGACGTGGCCTTCACCGTGGGACCGGTGCTGGGCACGGCGTTGTCTGTGTGGCACGCCTCGGCCGGGCTGCTGGCGGCGGGCGCCATCGAACTGGTGTCCGGCACCACGTTCGCCTTGCAGCGCAAGACGATCCCGAAGCCCACACCGGGAGTACGCCGACACCTGCTGGCGACACTGCGGTCGGCCGAGTCGGTCCGCCTGCTGGTCACGGTGTTCGCGGTCGGCACCATGCTCGGCACGCTCAACGTGTCGCTCGTCGCGTTCACCCAGCAACGGCACGCGGCGGGTGCGGCGGGCTGGCTGCTCGGCGGGTTCGCCGGGGCGAGCCTGGTGGTCGGCCTGGCCATCGGGCAGCGGCCGTGGCGTCGCGACCCGGCCGGCCGGTACCGGCTCGCGCTGCTCTACCTCGCCGTGGTGACGATTCCGCTGCCGTTGGCGCCTTCCGTTCCGGCCATGGCGATCGCGGTGATCGCCGCCGGTTCCGGAGTGTCGCCGACCCTGGTCTCCGCCTACACCACCACCGAACGCTCGGCTCCGCCTGGCGCGCTCGCCGAGACGCTCACCTGGACGGTCACCGCGCTGACCGGCGGTTCGGCGGCTGGTGCCGCGCTGTCGGGCTGGATCGTGGACGGCCACGACCCACGGTTGGGCCTGTTCGCGGGCACTGTCGCGGCATGGCTGGCCGTGCTGGTGATGGCCCGCCGCCGGGCACCGGTCACGGTGAGCCATCCGTCCGAAGTGGACGTCAGGGCGTAGGGTTCCAGCGCTTGGCCAGCCGGCGCGCCCACCGCATCGCCGGCCGTTCCAGCCACCGGAACCCGGCCTCGGCACCCAGGAACGTCGCCGCGACCGCGGCGACCAGCGCTCCCGGGTAGCCGATCAGCGGGTACAGCAGGTTCAGCACGGCGAATGCGAGCAGGCCGTGCAGCAGGTAGAGCGAGTAGCTGCGGTCGGCGACGTAGCCGACCAGCCGCACCGACCGCATCCGCCGCTCCGCGAGCAGCGCCGCGACGAACACGACGAACCCGATCGCCAGGTTCAGGTCGAGCGCGTGGTCGTTGCGGCCCATGCCGGGATCGCCGCCCCACACGTACTCGGCGGCCGCCACCGCGCCGAACACCAACCCGGCCCACAACGGCACCCGCCTGCTCCACACCGCCCAGATCGCCTGCCCGAGCAGCAGCGCCGGCAGGTAGGAGAGATTGACGCCGAACAGGAAGTACGACGCGCCACCCAGGTGCTCGGTGGCCATCACGACCGCGACCAGCACCAGCTCACCGCAGATCACCGGCCACACCCGACGGCGCATCAGCGGCAACGCCACGAGCAGCAGTGTGTAGAACAGCATCTCGATGATCAGCGTCCAACTGACGTCCACGAGCAGGACCGGCGGCGCGATCAGGTGATTGGCCAGCGTCAGGTTGGTGAGCACGGTGACGGGGGTGACCGTGGTGATCTCCCCGGCCGTGGTCACCGGATGCAGGTGCGCCAGCAGCAACACGGCGGCCAGCAGCACCGATACCGCCAGCATCGGATAGATCCGCAGAAAACGCTTGATGGCGTACTGCCGGGGCCGTTCGGCGAAACCGGTGTGCGTCACGATGAAACCGCTGACCAGAAAGAACAGCACGACACCGAAACGGCCGACCTGGAGTGCCAGATCCAGCGGGTGCGACGTGAATCCCTGGAGTACACCGGCGATCACCGAGTTCTCCCCGTGCTGGTGCAGGAAGATGCCCACCACGTGGCTGTAGATGACCAGACACACGGCCGCCGCGCGCAACAGGTCCAGGAACGCGAACCGATCCGACCGCGGCCTCGGTGTTTCGGGAGGCCGGACGGCCGGGGACACCACCACGTCGTCGCTCACGGCGGTCACCTCACGTCGGTTCATCATCGACCATAACCAGGGAGAACTCGGCTGACCGCCGATACGGCCAACCGTCGCCGTTACATACCGCCATGTCGAGGAGGATCCGGACAGGAGCGGTATGGCGGGCACTGCGGCACCTCACACGGGGATTCTTCGGATACTCGGTGCAGCCGCGCAGCGGCCCGTAGGTGTCGGATTTCTCGTCGCCACCACCGACGGACCGGCGATCCTGACCTGCGCCCACGTGGTGTGTGCGGCACTCGGGCTGCCCAGGGACCACGCCGAGGCGCCCACCGACCCGGTCACCGTCGGTCCCGCACTGCCCGATGGCCCCACGCTGACTGCCACGATCGGGTTCTGGCAGTCCTACGAGACCGGCGACATGGCCGCCCTGTGGCCCACCGGGGAGTTACCGCCGGCGCCACGCCGACGGCGCGCGGTGGACGAGTTCTGGGACCGGCGGTGCGCCGCTACGGCTTCCCCGCGGGCCACGACGACGGCGTCTGGGCGCAGGCCCGGCTGCTGGACCGGCAGGGCGGCGGGCTGATCATGGTGGAGGACGACCGGCCGGCCGGCTTCACCGTCGCGCGCGGGTTCAGCGGCGGCCCGGCCTGGGACCCGGACACCGGTGGCGTACTGGGCATGGTCGCCGCCGTGGCGGGCGACCTGACGAAACGGACGTCGTTCCTCATTCCGGCGGCGATGCCGCTGGACCGGTGGCCCGCGCTGCGGGAACGACGGGCTGCTGTCGCTGCGGCCACAACCGTGGACGGCGCACCTCTGCGCGATCGTCGGTCGGCAGGCCACCGAATCCGCCGAGTTGGCGGGCATTGCGCGGGACGGTCTGCCGACCACCGGGCGGCGGGCGCACGTCCGTCTCCCGGAACTGGCGGCACGCTTCGGCGGCCGCGCCGCGGACGCCGGTCAGCGCGGCGGCCAGTGATCCGGCGGCCGACTGGACGTAGTCGCCCACCCGGGACGCCGGCAGCGCACCGGGTTCGTCGTCGGCGATCTCGACCAGCACCGACCCGCCGTGGGCGAGTTCCTGGCGCAGCAGCTCAGTCACCCGGCCACCCTACGGTCGACTCAGGTCCACCAGCAGCGCGGGATGGTCGGTGTCGTGCATGGCGACGATCCGGGTGGCTGCGAGCCGGAAACCACCTGCCCACAGCACATGTTGCACGCCGCCGTCACCCCGCGCGCCCCAGTCGGCCGGCACGCACGAGGCCGCGGCCGCACCGAGGTTGAGATCGCCGCCGACCACCGTGGGCGGAGCGACGGCGCCACGGAACCGGGGCAGGTCGACGTCCATCAGCTCGCTGCACTGACCGGCCGCCACGGCGGGATCGTCGGATTCCAGGTGTGTGGTGCAGAAGTCGGTGCCGCCCACGGTGACGCACACCCCGACGCGGTGCTCGTCGGTGCGGGCGAACTGGAGCCGGTAGACGTAGCGCACCTTCGCGGTGGCCGGGCCGGGGCCGCGCACGACGAGGCCGATGCCGTACTCGTCGCCGTTCACGCACCGGTACGGCTCGTGGCTGACCGAGTCGAGCGCGGGCGCGAACGCGGCGACGACGGTCGGGTCGCCCGCCAGAGCGGCGGCCCGGGCCATGGCGGTGGGGATCGGCGCCGAGGGGTCGAGGATGTTGCGCGAGCAGATCTCGTTGAGCGTCACGGCCGTCGGCGTGTAGCGGTCGATCACGCCTGCCGCCTCGCCGGGTGAGCTGTCCTGGTGGTAGCAGGGGGCCTGGCCGCTGTTGCACAGGTTGAACTGGAGTTCCCGCACGGTGGTGTGCACGATCGGCCGAGCGGGGCCGACCGGGATCGTCTGTGTCTGCACGCAGTCCCGCGTGACCGGGTCGGCGCAGGTGCTGGCGGCGGCCACGTTCGGTGTCGCCGCCGCGCCCAGGGGGAGGAGGCACGCGACGGCGAGCGCCAGCACCAGTCGGCTACTCGGCAAGGCGGTGTTCCCGTTGCCGCCGGGCCGCCGCGCGGACCAGTGGCCGCTCGACGGTGTGGTAGAGCAGCGCGGCCAGGCCGAGCGCCACGCAGAACAGCATCAGGTAGACGCCGATCGCCGCCGGCCAGTCGACCTGCCAGCGGCCGACCAGCGGGTGCGCGTAGAACAGGACGAGGAAATGCACGATGTAGAACGCGAACGACACCTCGCCCAGCCACACCGCCGTCCGGCCGCGCATCAGCGACGGCGTGCCACGCACGTCGGCCACCGCTCCGCAGCCGATCACCAGCGCCAGCGGCACGATCATCACGGCCACCAGCGCGTACCGCAGCGCGACGAACTCGACGAGCACGACGGCCGCCGTGGCCAGCCACGCGGCGGGCCCGAAACCCAGCGGCGGCCACCGCCCGGCGAGCACGATCCTGGCCAGCACGATGCCCAGCGCGAAGTCCAGCAGGCGGCTGACCGGGAAGACGTAGATGAACCAGTACTGCGGGAAGGACAGGCCGCCGGTGACCGGTGGCGTGCCGGGCAACAGTGTGGTGATCGTGGGGATCAGCAAGATGAGCGCGACGATGCCGGCCACCATCGGCCACAGTAGACGATCCGGGATCCGGCGCATCAGCGGCAGCAGCACGGGGAACATCAGGTAGAACAGGACTTCGCAGCCCAGCGACCAGCTCGGCCGGTTGATCCCGCCGCTGACGCTGACACTGGGTGCCCAGTCCTGGACGAGGAACAGGTTGGGCAGCGCGACACCCAGCGGCACGGTGTTGCCCGTGGCGACGATCCCGATGACCGCGAGGGCGCAGCCGACGACGTTGTTCGGGTAGATCTTGACCGCCCGCCGCCACCAGAACGCCCGAGCCGTGTCGGTGGGCCGGGCCGACCAGGTGAGCACGAAGCCACTGAGGATGAAGAAGAACTCGACGGCGACATAGCCCAGTGGCGGCGCGAACCGGGCCAGCTGGGTGTCGACGTCGTGGTCGGCGAAGATCCGCAGCGTGCTGGTGTGGGAGACGAAGACGAGCGCGGCGGCCACGAACCGCAACCCGGTGAGCGACGGCAGCCGCCGCAACCGGCGCGCGTCGGCCGGTTCGCCGACGCCGCCCGCCAGTGCGACGCCCGCCGGTCGATCCGCACGGTCGGGGTTGGCCACGACCGCATGGTACGGGCGGTAGCCGAGGACTCCCGCTGGTCGCCCGGGCATTGCCTGACGCACCCCGGGCCGGACGCGCTGCCCTCGGCAACGCGCGTGACGCGCCGGCCGACGCACCCGCCCACCACAGAACGCATCGGCCGACCGAGAACCCGGACCCGCACAACCCGCACCAAAGGCCCAACCGACCGACGTCCACCGCTCGCCCGGCATCACCCGGCCAACCGCAGCCCACCCACCGACCAACTCACCCGCCCACCACACGACGCGTCGGCCGGCTGCTCGGGGTGGCCGGTACCGAAGGCTCGGCCGGCGCGCTCAGTGACTGAGCGCGCCGGCCGAGGTTGACCGGATCAGGCCGCCAGGTCGGCAGCCGCCTCCGCCGGTTCCAGGGCGAACCGCAGCACGTCCCGGACGTCGGACACCGGGTGCACGGTCAGTTCCGCGAGCACCTCGGCCGGAACGTCGTCCAGGTCCGGCTCGTTGCGCTGCGGGATCAGCACCGTCGTGATGCCGGCCCGGTGGGCGGCGAGCAGCTTCTGCTTCACCCCACCGATCGGCAGCACCCGCCCGGTCAGCGACACCTCACCGGTCATCGCCACGTCCGACCGGACCGGCCGCCCGGACAGTAGCGACGCCAGCGCCGTGGTCATCGTCACGCCGGCACTCGGGCCGTCCTTGGGCACCGCGCCCGCCGGCACGTGCAGGTGGACCCCGCGCTCCCGCAGGTCACCGACCGGCAGTTCCAGCTCGACACCGTGCGACCGCAGGTAGGACAGCGCGATCTGCGCCGACTCCTTCATGACGTCGCCGAGTTGACCGGTCAGCGTCAGCCCGGTCGAACCCGTCTCCGGGTCGGCCAGCGACGCCTCGATGAACAGCACGTCACCGCCGGCACCGGTCACCGCCAGACCGGTCGCCACGCCGGGCAACGCGGTCCGCTCCGCCGATTCCGGCGTGTGCCGGGGCCGGCCGAGGTAGGTCCGCAGGTCGGCCGCGTCGATCGTGACCGGGACACTCGCCGTGTCCAGTGCCAGACCGGTGGCCACCTTGCGCAGCACCCTGGCGATCGACCGTTCCAGGTCACGGACGCCGGCTTCCCGGGTGTACTCGGCGGCCAGCTGCCGCAGGGCGTCCGAGGTGATCGTCACCTCGGCGGTCGACAGCCCGGCCTTGTCCAGTTGCCTGGGCAGCAGGTGGTCGGCCGCGATGGTGACCTTCTCGGCCTCGGTGTAGCCGTCCAGCGTGACCAGTTCCATCCGGTCGGCCAGCGGGCCCGGGATGGAGTCGAGCACGTTGGCCGTGGCCAGGAACACCACGTCGGACAGGTCGAGGTCGACGTCCAGGTAGTGGTCGCGGAACGTGTGGTTCTGCGCCGGGTCGAGCACCTCGAGCAGCGCGGCCGTCGGGTCGCCCCGGTAGTCGGCGCCGACCTTGTCG
>DASUGU010000091.1:0-36453 GCA_036273855.1 Pseudonocardiaceae bacterium
CACGTGGCCAGATCGTCCCGAGTCACACCACTCGCGACGCCGGCCTGCCCTGCCGAAGGAATAGTCACCATCGAATGCTCGCATAACCGGAAACCAATATCGTGGACCGACACGCGAAAGATCTAGCCCTGTAGTACTAGAGCATCTGCCCGAACCCGGTGACCCCGGTCGGCCGACAGCCGGCAGCAACGGCATGATCGACGTCATCGGCGACCTGTCCGGCTACTTCCAACCGAACACCCCGCAGACCTAGTTCGGCGTCCAGTCGGTGTTGGCGCCGCACAGGATCAGGCAGGGCCGCTCCCCGGGCACCTCGCCGGCCAGCAACGCGGCGAGCGTGGCCGCGGCCGCCGGTTCCACGGCCAGCCGGTAGTCCTCCCACAGCAGGTCCCGGGCGGCCAGCAGGGCGGCGTCGCTGACCAGCACGGACCGGCCGCGCTTCAACAGTTCGAACGGGATCGCGCCCACCCGCGTGGCACCCAGGGCGCTCGCCGCCACCGAGTCGATCGCCACGTCCACCGGAGCACCGGCCTCGATCGCCGCGTGCAGGCAGCAGCACCGCTCCGGTTCGACGGCCACCACGGGCACACCGCCGCCGCCGACGGTCGACCCACCGCCCAGCCCGCCACCGCCCACGGCCACCACCAGCGCGTCCACGTCCGGCCGTGCCGCCACGATCTCGGCCGCCACCGTGCCCTGGCCGGCCACCACCGCCGGGTCGTCGTAGGCCGGCAGGTACCGCGTTCCCGGGTCCGTGGCCGCCGCCACGGCTGCCGCCGCCGCGTCGGAGTACCGCGCGCCGTGCCGCACCAGCCGCGCGCCCTGCGCCTCGATCCGGCGGGCCTTGCCCTCGGGTACCGACTCGGGCACGTACACCACGGCCGGCAGACCGAGCAGCCGCGCGGCGGCGGCCACCGCCAGGCCGTGGTTGCCTCCGGACGCCGTCACCACCAGCTCCGGGGCCGGCCCGGACAGCAGCGCGTTGAGCGCACCCCGCAGCTTGAACGAACCGGTGTGCTGCAGGTGTTCCAGTTTCAGCACGACCGGCCGGCCGTCGATGTCCACGTCCAGCACGGGGGTGTGGCGGACGTGCGGCGCGATCCGGGCCGCCGCGGCTGCGACGTCGGCTTCGGTGGGCAGGAGGCTGGTGGTCATGCCTTCACAGTAGATCGACCGCGGCGATGACCACGACATCACCGGCCGCCGGGTCGAACCTGCTGCCCAGGGCCTCGTAGCGGCCGTTCCGGTGGGCGGTTTCGTCTGCCAGGTAACCGAAGTAGCCGTCGGTGTAGCCGACCGTCCTGGTCACCGGGTGCGTGCCGGCCGCCCGGATCCGTTCGCCGTAGGAGGTGAACGGCTCGACGGGCAGGTGCGCCCACGCCACGTCACCGAACTCGACGACGCCGATCGGCAGCGTGAGCGACGGCGGCAACCCCTCGGCACACAGCGCCGCCTGCAACTGGGCACCCTCGTAGCGGGTCCGGGTGATCCGGCCGTCAGGCGACGTCGGATCGGTGACGGCCAGCCACGCCCGTTCCGCGTCGGCCAGGGTGGTGGCGGCCGTGGCCGGGTCGGGCAGCGCCCTGGTCGGCACCCGCACCTCGCCTCGCCGCACGGTCGGCGCACCGGCCAGCGGCTCGCCCGCTGCCACACCCCGCAGCAGCGCCTCGCCGAGCAGGCCGCCGTGCCGGTCGGCCTCGGCGAACGACGACTCCCGCCGGGTGAACCGGGTGCTCACGTCCCCGGCCGCGCCCTGCAGGAACAGCACCACCCCGCCCACCGCGTCCCGCACCACCCGGCGCGCGGCGGCCGGATAGTCGGCCGAGTAGGTCAGGTTCTGGTGGTTCAGCACGGTCGGGTGGCACGCGTAGTCGGCCAGCACGGCCACCACGGCACCGTCGGCGTCCCGCAGCGTCAGCACCCCGGCACTGGCGTCGTGCGGGCCGGCCGGGTCGTAGCGGTTGCTGCCCACGCCGACGTCCGGCACCACGGCCCAGTGCGCCGTCACCGGAACCTCGGTGAGCCGTCCGGCACCGGCCGCGACGTCCGCGACCAGCCGGTCGGCCACCGGCCCGTCCCGCAGCCACGCCAGCGGCCCGGAGTGGGTGTGCGACGCGCACACCACCACGGCGTCCTGGACCAGGCCCAGCGCGCCCGCCACGGCGGTGCGGACCCGGCTGGCCAGCGGAACGGTGACCTGCAGCGCGTCCAGCGCCACCCAGCAGACCCCGCCCAGCCGCAGCAGGCTCGCGGTCAGCGGGTCGTGTACGCCGACGGCCGCCGCGTCGCCCCGGGCGCCGTAGCCGGCCATCGGACCGAGCGGCGGCGTGACGTCGACGACGCCTGCTGCCGCCGGCAGAGTCACTGGCTGGCCGCGCGCAGCCGGGCGCCCACGTCCACCACGCCCTCGGCGCCCGCGGCGAGTGCCACCTCGGCCAGTTCCGCCGCCGTCGCGGCAGGACTGGTCAGCACCTCCAGCGCCATCGCCAGGTTCAGCCCGGACACCAGGCACAGCGCCGGGTCGTGCAGGGCGAGCAGCCCGACCGCGTTGGCCGGGCTGCCCCCCATCAGGTCGGCGAGGACCAGCGCGCCCTGGCCGCCGCCGAGCTTGGCCACCGCTTCGGTGACCCGCTCGGCGACGCCCTCCGGGCTGCCGTCCGGTCGCAACGACACCGTCGCGAGATTGTCCTGGTCTCCCAGGATCATCTCCACGGCGTCGCGCACACCGTCCGGGAAGCCGCCGTGCCCGACCAGCACCACTGGCACGGCCATCAGGTGGTCGGCACGGTCGTGGCGAACCAGCCGAGACCGCCCAGCAGCAGACCGATGCCGAACACGATCACGATCGCCCAGATCGGGTGCAGGTTGAACTTCTTGAGCAGGAAGTAGATCAGCGCGGTGAGCGCCACCGGCAGCAGGAACGGCACCACGCCGTCCAGCTGCGTCTGCACCAGCTGCGCGGGCGCCGCCTTGCCACCGGTGGTGGCCTGGCCGTGGTAGGACAGGGTCGTCACGAACTTGACGATGCTCGGGATGAAACCGCCGAACACGATCATCGCCATGATGATGGCGCCCTCGTTCAACCGGGCCAGTGCACCGGACGCGAGCCGGGTGATCAGGTCCTTGCCCTGGCGGTAGCCGAAGTTGAACTGCCAGCGGCGCACCAGGAAGTACGGCACCAGCACGAACACCGCGACGAAGATCGGGCCGATCACCTTGCCCTGCAACGCCCAGTTGGCGCCCAGCGTGAAGATGATGCTGTTGTAGACCACGTAGGTCACCGCGTCGCCGATGCCGGCCAGCGGTCCCATCATGGCCACCTTGACGCTGTCCGCCGAGGTGGCGGACCCGCCCTCCTCCATGGCGATCGTGCTGCCCAGGATGAACGGGCCGCCGACCACCGGTGAGGTGTTGAAGAAGGACAGGTGCCGCTGCATGGCGACGACGAAGTCGTTGTCGTCGCGGTGCAGGTGGCGCAGCACCGGGATGATCGCCCAGCAGAAGCCGAGGGCCTGCATCCGCTCGTAGTTCCAGGAGATCTGGAACGACCAGAAGAACCGCCAGAACGACCGGTTCAGTACCCGCTTGGGCAGTGTGATCGGCGGAGCTTCGACGGGTGGTTGGGTGCTCGATGGCTCCGTGGTGACGATGGTGTCAGACATTCGCGGCCTCCTCACTGGTGCCGGCCGTCGCCGGCGCCGGTCCGGTCGACGGTGGCGGTGGGCCCTCCGTCGATGCCGGGGTCTGCGGCTTGAGGGTCATGAAGATGATCGCGATGGCGAGCGCGAACATCGCGATGCCGGGCAGTGGGACCTTCAGGTACCCGTACAGCACGAAGCCGATCAGCAGCATGTACCAGTAGCGGGCCACCGGCAGCATTTTCAGCAGCATGGCGAAACCGACCACGGGCAGGATGCCGCCGACGAGTGTCATGCCGTTGACGAACCAGGTCGGGATGGCGTGCTCGATCTTGGCGACCTCGCTGGCGTAGTACACGCCGAGGAATGTCGGTACGGCGCGGACCGCGGCCCACGGTATGAACGCCGTCCACTGTAGGACGGTCATCTCCCGTGTTCGGCCCTCCAGTGCCGCGTAGTCCGCCCGGTGTATCCAGAACGTGGGTAGGAACCGGCCGATCGGGTCCAGCGACAGCAGCAGCACCGCGGCGGGGATGCCCAGCGCCAGGCCGAACGCGACCTGGTGGGTGAACGTACCGCCGCTGGCGTTGGCCAGTGCCGTCCCGACGATCGCGCCCGTCGTGTAGTCCGGAATGGACGCACCGCCGTAGGTGTAGACGCCGAGTGCGGCCAGTTCCATCGTGGCGCCGATGGCCATGCCGAGCGTGAGGTTGCCGATGATCAGGCCGGCCACGGCGCCGGCGATCAGGGGCCGGCTGGCGAAGAACAGCGTCGGCCCGAGCATGTCGTATACACAGAAGATGGCCCACACTGTGAGCACCAGAGCGGTCAGCAGCATTGCGCCCCGCTTTCGGAGAATCGCGATGGTGTACTTGTCGAAGTTGGACTAGACCAGTGGTCAAATCTCACGGCAGGTTAACATCGGTCAGGGTGCCGTCAAGGCCCAATAGTGGGAAGTTACCGGCATGTCATGTGCAGACTGTGAATAATTGACAGTTCAACGGATCTCGGCCGGTCAGAGCTTCTTCTTGGCCAGCAGCCGCAGAAAGTCGTCCGCCTTGTCGTTGGGCATCATCTGGCACCGCAGCGCCCCGGCCAGTTCGGCGATCCGCCGGTACGCCTTGGCGTCCTCCTCGGTGACCGAGATCGATCTCGTCACCATGGTGAACTTGGTGCCCGGCCGAGGTGCCTGGTTGCCGACGTTCACCTCGCCCGCCACCACGCCGCCCTCCAGCAGCCGCAGCGCGTCACCGGGGAACTTGGCCAGCACCATGATGTTCTCGCCCGCGGCCGCCGGACTCGTGCAGTGCGCGACGGCGGCGTCCACGGTCAACACCGATGTCCGCACCCCTCGGGCGGCCTGCGGCAGCAGCACCCGCTGGAACTCGTCGGCCGCCACCTCGTCGTTGGCGACGACGATGTGATCCGCGCCGATCCGGCCCACCCACGTCACGGTCACCTGGCCGTGGATCAGCCGGTTGTCGATCCGGATGTGCTTGACAGGCATCGGAAGTCCTCCGTCCACCAGCTGCCGGAGGCAGTGGTCCAGTCAAATTACTCGTGTGGTGGTTCGCGGGCAATGCCCTGTTCAGCGGGTTCATGCCGGTTCGCCGCCGGCCGGGCGAGGGTGACAGGCTGTGGGCGTGTCTGCCACCCCATGGCCGTCCGAGACGGCCACCGCGATCGGATCGATGCCGGGTACCGACCCGGTGGAGGCCACCCGGACGGTGGCCGGCGAGTTGCCGCACCTGCCGCACCTGCCCGAGCTGCCGGCCCGCCAGGTGGGTGCCGACATCATCGGCCGCACCGCGGGCCTGCTGATCGACCTGCCGGTCGAGCTGGTGCCGTCGGGCTACCGCGTCACCGCGCACCCCGGCCACGACCTGCGCCGCTCCCACGACCTGCTGGCCAGGGACCTGGACGCGCTCCAGGAGGTCATGGAGGCGCAGCGACCCGCACTGGTGAAGGTGCAGCTCGCCGGGCCGTGGACGCTGGCGGCGGGCGTCGAGCTGGTCCGCGGCCACCGGGTGCTCACCGACCCCGGCGCGCTGCGCGAGTTCACCGAGTCGCTGTGCGAGGGCCTCGCGCTGCACGTCACCGAGGTGGCCGCCCGCACCGGCGCCGCCGTGCTGGTGCAGATCGACGAGCCCACCCTGCCGGCGGTGCTGGCCGGTGCCCTGTCCACGCCGTCCGGGCTCGGTGCCGTGGCGCCGGTCGGCGAACCGGAGGCCAGGGACCTGCTGGCCGAGGTGGTCGACGCGGCCCGGGCGGTCAGCGGCCAGCCGGTGGCCGTGCACTGCTGCGCCGACCAGCCGCCGATCGCCCTGCTGCGGGCCGCGGGGGCCGACGTGATCGCCTTCGACGCCACCGGCCTGGACGCCGCCCCGACCGAATGGTGGGACGAGATCGGCGAGACGTGGGACGCCGGGGCTCTCCTGTTCCTCGGGCTGGTTCCGTCCGTCGAACCGCTCGACCCGGTGACGCTGCAGGACGTGGCGAAACCCGCGCTGGCCATGGCCGACCGGCTCGGCTTCCCGAGGACCTGGCTGGCCGAGCGGGCCGTGCCCACGCCCACCTGCGGGCTGGCCGGCGCCGCACCGGCCTGGGCCGGCCGGGCCCTCCGGCTGACCGCCGACCTGGCCAAGGCGTTCGTCGAGCCGCCGGAGTCCTGGTCCGAGGACTGACAAAATCCGTCTCGGGACCGGCCGGTGCCCGGCGCACAGGCGCACAATGGCCGGCATGAGGTGGTTTCGCCGACGCAGACGGCCGGCGGCCGAGGGGGAGCCCGAAACGGACACCCCGCCGGCCACCGCGGCACGCACCGACCCGGCAGTGGCGGCCCGGCGGTTCTGGGCGCGCTGGGACGAACTGCTGCCCAGCATCAGCTCCGCGCTGGGCGACCGGGAACTGGCCAGGGTCGAGCACGAACTGTGCGAGGCCGTCGCCGCCATCCACCCCGACCTGCACTTCTCCCTGGACCGCGGCCAGCAGGCCGTGTACGCGCTGGTGGTCAGCGGCCAGGAGGACCCCGACCTGCGGCCCTACACCGACGCCTGGATCGCCGCCGCGCCGCCCACCGACGTGCTGTGGGAGTACCACGACTCGGTACCGGCCGTGCCGGACCCCAACGGCGTCACGGTGAACCTGTCCGGCCACCGGATCCGGTTGGCCGACTTCCTGGTCGCCGCCCAGGTGGACGAGGCGGCCGGCGTGGTGGACGTCGCCGTCTACCATCCTCAACTGTCCGAATTGGACGAACCGGGCCGGTCGGCGATGACGTTCCTGCCGCTGGACGCCACCCTCGGCGAGCGGCTGGCCGGGGAGCGGTTGCGCCGGGTGGAGACGGCGTTGCAGCGGCCGGCCAACGCGATCACCCTGCGTGAGTTGCGGGTGCTGGTGCGCCGCCTGGCCGGGCTGCCCGACCCACCCGATCCGGACCGCGAGGACGGCTGAAACTCGTCGGTGGTATTGGCTACCCTGCCGGTGTGACCAGCGACGACGAAGACCTGCCACGCCAGTCCGACGTGACGTCCACCGCCGCCGCGGAGGGTGCCGAGGACGTACCGGCCGACGTCCGCGAGCGCCACGGGGTGCTCGCCGAGGAGCTGCGCGGCCACCAGTTCCGGTACTACGTGCTGGACTCGCCGACCATCTCGGACGCCCAGTTCGACGAGCTCCTGGTGGAGTTGCAGCACATCGAGGACGAGCACCCGTCGCTGGTCACCCCCGACTCGCCCACCCAGCGGGTCGGCGGCACGTTCTCCACCGACTTCACCGCGCACGACCACCTGGAACGCATGCTCAGCCTGGACGACGTCTTCGACATCGACCAGTTGCGCGCCTGGGCCGACCGGGTGCAGAAGGCCGCGGGCGGCGCGTACCACTTCCTGTGCGAGCTGAAGGTCGACGGCCTGGCGATCAACCTGCTCTACTCCGACGGCCGGCTGGTGCGGGCGCTGACCAGGGGCGACGGCCGCACCGGCGAGGACGTCACACTCAACGTGCGCACCATGCGGGACGTGCCGGAACGGCTCACCGGCACCGACGAGTTCCCGGTCCCGAAGCTGATCGAGGTGCGCGGCGAGGTCTTCTTCCTGGTCGCCGGCTTCGCCGAACTCAACGCGGGCCTCGTCGAGGCCGGCAAGCCGCCGTTCGCCAACCCGCGCAACGCGGCCGCCGGCTCGCTGCGGCCGAAGGACCCGAAGATCACCGCGAGTCGCCCGCTGCGGGTGATCTGCCACGGCCTGGGCAAGCGCGAGGGCTTCGAGCCGGCCCGCCAGTCCGACGCCTACCGCGCGTTGCGGGCGTGGGGACTGCCGGTGTCCACGCACACCACGATGGTCGACACGATCGACGAAGCCATCGACAGGATCGCGTACTGGGGGGAGCACCGGCACGACGTCGAGCACGAGATCGACGGCCTGGTACTCAAGGTCGACGAGGTGGTCGAGCAGCGCAGGCTCGGCACCACGTCCCGGGCACCGCGCTGGGCCATCGCCTACAAGTACCCGCCGGAAGAGGCCACCACGACGCTGCTGGACATCCAGGTCAACGTCGGCCGCACCGGCCGGGTCACGCCGTTCGCCGTGATGGAACCGGTGAAGGTGGCCGGTTCCACCGTCGCCATGGCCACCCTGCACAACGCGGACGAGGTGGAGCGCAAGGGCGTGCTGATCGGCGACACCGTGGTGATCCGCAAGGCGGGCGACGTGATCCCCGAGGTGCTCGGCCCGGTCGCGGCCGCCCGCGAGGACGGCCGGAAACTCACCCGGTTCGTGATGCCCGACGTCTGCCCCGAGTGCGGCACCATCCTGCGCCGGGAGAAGGAGGGCGACGTCGACATCCGGTGCCCCAACGCCCGGTCCTGCCCGGCACAGTTGCGCGAGCGGCTGTTCCACCTGGCCGGTCGCGGCGCCTTCGACATCGAGGGCCTCGGCTACGAGGCGGCCACCGCGCTGCTCACCTCCGGCGTGCTCACCGACGAGGGCGACGTGTTCGCCCTCACCGAGGACCAACTCCTGCGGGTGGACCTGTTCCGTAAGAAGGAGGGCGGCCTGTCCGCCAACGGGGTGCGGCTGCTGGCCAATCTCCAGGCGGCCAAGGACCGCCCGCTGTGGCGGGCCCTGGTGGGCTTGTCCATCCGGCACGTCGGCCCCACCGCCGCCCAGGCATTGGCCCGCGGTTTCGGGTCGCTGGACGACATCGAGACGGCCAGCGAGGAGCTACTGGCCGATGTGGACGGTGTCGGCCCCACCATCGCGGCCGCCGTGCGCGAATGGTTCGAGGTCGACTGGCACCGCGAGGTGGTCCGCAAGTGGCAGGACGCCGGAGTCCGGCTGGCCGAGGACCGCGCCTCGGGCGTGCCGCGCGTGCTGGAGGGACTGTCCATCGTGGTGACCGGCTCGCTGACCGGTTTCTCCCGCGACGAGGCCAAGGAGGCCATCACCGAGCGCGGCGGCAAGGCGGCCGGCTCCGTGTCGAAGAAGACCGCGTTCGTGGTGATCGGCGACGCGCCGGGCACCAAGGCGGACAAGGCGGTGCAGCTGAAGGTGCCGATCCTGGACGAGGACGGCTTCCGCGTCCTGCTCGACTCCGGCCCGGACGCGGCGGTCGAGGTCGCCACCATCGGCGAGGCCACCGAGCCGGACGAATAGGCGGTATATCCGGACCGGACGTCGTCAGCCGGCGCCGCTCCCGCCCGGACCGGCACGTCCTGGGCCGGCGGCTGACCGGGCGCTAGCCGTCCAGCACCACGGCGACGATGCCGGCCAGGTGCGCCAGCCGGGCCACCTCGGCCGCGCGGAACATCGGACCACCCGGACGGGCGACCAGCAGCGCCCGGTCCGGCTTGCCCACCGGTGTCGCCGCCAGTTCGGTGCCCAGTTGCTGCCAGGTGTCCGGCACCCACGGCGACTCACCGTCGAGCACCGTGGCCCGCTGCAGCGGCATCCACGGCATCTCCACGTCCATCTGCGGCGCCGCCGTGCTGGCCGCTAACCGGCTCACCCCCCGGCCGTCACTGCTGAGCGTCATGGCCCAGCCGGCCCGGACGATCTTCGGTACGCCCTCGGTGAACGTGTCCAGGCCGGCTCTGGGGTCGTCCGCGACGGCCTCCACCAGTTCCAGCTCCCGATGAGTGTCCAGCACGCCCGCGTAGGGCCGGACCGCGTCCACTTCGACGCCTTCCACCGACTCGGCCGCGGTGATCAGCACGTCCGGCAGCCGGCCGGACGGCAGCTCCACCACCAGGTCGTCGACGGCCGTGCCCCGGCCGCGTTCGACGACGTCGACGCTCAGTATGTCGGCCCCGATACCGCCCAGCGCGGTGGCCACCGCGCCCAGGGTGCCTGGGATGTCCGGGAGCAGCACCCGGATCAGGAAGGACAAGGCGAACGCCTCCTGCTTCGCACGCGGAGCCTCGCCGTCCGCGTTCAGTTGCGGGCAGCAGTCGACTCCACCATTGAACTGGAAGAAGACTGCCCCGACCAGACCGGCCCCAACCACTGCCGGCCTGTTACCGGCCGTCGATTGTGGCAGAAGTCCGGGGCAGGGGTGGCGCATCCCGGCGGGATGTCGGGTGGATTCCGCTGTCGTGTCGGGTGGTGTCCCGTGGCCGGTCAAACCCGGTCGAGCCGGTCGTGGGGTGCGCCATAGACTCAATGGGGTCAACGACGAAACCCGATCAGCGCAGCACCAGGAGTCCTCCCACCGTGCCCAACATCTCCCGAGCAGAGGTCGCCCACCTCGCCAGCCTGGCCAGGCTGGCGGTCACGGAGGACGAGCTCACCCTGTTCGCCGGGCAGCTCGACGTGATCCTGACTTCCGTGGCCTCCGTCGGCGAGGTCGCCGCGGACGACATCCCGCCCACGACACACGCCGTGCCGCTGGTCAACGTGTTCCGTGAGGACGCGGCCCGGCCCTGTCTGACCCAACAGCAGGCCCTGTCCGGCGCACCCGCCGCCGAGGACGGCCGCTTCCGCGTGCCGAGGATTCTGGGGGAGGCGTCATGACCGACCTGACCCGGCTCACCGCGGCCGACCTGGCCGCGCGCATCCAGGCCCGCGAGGTGTCCTCGGTCGAGGTGACCCAGGCGCACCTGGACCGGATCGCCGAGGTCGACGACCGGGTGCACGCCTTCCTGCACGTGTCCGCCGACCGCGCGCTGAACGCGGCCCGGGCCGTCGACGAGGACGTCGCCGCCGGCCGTGAGCCCGCGTCGCCGCTGGCCGGTGTGCCGCTGGCGATGAAGGACGTCGTCGTCACCGAGGGCGTGCCCACCACGGTCGGCTCGCGGATGCTGCGCGACTGGGTGCCGCCCTACGACGCCACCGTGACCACGCGGCTGTTGCAGGCCGGCATCGTGATCCTCGGCAAGACGAACATGGACGAGTTCGCCATGGGTTCGTCCACCGAGAACTCCTTCTACGGCCCCACGCACAACCCGTGGGACCTCGACCGTGTGCCCGGCGGTTCCGGCGGTGGCTCGTCGGCCGCGCTGGCCGCGTTCGAGGCGCCGCTGGCGATCGGCACCGACACCGGGGGCTCGATCCGCCAGCCCGGCGCGGTCACCGGCACGGTCGGCGTGAAACCCACCTACGGTGGCGTGTCCCGGTACGGGCTGGTGGCGTTCTCGTCGTCGCTGGACCAGGCCGGGCCGTGCGCGCGGACCGTGCTGGACGCGGCCCTGCTGCACGAGGTGATCGGCGGCCACGACCCGATGGACTCCACGTCCATCGCCGAACCCGTGCCGGCCGTGGTGGCCGCGGCCCGCGAGGGCATGTCCGGCGACCTGACCGGCGTGCGGATCGGTGTGGTGACCGACCTGTCCGGCGGCGACGGCTACCAGGACGGCGTGCTGGCCTCGTTCCACGCCGCCGTGGACACCCTGCGCGGCCTGGGCGCCGAGATCGTCGACGTGCGGTGCCCGCACTTCCGCTACGGGCTGCCGGCGTACTACCTGATCGCGCCCAGCGAGTGCTCGTCCAACCTGGCCCGGTTCGACGCCATGCGGTACGGCCTGCGGGTGGGCGACGGTGACGGCGCCAGTGCCGAGGAGGTCATGTCCGCCACCCGTGAGGCCGGGTTCGGCGCGGAGGTCAAGCGGCGCATCATGATCGGCACGTACGCGCTGTCCTCCGGCTACTACGACGCGTACTACGGCCAGGCGCAGAAGGTCCGGACGCTGATCCGGCGCGACGTCGAGTCCGCGTTCACCTCGGTGGACGTGCTGGTGTCGCCGACCACGCCCACCACGGCGTTCCGGCTCGGCGAGCGCACCGACAACCCGATGTCGATGTACCTGGCCGACCTGTGCACCATCCCGGCCAGCCTGGCCGGCATCCCGGCGATGAGCGTGCCCAGCGGGCTCGCGCCGGACGACAACCTGCCGGTGGGCCTGCAGATCATGGCCCCGGCGCTGCGGGAGGACCGGATGTACCGGATCGCCGCCGCCTACGAGGTGGCGCGCGACGCGGCTGAGGGCGGCCCGCAGATCCAGCGCATCCCGGAGTGGGGAGTGGCGGTCTCATGAAGCGGACTCGTGACGTGTTCGGCCTGCTCGGCCTGGCCCTCGGCGCGGTGGGCGCCGTGCGGCAGCTGCGCGAGGCGAGGGGCAAGAAGGACCGGCTGGCACTGGCCAACGCGGTGGTCAACATCGCCGCCGTGGTGACCGGTGGCGCACTGGCGTTCCGGTCGATGCGCAAGGACGGTGACGAGTCGTGACCGCGGTCGCGGACCTGATGGACTACGAGGACGTCCTGGCCCGGTTCGACCCGGTGCTCGGCCTCGAGGTGCACACCGAACTGTCCACCCGCACCAAGATGTTCTGCGGCTGCTCGACCACGTTCGGCGCCGAGCAGAACACCCAGGTGTGCCCGATCTGCCTGGGCCTGCCCGGCGCGCTGCCCGCGGTGAACGGTTCGGCCGTCGAGTCGGCGATCCGGATCGGCCTGGCGCTCAACTGCGAGATCGCCGAGTGGTGCCGGTTCGCACGGAAGAACTACTTCTACCCGGACATGCCGAAGAACTTCCAGACGTCCCAGTACGACGAGCCCATCGCCTACAACGGCTACCTGGACGTGGAACTGGCCGACGGCGAGGTCTTCCGGGTGCTCATCGAGCGCGCCCACATGGAGGAGGACACCGGCAAGTCGCTGCACGTCGGCGGCGCCACCGGTCGTATCCACGGCGCCGAGTACTCGCTGCTGGACTACAACCGGGCCGGCGTGCCGCTGATCGAGATCGTCACCAAGCCGATCACCGGCACCGGTGCCCGCGCACCCGAGGTGGCCCGCGCGTACGTGACCGCGCTGCGCGACCTGCTGCGCGCGCTCGACGTGTCCGACGTCCGGATGGACCAGGGTTCCCTGCGCTGCGACGCCAACGTGTCGCTGATGCCGCACGGTGCCACCGAGTTCGGTACTCGTACGGAGACGAAGAACGTCAACTCGCTGCGCAGCGTCGAGCGGGCCGTCCGGTACGAGATGTGCCGCCAGGGCGCCGTGCTGTCCGGTGGCGGCACGGTGACGCAGGAGACCCGGCACTACGACGAGTCGACGCAGTCCACGGCTGCGGGCCGGACCAAGGAGACGGCGGAGGACTACCGCTACTTCCCCGAGCCCGACCTGGTCCCGATCGCGCCGTCCCGCGAGTGGGTGACCGAGTTGCAAGCGACCCTGCCGGAGATGCCCGCGCAGCGCCGCAAGCGCGTGCAGACCGAATGGGGCCTGTCCGACGCAGAGCTGCGCGACCTGGTCAACATCGGCGCCATCGACCTCATCACGTCCACTGTGGACGCCGGTGCCTCGCCGGCCGAGGCGCGGTCCTGGTGGGTGTCGTACCTGGCCCAGCAGGCCAACACCCGAGGCGTAGAGCTGGCCGACCTGCCGATCACGCCCGCCCAGGTGGCCCGGGTCGCGGCTCTGGTGGCGTCGAAGGAGCTGACCACGAACCTGGCCCGCCAGGTCGTGGACCTCGTGCTGGCCGGCGAAGGCGAGCCGGACGAGGTCGTCGCCGCGCACGACCTGAAGGTCGTGTCCGACGACTCGGCACTGATCGCGGCCGTCGACGCGGCGTTGGCGGCGCAGCCGGACATCGCGGAGAAGATCCGTGGCGGCAAGCTGAACGCGGCCGGCGCGATCGTCGGCGCGGTCATGAAGGCGACCAAGGGCCAGGCCGATCCGAAGCGGGTCAAGGAACTGGTGATCGAGCGCTGCCAGTAGAACCGTCGTGGGTTACTGAGTGGTGGCCGCCCGGGCCCATGCCGTCCGGGCGGCCTCATGGTTCTGCTGGTGTCTGCGTCGTTGGTGACCGGGTGGTGTTGGTGAGCCCGGATGGTCTTCGGTGGACGTTGCCTGGTGGTCGTGCTGAGCCCGGGGAGACTCCTTACGAGGCGCTGGTTCGGGAGGTCGCCGAGGAGGCTTGCGCTTCGGTGACTTCGGCTCGGTTGCTGGGGTATGCGCGGGGGACCTGTCTTGCCGGGCCTGAAGAGGGCTTGGTGCTGGTTCGGGCCATGTGGGTGGCTGAGGTGTCCGTTGGGCCCTGGGTGCCTGAGTTCGAGATGACTCATCGGGAGTTGGTGGCTGCTGCTTCGGCGTTCTCCCGGGTGGAGATCGATGCTGGGCAGGAGCATATTTTTCGGCGGCACTTCGTTGCGGCCGGGCTGCCGGTCGACTGAGGGTGTTGGGCTGGTGCCCGGGTTGGGGGTGGCTCGGGCCGCTCCCTCTTGTGGATTGTTTGCGTTGGGCCGCCGCCGTCAAGACCGCTGCGCGCCGCTGACGCGGTGGCCTTCGGCCAGTCTGGACAGCGACGTCCCAACGCAAAAGCAGGCTGGGTATGAGGGAGCGGCCAGGAATGAAGCGACAGTAAGCCCGAGCACCCACCATTGCCCCGGCCGAGCGAAGTTCCAAGCTCGCCGGGGCGAAGCGCGAACGGAGCCCAACCCTTGGGGGACATGGCTTTGAGGACGATCCAGTCTTCTCCGCCGCTCCCTCACACCCAGCGAAAACACTCACAAGGAGGGAGCGGCGAGCCAACCCGAATCGCGGCCGAGCCAACCCGAAACCCCCGAGCCTCAGTCCTGCCCCCCACCCGCAGGCTGACTCGTAATAACGACAACCCGATCATCACTGGACCCAGGATGCCCACCAGGATCCTTGTTCACGGTCCCAGCCATAGCCCCACGATCATCAATGATGTCCATCCCGCTCAACCGACCGAACCCATCCGGCCCCTGCAACGAAACATTCGGCTTACTGGTGAACGACCCGTCACTGTTCAACGACAGCGACTGCACGTCAGCGGCAGTGGTCATCGCCACCATCACCGACGTACTGAACGCGGCACACCCAGCGACACCAGGCTTGTCCGGCCACGTCCAGGCAGGCTGATCAAGCGGCTGCCCGATGGTGAGCCGGTACAGCACGTCCTGGCTGGCCGTCCGATCCGTCACCCACGCCTTGCTGCCGTCCAACGACGTGCACACGCCACCGGGATCGATCAGGCCCGACGCCACGATCGGTGAGTTCGGATCAGGATTGCCGGGCGCGGGAGCACCGTCGACGTCGATGCGCAGCACCTTGCCGGCCAGCGAATGCGGGTTGGCAGCGGCGGCGGCATTGCCGGCATCGCCGGTCGCGACCAGCAACTCGCCCCGGTGATCCACCGCCAGCACACCCCGGTTGTCCGTCGCACCGCGCGGAATGCCGGTGAGCACCGGCTTGGGCGTGTCGCCGGGCGCGATCAGCATGACGCGGTTGTCATGGGGCGTCGTCACGTAGGCGAACATCAACTGGTCCTGCGTGTACGTGGGCGACAGGGCCAGTCCGGTGAGGCCGCCGTCGCCGGTCGCGGTGACCGCCAGCTTGGCCACCTGGACCGGCTGGTCGCCCTTGTGCACGCGGACGATCTGGCCGGTGGTGCGCTCGGCGGCCAGGCCGACCGGGTCGGCCGCGGTGCCGGGCAGTGCCACCACGGCCGAGACCGGGTTCAGGCAGGTCGCGATCACGGCCGGGTTGAAGTCCTGGCAGCCCTGCGGCGGCGGAACCGACGTCGGGTCCTGTGGCTGCTGCGGGCCGCCACCACCCTGTCCGGCGCCGGACTGGCCGGGCAGCACGGGATTGGGCGGTGACTCGGGGGCGAGGCTCGGCGCGGCCGTCCAATTACCCGGCGCTGCCTCCTGGGTGAAGCTGGCGCACCCCGCCAGCGTCACCATCGCGGCCCCGGCCACCAAGGCCGCGGGCCACCGTGAGGCGCGTGACCTGGTCCGCCGTGCTGAAGACACGACATCCAGCCTAGGCCGCCCAGCGTGAGTGTCGGGTGAGCGTCACAGCCGGTGCGCCAGAGTGCGCTGCTCGGGCAGTCCGGCGATCCAGTGGCTGGCGCCGTGTACGGCGTCGATCCGCCGCACCAGCATGGCCAACTCGGCCGCCACCTCACCGGGTGCCTCCAGCGGCAGGAAATGGCTGGTGGGGAGCACTCTGATCCTGGCCTGGGGCAGCACGCCCACCGCCTGGACCGCGTGTTTCGGGTCGGCGATCACGTCGTACCGGCCGACCAGCACGGTGACCGGGCAGCTCACCCCGCCCAGATCCGGCGTCGGCTCACCGGCCAACGCCAGGGCAAGTGAGCCGTACCAGCCCCAGTCGTGGGACAGGAACCGCCGCCCGGCCGCCACCACGTCCTCGGTCCGGCTGGCCGGCCGCATCACCCCGCTGTGCCGGACCAGCGCGGCCGTCACCGTGTTCATCGGCATCCGGTGCAGCACCGCGTTCAGCACCGGCCCGGCACCCCGCACCACCTGCGCCGCCGCCGACGCCATGGTCCGCCGCACCCCGTCCGGCAGGCCCAGCACCCCGAACAGCCCACTGAACGGGTCGCCCGGCGCACCCGCCACCAGCAGCAGCCCGGACACCCGGTCCGGGTACCGCAGCGCCAGTTCGCACGCCACCGCGGCACCCGCCGACCACCCCATCACCACGGCCCGCTCGACCTCGGCGTCGTCCAGCACCGCCAGCGCGTCGGCCACGTGATCGGCCAGGCGGATGTGACTCGGGTCGGCGGGCCGAGCCGAGCCGAGCGTGCCCCGGTGGTACCAGCTGTGCACCCGCCACCGCCGCGCGTCCGGCCCCTCCAGGTACGGCCACGCCTCGGGCATGGTGCCCAGGCCGGGGCACAGCAGCACGTCCCGGCCACCACCGCCGGCCCGCCACACCCTGATCGCCGTACCGTCCGCCGAGCGGATGTCGTGTTCACGCACGGTAAAAGTGTGCCGTACCACGGGTCGGGGCGCCGCCCTGCCCGGAGTGCCTACGGTGTGCGCGTGACTATCTCGGTGTTGGTTCCCGACGACAAGGGTGTCGCCGCGCTGTCCGGTGTGGATGACGTGGTGCCCGTGCGCTACCAGGCCGGCCAGGACTGGCCGGCGGACGCCGCGTCCGCCCAGGTGTTGGTGCCCGGCTTCCTGTCCCTCGACGACGTGCCGCGCCTGCTGGCCGGCCTGCCGAAACTGGAGTACGTCCAGCTGCTGTCCGCCGGTGCCGAGAACTGGGTCGGCCGGCTGCCCGAGCACGTCCTGCTGTCCACCTGCCGGGGCGCGCACGGCGGCAGCACGGCGGAGTGGGTGATCGCCGGGCTGCTGGCGGTGTACCGCGACTTCCCCCGGCTGATCGCCGCGCAGGCCCGCCACGACTGGGACTTCCACTCCACGGACACCTTGCAGGACAAGCGGGTGCTCATCGTGGGCGCGGGTGACCTCGGTGACCAGTTGGCCCGCCGCCTGGCACCGTTCGACGTGGCGGGCACGACCCTGGTCGGCACGCACGCCAGGGGCGGCGTGTACGGCATCGACGTCCTGCCCGACCTGCTCGGCGAGCACGACGTCACGGTCATGATGGTGCCGCTGACCAGCCGGACCAGGGGCATGGTGGACGCGCGGTTCCTGGCCGCGATGCCGGACGACGCCGTGCTGGTCAACGCGGCCCGCGGCCCGGTGGTGGACACCGATGCGCTGCTCGTCGAGCTGAACAGCCGCCGCCTGCGGGCGATTCTCGACGTCACCGACCCGGAACCGCTCCCGCCCGATCATCCACTGTGGACCGCACCGGGCCTGTTCCTCACCCCGCACGTCGGCGGTTCCTGCCGGGGTGGCGCGCAGCGGGCGTGGCGGGTCGCGGCGAGCGAGATCGCCCGCTACGCGAAGGGCGAGCAGCCGCGGAACCTGGTGCGCGGCGAGTACTGAACCGTGATCGATCTCGCATTCGTGACACAAGCCCGCAGGTCAGGCGAGTCCGGCAGTCGGAGTTGCCGCAGATATCACCCGAACGTGTCGCTTTGGTGACACGAATCACGTACCCTGCCGCGCGTGAGCACGTACTCCGACGATGGACTGTTCTACTCCAGTCGGAAAGCCGAGACGGCCAGCAGTTCGACGTACAACGCCGCTGGTCGTGACCCTTCGTCCACGTTCGACCCGGACGAGGAATTCGGCTACACCGGCGGCGACACCACGTCAGTCATCCAGCCGAGCGGTGGCGCAGCCACCTTCGGACCGTCACCCTTCGAGGAGGACGACCAGCTCAGAACCGTGCACTGGCGCGGCAACGCCGACTTCGGTCTGCTGGTGCTGCGGCTGGTGCTCGGTGGCATCTTCGTGGGTCACGGGCTGCGGCACCTGTTCGGTCTGTTCCACGGGACCGGGTTCACCGCGCTCGTCGACTTCATCCGGGTCAGTGGCTACACCGACCCGCACATCCTGGCCTGGATCGCCGGCATCACCGAGCTCGTCGGTGGCGCGCTGGTGGTGATCGGCCTGTTCACCCCACTGGCCAGCGCGGCCCTGCTCGGGCTGCTGGCCAACGTCGTGTTCCTGCAGTACCACCATGGCTTCTTCGCGCCCGGTGGCGTGGAACTGGAAGTGGCGCTGGGTGGGGCGGCGTTCGCGCTGCTGTTCACCGGCCCCGGCCGGGTCTCGCTGGACCGGCCGACGCCGTGGTTCCGGCGACCGGGGCTGAACGCCTTCATCTTCCTGTTCCTGGCCGCCGCGGCCTCCGTGCTGTTCCTGTTCGTCCTGCGCGACCACTGACCGTCGGTGGGGCGGGCCTGCCCGGACCGCCCCACCGCGGCTACTACTTGTCCACGTCGCGGACCGCGCCGGTGGACGCCGAGGTGGCCATCCGCGCGTAGGCCCGCAGGGCGGCGCTGACCGGGCGCACCCGGTCGGCCGGCTGCCACGGCCGCTCGCTGGCGTCCATCTTGGCCCGGCGCTCGGCCAGCACGGCCGGGTCGACCAGCAGCTCCAGCTTCCGCTCCGGCACGTCGATCAGGATCTCGTCGCCGTCCTGCACCAGCGCGATCGTGCCGCCTGCCGCCGCCTCGGGCGAGATGTGGCCGACCGCGAGACCGGACGTGCCGCCGGAGAACCGGCCGTCGGTGATCAGCGCGCACTTCTGGCCGAGGCCGGCTCCCTTGAGGAACGCGGTCGGATGCAACATCTCCTGCATCCCCGGCCCGCCGGCCGGACCCTCGTAGCGCACCACGACCACGTCACCGGGCTCGATCCGCTTGCCCAGGATCGCCGACACCGCCTGCTCCTGGCTCTCCACCACCATGGCCCGGCCGGTGAACCGCCACAGCTCCTCGTCCACGCCGGCGGCCTTGATGATCGCGCCCTCCTCGGCCAGGTTGCCGTGCAGCACCATCAGGCCACCCTCGGCCGTGTAGGCGTGCGCCACGTCCCGGATGCAGCCTGCCGCCGCGTCGGTGTCCAGGCTGGACCAGCGGTTCGTGGTGGAGAACGCCTGCGTGGTGCGCACCCCGCCGGGGGCGGCGTGGAACAGCTCCACGGCCTGCTCGCTGGGCGCCGACCCGCGCACGTCCCACTCGGCCAGCCACTGCTCCAGCGTCGGGCTGTGCACCGAGTGCACCGCCCGGTCCAGCAGGCCGGCCCGGTTCAGCTCGCCCAGGATGGCCGGGATGCCACCGGCCCGGTGCACGTCCTCCATGTGGTAGCTGGAGTTCGGCGCGACCTTGCACACGCACGCCACCCGGCGGCTGATCGCGTCGATGTCCTCCTGGGTGAAGTCCACCTCGGCCTCGTGCGCCGCGGCCAGGATGTGCAGCACCGTGTTCGTGGAGCCGCCCATGGCCATGTCCAGTGCCATCGCGTTGGCGAACGCGGCGGGCGTGGCGATCGACCGGGGCAGGGCCGACTCGTCGTCCTGCTCGTACCAGCGGTGGGCCAGCTCGACCACGGTCCGGCCGGCGGCCAGGAACAGGTCGCGGCGGGCGGCGTGCGTGGCCAGCGTGGAGCCGTTGCCGGGCAGCGCCAGGCCGAGCGCCTCGGTGAGGCAGTTCATCGAGTTCGCGGTGAACATGCCCGAGCACGAACCGCACGTCGGGCAGGCCGACTCCTCGACCAGGGCGAGGCCCTCGTCGTCCACGGACGGGCTGGCCGAGGCGGCGATCGCGGTGATCAGGTCGGTCGGGGCCTGGGCCACGCCGTCCACCACGACGGCCTTGCCGGCCTCCATCGGGCCGCCGGACACGAACACCGTGGGGATGTTCAGCCGCAGTGCCGCGTTCAGCATGCCCGGGGTGATCTTGTCGCAGTTGGAGATGCACACCAGCGCGTCGGCCTGGTGCGCGTTGACCATGTACTCGACCGAGTCGGCGATGATCTCCCGGGACGGCAGGGAGTAGAGCATCCCGCTGTGTCCCATCGCGATCCCGTCGTCCACCGCGATGGTGTGGAACTCCCTGGCCACGCCGCCCGCCTCGCGCACCGCACCGGCCACCAGCTCGCCGAGGTCACGCAGGTGTACGTGGCCGGGCACGAACTGGGTGTACGAATTCGCGATCGCCACGATCGGCCGGCCGAAGTCACTGTCCGTCATGCCGGTGGCACGCCAGAGGGCGCGGGCGCCCGCCGCGTTGCGGCCGTGGGTGGTGGTGCGGGAGCGGAGCTGGGGCACGGCCCCTCCAAGGACGTTGCAACAGGGCGGCTACCAGGCTACTCCGGTCGGTCGATCGTCCAGTGCGGACGGTATGCGACCACTCCGCCACGCCCCGTTAACAGTCATTAACTCTGTTACCGACACGCATTCACACAAACAATTTCCTGTGAATGCGCGTCTACTTGAGTGAAGGGTCTTGCCGCAGCTCAGAATGTCGCACAAAATCAGCGCAACGGTGTGGCGACCCGGCCGCACCGGGCCCGGTTACCAGCACGTGTCGATCGAGGGCATATCGCACGTGCGATTACCCAGAAAGGTACCCGATGGGCATCAAATCCCTGCGTTCCATTGCGATCGCCGGCGCTACGGCGGGCCTCGCACTCGCCGTGCTGCCCGGTCTCGCCGCCGGTGGTGCGGTTGCCGCGACCAACGCGGCCAACCACGTCATCGCCCACGTCGGTCACGTAAAGTCAGTCTTCCAGTCCAGCAACTGGTCCGGCTACGCCAAGACCGGCACGTTCACCTCCGCCAGCGGCCACTGGACGGTGCCGACGGTGTCCGGCTCGGGCAACCACTTCTCGTCGCAGTGGGCCGGCATCGACGGATTCAGCAACTCGAACCTGATCCAGACCGGCACCGAGGCCGACATCGAGGGCGGCGTGGCCCACTACGACGCCTGGTGGGAGATCCTCCCGGCCCCGGAGACGGTGATCACCGGCATGACGGTCCACCCCGGTGACTCGATGACCGCCACCATCACCAAGGTCAGTGGCACCACCTGGAACATCAAGCTCACCGACAACTCGACCGGTGTGCAGTTCAATTCCAACAAGACCTACCGGGGTGCCGGCACGTCCGCGGAGTGGATCGAGGAAGCCACCGAGGTCAACGGCACGATCGGCACGCCGCCGCGGTTCAGCACGTTCACGTTCAACAGCCTCACGGCGAACGGCGCGAACCCGAACCTGACCACCGCCCAGGAAATCCTCCTGGTCCAGGGCTCGACGACGTACTCGACGCCGTCCGCCCCGACCGGTGGCAACAGCTTCTCGGTGACCTACACCGGTCCCTAGGACTGATCGGCGGTCGGATCGCTCAGCCGGCCGCCGCTGATCAACGCGAGAGCGGGTAGGTGCCTGGTGCGCACCGTCGGCAGCGCGACTTCGCCGCCGTCGGTGCGCACCACGCGTATCCAGCCTCGTTCGGCCACCCGCAGCGACTCGACCTTCGACCAGGGCACGACGGTCCGGTACAGCACGGTCCGGGCCACCAGTCGCTCGGCGTCCACCTCGGTCCTGGTCCGCGCCACCCACACGATGGCGCCCACCGGCAGCAGGTAGACCAGCGTCGCGAACGGGGAGGCCACCGCGACGAACGACACACACAGCATCAGGAAGGCGATCACCACGTAGGCCGACCCGGGCACGCGGAACACCAGTCGGCGCGGCAGCGCGGGTGTGGCGGGCGCGTCGGCGGGAGACTCGGCGGCTGGGTCGATATCAGCCCGCGCGTCATCCTCGGTGCCGGGTTCGGTGTCGGCGACCGACTCGTCCGGCACGCTCTCGGTGGTCTCCTCGGACACACCTTGATGGTGCCCTTGCGTCGCGTCGCAGGTCGCGGCGGGGTCCCGGGGTCACTCGTTGGCGTCCACCATCCGGGAGCGACGTCCCGCACAGTTGACTCTCCACGGCGTTGCGCACTAACGTCGCCGTCGTGCGTTCCCTCGACATTCTCGTACTTCAAGGGCGCGTCGAAGCCTGACGAACAGCGAGGCATCGACGCGCTACCCTCGTGCGGCCACCATGGTCGACGAGGGTTTTTTGTTGCCCGGACAGCGACAGGATCTCGACCAAGACCGCGAGGCGAAACCGATGACCAGCGCTACGCCACGGCCCACCCCACCACCCGGGGTGCCCCACCCGCCGGCCGGCTCCCGGCCGAAGCCCGCGCCGCCCGCAGGCGCACCGGTACGGCTCACCGGCGCCCAGTCGCTCGTCCGATCCCTCGAATCGGCCGGCTGTGAGGTCGTGTTCGGCATTCCCGGCGGCGCCATCATGCCGGCCTACGACGCGCTCCTGGACTCCACCAAGGTGCGGCACGTGCTGGTCCGCCACGAGCAGGGCGCAGGCCACGCGGCCACCGGATACGCGCAGGCCACCGGCAAGGTCGGCGTCTGTGTGGCGACCTCCGGTCCCGGCGCGACCAACCTGGTGACGCCGCTGGCCGACGCCTACATGGACTCGGTGCCCGTGGTCGCGATCACCGGTCAGGTGGCGCAGCCGCTGATCGGCACGGACGGCTTCCAGGAGGCCGACATCTGCGGCATCACGATGCCGATCACCAAGCACAACTTCCTGGTCACCGATGCCGCGGAGATCCCGAGGACGGTCGCCGAGGCGTTCCACCTGGCGTCCACCGGCCGACCCGGCCCGGTGCTGATCGACGTGCCCAAGGACGTGTTGCAGAACACTGCGCCGTTCACCTGGCCGCCGGAACTGCGGCTGCCCGGCTACCGGCCGACCACCCGCCCGCACGGCAAGCAGGTCCGGGAGGCGGCCAAGCTGATCTGCGCCGCCCGCCGGCCGGTGCTCTACGTCGGCGGCGGCGTGGTGCGGGCCGACGCGTCCGAGCAGTTGCGCGCGCTGGCCGAACTGACCGGCATCCCGGTGGTCACCACGCTGATGGCCAGGGGAGCGTTCCCCGACTCGCACAAGCTGCACCTGGGCATGCCCGGCATGCACGGCTCGGTGGCGGCCGTCGCCGCGATGCAGCGGGCCGACCTGCTGGTCGCCCTGGGCGCCCGGTTCGACGACCGCGTCACCGGCCAGCTCTCGTCGTTCGCGCCCGACGCCAAGATCGTGCACGCCGACATCGACCCGGCCGAGATCTCCAAGAACCGGCACGCCGACGTGCCGATCGTCGGTGACTGCAAGGAGATCCTGATCGAGCTGATCGCCGCCGTGAAGGCCGACCGGACCGCGGAGCCGCCCGCGGACCTCGGCCCGTGGTGGCAGCAGTGCGACCAGTGGCGGGGCACCTTCCCGCTGGGCTACGAGTGGCCCGCCGACGGCACGCTGTCCCCGCAGTTCGTGATCGAGCGGATCGGCGCGCTCGTCGGTCCCGACGCGGTGTACGCGGCCGGTGTCGGCCAGCACCAGATGTGGGCCGCGCAGTTCATCTCCTACGAGCACCCGAGGTCGTGGCTGAACTCCGGTGGCCTGGGCACGATGGGCTTCGCGGTGCCCGCCGCGATGGGCGCGAAGTTCGGTCGACAGGACACGCAGGTGTGGGCGATCGACGGCGACGGCTGCTTCCAGATGACCAACCAGGAACTCGCCACCTGCGCCATCGAGGGCGCGCCGATCAAGGTGGCCGTGATGAACAACGGCAACCTGGGCATGGTCCGGCAGTGGCAGAACCTGTTCTACGACGGCCGGTACTCGGCTACCGACCTGGGCACCCACAAGCACCGCATCCCCGACTTCAAGCTGCTGGCCGAGGCATTGGGCTGCGTGGGGCTGCGCTGCGAGTCCAAGGACGACGTCGACGCCACCATCAAGGCGGCCATGGAGGTCAACGACCAGCCCGTGGTGATCGACTTCGTCGTCGGCAAGGACGCCCAGGTGTGGCCGATGGTGGCCGCGGGCACCGGCAACAGCGAGATCATGGCCGCGCGCGGCATCCGCCCCCTGTTCGACGAGGACATCTGATGAGCGAGCTTGCGAGCGAATCAATGGACACAGTGCGTTCGCGAATGCGTCCGCCGAGCGCCGGCGAGGTGGTGGCATGAGCACCCACACACTCAGCGTGCTGACGGAGAACAAACCCGGTGTCCTGGCCCGGGTCGCCGGCCTGTTCTCCCGACGTGGCTTCAACATCGAGTCGCTCGCCGTCGGACCGACCGAGCACCCGGACGTGTCGCGCATGACGATCGTCGTGTCCGTCGACGAACTGCCCCTGGAACAGGTCACCAAACAGCTCAACAAGCTGGTGAACGTGATCAAGATCGTGGAGCTCGAACCGGCCACCGCCGTGCGGCGCGAACTGCTGCTGGTGAAGGTGCGCGCGGACGCCACGGTCCGCAGCCAGGTGCTGGAGACCGTACAGTTGTTCCGTGCCAAAGTCGTGGACGTGTCCCCGGAGGCACTCACCATCGAGGCGACCGGCACCGCTGACAAGCTGGATGCGTTGCTGCGCATGCTCGAACCGTTCGGCGTGCGGGAGATGGTGCAGTCCGGAATGGTCGCGGTAGGACGGGGACCCCGTTCGATCACCGCGACGACGGTCCGCTGATTTCCCTATCCCGAGAGGAAGAACTGGATTCACATGAGCGCCGAGATCTTCTACGACGACGATGCCAACCTGGGCGTCATCCAGGGCCGGAAGGTCGCCGTCATCGGCTACGGCAGCCAGGGCCACGCCCACGCGCTGAGCCTGCGCGACTCCGGCGTGGACGTGCGCGTCGGTCTGCCGGAGGGCTCGAAGTCGCGGCCCAAGGCCGAGGAGCAGGGCCTGCGGGTGCTCACCCCGGCCGAGGCGTCCGCCGAGGCCGACCTGATCATGATCCTCGCGCCGGACACCAAGCAGCGCGCCATCTACGAGCAGGACATCGTGCCGCACCTCCGCTCCGGTGACGCGCTGTTCTTCGGGCACGGCTTCAACATCCGCTACGGCCTGATCGTGCCGCCGAAGGACGTCGACGTGGTCCTCGTCGCACCGAAGGGCCCGGGTCACCTGGTGCGCCGGCAGTTCGTCGACGGCAAGGGCGTACCGGACCTGGTCGCGGTGGAGCAGGACGCCACCGGCAAGGCGCTGGAACTGGGCCTGTCCTACGCGAAGGGGATCGGCGGCACCCGTGCCGGTGTGATCAAGACGACCTTCACCGAGGAGACCGAGACCGATCTGTTCGGTGAGCAGGCCGTGCTGTGCGGTGGCACGACGGCACTGATCCAGGCCGGCTTCGAAACCCTCACCGAGGCGGGCTACCAGCCGGAGATCGCCTACTTCGAGGTACTGCACGAACTGAAGCTGATCGTGGACCTCATCTACGAGGGCGGCATCGCGCGGATGCGGTACTCGATCTCCGACACCGCCGAGTACGGCGACCTGTCCCGTGGCCCGCGCGTGGTGAGTCCGGCGGTGAAGGCCGAGATGCGCAAGCTGCTGGACGAGATCCAGAACGGCGCCTTCGCCAAGGAATGGGTGGCCGAGGACGAGGCCGGCCGCCCCAACTTCACCCGTTTGCAGAAGCAGGGCGAAGAACACCCGATCGAGGAGGTCGGCGCGAAGCTGCGCGGCCTCATGTCATGGGTGGACCGCCCGCTCACCGACACGGCGTGACGTGCGCCGGGGCGGCCGTTTCGCCACCGGCGGTGGCCGCCCCGGGTAGCGCCCCCATCGCGTATGGTCACGACACCGGGACATCCGATGGCCGAGGGGGCGTTGTTTCGTGAGCCAGGACGACGGTACGGCTGCCAGCGCGCCGATCTACGACGACAAGGCGCACGTCCGCGGCCGGCTGGACCTGACCGACGCCGAGTGGCAGCGCGCCGGCGATCCGGACGACGCCGAGGGTGAGTACGTCGAGGTCGCCTTCGTCCCGCACAGCGACGGTAAGACCTACATCGCCATGCGCAACTCGAAGTTCACCGGCCCGGACGACACGGTCCTGGTATTCACCGAATCCGAGTGGGACGCATTCGTTGCCGGGGCTAAAGACGGCGAGTTCGACGAGCCTTGGTGAGGCCCTGCCGCGGCAGCGCCGCGGGAGGGCCCGTCGCGAAGCGACGGCTGCGCGACCCTGGCGCGGCAGCGCCGCGGGAGGGCCCGTCGCGACAGCGACGGCTGCGCGGGCCACACTCCGGGCGCCTGTCCCCCGAGTGCCTCTTAGTCAGTGCGCTGTCATCCCCCTGTGTTCCACATATCGGAATCTCGTCAGCGGCTGCCGGTAGACTTTGGGCCGTCCGGGCACGTTGTGGTGGCCGGTCAGCGAGGGCGGTCGCTGACCAGGCATCAGCGCACGCCGTCCGAGTTCCCCCCAACGAGCTTCCCCGGAGCCGCGCCGTGACCAGTAGTCGTCGTCCCGTTGTCCTGCTCGCCGAAAAGCTCGCCCCGTCCGTCATCGAACTGCTCGGTGACGGTGTCGAGGTGCGTCACGTGGACGGCACCGACCGTCCCGCGCTGCTGTCCGCGCTGGCCGACGCCGACGCGCTGCTGGTGCGTTCCGCGACCCAGGTGGACGCCGAGGCGCTGGCCGCGGCGCACCGGCTGAAGGTCGTGGCCAGGGCGGGTGTCGGGCTGGACAACGTCGACGTGCCCGCGGCGACCGAGCGTGGTGTGCTGGTGGTGAACGCGCCGACGTCGAACATCGTGTCGGCGGCAGAGCACGCGGTCGCGTTGCTGCTCGCGGTGGCCCGCAAGGTGCCGGCCGCGGACGCCAGCCTGCGCGAGGGCCAGTGGAAGCGCAGCTCCTTCAACGGCGTCGAGCTCAACGGCAAGACGGCCGGTGTCGTCGGGCTGGGCAAGATCGGCCAGTTGCTCGCCGCGCGGCTCGCCGCGTTCGGCATGAACCTCATCGCGTACGACCCCTATGTCGCGCCCGCCCGGGCCGCACAGCTGGGTATCGAGCTGGTCACGCTGGACGAGCTGCTGTCCCGTGCCGACACGATCTCCATCCACCTGCCCAAGACGCCGGAGACCAAGGGTCTGATCGGCAAGGACCAGCTGGCCAAGGTGAAGCCGGGCGTGCTGATCGTGAACGACGCCCGTGGCGGCCTGATCGACGAGGACGCGCTGGCCGACGCGCTGCGGGACGGCAAGGTCGGCGGCGCCGGCATCGACGTGTTCGTCAAGGAGCCGTGCACCGACAGCCCGCTGTTCGAGCTGCCCAACACGGTCGTCACGCCGCACCTGGGCGCGTCCACCGCCGAGGCGCAGGACCGGGCCGGCACCGACGTGGCCCGCTCGGTGCTGCTGGCGCTGGCCGGTGACTTCGTGCCGGACGCGGTGAACGTGCAGGCGGGCGGTGTGGTCGGCGAAGAGGTCCGGCCGTACCTGCCGCTGGTGCAGAAGCTGGGCACGGTGGTCGCCGCGCTGGCCAGCAAGCCGCCCTCGTCGGTCACCGTGCAGGTGCGCGGCGAACTCGCCAGCGAGGACGTGTCGATCCTGCCGCTCGCCGCGCTGCGCGGGGTGTTCGCCGGCATGGTCGAGGAGCAGGTCACCTTCGTGAACGCGCCGAAGCTGGCCGAGGACCTGGGTGTGCGGGTCGACCTGACCACCGAGCCGGAGAGCGCCAACCACCGCAGCCTGGTGACCGTGCTGGCAGCCCTGCCAGACGGCGGCTCGGTGACCGTGTCCGGCACGCTCACCGGCCTGGACGGCGTGCAGAAGATCGTGGGGATCAACGGCCGCCACTTCGACCTGCGGGCCGAGGGCACCGTGCTGCTGCTGGAGTACCCGGACCGGCCGGGCGTGATGGGCACCGTCGGCACCCTGTTGGGTGAGACGGGCGTCAACATCGAGGCGGCGCAGATCAGCCAGACCACGGGCGGCCAGGACGCCATCATGCTGCTGCGGGTGGACCGCCAGGTGAGCAGCGAGGTGTTGGAGCCGACCGGCGCCGCCGTGGGTGCGCGGCTGGCCCGGTCGATCTCGTTCGACTGAGGCCCTGGCGCGCCAACGGCGCGGGAGGGCCAGGAGCGAAGTGAGGGCCCCGGACCGTTCTGGTCCGGGGCCCTGCGCCTTGCCCGGGTCGGATCATCGGCCAAAGTGGTCGATTGGGGTGACGATTGACCCGATTGGGTGTCGCACGGACCGGGGCTTGTGAAGGGGAAATCAACCCTCCGGTGTGGTGAGTCGTCTTTTGGCCGGTAACCTTCCGGGATTGAGGGGTCCTCTACTCACGGGACCGTTACTCCGGAGGTGTCCATGCGGCTGGCGGTGATCCCAGGTGATGGGATCGGGCCCGAGGTGATCGGTGAGGCACTCAAGGTGCTCGGCGAGGTCGCCCCGAACGCTGAGACCACGAACTACGACCTCGGTGCCGCCCGCTGGCACGCGACAGGAGAGTTGCTGCCCGAGTCGGTGCTGACCGAGCTGCGTCAGCACGACGCGATCCTGCTCGGCGCCGTGGGCGACCCGTCGGTGCCCAGCGGCATCCTGGAGCGCGGCCTGCTGCTGCGCCTGCGCTTCGAGCTGGACCACCATGTGAACCTGCGCCCGGCCAAGCTGTACCCGGGCGTGCGCAGCCCGCTGGCCGAGCCGTCGGACATCGACATGGTGATCGTGCGCGAGGGCACCGAGGGCCCGTACGCGGGCAACGGCGGCCTGCTGCGCAAGGACACCCCGCACGAGATCGCCACCGAGGTGAGCGTCAACACCGCGTTCGGCATCGAGCGGGTGGTGCGGGACTCGTTCACCCGGGCGAGTGCCCGGCCGCGCAAGCACCTCACGCTGGTGCACAAGACCAACGTGCTGACCCACGCCGGCTCGTTGTGGTCGCGGGTGGTGGAGGAGGTCTCGCTCCAGCATCCGGACGTCACGGTGTCGTACCAGCATGTGGACGCGGCGACCATTCACATGGTGACCAACCCGTCGCGGTTCGACGTCGTCGTCACCGACAACCTGTTCGGCGACATCCTCACCGATCTGGCGGCGGCCATCACCGGCGGTATCGGCCTGGCGGCGAGCGGCAACCTGGACGTGACGCGGCGCAACCCGAGCATGTTCGAGCCGGTGCACGGCAGCGCGCCGGACATCACCGGCCGCAGGATGGCCGACCCGACCGCGGCCGTGCTGTCCGTGTCGCTGATGCTGGACCACCTGGGTCAGCACGAGGCGGCCCGGCGTATCGAGGCGTCGGTGGCGTTCGACCTGGCCACCCGGGACCACGCGTCGCCCGGCACCACCGAGGCGATCGGTGACCGGCTGGCCGCACTGGTGTCGTCCAACGCGTCGCCCGGCCCGGCCCGGACCGGCCTGTAGTGGTGTCGGCTCCCGGGTGGTGTCCACCATCCGGGAGCATCGGCCCGAAAGGTGGACCGGTTGGGTGGGTGTGTGACACGATGCCTGACATGGCTCACCGTGTGGTGATCATTATCGACGAGCGTGCCGACTAGCTGACTCCAGCTCCGGCGCGCAGACCTCTCGCATCCGCGGGGGGTCTTTTTGTTTGCGCTGGAGGTGCTTCCCCGCCACCCGACAGGAGATTCCCGTGAACCGCACCAGTCCCGCCGACACACCGCTCGGCGACGCCTTCCACGTCTACGACACGACCCTGCGGGACGGCGCGCAACGCGAGGGCATCACCTACTCGGCCACCGACAAGCTCGCCGTGGCCCGCCTGCTGGACTCGCTCGGTGTCGGCTTCATCGAGGGCGGCTGGCCGGGTGCGCTGCCCAAGGACACCGAGTTCTTCGTCAGAGCCGCGGCAGGCGAACTGGAACTGCGGCACGCGGCGCTGGTGGCGTTCGGCTCGACCCGCAGGGCGGGCGTGGCCGTCGAGGCGGACCCGCAGGTGCGGGCGCTGCTGGACGCGCAGGCGCCGGTGGTGACACTGGTGGCCAAATCGGACCGTCGGCACATCGAGCGGGCGCTGCGCACCGACGTCGACGAGGCGTGCGCGATGGTGCGGGACACGGTGCGGTACCTGGTGGCCAACGGGAGGCGGGTGTTCCTGGACGCGGAGCACTTCTTCGACGGCTACGCCTTCGACCCGGACTGCGCGCTGCGCGTGCTGGAGTCCGCCGTGGACGGTGGAGCCGACGTGGTGGTGCTCTGTGACACGAACGGCGGCCAACTGCCGATGGGCCTGGCCGAGACGGTGGCCGACGTGGCCACTCGCACCGGCTTCCGCCTGGGCATCCACTGCCAGGACGACACCGCGTGCGCGGTGGCCAACTCGGTGGCCGCGGTGCGGGCGGGCGCGACGCACGTGCAGTGCACCGCCAACGGCTACGGCGAGCGGGCCGGCAACGCCGACCTGTTCGCGGTGATCGGGAACCTGGTGACCAAGCTCGACATGCCGGTGCTGCCGCAGGGCTCGCTGGCCGAGCTGTCCCGCGTCTCCCATGCGCTGGCCGAGATCGCGAACATCGCCCCGAACGCCCACCAGGCGTACGTCGGGCAGTCGGCCTTCGCCCACAAGGCGGGGCTGCACGCGAGCGCGATCAAGGTGGACCCGGAGCTGTACAACCACATCGATCCGGTCACCGTCGGCAGCGACATGCGGGTGCTGGTCACCGAGATGGCCGGCCGGGCCAGCATCGAGCTCAAGGGACGCGAGCTCGGCGTTGACCTGGCCGGCCGGCCCGACGCGGTGGCGGGCGCGGTGCGCAGGGTGAAGGACCTGGAGGCGCAGGGCTGGTCGTTCGAGGCGGCCGACGCGTCGCTGGAACTGTTGCTGCGCAACGAGGTCGACGGCACCCACCAGGTCGACCAGGCGCCGTTCACGCTGGAGAGCTACCGCGTGATCCTGGACCACGCGGCCAACGGCGACGTGGTGTCCGAGGCGACGGTGAAGGTGCGGGTGGCCGGTCAGCGGGTGATCGCCACGTCCGAGGGCAACGGCCCGGTGCACGCGCTGGACGCCGCCCTGCGCCATGCCCTGCGGCCGCACCTGTCCTGGATGGACAGTGTCGGACTGGTCGACTACAAGGTGCGCATTCTGACCAATTCACACGGTACGGACGCGGTCACCAGGGTGCTGGTGGAGTCGACGGACGGCGAGCGCGAGTGGACCACGGTGGGCGTGCACGGCAACATCGTGGAGGCGAGCTGGCTGGCGCTGTGCGACGCGCTGGTGCACAAGGCGATGCGGGTGCGGATGGCGCCGGTGGGGTGACCTTCCGGTGACGTTCTAAGGTTGGCGCCGTGCGTATCGCGAGAATCGCCCATCCCGACGGCGTCGCCTTCGTGACCGTCGACGGCGAGGGGACCGACCCGGCCCACCTGACCGCGCTGGAGGTGGCCGAGCACCCGTTCGGCCAACCGACGTACACCGGCAGGCGCTGGCCGCTGGCCGACGTGCGACTGCTCGCGCCGATCCTGCCGTCCAAGGTGGTCTGCGTCGGCCTGAACTACGCCGACCACGCCACGGAACTCGGCAACGAGGTGCCGGCGAACCCGGTCATCTTCCTGAAGCCGTCGACGTCGGTGGTCGGCCCGAACGCCGTCGTCCGGCTGCCGGCCGACTCCAGCCGGGTGGACTTCGAGGGCGAGCTGGCCCTGGTGATCGGTACGCCCTGCAAGGATGTGCCGGCACGGCGGGCCAACTCGGTGCTGCTGGGCTACACGATCGCCAACGATGTCACCGCACGCGACCAGCAGCAGGCGGACGGCCAGTGGACCCGCGCCAAGGGCCACGACACGTTCTGCCCGCTCGGCCCGTGGATCGAGACCGCGATCGACCCGTCCGACGTGCGGCTGCGCACCGAGCTGGACGGTGCCGTGCGGCAGGACGCCCGGACGTCGCAACTGATCCACGGCATCGGCGCGGTGGTGGAGTGGATCACGGCGGTGATGACCTTGTTGCCCGGTGACGTGATCCTCACCGGCACACCGTCCGGCATCGGCCCGATGGTCGACGGCCAGACGGTGTCGGTGACGATCGACGGCATCGGCACGCTCACCAACCCGGTGGCCGACAAGTAGCTACCGGCGGGCGAAGGCGGGCGCGCGTTCCGGGCGGAAGCCGATGCCGACCAGATAGGCCGGCACGAACCGGACAACGGGCCACCGGCGTGCCACCGACGTCAGTCCGGTCGGCAGGCCACCGCGCCGCCCGTCCACGACCGGCTTGAGCAACACCCTGTGCAGCGTGCCCTGGAGCAGTTGCACCGCGACCGTGGCGAACCAGCGACGGCGCTGCACCCGAGCCAGGTCGGCCCGCCGCACCCGGTGCCGGCGCAGCGGCGCGGCCAGGTAGCGGCCCGCGGCCACCGCGTCCTGTACGGCGAGGTTGATGCCGACACCGCCGATCGGGGACATCGCGTGGGCGGCGTCACCGATACACAGCAGGCCGTCGGTGTGCCAGGTGCGCAGCCGGTTCAGCCGCACGTCGAGGTGTTTGACGTCGGCCAGGTCCTCGATGGCGTCGACCCGGTCGGCGAAGTCGGGAATCAGGCGGGCGATCCGCTCGCGGAACGCGGCCAGGCCGGCGGCGCGCAGCGACGGGTCGAGGCCCTTGGCGGCCAGGAAGGCGATCTGGAAGTACTCGGTCCGGTTGATCAGCACGGCGAACGCGCGCTGGCTGGCGCGGGCGGTCAGGCCGGCCTCGGTGTCGCCCGCGTGCCGGGGCAACCGGAACCACCAGGCGTCGATCGGCACGGGGAACTCCCTGGGCACCAGGCCGGCCGACCGCCGCAGTGTGGACCACCGGCCGTCCGCGGCGACCGTGAGGTCGGCGTGCAGCTCGCCGGTGGTGCCGTCGCTGGTGCCGTAGCGGACGCCGACCACGCGGCCGCCCGCCGTGATGGTCTCGGTGGCCTCGGTGTTCATCCGCAGGTGGAACGTCGGTTCTTCCTTGGCCGCGGCGGCGAGCATGTCCAGCAGGTCCCACTGCGGCACCATCGCGACGTAGTTGTACTTGCCGGGCAGCACGCCGAAATCGCCCGCCACCACGGGTTCGCCGTGCGGCCCGGGGAACTCCAGCCGCTCCAGCCTGCTCTGCGGCAGCGCGCGGAAGCGGTCGCCGAGGCCGAGGTCGTCCAGCAGCCGCAGGGTCGTGGGATGCACCGTGTCGCCACGGAAGTCCCGCAGGAAGTCGCCGTGCTTCTCCAGGACGGTGACGTCGACGCCGGCCCTGGCCAGCAGCAACCCCAACACCATCCCGGCCGGCCCGCCGCCGGCCACCACGCACGTGGTCCGCTCCATGGTCATCACCCTATTTCAACGGCAGTTGAATAACACTACGATCCCGCTGACCGTCCGGTGTGTCAAGGCAATCCGGGCCGGATAGGCTGATCGGGTTATGAGTACGCCTCTGCCGCCCGGCGCCGACGTCGTCCGCGCCAGGTTCTCCCCGTCGCCCACCGGAGCCCCGCACATCGGGCTCATGCGCACCGCCCTGTTCAACTGGGCGTTCGCCAGGCACAACAAGGGCAAGCTGGTGTTCCGCATCGAGGACACCGACGCGGCCCGCGACTCGGAGGAGAGCTACCAGCAGATCGTCGAGGCGATGCGCTGGTTCGGCATGGACTGGGACGAGGGCCCGGACACCGGCGGCCCGCACGGCCCCTACCGGCAGAGTGAGCGGCGCGACATCCACGCCGACGTGGTCGCCCGCCTGGTGGACGCGGGCGAGCTGTACGAGTCGTTCTCCACCAACGAGGAGGTCGACGCCCGCCACCGCGCCGCGGGCCGCGATCCGAAACTCGGCTACGACAACCACGACCGCGCCCTGACCGACGAGCAGCGGGCCGCGTTCCGCGCCGAGGGTCGGCAACCGTCGCTGCGGCTGCGCATGCCGGACGAGGACATCACGTTCACCGACCTGGTGCGCGGCGAGATCACCTTCCGCACCGGCACCGTGCCCGACCCGGTTCTGGTGCGGGCCAACGGCAACCCGCTGTACACGCTGACCAACCCGGTGGACGACGCCATGATGCGCGTCACCCACGTCCTGCGCGGCGAGGACCTGCTGCCCTCCACGCCGAGGCAGATCGCGTTGTTCGCCGCGCTGCGGAGGATCGGCGTCGCCGAGTTCGCGCCGCTGTACGGTCATCTGCCGCTGGTCCGCGGCGAGGGCAACAAGAAGCTGTCCAAGCGGGACCCCGAGTTCAACCTCTTTCTCTACCGTGACCGGGGCTTCCTGCCCGAGGGCCTGATCAACTACATGGCCCTGCTGGGCTGGTCGATCGCCGACGACCGCGACGTGTTCGGTGTGCAGGAACTGGTGGACGCCTTCGACGTCACCAAGGTCAACCCGAACATGGCGCGTTTCGACCTGAAGAAGGCCGAAGCCATCAATGCCGCGCACCTGCGCGCCCTGCCCACGGCTGAGTTCGTCGAACGGGTGCTGCCCTACCTGGTGGCCGACGGCCTGCTGCCGGCGGATCCGGACGCGGCGGCGCTGGATGTGCTGCGCTACATGGCCTCCGATGTCCAGGAGCGGATCTCGGTCCTGTCCGAGGCGTGCGGCATGCTGCGCTTCCTGTACACCGACGAGGAAACGTTCACCCCGGAACCGGATTCGGCGGCCAAGGCACTGGGACCGGACGCGGCGCCAGCGTTGGCGGCGTCCATCAGCGCGCTCGAGCAGCTACCCGAATGGACCACCGAGGGCATCGAGGAAGTACTGAAAGCAGCACTCGTCGACGGCCTGGGCCTCAAGCCACGCAAGGCGTTCGCACCCGTGCGCGTCGCGGTCACCGGCCGTACCGTGTCACCGCCGCTGTACCAGTCGATGGTCGCCCTGGGCAGGGAACGCACAATCGGGAGGTTGCGCCGCGCGGCCGCACCGCACTGACCGCACGACGGGTTCACTTCGTAAACATCTGGACCGAACCAGTTGCACCGAATTTCACCGCGTTGGACGAATCGGAGCCAACTGACTCGGGCATAACCTCTCCCGAGTGACGCCAGCCTCCGCCCGCACCGTGTCCGATTCCGGCCAGCGGACCGGAGACCAGGCCGACCCGGTACCCGGTAGATCCGAGGACCGCCCGGTCTGCCGGGCGGTCTGCCTGGACGTCGACGACACGCTCGTCGACCACAGCGCGTCCGCCAGGTCGGCCCTGCGGTCCATGATCGGCCACGACAACGCCTGGCCACTGTGGCAGCAGGTCACCGACGAACACGTCGCCAGGGTCGTCGCCGGCGAGATCGACTCGCCCACCATGCTCTGGCAGCGCACCAGGGAATTCTTCGCCTGCCTGGGCGAGACGCTCAGCGAGCACGAGGCCAGGACCAGGGAAGGCTTCCGGGAAAGCGCGATGCGCAACGGTTGGCGCCTGTTCGACGACGCCCTCCCGTGCCTGGAATGGCTGGACGCCGTCGGCGTCAAAGTGGCCGTCGTCACCAACGCCTCGGGCGCCTACCAACGCGCCAAGCTGGCCGACCTGGGCGTCGCCGCCTACATCGACGAGGTGGTCATCGCAGGCGAACTGGGCGCCGCCAAACCCGACCCCGTGATCTTCCACACCGCCTGCGCCCGCCTCGGCTACCCACCAGCCGAGGTGGCCCACATCGGTGATCGCCTGGACACCGACGCCATCGGCGCCAGAGACGCCGGCCTGAGCGGCGTCTGGCTGAACAGGACAGGCCCGATAGACGGCGCCCTACCCGCCGGCATAGCCATGATCACCAGCCTCGAACTACTCCCCGAACTGCTGGTCTGCGACCTGGACCTGGTCCTCACCTGACCCGGCCCACTCACTGGATGGCCCGATTTCCACCAACCACCCCCCGTGCACTACCATTCTCCACCGACAGCCGGACTGGTCCACGGCCCACGGCCACGGCCCAAGATCCCTGTTGGGGTATGGTGTAATTGGCAGCACGACTGATTCTGGTTCAGTTAGTCTAGGTTCGAGTCCTGGTACCCCAGCCAAGCGAGCAAAACCCTCCCAGGTACGCTCACGCAGTCAAGGCCCCGTCGTCTAGCGGCCTAGGACGCCGCCCTCTCAAGGCGGTAGCGCGGGTTCAAATCCCGTCGGGGCTACACCGCTGGGGCTGCCGTATGCGCGGAAAGCGCGCATACGGCGGCTCCGCCTCTGACACTGGGGCCGAGCCCCAATGGCGCTTCCTTTAGCGGCATGGTTGCAGGGTGATCTCGTGATGGACCCGGCAGCTGGCGGGTGCGTCCTTGCGGGCCGGGTAGCGATGTGAGCGCCGTTTGGTCCGGCGAGGGCTGGAACGTCCGGGACGCT